>JBJONF010000006.1:0-49052 GCA_046051985.1 Actinomycetota bacterium
CGGCACCTGACGGAGAAACAACAACTTCTTTATCCGGATCAATTACTGGCGCATCGGTACTTAATGGAACCGAACCAATCCAACTATCTGGGTGAGCTAAGTGAATTCCCTCGGTACTCATGGCCTTAAGCAACGCGGCAGCTTCCTTCGCCTTTGGTCCCGCTAATTGTGCGCGAAGTTCAGCAACCAAAGCTGGGGCGGTAATTGGTCGTGGAACATCGGTGATGATGTGTTCATCCTCATCATCTGTCTTATTGACCATGACTTCGATAGCTTCGAAGAACTGGGATGGCTCTTCATCTTCGCGTTGCACAGCGGTGATGAAAAGTGATTGTTTGGCGCGGGTTAGAGCCACATGAAATAACCGTTGTTCATCCTGGAGTAGGCCATTTGCTGCGATTACATCTAGTTGATCCCGCGGAATATCAGGATTGCGCTTGCGTTCTACCAAACGTTCGGCGCCCAGTAATGAAGAACGCTGCTTCAGGTTTGGCCAGGTGCCTTCTTGTAAACCTGCGATTGCAACTATTTCCCATTGGCGACCCTTTGCGCTGTGCACGGTAAGGATTTCTACGAAATCTGGGCGAACTCCCTTAGCGGTAATGACATCGCCCGCAATTTCTTCTTGGGCAACCTCGTTGATGAATGCGGCTGGACCTGACAACGGAAAGCGTTCGGAATAACGCGCCGCAGAATCAAACAACTGCATCAGCGCATCAAGATCGCGATCAGCTGCTGCCCCACGGATGCCGGGACGCAACGCTTGATTGCGCCAAGTGATAGCTAACTTCTGTCCATCACTTGTGATTGCGTTATCCCAAATAAACCACAACAGATCATCGGCCAACGCTGACTTATTGCGTGCAATCGCTTTTGCGCCCTTTAATAATTCATGGACTCGTAGAACACTGTCTGCACCTTCAATAAACAATTGGCCGTCCAGAATTGCATCTAGTAATAACTGAGTTCCGGAACGATCATCACCTTCGGGACGTGCCGTAATCATGGCTCGTCGAATTCGGCGAAGAGATATTGAATCTGCACCACCAAACTCTGACAGCAGCAATCGCTCTGCTGTATCTAGATTAAGTGGCTGTGCACCAATTGCCACTCGTGCCAATAACAGGAATGGAGTGATTGCAGGGTTGCCAGCTAATGCTTGAAGCTCGGATGCAACTGGAATACCAACTTGTGAAAATGCACGGCGCAGCGCAGATGCTTGAACTCCTGGCGTGCGAAGGACAACTGCCATGTCGCTATATGAAATACCTTGACGCAAATGCGCACTGCGAAATTGATGCGCGATAAAAGCTGCTTCTTCGGCCGCACTTCTAAAGCGGTGTACCCCGACAAAGCCTTGATTTTCAGTGGCTTCAGTGCGCTTGCGGGTAACTGGTGAACCCCTGAATCCCTGAACATATTCATGCCCAACTGCAAAGACCGCCTTCGCATTGCGATACACATGAGAAAGAACAACTTCTTGTGCGCGATATGGGTCAAGGGCTGCAGCTAAACCATCTGGATCTGCCCCGCGGAATCGACCGACCGCGCTATCTGCATCAGCACAAATGATTACATCGTTACCGGCAAGAAGTGCCAATAGTTCACGCTGTGCCGGATCGCTTTCTTGAAATTCATCAACCATGATTGTTGTAAATCGATTACGCAGTTGGTCCAGCAGTTCTAGATTATTACGCAAGTGAATCGATGCCCGCGAAACAAGTTCGGATGGATCGATACGTAGCTTTGCATCTTGGGCGCTGATTTCGCGCATGATCATGGAATTTGAATATCTCTTCCAGAAGGCAGCTGCTGCTTGCCAATACTTTTCGCCTTCTTGTGTGCCGAGCTGTGCTAACTGGTCTGCATCGATTCCACGTTCTGATGCACGCAAAATTAGATCGCGCAGTTCGCGGGCGAACCCACCAGTTGTTAACGCCTTATGTAAATCTTCTGGCCACTCTTTATACCCATCAACAATGTCACCCTGCAGAAGTTCACGAATGTAGTTTTCTTGTTCTGGACCGCTTAGCAAAATCGGATCTGGATCACCTTTTGCCTTCATCTTCAAAATTGAAAATGCCAAAGAATGGAATGTGCGCGCTAATGGTTCAAACATTGTCTTGGTTGTGCGCAGCGCAATCGCATCACGAAGTTCAGATGCTCGTTCGCGACCATAGGTAAGAAGCAAAATTGAATCTGGGTTTTGGCCTGATTCAATCCGAGCAAGAGCGGCTTCAATTAAAACCGTTGTCTTGCCGGTACCTGGTCCGCCTTGAACAACGATTGGAGACCCGCGGTGTGCGACAACGGCCAGCTGTTCTGCGTCCAGTGCAACAGGGGCAGCCTTAAGTACCTGTCGTACAAGGCTGAAGGGCTGCTTACTCACAGTCGTAATTCAACCGTAATGGACTGACGAATCAGGGATGCGAGCACAAAAAAGCCCGCACCAAGTGTTTGGTACGGGCTTTTTTGATCAAATTAATTAGCGTTGAGATTTGCCTTCTTCGCGCGAGATGTAGCACGTGCTCGCTCATCGCCGTTAAGAACAACCTTACGGATACGAACAACTGCAGGTGTCACTTCGACGCATTCATCTTCGCGACAGAATTCCAAAGCGCCTTCCATGTTGAGCTTCTTAGGCGGAATCAAACGCTCTGATTCATCAGTACCTGAAGCACGCATGTTTGTCAGCTTCTTTTCGCGAACACAGTTAACGTCCATGTCATCGTTACGAGAGTTCTCGCCAATAACCATACCTTCGTACACTTCATCGCCTGGTTCTACGAAAATAGTTCCGCGATCTTGTGTTCCGTAAAGAGCGTATGAAGTAACTGTTCCCATGCGGTCTGAAACAAGTGATCCAGTTGCACGAGTACGAATATCTCCGAACCAAGGCTCGTAACCATCAAATACGTGGTGTAGCAAACCAGTTCCACGAGTTTCAGTTAAGAATTCTGTACGGAAACCAATAAGTCCACGTGATGGAACCTTGTAATCAAGACGGATCCAACCGGTTCCGTGATTAACCATTTGCTCCATGCGACCCTTACGAAGTGCCATCAACTGAGTAAGAACACCTAAGTACTCTTCTGGTGCATCAATTGTTAAACGCTCCATTGGCTCGTGAACCTTGCCATCAATCTTCTTGATAACTACCTGTGGCTTACCAACAGTTAGTTCAAAACCTTCGCGCTTCATGATTTCAACTAGAACAGCTAGCTGAAGTTCTCCACGACCCTGAACTTCCCACGTATCTGGACGATCAGTATTAAGCACGCGCAATGAAACGTTACCGACTAGTTCGGCATCCAAACGTCCCTTCACTTGGCGCGCAGTAAGCAGCTTGCCGCTCTTGCCCGCTAGTGGAGAAGTATTGATACCGATTGTCATCGAAATAGATGGTTCATCAACGATGATCAAAGGAAGTGCATGTGGATTTTCATTGTCGGCAAGGGTTTCGCCCAATGTAATTGTGTCGATACCGGCTACCGCGATGATGTCTCCAGGGTGTGCTTCAAGTGCTGGAACGCGCTCTAGGGCTTCAGTAATTAAAAGCTCTGAAATCTTTACGCGCTCTGTTGTTCCATCAGTCTTAATCCAAGTTACAGATTGACCCTTTTTAATAACACCTTCGCGTACGCGACATAGTGCAAGACGACCCAAGAATGGAGACGAGTCAAGGTTTGTAACGTGTGCCTGCAATGGCGCACCTTCGTGATAAACAGGTGCTGGAATTGCAGAGAAGATAGTGTCAAACAAAACATCAAGGTTTGTCTCATCTGGCATTCCACCATCTGCAGGACGTGTCAATGATGCACGACCAGCTTTAGCTGATGCATAGACAACTGGGAATTCAATCTGCTCTTCATTTGCTCCAAGATCAAGGAACAGTTCGTACGCTTCATCAACAACTTCGGCGATACGCGAATCGGGACGGTCAACCTTGTTGATCAACAAGATAACTGGCAAATTCTTTTCAAGTGCTTTACGCAAAACGAAACGTGTTTGTGGCAGTGGACCTTCTGAAGCATCAACCAACAAGATAACGCCATCAACCATTTCAAGTCCGCGCTCTACTTCGCCACCAAAGTCGGCGTGGCCCGGAGTATCAATGATGTTAACGATTGTGTCGCCGCGCTTAACAGCGGTGTTCTTGGCAAGAATCGTAATTCCCTTTTCACGTTCTAGATCCATGGAATCCATCATGCGGTCTTGACCTTCGCCCTGAACCTTGTGGGCTGCGAATGCACCGGATTGCCACAACATGGCATCAACCAGTGTTGTCTTTCCGTGGTCAACGTGGGCGATGATCGCTACGTTACGCAGGTTATCGCGGGTCTTTACAGGTAGATCCTTTAGGTGTGGTTGGCGCTTTATCGAAATTGGTTTGCTAGACATTGAATCTGAACTCCACTACATCTCCATCGGCCATTACATATTCCTTGCCTTCCATACGAACCTTGCCCTTAGCTTTCGCTTCAGCCATAGATCCTGCGGCAATGAGATCTTCAAAGCTGACGATTTCAGCCTTAATAAATCCCTTTTGGAAATCAGTATGAATAACACCAGCGGCCATGGGTGCGGTGTCACCTTTGTGAATCGTCCACGCGCGTGCTTCTTTTGGACCTGCAGTTAAATATGTCTGCAATCCCAAAGTATCGAAGCCAACACGTGCCAAGGTTGCAAGACCTGGTTCTTTCAAACCAATTGATTGCAACAATTCCAATGCATCCTCATCGCTGAGTTCTGCTAGTTCTGCCTCTGTTTTTGCATCCAAGAAAATTGCTTCAGCTGGTGCAACAAGTGCCTGCAGCTTTGCCTTAAGTTCTGGATCATTTAATTCGGCAGCATCTACATTAAAGACATATAAGAAAGGCTTAGCAGTTAACAGATGAAGCTCAGCCAGCAGTTCGCGATCGATTGAACTTTGTGACAAAGGCTTTCCAGATTGCAACCAATCGTTGGCAGCTTTCACGGCTTCCAAAACCGGTGCCTTTTCTTTGGCAACACGGGCTTCTTTTTCCAAACGCGGAATAGCCTTTTCAATTGTCTGTAAATCTGCGAGCGCTAATTCAGTATTGATTGTTTCCATATCTGATGCTGGATCGATTCGACCATCGACGTGAACCACATCGCCATCATTGAAAACGCGGATCACCTGACAGATTGCATCGGTGTCACGAATATTTGTGAGGAACTTATTACCAAGACCGGCACCTTCGGATGCCCCTTTTACGATTCCGGCGATATCAACAAAGGAAACAACTGCTGGTAATAGTTTTTCTGAAGAAAAAATCTGGGCTAGCTGGGCTATTCGCTCATCTGGCACTCCCACGATTCCCACATTGGGTTCGATGGTGGCAAAGGGGTAGTTAGCGGCCAATACGTTGTTCTTAGTCAGAGCATTAAAAAGGGTCGACTTTCCGACGTTTGGCAGTCCGACGATTCCGATAGAGAGGCTCACTGGGGTAAGCCTACGCGGGATTGTCAGTGCTCCCTGCCACGATAGGCCCATGCCCGCTTACGTAGTGACCCTATTAATAGGACTTATCGCAGGATCTGCGATCGGATACCTATTGTCAGCCCTGAAATCCAAGGATTCATCAGGCAATCAAGCCCTGCTCGATGATTACAAGGCTCAACTAGATGCCGAGCGCAAAAAGACAGAAACAGCGATCACGTTAAACGCTGAACTGTTGGCGGTTAAGGATTCGGTGTCAAAGTTAACGACTCAATCCAATGAGGCTAACCGCATCCGTACCGAAGCTGAGGCAAAGCTCAATACAACGATTCTGGAAATGCGTCGCGCATCGGAATCCATCTTTGATGAAACCAAGAAGATTGCTGGTGCTTTATCTAATTCGCAGACCCGTGGAAAATTTGGTGAGGCCCAGTTAGAGCTTTTACTTGAGCAAGCAGGCCTTCGCGAAGGACATGAGTACACCGCGCAACGATCAACGACAGATTCTGATTCATCAGGTATTCCAGATGTCACCGTCAACATGCCTGGTGGTTCGCAATTGTTTATTGATTCCAAGTTTCCCTTTGAACGTTTCCTAGAAGCTTTCGGAACTGATGATCAATCACAACGTGATGAGTACTTGCAGCAGCACACTAAGGATTTGTTAAAGCATGTCGAAGCGCTCGCAAAGCGTGGGTACCACAAATCCCAGGGCTCACCTGATTTTGTCGTTCTCTTTGTGCCCTTTGAAACCTTGCTATCAGAGGCTTTGCGCCTTGATCCAATGTTCCTAGAAAAGGCTTTCAAAGTGGGGGTTACCGTGGCTACTCCAACATCAATGATGGCGCTATTGCGCACTATTGGTTACATCTTTACCCGCAACAAGTTGGCAGAAAACGCTGATGAGATTCAAAAGGTTGCCAGCACTTTCTTAAAGAACATCACCTTGTTACACACCAAGATTGTGGCGGTCGGCAAGGCGATCTCATCAACATCGAAGGCGTATGAAGATTTGGTGCCAACGGCTGAAAAGACTGTCCTGGCTCCAGCTCGTCGGATTCATAACTTGGGAGTTGCAGGGGATAAAGACAAGCTGGCAATTGAGTATCCTGAAGCCCCTGGTGATGTTCGCGAATTAAAAAATGCTGAACTAGAAACCGGCGATGATTACATTGATGCAGAAGAGGTAGATGAGAAATGAGCACACTTCAGAAGATTCAAATCCAGGGTCCTGGATTAAAGAAGCAGGGCATCGTTGTTTTGCAGTTTCTCTTCATCGGCTTTTTCGTTTTTATCGAAATGACAATCCGCACCGGCGTTGGAATTCTCACGGGAATCGCTATCTGTACCGCTACTTTTGGCTCACTTCGCTTTGGTCGTCCCGGAACAACCTATGTTTCTGCCGTAACTCCGCCGTTGGCTTTTGCTGGATCCGCGCTTCTTTTTACAATTTTGCTGGATGGCTTTAGACCTTCACGAATTGGAATTGATTTCATCGCAGCCCTTGCATCAGAGGCGCCATTCTTGATTATTTCAGCGCTATACGGCTGGTTTGTGTACTTGAATGAAAAAGCAAAAGCTAAGCCCTCAAAGAAAAGAACCGCCAAGCAAGCAGATTAAATCTGGCCCGCTGCCTTCATATCTTTACGCAGTTCTGGTGGAAGTGAAAACAGCAAAGTCTCTTCGGCCGCAGTAATTTCTTGAACATCTCTGAAACCATGTTCGGCCAAGGTTGCCAAAACATCCTTAACTAAAATCTCTGGCACTGATGCACCGCTAGTCACGCCAATAGTTTCAACATCGACAAACCATTGATCCTGAATCTCTTCGGCGTAGTCAATCAAGTGTGAAACTTTTGCGCCGTATTCCAAAGCAACTTCAGCCAAACGCACCGAGTTACTTGAATTCTGGGAACCAACAACAATGACTAGATCTGCTTGCGGTGCAATGACCTTGATCGCCTCTTGACGATTTTGGGTTGCATAACAAATGTCATCACTTGGTGGGGCTTGAATATCTGGAAAGCGCTCCTTCAAGATCGCAACAGTTTCCATAGTTTCATCAACCGATAAAGTTGTTTGCGATAACCAGATCAAATTCTTGCCAGGTGTTGGCTGGATTGTGCGAGCCCCTTCAAGGCCATCAACAATTCGAACCTTGTCAGGTGCTTCTCCGGCAGTTCCTTCAACCTCTTCATGGCCGTGGTGACCAATGAGCAAAATCTCGGCATCTTCTGTTGCAAAGCGTCGAACCTCGTGGTGAACCTTGGTCACCAATGGACAGGTTGCATCAATAGTTTTTAGATTGCGCGCAGCTGCTTCTTCGTGGACCTTTGGCGAAACTCCGTGGGCTGAAAAAACAACGGTCTTACCCTCTGGCACTTCATCGGTTTCATCTACAAAAATCGCACCCTTTGCCTCTAGTGAAGTAACGACGTGAATGTTATGGACGATTTGCTTGCGAACATAGACAGGTGCGCCATAGAGAGCCAACGCCTTTTCAACGGTGATAACGGCGCGATCTACCCCAGCGCAATATCCGCGAGGCGCTGCCAGTAGAACTCTCTTAGTCATGGGGGCAGTCTATTAGGCTCATCCCATGTTCGAAACTTCAAGTGATGCCCCAGCAACGGTTCGGGTCGTATCTGAAGCAATTAAGGAGTACGTAGAACGTCTTGGCCCAATCTGGATTGAGGGCGAGATCAGTGAATTAAACGAACGCAGCGGAATGATGGCTTTTATGCGCCTGCGTGATCCAAGCGTTGATATGTCTATTTCAGTGATGTGTCACAAATCTGTCATCGCTGCAGTCAAGCCTTTGCCCGATAACGCCCGCATCGTTATGTATGCAAAACCTTCTTGGTATACAAAAAATGGATCGCTCTCTTTTTCTGCCCGCGAGATCCGACAGGTCGGTGTTGGAGAACTTCTTGCTCGCTTAGAAGCGTTGAAAAATTTATTGGCTGGCGAAGGATTATTTAATTCTGATCGAAAAGTTGCACTGCCTTTGCTGCCAAAAGTTATTGGGTTGATCTGTGGCCGCAATACCGATGCCGAAAAAGATGTTGTTGAAAATGCAAAGCGTCGTTGGCCAAGTGTTCAATTTGAAATCCGCGAAGTAACAGTTCAGGGCGCAGCAGCTGTTTCAGAAGTTTCCGCAGCTTTGCGCGAATTAGAAGCCAACAAGGATGTTGAGGTCATCATCATTACCCGTGGTGGTGGATCCTTTGAAGACTTGCTGCCATTTAGTGATGAAGGACTTGTACGTTTAGCCGCTTCTTGTGAAACTCCCATTGTTTCTGCCATCGGCCACGAAAAGGATTCACCACTTTTAGATTTAGTGGCAGATTACCGAGCATCAACTCCAACGGATGCGGCCAAGCGCGTTGTTCCAGATATCGCAGAAGAAATCCAAATGATCAGTGCGATGCGAGATAGAGCCCGTCGCACCTTGTTAAATCGTTTAGATCTTGAATCAACACGGATTACAAACTTTAAAAACCGCCCCGTAATGAAAGACCCGCATGTATTAATCACAACTAGGGCTGAAATCATTGCTGGGCTAAGGGATAGATCAAATCGCTCCTTTGGGGCTTCAATAAAACTGGCCAAAGAAGAGCTCAAGCAGATCAAGGCCCGTGTTAGGGCTTTGTCACCACAATCAACGTTGGACCGCGGATATTCAGTAGTTCAGTTAGCCGATGGCCAAATCGTTACAGATCCGAAGAAGTTAAAGGCAGGCGATGAACTGCGACTTCGTCTTGCAAAGGGCGAGACCAAAGCCACAGTCAAGGAATAGCAAAGAGAGAGTAGATTTAGACCATGGCCGAAGCGAAGAAAATCTCATATGAAGCAGCTCGAGACGAGTTAGCTGAAGTTGTTGAATCCCTGGAAGCGGGCAGTGCAACTTTGGAAGAGTCTTTGAAGTTGTGGGAGCGCGGCGAAGAGTTAGCCAAGATCTGCCAAGAGTGGCTAGATGGGGCAAAGAAAAAGCTTGATTCAGTAAAGCCGACAAGCGATTCGTAAATACGATGCCAAACTTTTCATACTCAGATCTTTTGCCACTGGGCGAAGATAAGACCAAGTATCGCCTTGTTAGCAAAGAGGGTGTATCGGTTGTAAAGCTGGGCGATAAAGAGTTTTTACAGGTTGAACCATCGGCGCTAGAAAAGCTGACATCTGAAGCAATTCATGACATCAATCATTACCTTCGCGCTGAACATTTACAGCAGCTAACAAATATTGTTAAAGATCCAGAGGCTTCAGCAAATGATCGCTTTGTGGCGATCGACCTTTTGAAAAATGCCAATATTGCTGCCGGTGGAATTTTGCCAATGTGCCAAGACACAGGCACAGCACTGGTTATGGGCAAAAAGGGCCAGTACGTATTAACCACTGGCAAAGATGAAGTCGCGATTTCACAAGGTATTTATGATGCCTACACCCAGTTAAATCTTCGTTATTCGCAGATGGCTCCGGTTACAACATGGGAAGAAAAGAACACCGGTAATAACTTGCCCGCCCAAATCGAAATCTATGCCGATAGCGATCATCAGGATGAATACAACTTGCTCTACATCGCTAAGGGTGGCGGCAGCGCTAATAAGTCATTTTTGTATCAAGAGACCAAAGCGGTTTTAAACCCAGCATCATTTATGACCTGGTTGGATGAAAAGCTGCGTTCGATTGGAACTGCGGCTTGTCCTCCGTATCACTTGGCAATTGTCATCGGTGGAACAAGTGCCGAACACACAGTAAAAACAGCAAAGCTGGCAAGTACTAAGTATTTGGATTCACTGCCAACTTCAGGGGACGCGGCAACTGGTCACGGTTTCCGCGATATTGAATTAGAACAAAAGGTTCTTGAACTAACTCGCACATTAGGAATCGGTGCACAATTTGGTGGCAAGTACTTCTGCCACGATGTTCGCGTTGTTCGCTTGCCCCGCCACGGTGCATCTCTACCAATTGCAATCGCAGTTTCTTGTTCTGCAGATCGCCAAGCCAAGGCCAAGATCACTAAGGATGGAATTTTCCTAGAAGAGCTAGAGCGCGATCCTGCACACTTCTTGCCCGAGACAACTGATGAGCATTTAAATGATGATGTTGTGGCAATTGATCTGAATCAGCCAATGGCAGCGGTTTTAGCTGAGCTTTCAAAGCACCCAGTAAAGACTCGACTTTCTTTGACCGGCACACTTGTTGTGGCTCGCGATTTAGCCCATGCCAAGATCAAAGCAATGATGGATGAAGGCAAGCCAATGCCTGAATACTTAAAGAATTACGCTGTTTATTACGCTGGTCCTGCCAAGACCCCTGAAGGGTATGCATCAGGTTCCTTTGGTCCCACAACTGCAGGTCGCATGGATTCCTATGTTGATTACTTCCAATCACAAGGCGGATCTATGGTGATGCTGGCAAAGGGCAACCGATCAAAGGCGGTCACCGATGCCTGTAATTCACATGGTGGTTTTTATCTTGGATCAATTGGTGGACCGGCGGCGCGACTTGCCTTGGATTGCATCAAAAAGGTTGAGGTCTTAGATTTTGAAGAGCTCGGAATGGAAGCGGTCTGGAAGATCGATGTCGTGGATTTCCCGGCCTTTATTGTTGTCGATGACAAGGGTAATGATTTCTTTGCCTCAACAAGTAAGCCGATGACAATTGGAAAGCGTTCAGAGGTTTAAATTAGTACCAGTTGCTTCGCTTGTGCTTTGCCAGCGCCTTACATGGTGTCTCATAACGAATGCTGATGTAGCGAAGTCCCCAACGGATCTGAGTTACCGGGTTGGTGCGCCAATCCGTTGACACAATATCCATTTTGTTGGCAGGTAGGGCTTGTGGAATTCCATGTGCGCCAGTTTTTTTATTGCGAGATTTATAGTTCCAGTTACTTTCCTTGGTCCACAAGGTTTTTAAACATTGGTACTGCTTTTCGCTAAAACCGTATTCATCCATCAGGATGCTGCGTGCGACCTTCTTTGCACCTACCGGTTTGCGGGCTAACTCAACTTGGCGACTGACAGCTGAAACCAATGCCAATTGGGTTGAAAAGATGGCACCCGATGCTGTGGCGATTAGGTCATCTTCGGCAAAGAGAAATGCGGTGGTTCCAGGTTCGACAATTAGCGCGCTCTTTGGAACTTCCAATTCGACGCTAGAAGTCAATGAGAGTTCAAGGGCGTTAGCCGCTGGTAGCAAGGTGGCAACCAAAAGCAGGCAGGATGAGAGGCCAAGGATGGCAACTGATCGTGCTGACTTCGACTTCATGCCCTGACTCCTTTCTACTCACCCGTCGGTACTCACCCACGGTTTCTTGCCATGGCCAATCAGCCTCAAATGAGGCTCATTGACTTAAGGGGAATGCCTTTAAGGTGCCTTAGAAAGGGCTCATCGGCAAATCAAAGTGTGCTGGAGTCGGAAATTCTCAGGAAATCAGAAAGCTGTGGATAGGTAAAACCGCAGGTCAGATAGGGTAATGTCCGAAATGTCGGAAATGTGACTGTGAGATAGATTCTGGCCCTTTTGGAGCCATGTCGCTACCGGGCTATTCATATTGACCGGCTCGTAAACTCGCCGGTTAATTGCCGGCCGGACCCTCCAGCATTTCAGTTACAAGGGCAGCAATTGGCGAGCGCTCGCTTCGGGTCAGAGTCACATGGGCAAAGAGCGGATGGCCCTTCAAAGTTTCAACAACCGCGACAACTCCGTCATGGCGACCGACCCGAAGGTTGTCTCGCTGGGCAACATCGTGGGTGAGGACAACCCTGGAGGCGGTGCCGATTCTGGAAAGGACGGTTAGCAGGACTCCCCGTTCCAAAGATTGGGCTTCATCCACGATCACAAAGGAGTCATGCAAAGAGCGGCCACGAATGTGGGTCAGGGGCAGGACTTCAATCAGGCCACGGTCGATGATTTCATCAATGACAGGTTGGCTAACGAGTGCGCCCAAAGTATCGAAAACCGCTTGGGCCCAAGGGGACATCTTTTCGCCCTCTGAACCTGGCAAGTAACCCAGCTCTTGGCCACCCACTGGATAGAGCGGGCGGAAGATGACTACCTTTTTGTGAAGACGTTTTTCCATAACCGCTTCGAGTCCGGCGCACAAGGCAAGGGCTGACTTTCCAGTTCCGGCCCGGCCACCCAAAGAGACGATTCCAATGTTTTCATCGAGCAAGATGTCCAGCGCAATTCGTTGTTCGGCGCTGCGACCGTGCAGACCAAAAGCTTGGCGATCACCTCGTACTAATTTCAACTGCTTGCTTTCGGTGACGCGGGCTAGCGCCGATCCTTTTTCGGAATGCAGGACTACACCTGTATGGACTGGAAATTGGTGGGCAGCTTCATGATCTGCAAAATCACCGGAGTACAAATCATCGATGACACTGTGGCTGACATCTAACTCTTCAATTCCGGTCCAACCGCTATTGGAGACAAGCTCTGCCAAATACTCCTGGGCCTCAACGCCCACCGATGATGCTTTGACCCGAAGTGGCAGATCCTTAGTTACAAGGACGACATCTTTTCCATCAGACATTAAGTTTTTAGCGATGGCAAGGATTCGTGAATCGTTGGTGCCATCTCGCAGGAATCCATGAGGCAAGGTCGAAAGATCTGTGTGGTTGAGCTCTACTGAAAGGGTTCCACCTTCAGGCGTAATAGTCAGCGCTTTATCAAGGCGACCATGGGAAAGGCGGAGATCATCTAATGCGCGAAGGGCGGCACGGGCAAAATAGCCAAGTTCTGGGTGATCTCTTTTGGTCTCTAATTCACCGATAACTGCGATCGGGATGATGACTTCATGTTCGGCAAATCTATAAAGCGCCCCGGGGTCTGCGAGCAAAACGCTGGTATCTAAAACAAAGGTTTTCTTAGCTTTTTGACCCTTAGCAGCCAATGCTTGCTCCTAGATTTAATTGTGATCGTCGGGTGTGCTTCGGACAGTAAAAAGGTAGAACGGTCAGCAATGAATTTTGTGCAGACACGCGATAGAACTAGGTAAATTCTTGGTTGCGATTTATGAACCGAAGCGACGTTGTCTCACAGAGTAAGAACGAAGTGCTCTAAGAAAATCTAGGTGACGGAAATCTGGCCAATACGCCTCACAAAAGTAAAATTCAGATAAAGCACTTTGCCATAACAAGAAGCCCCCAAGGCGTTGCTCGCCAGAGGTGCGAATCAATAGTTCGGGATCGGGTTGGCCTGCGGTGTATAAAAATTTAGAAATATCTTCAGCGGTTAACTTTTCTTGTGCATCCTTGATGGAATGGCCCGCAGCTTCTTCTTCGGTCAAGTAATTCTTCACTGCATCAACAATTTCGCGACGGCCGCCGTAGCTAATGGCTACATTGACTTCGACGCCATCGTTTCGGATCGGCTTTAAGGAGCTCAGTTTTTCTTCCAGCCAGGGTGGTAGAAGATCTAGCGCGCCCACCGCTTTGATGTTCCAACGACCAGTGGCAGCAAGTTCATCAACGGTGTTGCCGATGATCTTTAACAGCTCATCAATTTCTTCTTGCGAGCGCTTGAAATTGTCAGTTGATAGCAACCACAGCGTTACGACCTTAACTTGGGCATCATCACACCAACCCAAAAAATCAATGATCTTGTTTGCGCCTGCTTTGTGACCATGGGGATCATTGTTGGTCGGATTAGATTTTGCCCAGCGCCGGTTGCCATCAAGAATGACGCCAACATGCTGTGGGGTCTTTGAAAAATCTAGCGATCGAATCAGCCGCCACTCGTACAGTGGATAAATCAGCGATTTAACCGGCTTACGAATACTGTCGAACAACTCTGCGCTCCGCAGCAATTGATGCAATTGGAAGAGTTCCAGCCAAAATCAGCCAGATCATTTTCTTCATTGACCAGCGGGCTTTAACTGAAAATTGAATAGCTACAAGTACATAGACTGCATAAACCCAGCCGTGAACAAATGGAATCCACGCTACTGCAGACTTCCAGTCGGGATTATCAAATAGGTACATGACCGGCAGATCTACGAACCACAATAGAAGGGACATAACTCCGGCTACTAGCGCCATAAATCGGTACCGCTTAATTGCTCCGCTCATGGGGTAACTCTACGACGATAAAAGGGTAGGTACAGCACCACTGCGGCCATCAGCCACCAAATGGCCACATAGGAAATGTGCTGCCAGTAGTAACCAGGGATTTTGGGGTTGATTTTTTCTTCTGTAATTCGGGAACGCTCCAGTTCAGCCCCCCGAACAGATTCGGCTCGGGCCTGGATATAGCCGTCATATAAATCTAAATCAGTTAATCCGACAACAACGGCGCTATCTAATCTAGAGATAATCCCCGGAACATTGTCGGCGCGGTCTGCGAATTGGCTGGCAACTAACACCCCTTCGATATCAATGTTCATTGATTGTTGAATTTCGGGGTTGAGCAATCTTTCTGACCACAATCCCCTTACAACCAAAATTGCCGACTGTTCATCAACTTGAGCAAGTGCAACTTCCCAATCGGAGACAACACCGTTTCCATCTATTTGATTAGGGGCTCTGAAATTTGCAATGTATTTTCCGGAGAAAGAAACTGTTCTATTAAATGCTTGTTCCCCTAGAGCTATCCGAGGTTGTGCAACTGATTGCAAGGTAACAACTTCTGCATCAATTGTTCGGGCAACTTTTAGACTTTCTTTTAAATCTGCAGCGCGTTGAAGCTGCCAAAAACCTAATCCAACAAAGAGTGCTGCAATAGCCAGTACCGCAACGCCTTGGAAAATCTTGCTTAGGAGATTATTCCTTAGAGTCATCGCTTCGATCTATGCCCATGAAGCGCTTGTAAAAACTGCGCATCAAAAAGACCACGGCTATCAGCAAAATACCGACCGTTAGGGATCCAGCAGATCCCATGAAGATTTCTTCTTGTTCCATGCGATAATCATGTCATGCAAAGCGAAAAGCCGTTCAACTACGAAGAGCGATACGGCGTTGCCAAAGCCACACGCTGGCCGGTGATAGCCCTTGTTGTCGGCATTCTCGGAATTGGTTGGCTGATGTGGTCGGCGCTCTATCACTCCAATCCGCCGCTTCGATCTCAGCTTGTTTCCTTCGCCATTACAGATGATCGATCTGCATCGGTGCGATATTTCATTGAAAGACAGGACAGCAACCAAGTCGTGGTGTGCACCCTGATTGCTCGTGACTTTGATAAAAATATTGTTGGGCAGATTGATCAAGAGATTCCTGCAGGAAAATCTAAGGTTGAACTGGTCACTGATGTTCCTACGCGTAGCGAAGCGGTCAATGCCGATGTATCCAGTTGTCGCGCCAAGTAAGTAGCCAGTACCGTTACCCCTTATGACACAGACATGGTTGACCCAAGAAGCCGCAGATCGCTTGCGTGCTGAGCTGACCCAGCTTGAAGGTCCAGGTCGCAAAGAGGTCACAGCAAAGATTGAAGCAGCACGTGCCGAAGGTGATTTAAAAGAAAATGGTGGCTACCACGCAGCTCGTGACGAACAAGGAAAGATGGAAGCGCGCATTCGCCAGTTAAAGCAAATGTTGGAAAATGCGCACATTGGAACTCCGCCCGCCAGTGCTGATGGAAAAGTTGGCGCAGGAATGGTTGTTACCGCAATTATTGCTGGCGATGAAATGAAGTTCTTAATTGGTTCCCGTGAAATTTCTTCCGGTGATCTAGATGTTTACAGCGAAAAGTCACCACTAGGGGCAGCAGTTCTAGGACAAGAAATTGGTGCAAAGGTTTCTTATACAGCACCGAACGGTCGCGAAATCTCGGTCGAGATTGTCGCCGCCGAGTTCTATCTCTAAATTAGCTTGAGTAGTTTTTGTACTTACGAATACTCAGCGGAATAAAGATCACCATCAAAACAACCATGTAGAGCAGTGATGTCTCTAGTGGGTGCTGGCTTGGCCACGAGCTAGCGGTTGCACCGAACTCATTTTTCAAACCAAACAATTGACGGCAAGCCGCAACCATCGTTGAGACTGGGTTCCATTCAGCAAAGTACTGCAACGCTCTAGGCATTCCCGTAGTTGGCGCAAAAGCATTTGATAAGAAAGTAAGCGGGAAAGTCACTAAGAAGCCAACGCTTTGAACTGTGCGGGCCTCTTTGACTGACAGACCAACTAAAATTCCGATCCATGACAGTGCGTAACCAAACATAAAGAGAAATAGGAAGGCAAGAGTTGTCTGCAGGATTCCTGAAGTCGGACGCCAGCCCACTGCATAACCTGCACCAGCCATCACCGTCAAAACCAAGATATTGAGAAGAGCATCGCCAAAGGTGCGACCAATAATTACCGCACCGCGTGAAATCGGAAGAGATCTGAAGCGATCGATCAAACCCTTTTTCATATCTTCAGCTAATCCAATTGCAGTAGATGCCAAGGTAAAGGCAACTGTTTGAACGAAGATTCCGGGCATTAACAGCTGCACATATCCACCTGGTTGGCCGGTATCAATTGATCCACCAAATACATAGCGGAACAGCAACACAAACATCACTGGCTGAATGGTTGAGAACACAAGCAGTTCTGGAACACGAGCTAATTGAAGTAACTGGCGCTTCGTAATAACTAACGTATCAAGGATCGCATTTTTCATTTCTTAGCGCCTCTCTTCTTCTTTGCTACCGGTTCTTCAACAGTTTCTTCAGCTACGTGGCCGGTTAATGACAGGAACACATCATCTAGTGATGGGCGCTTTAAGCCAATATCTAGCGGGTGGATTTTGGCATCATCCATTGCACGCAATGCATCCATCAAATCTTTTGAACCATGCAGAACTGGTGCGCTGACCGTGCGAAGATCAACATGCGTTGCATGACCGCTGATCTTGGCAACAATCGCATTTGTTGTATCTAGATCTGCTTGTTCAACTGTAATTTCTAGACGTTCTCCACCAACCTGCTTTTTCAACGCATCTGAAGTGCCTCGAGCAATAACTGTTCCGCGATCAATTACTGCGATTTCATCAGCTAGTTGATCTGCCTCTTCTAGGTACTGTGTTGTCAGCAGCAGCGTTACTCCACCTTTTACAAGCTCTTGAATTACGCCCCACATATCTTGGCGACCGCGCGGATCTAGACCTGTGGTTGGCTCATCTAAAAAGAGAATCTTTGGTTTAACAATTAAGGATGCCGCTAAATCAAGACGGCGACGCATTCCACCTGAATAAGTTTTGATTGGACGACGTGCTGCTTCAGTTAAATCAAAACGTTCTAGTAGTTCATTAGCGCGATCAATAGAGCTCTGGCGACCTAAGTGATACAAACGACCAAACATCACCAAGTTGTCCCAGCCAGTTAATGTTTCATCTACCGCTGCATACTGACCAGATAAACCAATTTGTTCACGAACCTTGTCTGGGTACTTAATGACATCAATACCTGCAACTGTTGCTGATCCAGAATCTGGTTTAAGCAGCGTTGCGAGAATTCTCACAGTTGTAGTTTTACCTGCACCATTTGGTCCAAGTACGCCTAAAACAGTGCCTTCTTCGACATCTAATGACAAATCATTGAGTGCTTTGACCTCGCCATTGCGATAGGTCTTTACTAAGTGTTCGGCTATAACTGACTTCACGGAGTAACCTTACCTTCATGTCTACTGAGAATCCTACAAATCAAGGTACCAACCAATTATCTCACAAAGAAATCATGGTGATTTTGGGCGGCTTGATGATGGGAATGTTCCTAGCTGCCCTTGATCAAACCATCGTTTCAACTGCGCTCAAGAGTATCGTCGAAGAGTTTGATGGGTTAAACCATTACACCTGGGTTGTCACCGCATATTTGTTAACCTCGACCGCATCAACGCCGCTATACGGAAAGATTTCAGATATCTACGGCCGAAGAGTTGTTTTTCAATTTGCGATCGTTACTTTCTTAATTGGTTCATTACTTGCTGGTGCTTCGCAAAACATGGAGCAACTGATTGCAACTCGTGCGCTTCAGGGCATCGGTGCAGGCGGCTTAATGGCCCTTACATTTGTGATCATCGGAGACATTATTTCCCCCCGTGAACGTGGCCGTTATCAAGGCTATTTCGGCGCTGTCTGGGGCTTGTCATCTGTTGCTGGTCCTTTACTTGGTGGTTTTTTCTCAGATCGCGGTGAAATCCTGGGCGTTAGTGGATGGCGCTGGATTTTCTACATCAATATTCCAATTGGAATTGCCGCACTGATTATTACTTCAGCTGTGCTGCATCTTCCAAAGGTAAAGCGCGAGCACTCTATTGATTATTTGGGTGCCTTCTTAATGGTCTCTGCAGTTACTTTGGTTCTGCTCTCATTGGCCGTTTATGGTCCACAAGATGGTTGGGGCGATTCACGCACAATTTCTTACTTAGTCATCGGACTCATTTTGACCTTCTTGTTCTTGAAATGGGAAGCGCGAGCAAAAGAGCCAATCCTTCCGCTTCATTTATTCAAAAATCACACCTTCTCGCTGACCTCTTTGCTAGGTGCAGTTATTGGTGCTGGAATGTTCGGTGCGATTGTGATGCTTCCTTTGTATCTTCAAGTTGTAAAGGGAGATACCGCAACTTCAGCTGGATTAAAATTGATTCCATTAATGCTTGGAATCGTCACCGCATCAATCGTTTCTGGAAAATTGATTACCAAGCATGGTCATTACAAGCGCTTCCCAATTGCCGGAACTGCGTTAATGACAATTGGTATTTTGTTAATGACCCGCTTACAAATTGATACACCTTTCTGGGAGATTGCAATCTATGCAATCTTGGTTGGAGCAGGTCTTGGTCTTTCGATGCAGACAATTGTGATTGCGCTGCAAAACTCGGTTGATTTCAAGGATATGGGCGTTGCGACTAGTTCTAACACTTTCTTCCGTTCACTTGGGTCGGTCTTTGGAACAGCAATTTTCGGAAGTATTTTGACTAATCGTGTGGGACATTATTTGCAAAGCAATTTTGAGCAGCTAGGGACAAGTAATCCTGCTGCGCTTAAGGGTTTTGATATGTCAAAGCTCGAAGGCATCAGCAACAACACCGCTGTGCTCAAGACGCTTCCACCAGAGATTCAGGTAACTGCGCTTAATGCTTTCGTTAGTTCGTTTCATATTGTGTTCTGGGCAGCAGCGCCAATTACGGCAATCGGTTTCTTCTTAGCGCTCAAGCTTCGCGAGACCCCTCTTCGCACAAACCAGGAATACGCAGCGGCCCGCAATGAAGCGGCAGGAGAGTCACTGGGTTGATCCGTTCACCATTTAGGGATCTACCCCGCGAGGTTTCATCACTTGTAGCCGCATCCTTTTTTGTTGCAGTTGGTTTCGGCATTGTTATGCCTGCGATTCCAGTTTTTGCTAAATCTTTTGGCGTAAACAACGCTGCTATTGGTTTGATGGTTTCAGCTTTTGCAATTACACGCTTTGCATCGGGTTTGATTTCCGGAGTTCTAGTCGACAAGTTTGGCGAAAGAGCGGTCTTTTCTTCTGGAATCTTTATGGTTTCGGCATTTACTTTCTTGGCAGGAATATCGCAAAGCTATGAACAACTGCTTTTCTTTAGAGCAGCAGGTGGTCTTGGTTCATCCATGTTCTCTGTGGCTGCAAGTTCTGTCATCCTGCGCTCTGTCAGTGATTCACAACGCGGTCAAGCACAATCTGTTTACCAAGGTTCATTTATTGTTGGCGGAATAGCAGGCCCGGCAATTGGCGGCGTTTTGTCTCTTATTTCTTTGCGCGCACCATTCTTTGTGTACTCAGTCTTGTTGTTGTGTTCGGGCTTAGTGGCCTTGATTTTCTTAAAGGGCGATTCAATTGGCGCAAAGGTCAAGAACAGCAATGCAGAGAGCGCGACAACTATTCGAGAAGCATTAGCAATGCCGCCTTACAGAATCGCACTTGTTTTGTCATTTATCGGTACTTGGGTTTTCTTCGGAATGCGCGCTTCAATTTTGCCAGTCTTCGTCACCGAAGAATTAGGTTCCACCACTGCAATTGTTGGTTATGGTCTTGCGATTTCGGCAATGGTCCAAGGTGCAATTCTTCTGCGGGCTGGTCGTTATTCAGATGCAAAAGGTCGACGTGCAGCATCAATCATCGGTGCCAACGTCGTGTTTCTTGGAATTCTTGTTCTAACTTTTGCGATAAATCCATTGATGTTCTTAATCTCTATGGTCATTCTGGGCTTTGGCGGTGCTTATCTTTCAATTACACCTGCCAGCATTGTTGGCGACATCATTAAAGGTAAAGGCGGCAAAGTAATTGCAGTCTTCCAAATGGCAGGTGATGCGGGAATGATCTTTGGGCCAATCATTATTGGCTGGATCTCTGATGTGTATTCCTACCGAACCGCCTTTGGTGCATCAGCGGTTATCTTCTGTATTGCCTTGATTCTGGTCTATCGAATTCCAGAGACCAGAAATGTCGATGGGCCCCAGGTTAAAAACCTGAAGCCCATCGATGAAGATCTCTAACTAATTAGTCATTGCCACGCAAGATAGATAGCACGCGCAAGACCTCTAGGTACAACCAAACGATTGTGACCATAAGGCCAAAAGCTGCTCGCCATGACTCGTTCTCTGGAGCTCCTGCTGCAATTCCCTTTTGAATTGAATCAAAATCAAGAATCAAGAAGAAAGCTGCAAGAACCATTCCACCAGTTGCAATGATTAAACCAAATCCACCGATGCTGTAAATGCTTGTTCCAGTAATGAATGAAGACACCAATGAAACAACTGCAAGTACTAGGTAACCGATGAGCGCTGTCATCAATACCTTTGTGAACTTAGGTGTTACGCGAATGCGCCCGCTCTTGAAAGCAAACAACATTCCAGCAAATGCACTGAGTGTTACCAAGATTGCTTGGCTAACAATTCCGTCGTACATGGTGTTGTACATATTGCTGATAGTTCCAAGAGCTAGACCTTGGAAAGCAGCGTATGCAATTACTAGTGCTGGCTTAACTGTCTTGCTAAATGAGTTAACCATTGCAAGTGCGAATCCACCAAGGAATCCGAGCAGTAGTGCTCCACCACCAAGGTCAAGTGACCATGCTGCTGCACCGACTGTTACCAATACTGCGAACATGATCGCTGTGCGAGTGACAACATCATCAATCGTCATGCGACCTGTGCGTAATGATGACGCTGCAGGTGTGTTGTACAAATTCTCTAGCGCTGCTGGGTCTGAGTTAATTGTGCTCGGATCGAATGCAGCGTATCCACGCTGATTAAACGCCCGTCCAAGAACAGGGTTTGAACTGCGCATATCTTTGTTCTCCTTTTGTAAGGCCACCAGAGCTTCTGGTGGTTTTGGTGCGGGCTAATCGTACGGTTAGTGAAGGGTTACGGCTAAGTAAGTGCAGGCTCAGATGCTTAAAACCCGCTTAGAAATCTAGCGCAGGTGCCAGTTCAAGCCTGTTTTTTGCGCTGGTGCTCCTATTGTTCGGGTTCTAGCCCATCACTTGGGTTAACAAGGGGAGAAAATGAAGCCAGAAACAAAGACCGGCAAGCAACTACAAAACTTCAATAGAGTCGCAGGCGTTACCCACCTGATTCAGGCGGTTGCTCTGTTTTTTATCCTTAATAATGAAACAACAATTCCAGTAATCACCAGATTCTTTGATGAAACTTCTGATGGAGTTGCACCAGTTAGTCAGACTCTCTTTGAGTTTCCAATTGCACTGATTGCACCCATCTTTCTCTTGTTATCAGCTATCGCACACTTAGTGGTTTCTTCACCTGCATACATCGGCAAGTACGAGCAGAATATTGAAAAGGGAATAAACCCAATTCGCTGGTGGGAATATGCATTTAGTTCTTCTCTCATGCTTGTGGTCCTACTGATGCTGGGTGGATTGATCGAGCTTTCAACAGTTGTATTTGTCTTTACACTAAATTTCATTATGAACCTGATGGGTCTTGTAATGGAGAGATACAACCAGTTGACTCAAGAAACTAATTGGCTCCCATTCAATATCGGAGTCTTAGCCGGAATCGTTCCGTGGATTATGGGCGGGCTTTACTTCTGGGTTTCCATCAACAATATTGCTGATTCTGTTCCTGGTTATGCCCAGTTTGGTTTCTTACTTACTTTCTTGTTCTTTAATTCATTTGCGATCAATATGTGGCTTCAGTACAAAAAAGTCGGCAAGTGGAGCTCATACGTTTATGGGGAAAAGGCTTACATCGTTCTCAGCCTGGTCTCTAAATCAGCACTTGGCTGGATTATTGTGCTTGGAACACTGGGCGTATAAATCGCGCATACAGAGCAAGTGCTACAGGGTGGTGCCCCCGGTCGGACTCGAACCGACACTGGAAGGATTTTAAGTCCTCTGTCTCTGCCATTGGACTACGGGGGCCACAAGCAAGTTCTGCGGAAGTTTACTTGATGAGGGGCTTTTGCTGAAACTGAGCCTTAAATATCGTGAATAACAGGGTTACGATAATGCCATGGACCATAACGAAATTCTTTCGAAGTATCACTCATCTGCAAACACATTTGTTGAAGAAGGCAAGAAGATTTCAGCTGATGCCCTGAATAATTCAAAGGATGGCGAATGGTCTGCAGCATTTGTAATTCACCACATCGCAGATGCCGAGATTCAATTTGGTGTCAGATATGCAAATGCTCTGTGTGAGGACAATCCAACGATTGTTCCTTTTGATGAAGAAAAATTTCCAACTGGATTGCAGTATGGCAAGCGCTCAGTTGCGGTCTCACTTGAATCTTTAGCAGCATCACATACAATGAATTATGAGATCTTGAAAAATGCCTCCGATGTTGATTGGAGTCGAATCTCTACTCACCCTCAGCGCGGGGCCGTAACACTTTTACAACTTGTTACGCTTTCTGCAAATCACATTGCAGGCCACATCGACCAGTTAAAGAATGCAGCTATTTAAAACTTTTAGCTTTCTTAAAAATCGAGTTAAGCATTGGTTCAGTTAGTTTCCCGGTGAAGGTATTTTGCTGACTTGGGTGATAGCTACCTAGGACTAAACGCTTGATTCCATCTGGATCGATCCAGGTAAAACTTTCTCCATGACCAAATTTTGGTGTGGGTGAAGAGATTTCATGATCAAGGGCGCGCAGGCTTTTGATAATGGCGCTCCAGGCAAAACTACCCAGGGCAACGAAGGTGCGCGCTGTTGGCAGTAGTAGCTCTATTTCATTAACTAGGTAATCAGAGCATTCGATCTTTTCTTCAGTTGATGGCTTGTTATCTGGTGGTGCGCATCGAACGGCACAAGTAATTCTGGTATCAATAAGTTTCTGGCTGTCATCTGCAGATGTGCTTGTCGGAATCGTGGCCAGGCCGTTCTTGTGAAGAGCTTTGTAGAGCCAATCCCCTGATGAATCTCCGGTAAAGATACGACCGGTTCTGTTTGCACCGTGCGCACCTGGTGCTAAACCAACGATCACAATTCGCGCATCAGCTGGGCCAAAGCCTGGAACTGGTTTACCCCAGTACTTTTCATTTTCATAAGACTTACGCTTTACAACAGCTACTTCTTCACGCCATTGCACCAATCGCGGGCACTTTCTGCAGGCAACAATCTTTTGATCAAGCAGCTTTAAAGATTTAATTGCGGGCAAGAGAAAATGCCATTCCATCCAAAATATCTGATTCAGATGCCACGAATTCAGTAGCCCCAGTTGCCTTCATGATCTCTGAAAGAACCAGCGAGCCTGCTGCAATCACATCCACCCGTCCAGGATGCATGTAGCCAAGAGCTAAACGTTGTTCGCGGGTGCTTGTGGCAAACATTGTGGCGGCATCATGAGTTTGTTGCGCGCTAATTCTTGAAAGGTGAATGGCGTAGCGATCGTATTCAGGAAGCTCTAACGCTGCAGCTGCAACTGTTGTGGCAGTTCCTGCAACTGCGACCAAGGTTTTAGCTTTGGTAATCGGCACAACAGCTGCGGCTTGGGCAATTGCCGCCTGAATATCGGTGCGTGCTAATTCAATTTGCTCGGCAGTTGCTGGATCTGAAGCAAAGTGGCGTTCAGTCATTCGTACACAACCAATATTGACGCTTCGGGCAGCTTCGACCGTAGAGGTTCCAAAAACAAACTCAGTTGATCCGCCACCGATATCTACAACCAGGAAGGGCCCATTTGATGGGTCTAAATCTTTGATCGCGCCCGCAAAAGAGAGCGCGGCTTCTTCGTCGCCCGAGATAACTTCTAATTCGATACCTAAACGCTCACGAACTCCATCGACAAACAAGTGACGGTTAGTTGCATCGCGAGTAGCGCTGGTTGCGCAAAAACGAATCTTTTCGACACCGCGCTTAGCAATTTCAGCTGCAAATTTATCTACCGCAGCTAATGTCCGTGCAATCGCGTCGGGGTGGAATTGGCCGGTTTCATCTACGCCTTGTCCTAGACGCACAATCTCCATATCGCGCACAACTTCGCGGAAGTTGTTTCCATCGATATCTGCAATCAGTAAACGAATTGAATTTGTTCCACAATCAATTGCTGCTACTCGCATGGGTTGTTCTTCCACCATTCAGGTAGCTTTGCTAGCGCTTCATCACCTAATGGATTTACATCGGGGCCAGCAGATAGTGAGTGCGCAACGAGTGAATGTAAGCACTTAACGCGGGTAGGCATTCCACCAGCTGAAACATCATCAACTTCTGGAACATCTATGCCGAGTGCCGAACGTGATGCAATGTAATCATCGTGTGCTGCGTGATAGGCACCGGCTAATTCAGGTTCATTTTCTAGGCGCTCATTCATCTCGCCCATAAGCCCAGTTGTTTCAAGGGTGGAAATAACCGCGGTTAAGCGCGGACAGGTTGCATAGTAAAAAGTTGGGAATGGGGTGCCATCTTCAAGTCGAGGTGGGGTTTCAACAACTGCTGGTTTGCCACATGGGCAGCGATAGGCAATCGCATGTACATCTCTTGGAGTGCGACCTAGTTGAGTTTGAATGCAATCTAGGTCTGCTTGAGTAACTTCACGCATTAATTGCCGGTTTCGCTAATTGATGCGATCAATCGTGAATACCACGGTTGTCCATCAGCTAAAGAGCTTGCAATCTTTGTTGTACCGTTTTGCGAAGTATTAGTTTGGCCGTCGGTGACAATGTATTGACGCTCACCTGGTAAAACAAAGTGCAGACGTTCGCGTGCTTGAGATTTTATGTATTCAGGGTCTTGCCATAGCAATAATTCTTCACGAGCTTTCTGCAATGCAGAATTATCTGCAGAAAGTTCCGCCTTTAATGCACTGATCTGTGCGCGTTGTGTGAAGTAATGCTTCACGGGAGGCGCGATAGTTAATGCAAGGACAAAGAAGATTGCTGATAGCGCTAAAACGCGATTAGAGGTACGGCGGCGACCAAAGCGCAGTTGTCGACGTGCCATAGCTAATTCTTATCCCTTAAAACGTGGGAAAGCGTCACGACCCACGTAACGACCACCCTCTGCTAGCTCTTCTTCAATACGAAGAAGTTGGTTGTATTTAGCAACACGTTCAGTACGTGCAGGTGCACCCGTCTTGATCTGTCCGCAGTTAAGCGCAACAGCCAAGTCAGCAATGGTTGTGTCTTCTGTTTCACCTGATCGGTGGCTCATCATGCTGCGGTAGTTAGCACGGTGTGCCATCTCTACTGCATCGATTGTCTCTGTAAGAGTTCCGATCTGATTTACCTTAACAAGAAGAGCATTCGCTGTATTTCCTGCGATTCCCTTAGCTAAACGCTCTGGGTTAGTAACAAACAGGTCATCTCCAACGATCTGAATACGTGAACCAAGCTCCTTGGTCATCTGAGTCCAGCCAGCCCAGTCTTCTTCGTTCAAAGGATCTTCGATAGAAACGATTGGGTAGGCATCGACCAAAGAGGTGTAATACGCGATCATTTCATCAGATGTCTTTAGCGCACCTTCAAATTTGTACTTACCGTTCTCGTGGAATTCAGTTGCCGCAACATCCATTGCAAGTGCAATTTCTTTACCCGGCTTAAATCCTGCAGCTTCAATAGCTTCCAGAATTAAATCAAGTGCTGCACGGTTGCTATCGAGGTTTGGAGCAAATCCACCTTCATCGCCAACTGATGTTGCAAGGCCACGCTTCTTTAGAACAGATTTCAGTGCGTGGTAAATCTCTGCGCCCCAGCGAACTGATTCGCGGAATGTTGGTGCACCAATTGGCGCAATCATGAACTCTTGAATATCAACATTTGTATCTGCGTGTGCGCCACCGTTAAGAATGTTCATCATTGGAACTGGAAGCAGATGTGCGTTTGGTCCACCCAAATAGCGGAACAGTGAAAGATCTGAAGAATCAGCAGATGCCTTCGCAACAGCTAGTGAGGCACCAAGAATTGCATTTGCGCCAAGTCGTGACTTGTTCTTTGTGCCATCTAGTTCGATCATTGCATTATCGATGAGGCGCTGATCCTGTGAATCAAAACCAATGATCTCTGGACCAATTTCATCATTAACAAATGCAACTGCTTTTTCAACACCCTTACCTAAGTAGCGCTTGCCACCATCGCGAAGTTCAGCAGCTTCAAATGCACCTGTAGATGCACCGCTTGGAACCGCTGCGCGTGCTTGTGTGCCATCTTCTAATTGGATTTCAACTTCAACCGTTGGATTTCCACGGGAGTCAAGAATTTCACGGGCACCTAATGCTTCGATAATCGCCATTGCGTTTCTCCTCAAACTAATTGAACAACTGGTTTATTAAAGGTTTAGGTTCTAAACCTTTGCCAACCTCAACGCTGAAATGGCATGTACTTCAATAAACAAAGTCTACCGCGAACCTTTAGCAGGCTATGCGGGTCCAATTTCTTGGCTAATCCGCATGGCCTCCTTGCGAAGGGCAGCTTCTGCATCGATTCCGTTGGCATTGGCCCAGGCAATAACAGCCAGAAGGGCTTGTCCCACAGCACTTTCATCAGCCGGCCCATCAATAGATACCGAGTCAGGAGTTTTAACGTCAACACCGTATTTTTCAGCGCGATACAAAAGCTTTTCAATTAATGGAAGTGCGGGCTGAGACATTGCAACACCATCTAGAGGTGAGGTGCGACCCTTTTCCTTTTTCTTAATCTCTTCCCAATTTTCCAGAACTTCTTGGGAATCACGGACTTCGACTCCAGCAAATACATGTGGGTGTCTGCGAATTAACTTGTCTGCAATTCCTTGGGCAACGTCTTCAATTGAAAATGGATCAGTCGGATGTTCTTGTGCCATACGTGCATGGAAGTAAACCTGAAGCAAAACATCGCCCAGTTCTTCACGCATATCAACCCGATTGTCCGATTGAACCGCATCAACAAATTCATATGACTCTTCAAGTAAATACTTTAAGAGTGATTCATGAGTTTGTTCTGCATCCCATGGACATCCGCCCGGAGAACGCAAAGTATTCATGACTTCAACGAGTCGTTGAAGTTGAGAACCTTGCATATTCTTAAGGGTTATTTGCCTGAAGGAGTAACAGCTGATTCAGCAGAATCTGCAGGAACTACATCAGCAGTTGTTGGATCCCACTTGCCGTAGCGAGGATTAACAGTTACGCCAATCTCTTTCGCCTTAGCAACAACTAGCTTTTGAATTTCTGCACCGAGCTGATCTTCAGTAACTCCGGCTGCAACTAGCTTCTGACTAATTTTGTCAGAGTATGCAATTGCTTGGATATATCGATCTAAATCTTGAGGAGCAATTCCTGCAGTAACAAGTGCGTTAGGAAGACCTGCTTCGCCGCCGACTTGTTCCAAAATGCTGGCACGACGGGTATCGATTTCTGCCTTAGTTACGTTGAGGTCTAGTTCTTGACCAAGTTCGCGTAACAGTGTTCCTAGAAGATGAAAGCGAAGTTGTGAAACGTTAAGCGTTGCGCCAGTTTCAAGCTGCATCTGAGATGTATCAACCTTTGCGCGCTCAGAAAGAATTGCATCAACACTTCCTTGAACAAGAGCTTGCGTGATCTTTGTATCGCCCACTGTTGCTGCTGCACCTATTTGAGAGCATCCCGCTAATAGAAAGGTTGCTACTACCGCGGTGATTGCCAGGATCTTCTTCATTCTGTACTCGCTTTCGGTGCATCGCTTAATTGATGTACGGCCTCAATGACCCAGGCCAGAAGAGAAGTATCCACTATTTCAGGCGCATTCTGTGACGGATTCCAAGAGGTGGCCTTCGGAAGAGCCACCAAAACTGTGCTTGCTGCACCCTTATACAGAGAGCCTGGGTATAAACGTGTCAAACGTAACTGACGAGATTCAGGTAAAAGTAAAGGTGCAAGACGAAGGTACTTTCCTTGAATCACAACTTCAGTCAACTTCGCAGCCTTTGCTTGTGCTCGTAACGCCGCAACACCTAACAAAGCTTTAGCTTCTTCGGGTAATTCACCAAATCGATCAATTAATTCCGCTTCGATTGAGGCAACATCACTTGGTGCTTTTACATCAGCTAGACGTCGATAAAGATCAAGTCGCAAGCGCTCACCCGGAACAAACTCCGATGATAAGTGCGCATTGATTGGTAATTCGACTTTGCATTCAGAAACCTTTTCTTCAGTTTCGATGATTCCAGATTTGTACTCTTGAACCGCTTCTCCGACCATTCGCATGTACAAATCAAATCCAACATCTGCAATGTGCCCAGATTGTTCTCCGCCCAGCAAGTTTCCGGCACCACGTATTTCAAGATCTTTAAGTGCAACCCGCATACCTGAACCTAAATCTGTATTGGTTGCAATTGTCTTTAGTCGCTCGTGTGCAAGTTCAGACAAAGGCTCATCACTTGAATACAAGAAGTATGCATATGCTCGTTCACGTCCGCGACCTACTCGGCCACGAATCTGATGAAGTTGTGACAAACCAAAACGGTCAGCTCGCTCGACAATTAAGGTGTTGGCATTTTGAATATCTAAACCACTCTCAACAATTGTTGTGCAGACTAAAACATCAAAATCTCGATTCCAGAAAGCAAGAATGACATCTTCTAATTCACCTTCTGACATCTGCCCATGGGCAATTCGAATTCTGGCTTCAGGCACTAACTCTTTAAGGCGCATTGCGGTTTTGTCGATGGAGTCGACCCGATTATGTAAGTAAAAGATCTGTCCATCTCGCAATAGTTCACGGTGAATAGCGGCAGTAATTTGTGCCTCTTCTGCCGGCCCTACATAGGTAAGAATTGGGTGACGCTCTTCTGGTGGTGTTGTGATGGTCGACATTTCGCGAATGCCGGTGACTGCCATCTCTAGTGTGCGCGGAATAGGGGTTGCAGACATCGCAAGCACATCAACTGTTGTGCGTAATTTTTTCAGAGATTCCTTCTGTTCTACCCCAAAACGTTGTTCTTCATCAACCACAACTAAACCCAGATCTTTGAATTGAACATCATTAGACAAAATTCTGTGAGTTCCAACAACAACATCAACTGTTCCCGCAGCTAACTGAGCCAAAATTTCCTTGCTCTCTTTGACTGAATTAAACCGAGACAAGCCAGCCACCTTGAGCGGAAATCCGGCATAACGTTCGGCAAAAGTCTTTGTATGTTGTTGCACCAGCAACGTTGTTGGTACTAAAACCGCTACCTGTTTTCCATCTTGCACCGCTTTAAATGCAGCACGAATTGCGATTTCAGTTTTTCCATAACCCACATCACCACAGATGATTCGATCCATTGGGTATGGGCGTTCCATATCTTGCTTAACCTCGTTAATCGTTGAAAGCTGATCTGGGGTTTCGATATACGAGAAAGAGTCTTCGAGTTCTCTTTGCCACGGAGTATCTGGGGAAAAAGCAAAGCCTGGCGAACTTGTGCGAGCCGCATATAAACGAATCAATTCTCCAGCAATTTGGCGAACCGCCTTACGTGCGCGACCCTTTGCCTTTTGCCATTCACCGCTACCTATTCGGTGCACTGTCGGTGTTTCTCCACCGACGTATTTGGAAACTTGCTCGAGCGCATCGGTTGGTACAAAGATTCTGTCGCCGGGTTGACCACGTTTTGCTGGTGCGTATTCAATGATTAAGTACTCGCGCGTTACGCCAGCAACTGTGCGCTGCAATAGCTCTACATATCGGCCGATTCCGTGCTGTTCGTGGACAACATAATCTCCGGAAGCAAGCTCCAGTGGATCAATGGCTTGCTTACGTTTTGACGGTAAACGTTCACCATCTTTGACGCTTCCTTTGCTGCCAGTTAAATCTCGCTCAGTCATGAAGAAGATTTGATCGGCCGCACTCTCAAAACCATGGGCAATGACTGATGTGGTTAGGTGAATACTTCCTTTTGTTGGCGCTGTTGTTAGTTTTTCTGCAATGTGAACTGGTAAATCAGCCCCGCGCAAAATCCCTGCATACCGTTCCAACATTCCATGACCATGTGTTGCAAAGACAACGGTGCGTTGTTGTTCTAGTGCTTGTCGCAAAGTATCAATTGCACGTTCCACATCACCGCGCATGGGATCGATCGCTGCGAATTCTAAAAATGTAGTTTCAGGATCCAAATCTGTTCCAAATGGACTGAGCTCTTTAGCGCTCATGCCAGCCTTGTTTATTTCTTCAAAAAGTTCTTCCCAGTCCATATATGTGCCTGCGCCATCATGGAGTGGAGCAGAACCACCTAATGCGGCATTAGACCAAGAAGCATTGAGAAACTCTTCGTTTGTTGCAAGCAAGTCTGCTGCTCGAGATTTAATGCGTTGCTCATCAATAAAGATAATTTCTGTATTTGTCGGCATCCGGGTTAGAAGGCTTTCAGTCTCATCGATTAACAGTGGAATCAGCGACTCCATACCTTCAAAAATCATCCCTTCAGCGATCTTGCTCAACATTTCTGCAGCGGCTGGATATTCATCTGCGATTTCAAGAGCTCGATGTTTTGTTTCATTGGAAAGCAAAAGTTCGCGGCATGGATAGATATCGATGGCGCCAACGACTGTTTGAAAAGTTCGTTGATCTGAAACTTCGAAGTAACTTAAGTCTTCAATCTCATCGCCAAAGAAATCAATACGAATCGGATGATGACTAAGTGGTAAAAACAAATCAACGATTCCGCCGCGAACTGCGAATTCACCACGGCGCTCTACTAAATCAGTTCTTGAATATGCCAATGAAGAAAGATGTCGTACTAGTTCATCTAGTGATTGCTCTTTACCGATTTCCAATTGAAGAAGCGGCAACTTTCCGAGCTGACTAATGATTCGGTGAATAGCACCACGAACAGGTGTCACCACGATTGGATTCATGGCCTGAACATTCTTAAGTGCGTAAAGGGTTTGAATTCTTCGAGCAACGGTGTCGCTTCTTGGACTTAAACGTTCGTGGGGCAAAGTTTCCCAAGCCGGAAATTCAAGAACATTGTCATAGAGCTCTCTTAACTCATTCACCAGATCTTCTGAGCTACGACTAGAACTTGTGACAATTAATAAAGGGTGGGTCTGCGCTTTGGCCGCCAAGAGAAAGGGATAGAGCGATTGGGGTGCCACGATATGAGATGCATCGGAATTAAGTGGCAGGGCTGGAATTAACCCGCGCATAATTGCTCTCCAATGCAGTTAGGCCCCAACTCCAAAGGAGGGGGGCTGAATGCGCTGAGTCTAATTTAGTTTTGATACGAGGCGTTACCTGAGAGGATTGCCCAATGAGCCAGAGCCCGATCGCTGCAGATGATGCAGAGCTTCGTAGCGATGTGCGTCGTCTTGGTGATCTTTTGGGGCAGACCCTGGTCCGTCAAGAAGGTCCAGAACTTTTAGCTCTTGTCGAGCAGGTTCGCAAGGCGGTCCGTGAAGGTAGCGGCGAAGAAATTCTTGGGCAGCTATCAGTTGAAGATTCAGTTCAACTTGTTCGTGCGTTCAGCACATATTTTCACTTAGCAAATGTGGCCGAGCAAGTGCACCGTGCACGAGTACTAGCAGAGGCAAGAACAACAGGTGGTTCGTGGTTGGCGCGCGCAGTAGATCGAATCGAAGCGGCGCTAAAAGCACAATCTCCTGGACATGAATTAACTAAAGAAGAAATCACCGAATGGGTCAGTGCGATGTCGGTTCGCCCAGTTTTTACTGCGCACCCAACAGAGGCTGCGCGACGTTCGGTATTGAACAAGCTAGGAAGTATTGCAGAATTATTAGATGACCCAAGAAATCCTTCACAGCAAGATCGTTTGGCAGAGACAATTGATTTATTGTGGCAAACAGATGAACTTCGTTTAGGACGACCTGAACCTTTGGATGAAGCCCTTAACGCTTTGTATTACCTGGATGATCTATTCACGCAAACGGTCCCGGAAGTTCTCAACGACTTTGCAAAGGAAATGAAACGCATTGATGTTGAGGTGCCGATTACCGCTCGTCCGCTCTCTTTTGGTAATTGGATCGGTGGAGATCGAGATGGAAATCCAAACATCACGGCGCAGGTAACAACTGATGCCATGGTGTTACAGGTAGGACATGCAATTCGTGTGACTATCGCTGCAATGAACGCTTTGCGACAAATGTTGTCTGTTTCTACAAAGATCGTTGGGGCAACTCCTGAGCTATCGGCATCAGTTGAAAAAGATTTGAAACATATTCCAGAGTTTGAACCACGGTTCCTGCGCCTTAATGCTGAAGAGCCTTACCGCTTAAAGGCCACAGCAATAGTTCACCGTTTGGCCTTTACTCGTGATCGTCATGCAAAGAACGCTCCACATGTTCCAAACCGTGATTATGCAAATACCACAGAGCTTTTGGCTGATTTAGTTTTGATGCGTGATTCACTGTTGGCTCACCGCGGCGAACTAATTGCTACAGGCTTACTTGAGCGCACTATCCGCACCGTTGCAGCCTTTGGTATTAACCACGCAACCATGGATGTTCGTGAGCATTCAGATGCTCACCACCATGTTTTGAATCAGATCATTGGTGTTGATGGGTATCTAGCAAAATCACATGATGAAAAGTTTGAACTGCTTACAAAAGCACTTGCTGATACAAGGATTTATGACACATCGAAGTTGGATGCCTTAGGCAAAAAGACACTAGATACTTTTATTGCAATCAATGATTTGATTGATCGCTTTGGCCCAGAGGCTATTGAGACTTACATCGTCTCAATGACAAAGGGTGCTGATGATTTAATTTCAGCGGTAGTTATCGCTCAGCAAGCAGGACTTGTTTCACTCAAAGAGAAGAAGGCACGAATTGGTTTTGCTCCCCTTCTTGAAACAGTTGCTGAATTACGTGCCGCGGGAGAAATTCTTGAAAAGCTTTTGAGTAATCCTGCCTATCGCGCAGTGGTTTCTTTGCGTGGCGATCTGCAAGAGGTAATGCTTGGATATTCAGATTCGAACAAGGATGCAGGCATTGCAACGAGTCAGTGGGAAATCCACCGTGCTCAGCGTTCATTGCGAGATGTTGCGATGAAGCATGGCGTCAAACTTTGTTTATTCCATGGTCGCGGTGGTTCTGTGGGTCGCGGTGGCGGACCAACATATGAAGCGTTGATCGCATTGCCATGGGGCTCAGTTGATGGTCATATAAAGATGACGGAGCAAGGCGAAGTAATTAGTGACAAGTACGCGCTGCCTTCACTTGCTCGCGAAAACGTTGAATTAACTTTGGCCGCATCACTAGAAGCCACTGTTTTAAATCGTGGTCCACGACAAACTCCTGCAGAGTTGAAGTCCTGGGGCGATTGCATGCAACTGCTCAGTGATGCTTCCTTTAAACAATACCGATCACTCATTGATCAACCAGATTTGCCGGCTTACTTCTATGCGTCTACTCCAGTTGAACAGCTGGGAGATATGTTCTTGGGCTCACGTCCATCACGTCGCCCTGATGCTGCAGGTGGGCTTGATTCATTACGTGCGATTCCATGGGTATTTGGCTGGACACAGTCACGACAAATTGTTCCTGGTTGGTTTGGGGTTGGCTCTGGCTTAAAGGCTGCACGCGAGGCTGGGCATTCTGCACTCCTTCAACAGATGCTCAAAGAGTGGCACTTCTTCACCACCTTTATTAGCAATGTTGAAATGACTTTGGCAAAAACTGATTTAACTCTTGCTAAGCGTTATGTAGAGGCGTTGGTACCAACTGAGCTTCATCACTTCTTAGATGAGATTCAGGAAGAGTTTGACCTAACGGTTTCAGAAATTCTTGCCCTGACTAAGAAAACAAGTTTGTTGGGTGATCAAGAGATTTTGGCGCGTACCTTGCAAGTTCGTGATGCTTACCTTTCACCGATTCACTTACTGCAAGTTAACTTGCTCAAGCGCGTGCGTGATGCTGGCGATTCTGCCGATCCAATCTTGCGCCGCGCTTTATTGCTCACCATTAATGGTGTTGCTGCGGGCCTTCGAAATACTGGTTGATTCTAGATTTCTTTTTTTATTGTTTCTAGTTGCTTAACTGTTAAAAGAAGACTGTGTTGTTTCTAAACCTTTTGTAATCAAAGATTCGACAACATCAGCCCCGCGATCAATAAATTCAGCTAAATCCTTTTGCTCAACCTTTGAAAAGGCTTTCAAAACAAAGTCTGCAGGATCTTGCTGACCCATAGGTCGACCAATACCCAATCGAACGCGGAAGTAATCTGGGCCATCAAATGAAGAAGTCATTGATTTCAAACCATTATGTCCGTTGTCGCCACCTGCAAACTTGGTACGAATAGCTGCAAATGGAATGTCTAATTCATCATGCAAAGCAATTATATTTTCTGGTTCTACTGAATAGAAATTAGCTAGCGCCTTAACCGGTCCACCAGTTTCATTCATGTAGCTCTTTGATTTAGCAAGAATTACAGAATGCGTACCGGCCTCTAATTTATAAGCGGCGATTTCAGTGCGTGATTTGTGTGAAGAAAATTTCAATGAATGGCGACGAGCGAGTTCATCAATCACCATCTGGCCGATGTTATGACGTGTGGCAGCGTATTGATCTCCTGGATTACCCAGTCCCACTACCAACCACGTCATAACAACAAAGCCTAAGGGTTAAGCGTCCTTCTTCTCTGCATCTGCTGCAGGAGCTGCTGCATCTGTTGCTACTGGTGCTGCTACTTCTTCTGCTGCTGCAGTCGACTTCTCTGACAAGTGAACAACGATCATCTTTGGATCAGATACGAGTTCTACACCTGCTGGAAGTACAACATCTGCTGCGTACTTAGAAGAACCTGAAGCAAGACCTTGAATATCTAGCTCTAGGAAGTTTGGAATTGATGAAGCATCAACACTTACTTCGATTGAGTTGTGTACGTGCTCAAGAATTCCATCACGATCATGCTCACCAACTGTGTGCACAGGAACTGAAACAACAACCTTCTCGCCGCGACGAACCAAAACTAGGTCAACGTGCTCAAGGATCTGCTTAAGGAAATCGCGAACGATTACCTTTGGAAGAGTTAGTTCGTTCTTGCCATCAATAGTGATGTCCAAAAGAACGTTTGACTGCTTAAGAGCAACGCCAAGTTCCTTTGCAGGAAGAGTGATGTGTAGTGGCTTTTCTCCGTGACCATAGATAACTGCAGGAACTAAACCATCGCGACGTGCACGACGTGATGCGCCCTTACCAAATTCAGTACGAGTGGTTCCGACGATCTTTACTTCTGCCATTTTTTTATCTCCTAGTAGTCCTGGTTCTTCGGTGCGTACACAAAGTTCCAGCAGGAGAAAATCCCTAACCCGTCGATAACGGAAAGCTATTCGCTACCCTCGCCGGAACAGGTCGAACAGTATCTTTTAGGCCCGCTTAGAAGCAAATTCAGGCTTAAGAATGACCATCAAACAGGCTTGTTACCGATCCATCTTCAAAGACCTCGCGGATTGCCCGACCCAGAAGCGGAGCGATTGAAAGCACGGTCAGATTGTCGAACTTCTGATCTTCAGTGATCGGCAAGGTATTTGTAATAACAACTTCAGATGCGCGGCAGTTCTTCAGGCGATCCACGGCAGGACCACTAAACACCGCATGTGTTGCAGCAATAATTACATCAGCAGCGCCTGCATCAAATAGCGCCTCTACTGCCTTAGTAATTGTGCCTGCGGTATCGATCATGTCATCAATAACTACGCAGGTTTGTCCAACAACATCACCAACAACGCGGCCTGTTATGGATTCATTGGGAATACGTGGGTCACGAGTTTTGTGAATAAATGCAATTGGGCAACCACCCAATAAATCTGACCAACGTTCTGCAACACGCACTCGCCCTGAGTCAGGGGAAACAATTGTTAAGCGCGTGCGATCTACCTTGCTGCCAACATAATTTGCAAGCATTGGCAAAGCGAATAAATGATCAACAGGACCATCGAAAAAGCCCTGAATCTGTGAGGTGTGTAGATCAACGGCCATCAAACGATCTGCGCCAGCTGTCTTGAAAAGATCTGCCATTAATCGAGCAGTAATTGGTTCGCGACCACGGCTCTTCTTATCTTGACGTGCATAACCATAAAAAGGTGTAACAACTGTGATGCGCTTTGCAGATGCGCGCTTGAGAGCATCGACCATGATCAGCTGTTCCATGATCTGCTTGTTCACTGGGTTTGTATGGCTTTGAATTACAAAAGCGTCACAACCACGAACTGATTCTTCGAAGCGAACAAAAATTTCACCATTAGCAAAGTCATAAGCAGATGTTGGTGTGAGCGGAATACCAAGTTCGGTTGCGACTTCTTCGGCTAGCTCGGGAAATCCGCGGCCTGCAAATAGGCGCAATCTCTTTTCAGAAGATAAACGGATTTCGCTCATATATCTAGCCTTTCTTTTCGGCGGCGATTGCGGACTTACTACCTGGGCGCTTGCGCAGAACCCAATCTAATACATTTCTCTGCTTTGCTCTGCCAACACCAATTGCTCCTGCCGGAACATCTTCAGTTATCACTGAACCAGCAGCTGTATATGCACCATCACCAATGGTTACAGGGGCTACAAGCATTGTGTCACTGCCGATTCGTACGTGATCACCCACTGTTGTGTGATGCTTCTCAACACCGTCGTAATTTACAAAGATTGTTGCAGCGCCAATATTGCTGCCTTCTCCGATTGTTGCATCGCCCACATATGAAAGATGTGGAACCTTTGATCCATTACCAAGAACTGCATTCTTCATCTCAACAAATGCGCCAGCTTTGGTTGCATCTCCAAGTTGAGTTCCAGCGCGCAAATAAGTAAATGGGCCAACTGTTGCGCCTTCGCCAATGATTGTTTGCAAGGCGATGGATTCCAGAACCGCTGCGCCTTCTTTGACTATGCAATCAGTCAAAGTTGAACGAGGCCCAATAACAGCGCCAGTTGCCACCTTTGTTGAACCCAACAATGCAGTACCTGGGTGCAGCGTCACATCATTTGAAATTTCAACAGTTGCATCAATCCAGGTTGTTGTTGGATCGATGATTGTGACACCAGCACGCATCCATTGATCGTTGATTCGGTCTCGCAGCATCGCAGCACTTTCGGCCAATTGAACTCGATCATTAACGCCAAGAGTTTCGGTGAAGTCATCAATCATGACCGCGGCAATCGATTCACCAGCCGACTTTAAAATTCCAATCACATCAGTTAAATACAGTTCGCCTTGGGCATTAGCAGATGTCAGCTTTCCAATAGATGCAGCTAATTTTTCACCATCGAAAGCATACACACCAGTGTTTATTTCAAATACAAACTTTTCATCATCTGTGGCATCTTTTTCTTCAACGATGCGCAGTAATTCGTCGCTGTCATCACGGATGATGCGCCCATAACCCGTTGGATCTGGATGTTCTGCAGTTAGTACCGATGCTGCAAATTTTCCTGATGTATGCGCGGCAACAAATTGAGCCAATGAATCACCAGATAACAACGGGGTGTCACCGGCAAGAATTAAGACCGTTCCTTTTGGCGCAATACCTGCGAGCGCTAATTGCGTTGCATGTCCTGTGCCGCCGCGGTGTTCCTGAAAGATTGTTGTGGCCTTTGGCGCGATATGTGAGACGTGGGTTTCAACCGCTTCACGTCCTGAGCCGACAACTATGCGCAGCTCTTTAGGTGAAAGTTGATTAACGGCGTGCACTACATGTCCAAGTAGCGAACGACCTGCAACGCTGTGAAGAACCTTAGGTGTTGCCGATTTCATTCGTGTGCCTTCACCGGCGGCGAGGACGATCACGGTTTGTACGGTCACGAGTGAACTCTATCGGAGATGAAAAACCTGGTGATAGTGGTGGCTCCGCCACCAGGTATCGATCCTGGACCCTGGGCTTCAAAGGCCCATGTGCTAGCCACTACACAATGGCGGAACGCATATTCTCCCTCATAAACGGTGGTGCTGGCGACCATTGACCATCAAAACAGGCACAAATGGAATGAGATTACGAGACTACTTTCGCCCCTGCCACAGGCCCATACGCACGTGCAACGCTGCCAACTACCCCGCTTGAGGTTAAAGCAACCGCTAAATCAAGGCCTGCCTCTTCATCTGCTACTAAAAATGCAACCGTTGGACCTGATCCTGAAACGATCGCTCCCAGCGCCCCGTATTCCTGGCCAACATCTAAAACCAATCGCAGCGCAGGTCGCAATGAACAAGCAGCTGCTTGTAAATCATTAACTAGTGATGCGCCAACGGTAGGTGCATCTGCAGCAAGTAGTGCCTGCATCAAAGCTTCATTTGTTTGTGGGTCCACAATTTCTAATTCGGCACGTAAACGATCGCATTCGGCATAAACGGCAGGTGTTGATAATCCAACTGTAGAAAGTGCAAGTACCCAGTGATACGTTCCGCGTGAAAGAGCTGCAGTTAATTGGTCTCCGTGACCTCGCCCAATAGCTGTTCCACCGCTGAGCATAAATGGAACATCGCTACCAAGTTGAGATGCGATTTCAAACATCTCTTCTCGGGTCATTCCAAGTGAGTACAAGTAATCAATTCCAACAATCGTTGCCGCAGCGTCGGCGCTTCCTCCGGCCATACCGCCTGCTACCGGAATCGATTTCTTTATTTCAATATGTGCATCAACGGTTAAGTCATACTCTTTTGAAATAAGTGCAACTGCTTTAGCTGCCAAGTTCTTTGCATCTGCCGGCACACCATGTGTTTGCTCCCCTGAAATTGAAATACTTAAACCCGCGCCAGGTTCAGATAATTTAATTATTACATCATCGAAAATTGAAATGGCCTGGAAAACAGAAACTAAATTGTGGTAACCATCTGACTCTTTTGGCCCAACAGATAATTGCAGGTTGACCTTTGCAGGTACGCGCACGGTCACACTCTTTACAGGCATGCGGTGACCCTATAACTGCGCTTAGAAAATGTCAGGAGCAACGGCTGCTATCTGACAAAAAGATTTCACTTCAAGGGCTTCGCCTCGCAAAGTTGGATCAATGCCAGCCCTAATCAAGATATCTTCTGCTGCAGATGATGAGCCGTACAGACTAGAAAGGGCCGATCTGAGCATTTTTCTGCGCTGAGCAAAGGCGGCATCGATAATTGTGAAAACCTTTTCGCGCATTTCTTCGCTGCCCGCGGTTTCGCGGCGTGTGAATCCAACTAACTTTGAATCAACATTAGGTGCTGGCCAGAAGATAGATCGTGAAACAGTTCCGACATTTTTCACATCTGCCCACCAGGCAGCTTTCACACTTGGAATTCCGTACTCTTTGCCCCCGGGTTTGGCAGCTAAGCGATCTGCGACTTCGGCTTGAACCATGACAACGCCTGTGCGGATTGTCGGAAACTTTTCGAGCAAGTGCAGCAATACGGGTACTGAAACGTTGTAAGGCAAGTTGGCAACCAGAACTGTTGGCGCAACTGGTAGCTCATGTACGGCAAGTGCGTCTTTGTTAATAACAGTTAAATTTTCGGGATGGGCGAAATGTTCGGCAACTGTCAGCGGAAGTTGCTGAGCAAGGCGTGGATCAATTTCAACTGCAATCACTGATTTGGCAGCATCCAACATTGCAAGGGTCAGTGAACCAAGACCAGGGCCAATTTCTAGTGCGACGTCTTCAGCGGTTACTCCTGCAGTTCGTACGATTTTCGTACAGACATTTGAATCTATAACAAAGTTTTGGCCCAGCGATTTAGATGGCTTTAAATCTAGCTTTGCCGCAAGTTCGCGGATCTGTGCCGCACCTAGCAATGTCATGGTGCGAAAGATCCAAAGATTCGCTCTGCATTATCACTAAGCGCGGTAGCGAGTTCGGCCAGATCTTGATTTCTTTCAACCGCCATTGCTCGCACAATATTTGCAATCTGCGCAGGAGTATTGCTGGCCCCGCGATGTGGTGATGGCGCCAAGAAAGGGGAATCTGTTTCTACCAACAGCTGATCGGCAGGTACAAGCTTTACCGCTTCGCGAAGTTCAGGTGCGTTTTTAAAGGTCAATGTGCCAGCAAATGACAAGATGTAGCCACGCTCGATACACAACTTTGCCATGGCAACATCGCCTGAAAAGCAATGAAAGACCGTGTTTTTTGGTGCACCAACTTCTAGAAGAACCGATAACACATCATCATGAGAATCCCGGTCATGAATTACAAGTGCTTTGTTTGCCTTCTTAGCTAGTTCGATATGCCACTTAAAAGAATCTTGTTGACGCTTGCGAAGCTCTGGTGGCGTTCTGAAGTAATCCAAACCAGTTTCACCGATTGCACGTACTCGTGGATGATTGGCAAGTTCTTCAATAATTTTTAGGTCAGCATCAAGATCAGCGACAACCGGGGCTTCATTGGGATGCAAAGCAACCGCTGCAAGCACAGATGTATTCCATTTTTCTGCAGCTGCTACGCACCATTTAGATTGTTCTGCCGAGTACCCAACTTGAACAATTCGATCCACATTCACTGATTTTGCTTCGGCAATTACATCTGCAACCTCTTTGGAATCAAAAGCTGCATCAGTAACGATCTCCATATGAGCATGTGCATCAACTGTTGGAACCGGTAATGGTTCTGGCAACGGTGCGCGAGGTCGATCGATATCGCGATTGTGGCGATCAGCCATGTTTTATGAAGCAGGAGTTTCTAGACGAGGGAACAAAACAGGAGTCTTTGTAACTGTGGCACCTTGTGGCAGCTGCCCCCAGGTTGCAACATCTGAAATCTTTTGCGCAGACAAGTCCCCAAGAACTTTTTGCGCACCAAGGCTTTCCCACAAGATCTCGCAAGTCTGTGGCATCACTGGATGCAGCAACACTGCAAGTGCTCGCAATGATTCAGCGGTGTTGTACAAAACTTCTTCAAGTACCGCCTGGTTAGCTGGATCTTTAGCAAGAATCCAAGGCTCTTTAATGGTGACATAACCATTTACTTGTTTGCAGAAATCCATAATCGCCATGATTCCGCCTTGGAAATCAAGTGCGCACATTGCAGCATCGGCTTTTGCAACAGTTTCCTTTAGCGCAGTTTCCAAACCAGCATCATGGCTAACCGCCGGAAGTGATCCAGCGCAATACTTTTCAACCATGGCCGCACTTCGTGAAGCCAGATTGCCAAAGTCATTTGCCAGCTCTGATGTGTAACGAGCGCTCATGTCTTCCCATGAGAATGAACCATCAGTACCAAATGGGATTGCTCGCAAGAAGTAGTAACGGAAAGCATCGATTCCAAAGTGATCAGTGATGTCTTTTGGCGCAATTCCGGTCAACTTACTCTTACTCATCTTTTCGCCACCAACTAATAACCAGCCGTGAGCAAAAACTTTCTTAGGTACTTCAAGACCTGCCGCCATCAACATCGCTGGCCAGATAACTGCATGGAAACGCAAAATATCTTTTCCAACCAAGTGCACATCTGCTGGCCAAGTTTGTGCAAACTTCTTGCCACCTTCTGAATCTGGCGCATCTGTTAAACCAACCGCAGTTGCATAATTAAGCAGCGCATCAAACCAAACATAGACAACTTGATCGGTATCCCACGGAACAGGAATACCCCAATCAAATGTTGACCGAGAGATTGAAAGATCTGAAACGCCACCTTCTAGAAATGACACAACTTCGTTGCGGGCACTTTCAGGTTGGCAGGCATCAGGATTGTTTTTGTAATGTGCAATCAATGGCTCAACAAAGGCAGATAGTTTAAAGAACCAGTTGTTTTCGTTTACTAATTCAATTGGCTTGCTATGGATCGGACAGCACTTAGCGCCATCAATTTCAATCAGATCACCAGGAAGTTTGAACTCTTCGCACCCTACGCAATATGGGCCTTCGTACTTGCCGGCGTAGATATGGCCTGAATCTTTTAGTGACTGCAGAAACTTTTGGACGCGTTCGGTATGACGCTTTTCTGTAGTGCGGATGAAATCATCATTAGCGATATTGAGATGCTCCCAATTTGGCTTCCATGCATCGTGAACTAATTTATCTACCCAAGCTTGTGGAGCAACATTGTTTGCCTCTGCGGTTCGCATAACTTTCTGACCATGTTCATCTGTTCCAGTTAAGAACCACACTGATTCACCTTTTTGGCGATGCCAACGGGTCAGCACATCTCCGGCAACGGTTGTGTAAGCATGCCCGATATGAGGGGCATCGTTGACGTAATAGATCGGCGTCGTTAAATAGAAAGACTTAGTCACTGGCTCATCTTATTCGCATCGACCACTGCGGCATAAACGAGGCGTTTAGCAATCCCAAATTCATCAGCAACAGTTGCGATTGCGGCCTTTCGATCCATTCCGGCCGCCTCAAATTCACGAACTCGAGCCACCATATCTGCCGCCGTCAGTGATGCCGAGTCTGTTGCAGCTCCAGCAATAACGATAGTGATTTCGCCTAAAACTTCATTGCTGTTAGACCATGCAGCTAGTTGTGCCAACGTGCCACGAATTGTTTCTTCATATCTCTTTGTCATTTCACGACAAATCGCGCCTTGTCGTTCTGCGCCAAACACATTCATACAATCTGCCAATGAATCTACAAGTCGGTGTGGTGCTTCAAAGAAAACCATGGTTCGCTCTTCAAAGCGAAGTTTTTCAAATGTTGCAAGGCGAGCACCGGCTGTTCGAGGTGGAAAACCTTCAAAAGAAAAACGATCAGTTGGGAGACCAGACAAGGCAACCGCCATTGTGACCGCACTTGGCCCAGGTATTACTGAAACTTCAACACCTTCGGCAATTGCATCACGCATCAGACGAAAACCTGGATCACTGATAGTTGGCATTCCTGCATCCGATACAACAAGGACCGTTGCGCCACTTTTGAGTTCAGCTAATAATTCGCGGCTTCGTTCCTCTTCATTTCCTTCAAAGAAAGATAGAACGCGTGCGGTAAAGGTGACTTCGATATCTGCACACAAGCGATGAAATCGGCGTGAATCTTCAGCCGCAATAATTGATGCGTTTTCAATCGCGCTCTTTAGACGGGTACTTGCATCCCCGGGATTACCCAAAGGAGTTGCAGCCAAGATGAGCGTCATGGCGTAATCCTCTCAGTAAATAGGAGTAAACGCGCATACTCTTGTCCTATGGCCGCTGCAATTGCTCCGATACTGATCGCAATAGCCTCATTTATTTTACGTTTGGTAAACCTTGGATCCACTAAAGGCTATATCTTCGATGAGGTTTACTACGTCGACGGTGCGCGTGATCTACTGAAATACGGTGTTGAAGTCAGCGGCAACAACCCTGAATTCATTGTTCATCCCCCAATTGGAAAGTGGTTGATTGGTGGCGGAATAGCCATCTTTGGGGATAACGAATTTGGTTGGAGATTTGCTACCGCATTAATTGGAACACTTCTTATTTTAGTTTTTGCTCGCTTAATTCATGTGCTGTTTTATTCGCCACTATTGACCGCACTTGGTGCAGCATTAATGGCGCTGGATGGATTGCTCTTAGTGCACTCTCGAACAGCATTGTTGGATCTATTTTTAACATTTTTTATTCTAATTGCATTATTGCTATGGCACAGAGATCGACATTGGTGGGCAGGTCTTGCCTTTGGATTAGCACTTGGTTGTAAGTGGAGTGCAATCTACTTTATTACAGTTATAGCAGTGGTGTCGTTGTATCGAATTTTGGTTAACATGGATATTCGAGAATCATTAAGGCCGATTGCGAAAAAGTTTGCACAGTATGGTTTGCTTCCAATTGGTGTGTATGTAGTTTCTTGGACAGGTTGGTTTTTGTCAGATCGTGGTTGGGATCGACAATCTTCAAGCAATCCATTAATTGCTTGGTTGAACTACCACTCTGAGATGCTTAACTTTCATACCGGCTTAACTGAGAATCATCCATATCAAGCAAATCCATGGAGTTGGCTTGTAATGGGAAGACCAACCTCTTTCTTTTATGATTCACCCAAAGATTGTGGAACAAAAAATTGTGCGCGAGAAGTTTTAGCCCTTGGAACACCTGTTTTGTGGTGGATAGGAACAATTGCGATTGCAGTCGTCATTGGTTATTGGATTAAATCACTAGTAAATCGCTCTGTTGATTCAGCAGCGCACCTTGTTTCAATAGGAATAATTGCTGGATATCTTCCTTGGTTTGCAATGCAGCAGCGCACAATGTTTACTTTTTACGCGATAATCATCGCGCCATTCATGGTTCTAGCCATCGTTTACTGCGCAAAGTTATTACTAGACAGCGAGCTTAAGCCAGTGGTGTCCCAGGCAATTGTTGGCGGTTTGTTTGCACTTGTCGTGCTGTGTTTTATCTACTTCTTGCCTTTGTATACCGGTCAAACAATCACATACGACCAATGGAAAATGCGTATGTGGTTTGATTCGTGGATCTAGTTATTCGTTAGCTGCGCGTGCTTGATTGAGTCGCTCAACTGCTTCATCAGCTAATTGTTGGTCAAAGATTTCATCCCTTGAAGGTGATATTGCGGCAAGTGCCTCACGTTCTAGACGTTCTTGTTCTTCGCTCCACTGACCAGGTGTTGTCAGATCGATAACACGCTTTGGTGTGACAGCCTTTGGAGCATTTACATAAGTGGGCACTGGAACTTCGGTTGGCTCCCAAGCGTTACGAACTGCAGCAGTTCCTTGAGGCAAGATCACAACACCCTTAAGTTCGCGCTCTGACAATGGAATCCAATGTTCGGTGCTTGGCTTTGGTTGAACAACTTCTGCAAGATTTGTATTTGATACGCCAGAATTTTGTCGATGAAGTTGTTGCACGCGACGCTTTTGCAGTTGGTCACTAATCACATGGCGACGAACGCTTGCAATATAAATGAGCAAACCTGATGCTGGAACAAGTGCATAAATAAATGGCATCGTATTCATGGCTCCACCTACCAGTGTCGTAATCAATGTGAAAGCAATTAGTAAAAATGTAATTCTGCGACGCAATAAAGTTTGACGATCTTTCGCTTCTTGATCTAAATCAATGTGGATTGCACCGCCACCAGTTGTCGCGTTTGGCGTTTGATTTGCAACGACTCTTAGCGCACCTTTAAAACGTTCAACAGATTTTCCGGAGAACTCATTGCGGTCATGAATCCAGCGGGGCGCAAAGTATGCGACCCACATTCCAATGATCGCAATGTAGATAAGTCCGGAAGTCATGATGGATAAATCTAAAGGAAAGGTTGATGTTTTTCGGGGATTTAAGCGCTACTTGATTGCAGAATTTTCCTTAACAAATGTGATGTGGTCCCGCCATTGTCCATCGATGTGTAGATACCGAGGACGCTCCCCTTCGAAAATGTATCCCGCTTTTTCGGCGACTCTGCGAGAAGCAGCATTTTCTGGACGCAAATTAATCTCTAGTCGATGCAGCCTTAGCTCATTAAAGCCGTACTGTGTAAGGAGTTCGACCGCTTTTGTGGTGTAACCACGGTTGGCAAAGTTTCGATCGATCCAATACCCAATGTGCCCGCCGCGCATCGCGCCGTACATGACCCCGCCTAAAGTGATTTGGCCAATGAGCTGTGTTTGATTCCAGATTGCAAATGAAAAAGAACGGCCATGCCGTGCTTCATGATTGAGGATTTTTACCATCTCAAAAAAAGATGGTAATTCTTTGTAACTATCATCGCCGGTAAGGGGAATAGTGGCTTCCCATTGTGAAAGCCACTCTCGATTTTCAACCCGAACTTGATTCCACCGAGCTCTATCTCGAAATCGCAAAGGCCGAAGGGTCAAGCCTTCGGCTTTAATTTCGATCGGCCAAGAGCTGTTCATGGAACTAGATGTAGCGACGCTCTAGAACTACTACGGTTACCTGGTCACCTGTTTTTAGGTTGGTGTCACTTTCAGAAACTGCAATAAAAGCATTTGCATCAGAAAGTGTGGATTGTTCATCTTGGTTCTCAAGAGGCACAACTGACTTTCCATCCTCTGCTAGTACTGCACGAATATATGAGCGGACTCCATCACTAGAAGCAATTGGCTTTTCAAGTGCTGCCTTAACTGATGGGCGATGGATAGTTGCGGCACCCAACATTGTCCGAATCATGGGACGCACAAAAAGTTCAAATGAAATATATGAGGATATGGGATCACCTGGAAGGGTAACTACAGGGGTTTTATCTGGCCCGATTGTTCCAAAGTTATGTCGACCACTTGCCTCTATCGCCAAATCAACCGTAGTAATTTCACCTAGCCCTGACAAGGTACGTGTGATCAAATCAAATGAATCATCGTGGCGTTCACCGCTAATAATAATTAAATCAGCTCGAACTAGTTGATCTTCGATAACTTTTTGTAGTTGTTCCTCGTTATCCGGAATCGAGTGAACCCGATAACCAACAGCACCAACTTCGCGAACCGCTGTTGTCAGCAGCCAAGAATTTGTTTCATATTCATCGCTCGCATTTTTCAAAGGCTGTCCAGGTTCAACTAGATCTGGTCCCGCCGAAAGAACTACAACACGTGGGTGTGGCCTGGTTGGTAAATGATCGCGGCCAATTGATGCAGCTAAACCAATTTGAGTTGAGCGAATACGCGTACCTTCGCGTAGTACCAATCGATCGCCCGCATAAATGTCTGCCGCAAGGGTCGCACCATGTGCATCGAGCAAAGGCATTTCAAAGGATTCAAGGGGTTTGCAGATGGCAAGAAGTGAGGTGAGAAACTCATCTACCCGAGTGTGTTCTGACATAATCGAACCCTACTTGTTGAACAGTTTGATCTTTGGGATTTCACGGGAGATTTAAATGACAGATCAAAAAGCGGTACTGCGGGATCGTGCCCGCCGAGAACGTTCTCAGAAGTTCATTTCCTCTAACTTTAATGTCATTTTAAGAGCGCCTGAAATTGAGTCAGCTACATCAATTGCTTCATACATCTCGTATGAATTCGAACCAAGTACTGTCGAGATCAATGAAGCTTTCCTGAGAAGCGGGAAGGTCTTGATTCTTCCTCGAATAAATGGAGATCAGTTGGAATGGGTTAAGTGGGATGGCGACCCTGCCAATTTAGTCACCAAGAAAAAGATTTCAGAGCCAGTAGGTCAAGCAGTTTCTGATCTATCTCAGATTCAAGCGGTGATTGTGCCGGCCTTACGAATTGATCAATCAGGATTTAGATTGGGCCAAGGTGGCGGCTACTACGATCGCGCTCTTGTTCATATGCAGGCATGGAAAATTGGTTTGGTGTATGCCGGCGAGTTATCAAGTGAAGTCTTGCCACATGAACCCCATGATGTGCCACTTGATGCTGCAGCAACGCCGTCAATTGTTGTTCGGTTTAATCGCTAACTATTAACTGTTAGGAAGATTGCGCGACATCACGATTCGTTGAATTTGATTAGTACCTTCATAAATTTGAGTCAACTTTGAATCGCGCATCATTCGCTCAACTGGATAATCACTGACATATCCATATCCACCAAGAACTTGGATTGCATCTTGAGTTACTTTCATCGCCATATCGCTCGCTAAACACTTGCTTGCTGCCGAAAAGAAAGTTAAATCTTTCTCATTGTTTTCGCTTTTAACAGCTGCAGCGTATGTAAGCAGACGTGCTGCTTCAATATTCATTGCCATATCTGCAAGCATGAATTGAATCGCCTGGAAATCAAAGATCGGCTTACCAAATTGCTGACGTTCGTGTGCATACTTTGTTGCAACATCAAATGCGCCTTGTGCTAGACCAATTGCTTGTGCCGCAATAGTGATGCGTGTGTGATCCAATGTGGCCATTGCCAGAGCAAAGCCTTGGCCAACTTCGCTAATTCGACGATCATCACTGAGTTGAACATTGTCGAAATAAACTTCGCGAGTTGGAGATCCGCGCATACCCATCTTCTTTTCAGGTGCACCAAAGGAGACACCTGGATCAGATTTTTCAACAACGAAGGCGGTCATTCCCTTGGTTCTAAGCGTTGGGTCACCTTGTGCGATTACTGAATAAAATTCGGATTCGCCCGCATTGGTGATCCATTTCTTGCTTCCATTAAGAACCCAACCATCACCAGAGCGTTCAACCTTTGTTCGCAATGCTGCTGCATCAGATCCAGCTTCAGATTCAGATAAGCAATATGAAAAACCTTCACCCTTTGCTAAACGTGGTAGCCAACGCTTCTTCTGCTCTTCATTGCCACCAAGTAGCAATGGCACTGAACCAAGTTTGTTAACCGCTGGAATTAGCGATGATGATCCGCACACTCGTGCAACTTCTTCAATAATTATTACTGCAGCCAGAGCGTCTGCACCGTCGCCACCAAATTCAGTTGGCACGTGTGCTGCATACAAACCATTTTTTACAAGTGCCGCTTTTGCTTCGCTCGGAAAACGATGTT
>JBJONF010000007.1:0-49032 GCA_046051985.1 Actinomycetota bacterium
AATTAACTCGCGTGCCAAGAAAACATCATCGATCACAGAATGCTTAACCGTCTGATAGCCACCAATCGCATCAAGTGCCGAACGACGCACGGCAAAGAATTGACCATTGGCAACCGCCATAGATGTGCGTCCTGAACGTTCGGCATATCGCAATGGAACAGTTGTAAGCCATGACCACTGAAGCAAAGGCTGAATCAAACGCTCGGCAAATGTTTGCGCGACCTGGCATGGATACGGCGAAACAAAATCTAACCGCGCACCGTGCAGGACCGTGACCGCCTTATTAATCGCATCATTTGTTAAGCGCACATCTGCATCAATTGAAACTAGTACATCTTCACTGCTTGCTTCATACAACTGCTGCAATGCCCACGTCTTACCTATCCAGCCATCTGCCAGGGGTGCACCTTTAATTACTGTAAAGCGTGAATCTGAGGCAGTGAGCTTCTGCAGAAGTTCATAGGTTGAATCCTCTGAATTGTCATCAAGTAAGTAATAGTGAAAGGCGCTATCTTGAGCCGAAAGAGTCGTAACAATTCCTTCGACATTTTCTGCCTCATTGCGCATAGGAACCACAACGCCAACAGAATCCAACAATTGTGAAGTGGCTTTAGGTGTGCGGATCTGGACAAAGTTAATCGCTGCAATGATGAGCAGGATTAATGGAATTAAAAAGAAAAGGATCATCAAAAGGCTAAGGTCTTCCGACCCATCGATTAAAGAAGTAAGGAGCTAGCAGAACTCCAAGGATTGCACCGGAAAACAGCGCTATTCCGGGACGGCCAAAGAAGAATAAGTTTCCAACGACTCCCGAAAACCAAGTCCAGAAAAGAAGCACATCTGCGGCGATCAAAGATCCACCCACTTTGCGACGCTCACGTGGTGTAGCAAAGTGTAAAATAGTAATCAGCGTCATTCCGGACAATAACCAACCAAAGGTGTTCGACAATGGAATTTCAGGTTGAAATGGAACATGTGCGCCAGTGACAACCCACGTCCAACGACCTGCAGTCACCATAAGTGGATCTAAGAAAAGATCCCAAGCCATCATTAATAATCCGCCATACAAAAATACCCATGACTTACCAATTCGTCGCGCAGCAACTAAACACGGGTGGGCGATCATTACCCAAGCAAAAGGCACAACCAACGGCACATCAAAAATCTTTGGACCCAAAGTCGATGAATACGAATATTCGCCAAAAGGCCAACTGGTTGAAACACCAAGTTGTTCAATGAAGTAACCAAAGGGAAGCGTGATCGCAAGCAAACTCCAGCCATAGCGGGCACCATAGGCGGCAATTCCGTGCAGAAACATTGCAAAGGCAGCGGTTAAAACAGATGTGATTGTGATGAACTGCAATACATCGCCATCGACTAGTGGATATGCAATCTGCATCAAAATTGTTAAGCCAAGTGCAACACCCATTACTTTGATGAGCAGGGGAGACGCGCCACCTCTAGCCCGACGACGGGGTGTGTAATGGCGGATGGACATAGGTATAAGTCTGCCTTATTCCAATTATTTAAGACAGTTACTGCAACGTTCCGCGGACTTCACGCACAGCAAAGCGCGCGAAAAGCTCTTCTGAATACCAGTCGTAGGCCGATGTATCTGCAATCGCCTTTTGATGCGCAGCCCCTTTGTATGCAAAATCGCGAATTGCAGCAGCAGATTCCCACAAGGAAAAAGTTCCCTGCAGTCCAATTGGTGCTTCACCAATTCCTATAGCTGCAACTAAGCCAGGTGCTGCTTTCAAGGAAACCGTTACAGGCGGTACAGAGTTCCAAAATCTAAAGTTCTGACTCCATTTAATTCGCGCACGTGTAATTGCTGCGACCTGTCCGTCCCAATCCTTAAGCGCACCAGCAAATGGTTCTTTGCCTGCCCATTTTCCGTGGGATGAAATTGGATCCAGCACTGCCCGAAATTCAGTGACTGAATTCTTACGCCAGCGCTTAACCACGGTTGAAGAATCAAACTTTTCAATATCCTCAACTACTGCCACCAAACCCCATTGCAATGCATGAGCATCAGTTGGAGTAAAAGTTTCACCTTTGCCGGTTCCTAAAGATTTATGAAAAGAAACATTCTTATCCCTAAGTAAAGAGAAACGGTCAAAGCCCATGGCCTTAATCGCAAATGGAAGCTTTGCAGGCTTGATCTTCCAGAAGTAAGCAACGATCATTGTGAGCTAACTTCTATGAGATCCCACTTATTGCCGTACTTGTCTTTGAATACAACAACCTGTCCGTACGCCTCTTGCCGAGGGGTCTCAATGAATTCAATTCCTCGGGATTTGTAGCTCTCATAAGTTTCTACAAAGTTAGTCGTATACATAAAGAACCCCACGCGACCACCAGTTGAATTACCTATTGCTGCTACCTGCGCCTCATTTGCAGCTTTTGCCAACAAAATCTTTGCGCCATCTTTACTGGGAGCAACAACTACCCAGCGCTTTTCGGGTGACATCACTTTATCTTCGATTAAAGTAAATCCTAGATCATTTACATAATGCGTAATTGCTAAATCGTAATCATCAATCACAATCGCGATCATCCCAAGGGTGTTCATCATTAATCCCCAACAACCATGGGCTTTGCGCCCGTGCACTCAAGTAATTCAGCGAATGTTGTTGGGTACACCGCATGAGGATGACCCGCTGCAGCCCAAACGACCTCGTAATCATTCAGCGCTTGATCAATAAGAATTGTTGCGGCTGATAACCACCCAATAGGTGCTACGCCACCAATAGAAAATCCTGATTTTTCTTTTACATAATCGGCATCGACTCGGCCGAGCTTTTCGATACCTAAGTTCTTCGCAACTAGATCTGTATCGACTCTGTGGCGACCACTTGTTATGACAAGCAGGGGAGAATCATCTGGAAGTTTAAAAATTAGTGAGGATGCAATCTGTCCGACTTCAATACCTAGAGCCGAAGCAGCTTCTTGCGCAGTGCGGGCGCTATCCGAAAGAACGTGAACTTCTCCAGTTAAACCGTGTTCGGCAAGGGCGACAATGACTCGCTTGACCGCTGCTTTTTCCTTTACGCCTTCCACCTTCGTAGATTATCGAACTATTCAAGTACTCTCAGCACAAGATGAATACTGATTTGTACGCAATGGGTATGCGCGCCCGTAACGCTATCTATAGCTGCTTCTTTCTCTTAGGCTTTTTGGGACTTGCTTGGATTCCACGTATCCCAGAGATCAAAGACTCTCTGAATTTAAGTGATGGTCAATTTGGGCTAGTTCTATTGGCAAGCACCGTTGGCTCAATTCCCGGCGCACAAATTGCCGGGCGAGCAGTGCACTCGTATTCATCAAAGTTAGTTGTTCGAATATCTGGAGTTTTGTTGCCAGTTGGCGTGTTTGTGATCGGCATGGCTGACACTGTTCAAATCTTGTTATTGGGACTGTTCATTACAGGTTTCAATGTTGCCTTTATGGACATCGCAATTAATGGTCAAGCAGTTGAGATCGAAAAGCACACTAAAGGTCGATGGATGTCGAGTTTCCATGGCTTCTGGAGCATTGGTGCTTTTGCGGCGACGTTAGTGGGTGGACTAATCGCTAACTTTGTTTCACCCCGTGACAACCTGATTGGCATCGCATTAATTGGCTTACTGACATTTCAGTTTATAGCTAACTTCATGCTTCCTGCCGAACATGATGGTCACTTAGGCGAACCCGGGCAAGATGATGCTGGCAAGGTAAAACTAGTTGGTAGAGAGTCATTAATTTTGTGGGCTCTTGGAATTGGCTTGATGTGTTCATTGATTCCCGAAGGTGGCGCTTACGAATGGAGCGGAATCCTTTTGCAGGACCATATGGGAATCGGTAAAGGTTTAAATGCAGCCGCAGCTACAACTTTCTCATTAGCGATGATCGCAAGCAGACTTTTGGGTGATCGTGCATTTGAAAAGTGGGGCCATGTGAACACTGTTAAATATGGTGGTTACTTTGGCGGTGGATTATGGGGTCTTGGATTGTTGGTAGGAATGAATATCTCAGATTCACATCCAACAGCAGGCTTGATAATTGTTTGTTTAGGTTTTGGTGCTGCTGGTTTTGGAATGGGACCATTTTTCCCAGCATTTAATTTAGCTGCAGCATCTATTCCAGGAATCGCGCCATCGGTTGGATTAGCTCGAGTTGGATTGATTGCAATTGCTGCTTACTTTGGTGGCCCAACATTGATTGGTTTGCTCGCCGAAGTGACTTCGCTGCCCGTTGCTTTTGCATTTCCTGTCGTGCTGTACATGATTGTCGGATTGCAATCTAAATACATCAAGGTTCGTGAAATTAAGCAATAACCCAAGTCTGTAGCAAGGTAAATACTGCAATTGAATAAAGCAGGCCGGCAAAGGATTTACGCAAGATCGCTTGATTCATTTGACCGCTTTTAATCGATGCTAAACGAGCAATGATTACAGCCGAGACCGACATTGCAAGTGGCACGGTCCAGGTAACTGAAGACCAACTTTGATAATGACCAAAGAATGCAGTTACCGAATTAATCGCAATTATTGCGAGCGATGTACCTGCAGCTTTCCCTTGTGGGACTTTGAAGAAGAGAACAAGAATAGGAACAGCGAGAAAGCCGCCCCCGATTCCAAATAAGCCCGTCATAGAACCAATTACTAAAGACATAGCGACTAGCCAGAAGATTGGAATTTTCTTTTCTGTGCCGGCTATGGGCTTAATTAGCATCATGGTTCCTGCGGTGAATAAAACTATTGAAAAGCCTGTTGTGATGACTGAGTCACTTATGCGGTGAGCGATGACCGAAAAACCAAGATTGGTGACTAGGCCCAAAGCCCAGATAACGCCGGCTTCCTTAAAGAGAACTTCTTTGGTTTTAATCTTTGGAAGTAACCCTGAGATCGCTGCCGCTAATACAACTGCGATTGCTGCCGTCGTCGCGGCCTGTGGCGTGAAGCCAAAGATGTAGAGGAGAATTGGTACAGAGAGCATCGCGCCACCTGCGCCGATAAATCCCAGAACTGCGCCGATGAAACCACCTGCAATGAACCCACCGATGATTTCCATTGGCTAATCATGGTACAAAAAAGCCCGCCGGCAATAAACCGACGGGCTAATTTGAAAACTAGTTATAGGTTGAAAAAGGCTCCTGTGATTGATGGACCGAAATCTGTACCAGTTGCAACTAGTGCGAAGATGATTAAAGCAGCACCTGCAAGTGAGAGGTTCTTGAAGAACCCGATTGACTCATTTTGCTTAGCTGTTGCATCTGTTTCTTTCCAGAATGCGTGCATCAAGAATGATGTTGGGATTAGGAATAGTGCGATAAGTAGTGCGCCTAGATCTGCGTACACGCCGAATGCGATGTAAAGACCACCGATGAGGATCATCAGACCTGATAGGACCACGCTGAACTTTGCTGCTGGAACCTTCTTGTACTGGGCGTAGCCAGTCATTGCCTCAAGCTTGGTGAGGTGTGAAACGCCTGATGAGATGAAAAGCAGCGCGAAAAGTACGCGACCGATAATAAGGACGATGTCCATTGAGACTCCTTGAAATTTGGGTTAATTGAGAACTTACTGGGTAAGAGTAGTTGAAATTTCAACTAACTTTGACCACGACACGCTCACGCACTTGCCATTTGTCAGTGGAGAGGGCTATTTTTCGAACATCTGTTCGAATACCCACAGCCTTGAAAGGTCTCCTCAAAAATGTCAGCCACACAGGTTAACTCCGCCCTCGATGTCACTATCGATGGAGCAACAACTCCTATCGAGTTCACCTATAAAGGAAAACGCTTTCGCATCCATGCCGTTCTATCTCGTTGGTGTGAAGCAGGTGGCTGGTGGAATCGAATCAGCGATGGCAAGTATCGCCCTGATGATCAAGCACGAGCTGTGTGGCGGGTAGAGGCGGCACCAATAGGTGCGTTAACAACCTTTGAACTAGAACGTGATGAAGTAACAGGTCAGTGGATTATTCGTAACGTATGAGTTTTATTCATCTCAATGTTGCCAGTGGGTATTCATTGAAATACGGAACAACGCACCCTCATGATCTAGTCCAGCGCGCCGCCGAATTTGAAATGCCGGCGCTCGCGTTAACAGATCGTGATGGGTTAGCTGGTGTGATCCGTTTTACGCAAAGCTGTGTTGATTACGGGATTGCTCCAATTATCGGAGTCAACTGCGCGATTGACCTGGGTATGGCAAAGGGTCGCATCACATTGTTGGCACACAGCGATGGGGGATGGCGCTCGCTATGCAGGTTGATGACATCACTAATAATGACAAGTGATACCCGTGTCCCAGTTTTAACTTTAGATTTTCTGCAACAGTTCAGTCAGTACAGCACCAATGTCTATGCGATGCATGGTCCTGAATCACCAATCAGCAATGGGATACAAAACCATCGCTTTGATCAAGCGTTATCCATTTTTAATCAAACCCGCGATCTATTTGCTAACAATGCCATTGAATGCGTTTCACACCTTGTTGCAGGTCGTGGCCCGCGATCGACTGAACATGCTGCCCGTTCCTTAATCTTTGCTCGGGACAACGATATTGATGCTGTCATCACCAACGCTGTGCGCATGAAGGATCGCAGCGATGGACCAGTGGCAGATGTTTTAGATTGCGTGCGACAGCTAGTTCCTTTACATGATCGCCATATCGAACGCCGTAACGCTGAAGGCTTCTTGAAATCAAGTGATGAAATGATTTCACTGGCAGCTGAAATCGCACGTGCTGCAGGAGAGCGAACACCGCGAGCACTGCTAAAGACAACGCGCGAATGGGCTGAACGTTCTTTGTTATCCCCGCAACGAGATATTGGTTTAGGCGGAGCTCACCTGCCAGAACCCCATGTTGTGGGCGTAAATACTGCACAAGAGATGCGGACATTGCTACGTAGCCGCAGCGAAGCTGGAATCAACTGGCGCTACAACAGCAGCGATCAAATCAGTAAGGCCCGCGCACGTTTAGATGATGAACTAGCAACCGTTGCAACCCTTGGCTTTGAATCATATTTTTTAACTGTTGCAGATATTGCAGACATGGCACGAGATGCTGGTATCCGAGTTGCAGCTCGTGGCAGCGGTGCAGGTTCATTGATCTGTCACTTACTTGGAATCTCAAGTGTTGATCCGATGCAACATGGCTTATTGATGGAGCGTTTTTGTTCTCCTTTACGCCGAGCCCTGCCTGATATTGATATCGATGTGGAATCTGCAAGACGTTTAGAAATCTATGACATGGTCTTTAAAAGATATGGTGACAACAATTGGACATCACCTACTAACCAATCACGATGCGCAGTTGTTTCGATGGTCGATACCTACCGTGCTCGCCATGCGATCCGTGATGCAGGAGCTGCCCTTGGTTTACCGGGTATGGAGATCGATATGTTGGCCAAATCCATGCCGCATGTTCGTGCGCGCAATATTGCAGCGACCCTTGAATCTCTGCCCGAACTTCGCCGCCTTAATACCTCTGCTCCTTTAATGGCAGCAACAATTGAAATGGCACAACGCCTAGATGGTTTGCCACGACACCTTGCAATGCATCCTTGCGCCATTGTTTTATCCGATGGTGGTTTCCTGGATCGTGCACCGCTAATGAGCAGCGCAGGCGGTTACCCCATGGTCGCCTTTGATAAGGATGATGTCGAAGCGGTTGGCTTATTGAAGCTAGATGTCCTAGGTGTTCGGATGCAATCGGCTATTGCGTATTCGATGAAAGAGATTCAACGGGTTCATCAAGAAGTTATTGATATTGATACCGTGCCACTAGATGACACAGCCACCTATGAATTGATCCAATCAACGCGCACCCTTGGAATCTTTCAGGTAGAAAGCCCAGGACAGCGCGAACTTGTTGGAAAACTTGCACCTAAAACCTTTACCGATTTAATTATCGATATCTCTTTGTTTAGACCAGGGCCTATGAAAAGTGACATGATCACACCATTTCTTAAAGCTCGTCATGGCTGGAGCCCGGCGCAGATAATTCACCCTGATTTATATGAGATTTTGAGCCCAACTGAAGGTGTTGTCGTCTTCCACGAACAAGTTATTCAGATCATCGCAACGATGACCGGGGTTTCATTGGCAACGGCAGATGAAAAACGTAGATCCTTGGGGGACCGTGCAGGTCAACAAGAGGTCTGTGATTGGTTCTTTCCTGCAGCAACTGCCAAAGGGTACGAACCATCAGTTATCCAAGAAATCTGGGATGTACTGCGCGCCTTTGCATCCTTTGGTTTTTGTAAAGCACATGCTGCAGCTTTCGCCCTGCCTACATATCAATCGGCTTGGCTTAAGACCCATTATCCAGCGGCTTTCCTTGCAGGTGTTTTAACTCATGACCCAGGGATGTATCCCAAACGTTTAATTATTGATGAAGTACGTCAGATGGGAATAACTGTTGCCCCTATTGATGTCAATACATCTGATTCGCTCTACCGTGTAGAAGATCATGGCAACGCGATTCGTATCGCCTTATCAACTGTTGCCGGAATTAGCGACGGCGAAATCCAATCAATTATCGCTGGCCGTCCCTATATCGACTTGAATGATTTTGTGCGCAGATCAGGGTGCAGCACACCAGTTACTGAAAGTTTGATTCTGACCGGTGGCTTTGATTCTTTGCACGCCGATGTTAATCGCAGAGATCTGCTGCTTCATTTTTCTGATTTACAGAAGTCGCCAGGTATGGCCGTCTCTGGCGCGCAGATGAATTTAGGCTTTGATCCACCAGCGTTAATAAGCAGTGGCTTGCCGGCAATGACAGCTGCAGAAAGTGTGAAGCACGAAGTCGATCGCTTGGGCATTGATATGTCCCGCCACATGATTGAATTTTATGGAGATTTTCTCAATGCAATTGGTGCGGTTCGATCTAGTGATTTACTAAAGCAGCGATCCCAGTCATCGGTATTGGTTGCAGGGATCAAGGTTGCGATGCAGACACCACCAGTGCGTTCTGGTAAACGCGTTATTTTCTTAACGCTAGATGATGGATACGGGCTGAGTGATTCAGCATTTTTTACCGATGTTCAGAGCGAATACGCCAATGTTTTGTACTCCACATCGCTACTACTTGTACGGGGTGTTACCCGTCGCACTGGGGCCAAGGGACTATCGATAAGAGCCACCGGGGCATGGGATTTACGCGCCGCTTACGAAAGTTGGAGCGCTAAACAAAGTACGCTCGCAATATGACGACGGATGACAAGCCAACCCAGGCAACGATTCTGCATGTCGATATGGATGCCTTCTTTGCATCGGTTGCAGAAAAAGATAATCCCGAACTAAAAGGTAAAGCTGTTGTTATCGGAATGGGCACCCGTGGCGTTGTATCTGCGGCCAACTATGAGGCACGCAAATTTGGTATTCACTCTGCAATGCCAGTGGGGCAAGCCAGGCGCTTAGCTCCTCATGCAATCTTTTTACCCGTAGATATGGCCCGCTACCAAGAGGTCTCAGGGCACATTATGGAGATCTTTGAAAGCTTTACTCCCAATGTAGAACCAGTATCAGTTGATGAAGCATTCCTTGATGTAACTGGTGCAAAGAAGTTATTGGGTACGGGCCGAGAAATCGCTGCAGCTATTCGCGCCAAAGTTGAAGAACAAGAAGGTATTACTTGTTCTGTTGGTATCGCACCTTCAAAGTTCATTGCAAAGTTAGCATCTACGCATTGCAAGCCAAACGGCATGCTAGAAATTACGAGCGATCGAATTTTGGAATTTCTGCATCCACTACCAATTTCAGCGATGTGGGGAGTAGGTCCAAAGACCGCCGAAGTTCTAGAACGCCTAGGACTTCGCACCATTGAAGATATTGCAAAGCTGCCACGCACAACTTTGATCCGCGCAGTAGGAGAAGCAGCCGGTGCCACCTTGCATGAACTTGCATGGGGCCGCGATTACCGCGATGTTGCTCCGCAAGATGCAGAAAAAAGCATTAGCGCTGCCGAAACTTTTCCAACAGATCTTGATAACCCCGAAGAAATTCTGCGCGAATATTTGCGGTTGTGTGAGCGCGCAACATCAAGGCTGCGCGACAAGGGCTTGTTTGCCAAGACGATTTCAATAAAGGTGCGCTTCGGGGATTTTTCTACAATCAATCGCTCAAAGACTTTGCCACTTCCAATAGATAGCACCCACGATGTGTATGAGGTTGTTAAGGGTTTATACGAAGCGCTACGTATTGAAAGAGCTCGATTGCGGTTAGTGGGTGTATCGCTAGAGAACTTAAGTGAAGGCGCACCTGTGCAAATGATTCTGGGGGAGCGTGAAAAAGGTTGGCGCGAAGCCGAAGGTGCCATGGATAAGGCCCGCGAGCGTTTTGGCCATGGTTCAGTGCGACCAGCCCGCTTAATTGAGGGCAATGAAGCTTCAGATGATGAAAGTAATGAGTAGCGGGCAAGCAGAATCTGTTCTATTGTGGGGCTGTGCCACTATCAGATCGTGAAAAGCGCCTCCTGGAAGAGATGGAGGCTGCCCTTTTAACTGAGGATCCACGCCTTGTTTCAGCTCTGACCTCAAAAGCGCCAGTTTCACCATCTCGTAACCGCATCATGGCCGGCGGCGGACTCGTAATCCTTGGCCTCATTACCCTTTTCGGTGGCTTGATCTCCCAGGTAACACCTATCGGAATCCTGGGCTTTGTCATCGCTCTGAGCGGAGTAATCACCGCAATCTCTTCGATCTCACCTATCGCTCGTGGCCCACGTAAGCCATCTTCACGCTCAAATTTAAGCGCTCGCCTTGAGCAGCGTTGGGACAACCGCGGTAACCAAGAGTAAAACCGCGCCTGTAATCCACCCAAGCCCCTCCACGTGAGGGGCTTTTTTCATGCTCGCAGGGTGGGGTGGAATGGGGGCCAAAAGGGTAAAAAGTGGGAAAAGGTGGTTGAAAAAGGGGAAAAGTGGAGTAAAGTGGGGAATTAAGCGGGCACGAAAGTCCGCGGCGAACCTGGGCCAAACATCAGGTATTTGGGGGGCGCTGAAAATGTTTCTAGGCACCCACGAGCCACGTCTTGATGACAAAGGTCGCTTAATACTTCCCGCGAAATTCCGCGAAGAACTTGCTGCAGGTTTAGTTATTACTAAAGGACAAGAACGTTGTCTTTATGTTTTTCCATCAAATGAATTTTCAGTAATTACAGAGACGCTAAAACAAGCGCCAGTCACTGCTAAATCAGCTCGTGATTACAGCCGTGTGATGTTTGCTGGCGCACACGATGAAATTCCTGATCGTCAAGGTCGCGTAACAATTCCACAATCACTTCGCACATATGCAGGATTAGAAAAAGAGTGCGTTGTTATTGGAGCAAATACTCGCGTTGAAATTTGGGACGCAACTTCTTGGAATGAATATTTAGCAGATCGTGAAAAGAGCTTCGCTGATGTTTCAGAGGAGGTCTTTCCAGGTTTGTTCTAACTCTCATTTGTGGCCACTGCCGACCCTTCGAACGTAGCGACGCCCCTTCCCCGGCGCCGTTACAACACAAAGATCCGTCGGCCGGCAGTGACCAGAGCTGAGAGCTAGTAGTTAGTTCTATCAATACACGAGAGGGGGAAGAGATGACAAGTACGACTGAACACATATCTGTAATGCGCGATCGTTGCGTCGATCTATTGTCCCCGCTAATTGCAACTTCCAGTAACCCGGTTGTTGTTGATGCAACATTAGGTCTTGGGGGACACACAGAAGCCTTGCTGCAGAAGTTCCCACACTTAACTGTTATCGGAATCGATCGCGACCTAGATGCAATTGCAAAGGCAACTGTTCGCCTTGCACCTTTTGCAGATCGCTTAAAAACAGCACATTCTACTTTTGACGGTATCGCCGATGTAGTTGCGGGCTTTGGTTACAAGCACATTGATGGTGCGTTGTTTGATTTGGGTGTTTCTTCAATGCAACTTGATCAGACAGAGCGTGGTTTTTCTTATTCACAGGATGCACCCCTTGATATGCGCATGGACCGCACGCAGTCACTGACTGCGGGGGAGATCATCAATACTTACGAGCCAGGTCAATTAGTTCGCATTCTTCGTACATATGGTGAAGAAAAGTTTGCTACAAGAATCGTTGAATCAATTGTGAAGCAGCGTGCAATCGCACCAATGAATTCAACAGCTCAGCTTGCAACACTTGTTAAGGAAGCAATTCCAGCTGCTACCCGTCGCACTGGCGGAAACCCCGCAAAGCGCACTTTTCAAGCACTTCGCATCGAAACCAATGACGAACTCGGCACCATCACACGAGCACTACCAGCAGCACTTGACCTGCTCAATGTCGGCGCACGTTTAGTTGTGATGTCTTTCCAATCCCTTGAAGATCGCATTGTTAAGCAGTTGTTTGTCGCCTCAACAACATCTGGAACGCCACGAGATCTTCCATTTGATCTTCCTGAATTTGCTGCCAAGTTTTCAATGATCACTCGTGGCAGTGAAACACCAACCGATGCCGAACTAGAAGAGAACTCACGTTCTCAATCTGTACGTCTTCGCGCTATCGAAAGGTTGGCTGCATAATGGCTATGACAGCGCTGGCTCCAGCGATTACTCGCTCAAAAGAAATTTTCGCCGAAAAGACATCACAAGTTGCGCTCAAGCTTGTTCCCAAAGTCTCCGATGGAAAGCAAGCCGATCGTAAATTCTTCGCAATCTTTGTATCAATTGTTGGCGGTATTGGTCTCATGCTTCTTCTCCTGATCAATACTTTGTTAGCACAAGATGCATTTGAATTAACTAACCTAAAAATAGAGGCAAAGTTAGTTAGTGATGAACGTGAAGCGATTGCACGACAGATTGACAAGCTCTCTTCCCCAGAGGCTCTTGCAAAATCTGCAACAGCATTAGGCATGAAGCCTTCAGAAAATCCAACTTTCTTATCTTTGGATAAGCCAGTTATTGAGGTACCGGTGAAAAATGGGTAATTTTTCATTAGCGCATAAAAGAATCAGAGGCTTGGTTCTCATTCTTGCGGTTGTCATGTTTATGTTTGGACTTCGCTTAGTTCAAGTTCAAGCTCTACAAGCGGGGGACTATCGTGAACGTGCCGTTAATGAGATGGAAAAAGTAAAGACTCTTCAAGCGCCTCGTGGAGATATCACCGACATCAATGGAGTGCCATTTGCAAGAAGTGTCGCTGCAACAAGCATCGTTGTAGACCAAACCCAAATCACTGACCCAGCCAAGGTTGCAGCATTTGTAGCCCCAATTCTGGGGATGAAAGTTCAAGAGGTTCAAGACGCATTAACTGGCTCTCGCAAGTGGAACATGGTTGCCCGCAACGCAAAACCTGCAACCTGGCTCAAACTTTCTGCAGCGCTAGACCAGTACAACTCACGATTTAAGGCCATGAGCCCTGATCGAATCATTGGATTCTTCCCAGAACGCAGTTATGTACGTGAGTATCCATCTGGAAGTTTGATCGCCTCTTTAATTGGCTTTGTAAATCACGATGGTGTTGGCGCAACAGGACTTGAATCCAGCATGAACTCAAAGATCACAGGCATTAACGGTAAATATTCCTATGCCAATGGATACAAGGCCGAGATTCCAGGTTCACAATCTGAAATTGTTCCTGCTCAAGCAGGAACTTCGATTCGATTAACGGTTGATCGAGATATTCAATGGGTAGCATCAAAGGCAATTGCTGATGTTGTTAAATCCACACGCGCCCTAAGCGGGACAGTAATTGTGATGGATCCTAAGACCGGGCACATTTTGGCACACGCTACCGCTCCAACTTTTGATCCAAATGACACAACTAAGGTTTCCTTAGTAGCTATGCGAAACCCTTCAGTCCTTGATGTTTACGAGCCAGGCTCTACCGGAAAAGTTATGACAGTAGCCGCTGCCATAGAAGAAAAGAAAATTACCCCTGAAACTGTTTTAACAATTCCTTATGCACTCAAGCGTTCAGTGAAGACTTTCCATGACCATGAACCACATCCGACACAGCGCTTAACAACAACTGGAATTCTTGCGGTATCAAGTAACACAGGTTCCATCAAAATTGGCGAAATGATTTCTAATGACAAGCTATACGACTACTTAACAAAGTTTGGAATTGGTTCAAAGACAGGTTCAGGGTTACCTGGTGAATCACGTGGAATTCTTCCTAAGGTTGCCGATTGGTCTGGCACTACTGCGCCAACGGTTGCATTTGGACAGGGTTATTCAGTAACCGCGATGCAGGCAACAAGTGTGTTTGCAACAATTGCAAATGACGGAGTCCGTGTTTCTCCAACGGTAATTGCAGGAACAAGTGATTCCAGTGGAAATTACACACCAACTGCAACTCGCGAGAGTGTTCGAGTGATTAGCCCAGAGACTGCGGCACAAATGCGAGTGATGATGGAGAGCGTGGTTTCTGCAAGCGGAACAGCACCATCTGCAGCGATTCCTGGATACCGTGTAGCTGGTAAGACTGGAACAGCACAGCGAATTGATGACACTTGTGGTTGCTACCGCGGCTACACCGCATCCTTCATTGGCTTTGCACCCGCCGACAAGCCGGCCTATGTAATCTCTATAACAATCCAAGATCCAAAGGGCATGCACTGGGGTGGATACCTTGGCGGTCCAGTCTTTAAGAAGGTTATGTCGTTTGTGCTTCAGTCAAAGGGAATCGCGCCAACAGGCACAGTCGTAGATCCAGTTCCATTGACTGAAAAAGCACTTCTTGCTGAAAGAAAAATGATTGCAGATAAGAAGGCAGCAAGTGTCAAGGCCAATTGAAGAATTCAAAAGAACGCTGGAATCAGTTGCAGCGATTGCCAATGCGCAATTAATTGGAGATTCGGCAACTGTTGTAACTGGCATAACCCTTTTAAGTAGTGCAGTCCAAGAAGGGGATCTATTTGTAGCGTTGCCAGGAGAAAAGACCCATGGCGCAGATTTTGCAGCAGAGGCAATCGCAAGTGGCGCTACCGCAATATTAACCGATGCAGAAGGCGCGGCCAAAATATCTGGCGTTCCAGTCATTGTAAGCAGTAATCCACGACGAGCAGCTGGCGTAATTAGCGCATGGTTTTATAGCGAACCGATGCGCGATCTGTACAGCGTGGGAGTAACCGGAACAAACGGAAAGACAACAGTTACAACTTTGCTCCACCAGATTATGTCTTTGGCTGGTCGCGAAAGCGGCCTTATTGGAACAGTAGAAACCCGTATTGGCGATGAAGTAATCGCAAGCAAGAGAACTACCCCTGAAAGCAGTGATTTGCAGGCGCTGTCTGCCATGATGCGTGAGCGTCACATGCGCAACTTAGTGATGGAAGTTTCTAGCCATGCAATTGCTTTAGAGAGAATTCGTGGAAGCCACTTTGCAGTTGTAGCATTTACAAATCTTTCGCAAGACCATCTTGATTTTCATAAAACTATGGAAGCCTATTTTGAAACGAAAGCAAAGTTGTTTTCCTTTGAGTTTGCTGATTTAGCGGTCATCAATATTGACGATGCCTACGGCGTGAAACTAAAGGAAATTACTGAACTGCCAGTCATGACCGTCTCTCGCCACGATCAGAGCGCAACCTGGCACTTTGCATCAATAACCAGGGACTATGTAGGTGCCCATGTTGCGATTCGGGGTAGTGGTGGAATCCTGATTGAAGGCAAAGTACATCTTCATGGTGGATATAACTTTGACAATCTCTTGATGTCGGTAGCAATTGCCACTGAGAGTGGAATTGATCCAATAGATATTGCAGCGATCTTGCCGCAATTAACTGGGGCGGCCGGGCGACTTGAATCGGTTCGTCTAGGACAGAACTTCACGGCACTGGTTGATTACGCACATTCTCCAGATGCAGTCACTCGTGTTTTAGAAACGGCCCATGAAATCAGCGATGGTCGGGTTATTGCCGTACTTGGCTGTGGCGGTGATCGTGACGCTTCAAAGAGAGCGTTGATGGGTAAGGCCCTAGTTGAAGGCGCTGATGTAGCAATTTTTACGAGCGATAATCCACGTTCAGAAAAAGCAGATGCAATTCTAGTGCAGATGACACTTGGCCTAGATATCGCAGAACCTAGTGCAGTAATTGAAGATCGCGCAGAGGCCATTAAAGCTGCAGTCAACGAGGCTAACGAGGGCGACCTAGTTATTGTTCTGGGCAAGGGACATGAAAAGGGTCAAGAAATCAACGGTGTTGTGCACCCATTTGATGATCGCATTGAATTGGCAAAGGCGATCGAGGATAAAAAATGATTACTTTAACTGCTGGTGAAATCGGTCTTTTAGTTGGCGGTGAAATGCACTGCGACAAAGATTTACTTGTTTCTAAAGCTCCAGTTTTTGATTCACGCAAAGCCCTTCCGGGATGTATTTTCCTAGCTTTGCAAGGTGAAGTTGTAGATGGACATGATTTTGCCGCCGATGCTTATAGAGCCGGTGCTATGTTTTCACTTACGACTAAGCGTATCGATGGTCCTTGCATTGTTGTCAAAGACGTCATAGAAGCCTTATCAATCCTGGCTACCTTTGTTCGTAAACGTTTAACAAACTTAACTGTCATTGGGATAACTGGTTCTCAAGGAAAAACAAGCACCAAGGATTTAATGTCGCATATGTTGTCTGTGGCTGGCCCAACTGTTTCTCCAGCTGGCTCATTTAACAATGATCTTGGATTGCCAATCACTTTGCTGGAATGTGATGAAAAAACTAGATTTTGTATTTTAGAAATGGGAGCTCGACACTCTGGGGATATTGCTCGCTTGTGCGAAATTGCCCAGCCAAACATCGGAGTTGTTTTAACAGTAGGAACTGCCCACCTTGGAGAGTTTGGATCAGTCCAAGCAATCGCCGAGACTAAATCTGAACTCATTCAAAGTTTGGATGAAGACGGGATTGCCGTTCTTGGTAATTACGACTTGTACACACCAGCGATGGAATCTTTGCATTCAGGTCGAACCATCAAGTTTGGTAAGAGTTGTGAAGTTCGTGCAACTGAGATCGAAATCCGCGAAGGCCGACCACACTTTGATTTAGTTACTCCTGCAGGCCGGGATGCCGTTGGAATGCGATTAGTTGGCGAGCACCACATCGCTAATGCTTTAGCGGTGGCTGCAGTGGGCACGGCTTTAGAACTTCCCATTGAATTAATTGCAAGCTCTTTATCAACTGCCGAGAATTCCAGTAAATGGCGAATGGAAATTCATGATCTCTTCGGCCTTTTGCTGATCAATGATGCCTATAACGCTAACCCTGAATCGATGTCAGCCGCCCTACGATCACTTGTTCTTTTTGCTCAGGAACGAGGGGGCCAATCATGGGCATTCCTCGGAAAAATGCATGAACTCGGCGAGTCAAGTACTTCACTTCACGCAGGGATTGGCACCCTTGCACAGGAGCTTGGAATTGATCATCTCGTGGCCATTGCTGCTCCGGAATACGGTGACACGGTTGGCGAAATGGAAATTCATCACTATGCAAGTATTGATGAGTGCCTGTCCATGACAGATCATTTCTCTGCAGGAGATGTTGTTTTAGTAAAGGCTTCACGTTCCGAAGGTTTTGAAGTGTTGGCTCAAAAGTTAGAGAGCTTGTGGTTAGACAAGAGCGGAGTTGAAAGTTGAGACAGATCCTGATCGCTGGTGCTTTCGCACTCATCTTTTCTATCTTCGGAACACGCGTTCTAATTGCTGCACTTGCACGCAAAGGTTATGGGCAGATTATTCGTGAAGACGGTCCGAGCAGCCACCACATAAAGCATGGGACGCCAACCATGGGTGGAATCATCTTTATCCTTGCTGCAATCCTTGGATACTTATTCGCACACCTCGTGACAGGTAACGCAGTCACTGTTTCAGCACTATTGGTAATTAGTTTAGTAGTTGCTTTAGGTTTTATTGGTTTTCTTGATGATTGGCTCAAGGTATCGCGTCAAAATTCACGTGGCTTACCTGGTCGCTACAAACTTCTGGGTCAAGCAATTGCAGCCGGAATTTTTGGCTACCTCGGACTGCAGTTTGCTGACAAAGATTCGCTGACTCCAATTTCAGAGTACTTGTCAGGCGTACGTGAAACAACGATTTACTTAGGACCAGCACTAGTTGTCATCTTCATCATTCTGATGGTCATGTCGGCCAGCAACGGAGTTAATCTGACAGATGGTCTAGATGGCTTAGCAACTGGTGCATCCATCATGACGTTTTTAGCTTTTGTTTTGATTGGCGTATGGGAGTTCGGCCAAAGCTGTGGACTTAATGCAACCGCTGGCTGTTATGCAGTTCGCGATCCACTAGACCTTGCAGTCCTTGCTGCAGCATTTGCCGGAGGTTGCACAGGATTTCTATGGTGGAACACTCCACCAGCCAAAATATTTATGGGAGACACGGGTTCACTTGCTCTAGGTGGTGCAATCGCAGGATTAGCTGCCACTTTGCGCGTTGAATTGCTTCTTATTCCACTGGGCGGTCTATTTGTCATCATCACCATGTCTGTATTGATCCAAACCGCATACTTCAAGATAAGTGGTGGCAAGCGCGTCTTTAAAATGGCACCACTGCATCATCACTTCGAATTAATTGGTTGGGCTCAAATTACTGTTGTTATTCGTTTCTGGATCATCGCGGGATTATGTGTAGCGATGGGACTTGGACTTTTCTACGCACAATGGGTCGCAAAATAATTCATGTCTACCGACTTTGCCCATAAAAATATTCTGGTTCTAGGTGCCGGAGTAACTGGAAACTCAGTTGCTCGTTTCCTGAAATCACAAGGGGCAAAGGTGATGCTGGTAGATGACAATTCACCGGATGCTGTAAAGCCTGAAGTTGTGGATGTGCAAAATTTTGATGCTGCAGTGATTTCACCAGGATGGCGTCAAGATCATCCTTTAGTAGTAAAGATTCTCAATGGCTCGCTAGAACTACTCAATGAAATCGATATTGCTTGGAACCTACGCACTGTGCGTGCGCCTGGGCAAAAGTGGATTGCAGTCACTGGCACTAATGGAAAGACAACTACCGTTGAAATGACTGCGGCAATTTTAAAAGCAGCTGGAATCAAAGCTACGGCATGCGGAAATGTTGGCGACACCGTGATTGACGCGGTCGATCGAGCTGACGCTTATGAAGTTTTAGTTTTGGAGCTATCAAGTTTTCAACTGCACTGGGCGCGCCAAGCACAATTTCAGGCTGCAGCAATTCTCAACATTGCCGATGATCATTTAGATTGGCATGGAAGCTTTGATGCTTATGCGGATGCAAAGTTATCAATTCTAGATCGCGCAGACATTGCAATTCTTAACGCTGATGATGGCGCAGTTGTAACACGCGCTAATCGCTTTAACGAGCGCAAGGTTTTCTTTTCACTCAATACCCCAGCTCCAGGTGAAATCGGTGTTGTCGAAGAACTGCTGGTAGATCGTGCTTTTGTAACGGATCCTCAACAAGCATCGATGATTTGCGAATTGGCTGACCTGGTTCCAATGGTTCCGCACAATGTCTCTAACGCGCTAGCAGCAGCTGCTTTAGCTCGCGCCATTAATGTTTCTCACGAAGACATCCAAAAAGCGCTCCAAGCCTTTCGTCCAGGACGCCATCGCATTGAAACAATCCATGAAGCAGATGGCATTACTTGGGTAGATGATTCAAAAGCTACAAACCCACATGCAACGGCTGCATCACTCATGTCCCATCTTTCAGTGGTGTGGATCGCCGGGGGACTAGCAAAAGGTGCGGAAATGGATTCGATGATCCAAAGATGTGCGCCAAGAATTAAAGCCGCGATTCTAATTGGTGAGGATCGTGGGCTAATTGAAACCGCTTTGATTAAGTACGCGCCTACTGTTCCTAGAATTCTTATTGATGCACCAGTTGATTATACCCGCGGGGGCGAATCCAACTCTTTGATGGAATCAATTGTTGCTGAAGCGTCCAAGCATGCAGCATCAGGGGATGCGGTTTTATTGGCCCCAGCATGTGCATCTATGGACCAATTTGTTTCATATGCAGATCGCGGAGATAGATTTGCAGCAGCGGTTAGAAAGGTGATCGCTCATGAAGCGTGAGGAAACCATTTTCACTAAGCCCGTAAATCTTTATTACATGCTTCTGGGCAGCACATTAGCGTTAAGTCTTTTGGGACTGATTATGGTTTTTTCTGCCTCATCAATTTATTCTTTGGGCTCACGCGGTACAACCTACGGTGTCGTTATCCGCCAGTTTCTTTTTCTGCTTATCTCTTTGCCAATGGCTTGGGTCCTGTCACGATTGTCGCTTCGTCAGTGGAAAAATATCGCACGTTTTGGCCTATTGATTTCAGTGATTCTTTTGGCACTTGTTCAACTTATTGGTAAGAGTGTTAACGGTAATAACAACTGGATTAGCCTTGGATTTGTTGATGTTCAACCTAGCGAAGTTGCCAAGTTTTTAATGATTTTATGGGCTGGGCACATGTTGGCACTTCGCGAGCGTGTAGGAGCGATTCATAGCAATGTGCTTGTCTTGATCGGACCAGCATTTTTACTCTGCATGATTTTGGTGATGGCAGGTCGTGACCTTGGTACCGCTTCCGTATTTGCTTTTATCCTGGCGGGATTACTGTGGGTTTCAGGTTTGCGCTTAGGAATCTTTGGAGTCGGATTAGCCGGAGGTTTAGCGGTCATTGCAGTCTTTATCTTGACTGTTCCAAACCGTGCAGAACGTTTTGCAGCCTTCCTTAATCCTTTTGCTGAAGATCAGTACAAGTTTTCAGGTTGGCAGCCGGCACACAGTTTGCTTGGCCTAGCTAGCGGTGGCTTATTTGGTGTGGGTCTTGGCGCAAGCCGCCAAAAATGGGGCAACCTATCTCAAGCTCATACAGATTTTATTTTTTCAGTCATTGGTGAAGAGCTAGGTTTATTTGGAACGATAGCTACCTTGGCGCTGTTGGCTTTACTTTTGTTCTCAATCTTTAAATTGGCACTGCGCGCAAGTGATCCTATGGTGCGTTATGTTTCTGCAGGCTTGGGTTGCTGGTTTGCAATTCAAATAGTTTTAAACATTGGTTCTGCAATAAGCGTGTTACCTGTTGTCGGTGTGACACTTCCGCTTGTTTCATATGGTGGTTCTGCGCTTGTTGCGACATATATGGGTATCGGGTTTGTTTTAGGTGCTGCGCGCAGAGACCCAGTAATCTATAAAGGATTGCAAGAGACGGGAATCAAATGGCTACGGTAGTTCTGGCTGGTGGTGGCACCGCAGGACACATTGAGCCAGCACTTGCTGTCGCTCGCCAATGGTTGAAAACCAATCCCTCAGATACCTGCATTTTCTTAGGAACAAAGAGCGGGCTTGAAAACACCCTTGTACCCGTGGCAGGTTTTGATCTGCGAATTATTCCTAAAGTAAAAATTTCCAGAGCTCCATCTGTATCGTGGTTGCGAATCCCGAGTGATTTGATTTCATCGGTCCTTTCATCAATGAAGGTTCTTAGCAATGCTGATGTTTTGATTGGTTTTGGTGGCTATGTCAGCGCACCTGCCTACATCGCTGCAGCGCTTTCTAGAACTCCGATTGTTATCCACGAAGCCAATGCAAAGCCAGGCTGGGCGAATCGATTAGGCGCCGTATTTACTTCTTACCTTGCGGTGGCACATCCTGTAGAACAAGGAAAGTTTTCAGATGCACTTTTGGCCGGTTTGCCACTTCGCTCTGATGTTGCCAGCGCTTGTGTTGCATCAGCAACTAACTGGCCGGCAGCTCGAAGCGCTGCAAAATCTCGGCTGGGCTTTCCAGCAGATCGTCCACTTGTTTTCATCATGGGCGGATCCCAAGGTTCACTGGCAATTAATGCCACAGTTGAACAAAGCGTCACAATCTTGAATCAAAAGGGTATTTCAGTTCTTCACTCGGTTGGAAAACTCAACACCTTGCCAGCAGCTAATGGGGGCTACAAACCAGTTGCCTATGTTGATGCGATGGCAGATGCTTACTTAGCGGCTGATTTAATTATTGCCAGAAGCGGCGCTGTGACCTGCAGCGAATTTAGAGCGCTGGGTCGATACGCTCTTTTCGTGCCGCTGCCTATAGGAAATGGTGAACAGTTTGTTAATGCTGCATCATTGGTTTCTGATGCTCGCGCCGAAGTAATCACGCAAAAAGAGTTCACTTCAGAATTCATCAGCGGTCACATCGATCGATTGTTAGCTTCTGCTTCTAATGCTCCAATTGATGGAGATGATCAAGATCTTGCTGCTGCTCAAAAAATTGTCGCACTTACTGAATTCGCGTTGAAATCATGAAACCACAACTAGCCTCTCTCATCGGTAAGCGTGTTCATTTCATCGGAATTGGTGGAGCGGGCATGAGCGGTCTTGCGAGAATCGCTTTGTCTCACGGAATTACTGTCAGTGGTTCCGATGCTAAAGACTCATCTGTTGTAACAGCCTTATCAGCACTCGGTGCAACGGTTTCAACAACTCACAAGGGCGAAAATGTTGATGGCTCTGATCTGGTTGTTTACTCAAACGCTATTTCAGAGAGTAATTCTGAACGGTTACGTGCTCAAGAATTAAAACTTCCAATCTTGACCCGAGCTGGTGCTTTGTCGGTGTTGATGTCTGAATCAAAGAGCGTGGCCGTTGCTGGAACACATGGAAAGACAACAACATCATCAATGTTGGCTGTCGCGCTGCAAGCCTGTGGGGCAGATCCATCCTTTGCTATCGGTGGAACTATTACCGCTTCGGGCTCTAACGCACACCGAGGAACCGGTGAAATCTTTGTTGCAGAAGCCGATGAATCCGATGGTTCATTTATCGAATACCACCCATTTGCTGCCATAGTTACAAATGTTGAACATGATCATGTTGATTTCTTCGAAACTGCCGAATCAGTTGCGCAAGCTTTCAGAGACTTTGCTGCCACCATTCAGGCAGGTGGGTTCCTTACTTACTGCGCCGATGATGCAGGTGCTTTAGCCCTTGCCCAGGGTCTTACTTCAGTTGAGGTGATTTCTTATGGCGTCAACGAATCCGCTGATTTACACATTGATCAGATCGAACTTCTTACGATGGGATCCCGTGCTCGGGCTATTTGGAAGGGCAAAAGCGTTGGCCATATTGAACTTCAAGTACCTGGCCATCACAATCTTTTAAACGCTGCAGGGGTTCTTGCGACCGCTTTGAAACTGGGATTTCCTCCTGCCGAACTGCTAACTGGCCTAGGTAACTTTCGGGGGACAGGCCGTAGGTTTGAAGTAAAGGGAACAGTTCACGGAATTCGCGTCATTGATGATTACGGACATCATCCAACAGAAATTCATGTCACTCTTGAAGCTGCGCGACGTTATGCAGATGCTGGCCGGTTGATTGTGATTTTCCAACCTCATCGATATTCCCGAACTAAAGCTTTTGCTGAACAATTTGCCACAGAGCTGGACGTTGCTGACCGTACAATAGTTCTTGAAGTCTATGCAGCAAGTGAAAAGCCGATCGATGGGGTGAACTCAAAAATCATTACTTCAAAGATGAGCAAGGGCGAATACATTCCGAATTTTGTCGAAGTTACTGATTCAGTAGTAGCTGATGCCCAACCCGGTGATGTCATCATGACTCTAGGTGCAGGAGATGTCAGTTCGTTGGCCCCGATTATTGTTGAAGGTTTAGCTAGGCGTTTTGAATAAATGAAGCGTTCTGTAGTTGTTGGATTGGCGGTGGCCTTACTTGCGGGTGCGACCTATGTACTTGGTTATTCAACCCTCTTTACTGTCTCATCAGTTGAAGTGATCGGAAGCAATCGCCCCTTAAGTACCGGAATTGTTAAGGGACAGAAGTTGGCTCGTGTAGAACCACGGGCGATTGCAACTCAAATGGAAAAACTCGCCTGGGTAAAATCAGTTGAAATCTCCCGAAACTGGATCAATGGAAAAGTTGTTGTAGAACTTGTATCGCGTAAGCCAATTGCCACTTTCCAAAATCAAGTATTAGATTCGACGGCTTCAAGTTTTATGCCTCAAGGCATGCGACCTAAGGGCTTGATTCAGATTCAAGCGGCAAATCTGGAAGATGCAAAAAAGGGCGTCAAATTTCTGACGCAGTTACCCGAAGAGCTCAAGTCTTCCTTGACGGTTGTAAAGGTTCGTAGCACCGGAGCTCTGGTTTTGATCACTCAAAACAATGGCAAAGATATTGAAATTCGTTGGGGAAGTAACTCAGAAAATGAGTTAAAACTAAAGGTTTATAAGGCTTTAATTGCTCTACCTGAAAATGCATATATAAAGCGAGTCGATGTATCGGCACCAATTGCACCAATCGTTAAGTAATTTTCAAAAAATCTAATTGTTGCGACACGTTAATTAATTGATGTCGGTGTTTGATAATCACCCTCGCGCACTTTAAGTTCGCCTTATCGAAAAGCAGTGAATAGTAAGCCTCAAGTTGAGGTTTATGGTTCATAAGGAGGATAAACGTGGCTTCACCACAGAATTATTTAGCGGTCATCAAAGTTGTCGGCATTGGTGGCGGTGGAGTTAACGCTATTAATCGAATGATCGATGTCGGACTAAAAGGCGTCGAGTTCATTGCAATTAACACAGATGCACAACATTTGTTGATGAGTGATGCGGATGTGAAATTAGATATTGGTCGAAAGACAACACGCGGTCTTGGTGCAGGTATGGATCCAGATAAGGGACGCGAAGCTGCACTTGATCATGCTGATGACATTGAAGAAATTTTGCGCGGCGCAGATATGGTTTTCGTTACTGCAGGTGAAGGTGGCGGAACAGGAACTGGCGCGGCACCTGTTGTTGCAAAGATTGCAAAAGACATTGGTGCATTAACTATTGGTGTAGTAACTCGACCATTTTCTTTTGAAGCAAAACTTCGTTCAGCGCAAGCAGATGTTGGTATCGAAGCGCTGCGCGCAGAAGTTGACACATTAATTGTTATTCCTAATGACCGCTTGCTAGCAATTTCGGATCGCACAATTACTTTGGCAGATGCTTTCAAGAGCGCGGACCAAGTATTACTTTCTGGAGTTCAGGGAATTACAGAAATCATTACGCAACCTGGTTTGATCAATCTTGACTTTGCAGATGTTAAAGCTGTTATGTCAGGTGCAGGCTCGGCGTTGATGGGTATCGGATCTGCTCGCGGAGAAAACCGCGCACTTCGTGCCGCCGAACTTGCAATTTCAAGTCCTCTGCTTGAAGCTTCAATTGATGGAGCGATGGGTGTACTTCTTTCAGTATCTGGTGGATCAGATCTTGGTCTCTTTGAAGTTAACGAAGCATGTGAACTTGTTCAGTCAGCGGTTCATCCAAATGCCAAGTTCATCTTTGGAACAACAATTGATGACGCACTTGGCGATGAGGTTCGAATTACCGTTGTAGCTGCAGGTTTTGAAGGTGGGGCACCAAAGAAGGTATCCACACCAGTTATCGATGCAGCAACTCTGGGCGGAGTAGCAGACCCAATCGCATCTAATGATCCGATCTCGGTAGCTCTTGATCTTGGCAATGAAACTCCAAAGCGTCGCGTGACCTTTGAAGAATTAGTTGCAGAAGATGAGATCGACGTTCCTGACTTCATGAAGTAAGGCTTTGCCTCACTTTTTTACCGATCGACGCGGAGGCGCAAGCCTTGGCGTTTATGAATCATTGAATTTAGCGCTACATGTTGGTGATGATCCAGCGGTAGTTCATTCCAATCGCGAAAAAATTGGCTCTGCCCAATTTATGAATCAAGTTCATGGTGATCACATCGAAGTCATTGATGCATTAAGCCTTGAGATACCGAGTTGTGATGGCCTGATTACAAAGACTTCCAATCTTTCTTTGGCGGTCATGGTTGCCGACTGCATCCCATTGTTACTTGTATCTCAAGAAGTTGTTGGAGCAATCCATGTTGGCCGTGCAGGGTTAGTAAATCGAATTGCGCTTAAGGCTATTCAGATGATGCGTTCACTTGGTGCAATAGAAATTCATGCGGTTTTAGGCCCGTCAATTTGTGGCAGTTGTTATGAAGTCCCATTTCAGATGCAACAAGATGTGATTGCAGATCACCCTCGTGCCTTTGCTACGACTGGCAAAGGAACTCCAGGCCTTGATCTTCCGAAAGCTTTGATTGCAGATTTAATCGCTGCAGGAGTTACATACGAGGCATCGACTATTTGTACTTTTGAAGATGAGCTGTACTTTTCACATCGCCGCCAAAATCCAACTGGTCGATTTGCTGGGGTAGTTTCTTTATGACTCGAATTGAAGAGATAGAACACAATCTAAATTCTGTTCGCGCAAATATTGCAGCGGTTGCTGCGCACCCAGTTACCTTGATCGCTGTCACAAAAACATTTCCGGCAAGTGATGTTCAGATTCTCAAGCAGCTTGGAATCCAAGAGTTTGGCGAAAACCGAGATTCAGAAGGTGCTGAAAAGTCGGCAGTTGTGCCAGGTAACTGGCATTTCCAAGGTCAGATCCAGAGCAATAAATTGAAATCAATAACATCCTGGGCTTCTGTAATTCATTCGCTGGATGATCCGCGCCATTTCGAAATTATTGAAAAAGTAGCTCCGCACCCCTTAAGTATTTTTCTTCAAGTGTCATTAGATGGCGCCCATAATCGAGGGGGAGCAGGGGTAGATCAGCTCTATCAATTGGCCGAATTGGTGTCGGGTTCTGCGACCCACACCTTGGCTGGGCTGATGTCGGTGCCACCCGTGGCAATGGATCCCGAGGCCGCATATTCGCAATTGTCACTGATCCGTACTGAGTTTTTGACAAGATTTCCAAAGGCGGATTCTTTGTCAGCGGGCATGAGTGGTGATTACCAATTAGCGATTTCTCATGGTGCGACACATGTGCGCGTGGGCTCATCAATCCTCGGTTCTCGCTCACCCCACAGGTAACCTTTAACCATGTCTAATGCAATGCGCCGTGTCGCTAATTACCTTGGTTTGATGGATGATCCTGAATTCGATACTCCTCAAACAGCAACTACAAATACCCCAGCAATCGCATCAACAGGAGATGTTCGCATTAAAACTCGCGAACCACGTTCTGTTGGTTCATTGCGTCACTCACCAGTTGTAGAGGTTGCACCACAGCTTGATCTTCCAACGATGGATCGCATCATTACTTTGCACCCACGCTATTACAACGAGGCACGTACGATCGGTGAGCATTTCCGTCAGGGAAATCCAGTGATCATCAACCTCACTGAAATGGATGAATCAGAGCACAAGCGTTTAGTTGATTTTGCAAGTGGTCTTGCTTTTGGTTTGCACGGAACTATTGAGCGTGTGACAAAGAAGGTATTCCTTCTCTCACCTGCAAATGTTTCAGTTAGCTCTGAAGATAAGTCTGCAGCAGCTCAAGCAAGCTTCTTTAACCAGAGCTGAAAATGTTGAGCGTAGGCTCACTGCTTGCCAGTGTTCTTCAAATCTTTCTTCTCGCACTTTTGGGACGTTTAATCTTTGATTACGTGCAGATGTTTTCCAGAACATGGCGCCCTAAAGGAGTCATTCTCTATTTTGTTGAAGCAATCTACACAATCACTGATCCACCAATGAAGTTCGTTGGTCGCTTTGTGCCACCACTTCGCTTAGGCGCGATCAGCCTAGACATGAGTTTTATTGTGCTCTTTTTCGGAACACAATTACTGATGGGGTTATTACGCGGTCTGTAATTACGCTTTAACCAGTACGACTTCAACACCAATCTCAGAATCGGTAATTACCAATCCAGCATCGCGCGTCATTGATAGCGCTAACACTTCATCGGAAATGTGTCCAAGATCAGATTCGATTGCAGCTGCCATTTCATCAGTTGCATTCCATTTCACATTGATGCGATCTGAGATATCCAAACCATCGCTCTTGCGACGCTCTTGAATAAATCTGATTACCTCACGCACATTTCCAGCGGCAATAAGTGCTGGTGTGAGCTCTAGATCCAAAGCAACGCTTTCACCATCATGTGAGGAAACACTCCACCCGCTCTTTGGAACTTCGGTGACAACTAGGTCATCTAGTGCGATCTCCCATGTGCCAACCGTTGTTGTTCCAGTCGAACGTAGAGTCTTTACCAGCACAGTCGCGTCCGTTGCCGCGATAGCCTTTGCGATTTCCTGAACCGCACCGCCAAATTTAGCTCCCAGTGATTTGAAGTTAGCTTTGACGCTGATATCAACCAGATCACCATCGGCGGTTGCGATGTCCTGCAAGGTTTGAACATTTAATTCATCTGCGATTTGTTCACGCATAGCTTCAGGCAAAGTTGCCCAACCACTAGCTGCGATTAAGGCACGACCCAAAGGCTGGCGAATCTTGATTCCTGATTCAGCACGGGTTGCACGACCTAATTCAACAATTCTTCGGGTCAAAGCAACTTGGGATGCTAATTCAGAATCAATTGCAGCTTCATTAACCAAGGGCCAGTTAGAGAGATGGACAGATGCGGGTTGCTTTGAATCTGCCGGGATAACTAACTCTTGCCAAACTTGTTCCGTAATAAATGGAACCAGGGGAGCTAATAGTTGCGTCAGCGTTACCAAGCATTCATGCAAGGTCCCAAGCGCTGCTACATCGCCATCCCAGAAACGTCGACGTGATCTTCGTACATACCAGTTTGATAAATCATCGATAAATCGTGCAAGCGCACGCCCTGCAATTTGCGAATCAAAATCTTCAAGGGCTACGTCAACCTCTTTCACCAAAAGGTTGAGTTCAGAGATGATCCAACGGTCCATAAGCGGACGTTCAGATAATGCAGGAGTTTGCGAGATTTCAAAGTTGGATGCATTGGCATAGAGCGCGTGGAAAGAAACGGTGTTCCAGTAGGTTAATAAAGTCTTTCGAACAACCTCATTGATACTGTCATGACCAACACGCCGAGCAGCCCATGGCGAACCTGCAGCCAACATGTACCAACGAACCGCATCTGCGCCATGTTGATCCATCAGTGCCATTGGCTCTAGAACATTTCCAAGATGCTTACTCATTTTGCGGCCATCTTTATCCAAAATATGACCAAGACACAGCACGGTCTTGTATGAGGATTTATCAAAGACCAAAGTTCCGATAGTCATTAAGGTATAGAACCACCCACGAGTTTGATCGATTGCTTCACAAATGAAGTCGGCAGGGTAGCTAGCCTTGAACTTTTCTGCAGAGCCTTCCTTGTGCGGATAACCCCACTGTGCAAAAGGCATTGCACCAGAGTCATACCAGCAGTCAATAACTTCAGGAACGCGTGTCATTGTCAGCGAGCACTCTGAACACGCAAAAGTTATGTCATCAACAAATGGTCGGTGTGGGTCCAAATTGGAAAGTTCTTGACCTGACAAAGCACCGAGCTCCTTTAAGGAATCAACACAGATCTCGTGCTTGTTTTCACAACGCCAGATAGGCAAAGGAGTTCCCCAATAGCGATTTCGAGAAAGCGCCCAGTCAATATTGTTGTTAAGCCAATCGCCATAACGACCTTCTTTAATGGTTTCCGGATGCCAATCTGTTGCCGCATTTTCGCGAAGCAAGGCATCCTTAATAGATGTGGTGCGGATGTACCAAGATGGTTGTGCGTAATACATCAACGCAGTGTGGCAACGCCAGCAGTGCGGGTAAGAGTGCTCATACTGTTGATGCTTGTACAAAGCGCCGCTGGCTTTCAATTCTTTTACTAGCGGCTTATCTGCATCTTTGAAAAAGATGCCCCCAACAACTGGAACATCGGCTAAGAAATGACCATCCGGAGCAATTGGATTTACAACGGGCAGGCCGTAACTGCGGCACACCGCTAAGTCGTCAGCACCGAAAGCGGGGGATTGATGAACTAATCCTGTTCCATCCTCGGTAGTTACATAGGTGGCAAGCACAACGTAGTGAGCATCCGGAATTTCAATGTAATCAAATGGTCGCTTATATGTAATGCGCTCTAACTCTTTGCCCAGCACAGTCTTTAGGATTTTTTTCTCACCCTTAACCGCTTCCATTAAATTCTTAGCAACAACTAAAACTTCAGTTGTTTCTTCATCGGTAACTTCGATAACCACGTAGTCAACATCTGGATGAACTGCAATGGCGGTGTTTGACACCAAAGTCCATGGGGTAGTGGTCCACACCAATAGTGATGCCTTTAATTCTGCAAGCTCACCCGAGGTAACTGGAAAGCGAACAAAAACTGATGGATCGGTAACGGTTTCATACCCTTGGGCTAACTCGTGATCTGATAACCCAGTTCCACATCGAGGGCAATAGGGTGCGACACGATGATCTTGCACCAATAGACCCTTTTTCCAGATCTCTTTGAGCGACCACCACACTGATTCAACATATTCAGGTGACATCGTCCAATACGCTTCATCAAAATCTACCCAGAAGCCCATGCGATCTGTCATGTCGGTGAACGCACTTACGTGACGCTGCACAGATTCACGACACTTGTCATTAAATGGTGCAATTCCAAATTTTTCGATGTCGCCTTTTCCGGAAAAACCAAGCTCCTTTTCAACAGCGATTTCAACTGGCAAACCATGGCAATCCCATCCCGCTTTACGAGTTACTTGCTTGCCCTTCATGGTGTGAAAACGTGGAAACAAATCCTTAAAAACTCGGGCTTCAATGTGGTGTGTGCCGGGCATACCATTTGCAGTTGGGGGACCTTCATAAAAAGTCCACGCAGGTGCACCTTCACGGGCTGCAACAGTTTTTTCAAAGATTGAGTTTTCGCGCCAGAACTTCAGGATTGAATGTTCGACGGCAGGCAGATCAACAGCTGCTGGGATGGCGCGAAATGACATAAAAAAATCCTCCAGAAAAAAACTCTGGAGGGACGATCGCTGCGTTCACAGCTTTCGCGGTACCACCCGCCTTGCACACCGTTGTGTGCCACTTGTAATCCCGTGTGCAGGTTCTACATGGACCGGAGTCCATTTCTTCCTGCCAGCTCGTGAGGTGATAGCCCCGTCAACGCCCTTTACGCGAGGTTCTTAGTGTAGTTGATTGAATCGTTAAAAATTGACCGTGGCGAACTTGGTCAGGGCGGGTGCGAAGGCATAAGGTTCGCGACATGCCTAAGAAGCCAGTTAAGAAAGCGGCGGTCAAGAAAACTGCCAAAAAGGCGGCGGTGAAGAAGGCTGTAAAGAAGATTGTAAAGAAAGCAGCTCCTGCTAAAAAGACGGCCAAGAAAGCAGCACCTGCGAAAAAAGCGGTAGCTAAGAAAGTTGCAAAAAAGGGCGCTCCTGCTAAGAAGTCATCGGTGAAAAGCATTCCCGTAAAGAAAGCTCCAGGAAAGCCATTTCCATCTAAGACCACTCTGACGGTCGATGAAAAATCTCAAACAGTTTCAGTCTCAACAATTACAGCTCCAGTGGTTGCACCCGTTGTTGAAGAGCGTCGCCTGGTTATGCCACCTCCACCGCGTCCAGTAAAAAGCGGCAAGAAGATCGCACCTCTCAAACCAATCAAGGTTGCTCCAACTCCAGTAGTTGTTAGCGAAAATGAATCTCCGTGGACTGCTGCTGAAATCAAAGCAATTAAGAGTGAAATTTCAAAAGAGCTCGATCGTTTGCGTAAAGAACTTGCAGTTGTTGAGCAAGAGATGGATGCATTGATTCAAGAATCAGGCGAAGGTGCCGGAGATGATCAGGCAGATGCAGGAACCAAGACTTTTGAACGCGAACATGAGATGTCACTTGTCATCAACGCTCGCGATATGGTTTTACAGACTGAGCGAGCTCTAGAGCGAATTGAAAACAAAAGCTATGGAAATTGCGAAGAGTGTGGCTCACCAATTGGTAAAGCGCGCTTGCAAGTGTTTCCTCGCGCAACTCTCTGCATGCTGTGCAAGCAGAAGGAAGAACGGCGCTAACGGTGCGCACGTGGCGCACACTCTTTAGTGTTGCCTGGACGGTTTGGATACTCGATTTAGCCACCAAGATCTGGGCAGTTAACAATCTTTCCTACAAATCAAATATCAAAGTAATCGGTGAGTTCTTTCAACTTACCTTTGTTCGAAATCCAGGAGCAGCCTTTTCTTTTGCCCAAGGTGCAACCATATTTTTGTCGCTCTTTAGTTTGATAGTAATGATCGCAATTTTGTATTACTCACCAAAGATAACTTCTCGTGGTTGGGCAGTTGTTTTGGGATTAGTGCTAGGCGGGATCTTAGGAAACATGGTGGATCGCATCTTCCGTGAACCTGGGGTGCTACGGGGACATGTCATTGATTGGTTGCAACTTCCCAATTGGCCAGTGTTTAACATCGCTGACACGGCAATAGTTGTTGCCGCACTGATTTCTATGGTTTTGACTGCTAGAAACATCCCGCCCATAACAAAGGTAGGCTCACAGCCATGAGTAACCGCGAATTACGCACCTTGTCGGTGCCAGAAGGAGTCGCGGGAGAGCGCATCGATAGTGCGCTTACACGAGTGTTGGGTTTATCCCGAACCGCTGTTGTAAAGCTGCTGGAAGATGGAGACATCACAACTGGCGGCAAGGCGATGCCTAAATCTGATCGCGTTAGCGCAGGTCAAGTTATTGAAGTGTTAATGCCCGCACCAGTTAATACAGATCCAATTCCTTTGACACCATTAGAGGGATTAACAATTGTTCACGATGATCAAGACATAGTTGTCATTGATAAACCAATTGGATGTGCTGCGCACCCAAGTCCAGGATGGACTGGACCAACAGTTGTTGGCGCTCTAATGGCCGCCGGTTATTCAGTCTCTACTTCAGGACCGGCAGAACGTCAGGGAATTGTTCATAGATTAGATGTCGGCACAAGTGGATTAATGATCGTAGCTAAAAGTGATACCGCTTTTCATGTTCTCAAGGATGCATTTCGAAATCGTACCGTTGAAAAGATTTACCACGCGATGGTGCAAGGACATTTAGATCCAACGACTGGAACTATTGATGCACCAATTGATCGTCATCCAAAAGAGGATCATCGCTTTGCAGTTGTTGCCACCGGAAAAGAATCAATTACACATTATGAAGTAATTGAATTTTACCGAGGCGTTTCAATGGTGAAAGTAGAACTTGAAACTGGTCGCACACACCAAATCCGTGTTCACTTTTCTGCGCTGCATCACCCACTTGTTGGTGATGCAACCTACGGCGCTGATCCTGTACTGGCCAAAAGTTTGCAGATGGCTAGACCCTGGCTCCACGCTGCCCAACTTCGCTTCGCTCACCCGGTTACTGGCCAAGCTCTGGAGTTCCACGCCCCATACCCAGCCGATCTCACACGCTCGCTGGCGTTGCTTTCCGACGCCGTTCTGCCGTAGCGACTAATCTCGCCAATCATGTCCACGGAAAACTTCGTCCATCTTCACGTCCATACCGAGTATTCGATGCTCGATGGCGCTGCTCGCGTTGACGATTTAATCTCTGAAGTCAAAGCCCAAGGCATGCCTGCCATTGCAATGACAGATCACGGAAATGTTTTCGGTGCCTTTGAATTCTACAAAGCGGCGAAAAAGGCTGATGTAAAGCCAATCATTGGTATCGAAGCTTACGTTGCACCGGAATCACGATTTGATAAGAAGCGTGTTCAGTGGGCTGATGGCGGAGAAGATGATGTCTCTGGTGGTGGCGCCTATACGCACATGACAATTTTGGCCGAAAACAATGAAGGTCTTGGCAATCTATTTAGATTGTCATCACTTGCCTCCCTAGAAGGCTATTACTACAAGCCACGTATGGATCGCGAACTTCTTGCGCAGTATTCAAAGGGGTTGATTGCAACGACTGGTTGCCCAGGAGGAGAAATTCAAACTCGTTTGCGCATGGGTGCATACAAAGAAGCAATCAAGGCAGCTAGTGCTTATCGCGACATCTTTGGCAAGGAGAATTTTTTCCTTGAAGTAATGGATCACGGAATCGATATCGAAGCCCGCGTAAAGGCAGACTTGATGAAGTTAGGCAAAGAGCTTGGCCTGCCACTTCTCGCAACTAATGATCTGCACTACACACGCCAAGCCGATGCTGGTGCGCATGAAGCTTTGCTCTGTGTTCAGTCGGGTTCAACCTTGGCAGATCCTAAGAGATTTAAATTTGATAATGATTCTTTCTATGTAAAGACCGCGGCACAAATGCGCGAACTCTTTAAGGATATTCCGGAAAGTTGCGATAACACTTTGTTGATTGCCGAACGCTGCAACATAACTTTGCGAGAAGGCGAAAACCTGCTTCCACAATTTGAAGTTCCAGCTGGTGAAACCGAAGATTCTTGGTTGAAAAAAGAGGCAGAGCGTGGCTTAAAGCAACGCCTTGGTTCCCGCGTTACGCCCGCACACGAAGTGCGCCTGAAGTATGAACTTGGCGTCATGGAGAAAATGGGTTTTCCTGGTTACTTCCTTGTTGTTGCAGACCTTGTGGGTCACGCTAAAGAGGTTGGTATTCGTGTTGGTCCTGGTCGTGGATCTGCGGCCGGATCACTTGTTGCTTACGCACTTGGTATCACAGGGCTTGATCCACTAGAACATGGTTTGTTGTTTGAGCGATTCCTTAATCCAGAGCGTATCTCTATGCCTGATATCGACTTGGACTTTGACGAGCGTCGCCGCAGCGAAATGATTCGATATGCAACCAATAAGTATGGTGAAGACCGAGTTGCTCAGATCATTACCTACGGAACCATTAAATCTAAGCAGGCGATTAAAGATTCAACGCGAGTTCTGGGTTATCCCTACGTTATTGGCGAAAAGCTAACGAAGGCACTTCCACCTTCGGTGATGGGAAAAGATATTTCCCTCGGTGGAGTTTTTGATCCTAAGGATGATCGCTACGGTGAAGCTGGCGAATTCCGTGCTTTGTATAACGCAGATCCTGATTCAAAACGCGTTGTCGATACTGCCCGCGGCCTCGAAGGATTGAAACGCCAGTGGGGAGTCCATGCTGCAGGCGTCATTCTTTCGCGTGAGCCGTTACTTGATGTGATTCCAATTCATCGCCGCGAAGCAGATGGAGCGATCATTACTCAATTTGATATGGGCGCGTGTGAAGCAACTGGTTTGCTCAAGATGGACTTTTTGGGTCTGCGAAACCTTTCCGTACTTGATGATTGCTTGCTCAACATCAAAGCTAATCAAGGTAAAGAAGTAGTACTTGAAGATTTAACGCTTGATGATCCAAAAACCTATGAACTCTTAAGTCGCGGCGATACTTTAGGTGTTTTCCAGCTCGACGGTGGGCCAATGCGCGCACTTCTAAAAAGCATGTCTCCAGATTCATTTGAAGATATCTCTGCAGTTATCGCGCTGTATCGCCCTGGTCCAATGGGAGAAAATGCACATAACAACTATGCAGATCGTAAGAATGGCCGCAAGCCCGTAGAACCAATCCACCCGGAATTATCTGTTCCGCTGCATGAAATCTTGGGCGATACCTATGGATTAATTGTTTATCAGGAGCAAGTTATGGCGATTGCGCAAAAGGTGGCGGGATTTACTTTAGGTCGCGCAGATCTTTTGCGAAAAGCCATGGGTAAGAAAAACAAGGAAATTCTAGATAAAGAGTATGTTCCTTTTGAAGCAGGAATGAAGGAAAACGGTTTCTCAACCGCAGCCATCAAGCGTTTGTGGGAAGTCCTAATTCCTTTCTCTGATTATGCATTTAACCGCGCCCACTCTGCTGGATATGGTGTTGTTTCATATTGGACGGCGTATCTAAAGGCCAACTACCCAACGGAATACATGGCAGCGCTTTTAACTTCAGTTCGAGACGATAAAGATAAGTCAGCGTTGTATTTATCAGAATGTCGTCGTATGGGAATCAAAGTCTTGCCACCCGACGTCAATGAATCAGATGCTGAATACACCCCACGTGATGTTGATATTCGCTTCGGGCTAGCCGCGATTCGAAATGTTGGAGAAGGCGTAGTTGCATCAATCAAGAACGCACGTGATGCAAAGGGTCGCTATACATCCTTTGGAGATTTCTTGGCCAAGGTTGATGCGCAAGTGTGTAACAAGAAGACGATTGAATCTTTGATCAAGGCGGGCGCTTTTGGTTCACTTGGTTCAACACGCAAGGGTTTGATTGCCGTCCACCTTGAAGCAATTGACTCAGTTATCGAATCCAAAAGAGCTGAAGCAATTGGTCAGTTTGATCTCTTCGGCGGCGAAGCGGTCACTGCGGTTTCTGGTTTAGATATTGAAGTTCCAACAGGTGAATGGGATAAAGCGATGTTGCTTTCTTACGAGCGTGAAATGTTGGGCCTTTATGTTTCTGATCATCCTTTGCTGGGTGTTGAACATGTCTTACGTGCCAATACAGATATGTCTATCAGCGAGTTAGTTGATGAAGGCGCACAGCATGAATCGATCGTGACAATCGGTGGTTTGATCACAAGTGTTACCCGCAAAGTTTCACGTCAGGGGGCATCGTGGGCGGTAGTTACCGTTGAAGATTTAGAAGGTGCGCTCGAAGTTCTGTTCTTTGCAAATACGTACAACCAATATTCAATGTCCTTGACTGAAGACCGAATCGTGACGATCAGAGGTCGAGTTGATCGTCGTGATGACGCGCTGCGATTTACCGCCCTTGAAATGTCTATGCCAGATATAAGTGCAGGCCCAACCGGACCTTTGGTTATTTCGCTTCCGATTCAGCAGTGCACACCACCAGTAGTTGATCGAATCAAAGAGATCTTGCGTTCTCATCCAGGAAAGCGCGAAGTTCACCTGCAGCTAGTTGATAATGGAAGCAGTACCGTGATGAAGGTAGATGCATTAATCACATCATCACCAAGCCTGAGCGCTGATTTGAAATCAATTCTGGGCCCTAACTGCCTGGTTTAAATCAATGGGCATGACCGAGCGCCTAGCCGTTACAATTGCCTAATGATTCGTACCGTTGACCTGCGCGGACGATCGCTGTCTAAAGCCCAATACAACGCTGAATTGCCGCGAGCAACCCTTAATGTTCAAGATGCGATGGTGCTTATCCAACCCATTCTGGAAAGAGTAAAGAATGGAACAGAAGCAGATCTGATCTCTTTGGCACAAGAGTTTGATGGCGTAAAGCCAACCAGCATCAGGGTCGCACAAAGCGAACTGGATTTAGCTCTAACGCAATTAGATCCTGCGATTCGCACCGCGCTAGAAGTATCCATTAAGCGAATCACTAAAGTTCACAACGATCAACTGCGTACCGAGAAAACAACAGCCGTTGTTGATGGTGGAACAGTCACTGAAAAATGGATTCCAGTTGATCGTGTTGGCTTGTATGTTCCAGGTGGTCGCGCGGTGTATCCAAGTAGCGTCATGATGAATGTAATTCCTGCTCAAATTGCAAAGGTTCAATCCATTGCAGTTGCATCCCCGCCACAAAAAGAGTTTGGAGGATTGCCACACCCAACAATTCTTGCAACATGTGCGTTGCTCGGTATCACTGAAGTTTATGCCGTGGGGGGAGCGCAAGCGATTGCGCTATTTGCTTACGGAATGGATGGGCTCTGCGAAAAGGCTGATTTAGTAACTGGTCCAGGAAACATTTATGTTGCGGCAGCAAAGCGTGCACTGCGCGGAGTCATTGGAATTGATTCTGAAGCAGGACCGACCGAGATTGCAATTTTGGCCGATTCTTCAGCAATCGCGGCTGATGTTGCGGCAGATTTGATTAGCCAAGCAGAGCACGATGTCATTGCCGCAGCGGTTTTGGTTACTGATTCACCTGAACTTGCTGTAGCCGTTGAAGCCGAACTCAAAGTTCGCGTAGCTGCTACCAAGCACGCAGATCGAATCAAGACTGCACTGTCTGGAATTCAATCTGCCATCGCATTGGTTGATGACATGGCGCAAGGTTTAGATGTCGTAAACGCATATGCCGCGGAACACCTTGAGATTCAAACCCGTAACTCGCGCAGTGATGCCGCAAAGATTCGAAACGCGGGAGCAGTATTTATTGGAAGGTTCTCACCAGTTTCATTAGGTGATTACTCTGCCGGCTCTAATCACGTGCTGCCAACCGGTGGTTGTGCGTGTCATTCAAGTGGGCTTTCGGTGCAAACCTTTTTACGTGGCCTGCACTTTATTGAATACGATCAAAAAGCATTTACCGACATTGTTGATACCGTCGTGGTTTTAGCTAACTCTGAAGATTTGCCTGCACATGGTGAAGCAATGACTGTGCGTCTGGAGAGTCTCTGATGACATGGCCGACTTGGTTGCCTTTGCGTGAAACGCTGCGCCCACTGTCACCGTACGGTGCTCCACAGGTTCCGGCGGCTGCTTCACTGAACACAAATGAGAACCCTTATTCGCCATCAAATGCCCTGCAAAAAGCTATAACTGATGCAGTAGCAAAGGTTGCCGCTGATCTGAATCGTTACCCTGATCGAGATGCAACAAAGTTGCGAGAAAAACTTGCTCAGTACATCAATGAACAAAGTGCCACTCAATTTTCAGCCGAAAATATTTGGGCGGCCAACGGATCCAATGAAATTATTCAGTCAATCTTCTTAGCTTTTGCACGAGGCCAAGTTTTAGGATTTACCCCGTCGTATTCAATGCACCCATTGATTGCAAAAACAACCGGATCGCAATGGATTGATGGAAAGCGTAACGCCGACTTTTCGCTCAACACCGCCGATGCAGTGGCTGAAATAATCAAGAACAAGCCAACCCTGACATTTATCACAACGCCAAATAATCCAACGGGCGGCGCGGTGACTATTGATGCCATTCAAGAGCTTGCAGATGCCACCAAGCAGGTTGGTGGATTATTGGTTGTTGACGAGGCTTATGCAGAATTTTCACAAGAAGTATCTGCAGTCACTTTGATCGCTAAAAATCCACATGTAATTGTTATTCGTACCATGAGTAAGGCTTTTGCTTTTGCGGGTGCGCGACTGGGGTATTTAGTAAGTGATGTAGCAGTTAAAGATGCAATGATGATTGTTCGACTTCCTTATCACTTGAGCGCACTTACTCAAGCTGCAGCCCAGGTTGCAATCGATCACCGTGCAGAACTTTTAAGTGGAGTATCAACCTTGATCGATGCCAGAGAAACGGTTGTAAAGGCACTTCACGAGATGGGTCTGACCACAATTGCAAGCAGTGCCAACTTCGTTCTCTTCGCAGGTTTTAAGCAGGATTCGCCACAATTGTGGGCAGCATTGCTAGAAAAGGGTGTTCTGATTAGAGATGTGGGATTATCAGGGTACTTAAGAGTCACAATTGGCAATGAAGCCGAGAATCAATTATTTGTTTCAGCCCTCAAAGAGCTCATTTAAAGGAGATAGCCATGAGAACAGCACGCGTTGAAAGAAAGACCAAGGAGTCACACGTTCTGGTTGAGATCAATCTAGATGGCCAAGGCGTCATCGATGTTGACACTGGTGTTCCGTTCTTTGATCACATGATGTCTCAGCTAGGTAAGCACTCAGGTTTTGATTTAACGGTAAAAACAACGGGTGATGTCGATGTGGATTCTCACCACACAGTTGAAGATACTTCGCTTGCTTTCGGGCAAGCGTTACGTGAAGCACTGGGGGACAAAGCAGGAATTCGTCGTTTCGGAGATTCCATGGTTCCACTAGATGAAGTTCTAGTTCAAGCCGCAGTTGATCTTTCAGGTCGTCCATACCTTGTACACCGTCAGCCAGAAATTGTTGAACTGATTGGCACTTTTGATACGACTCTTGGAAAGCACATTTGGGAATCAATCGTTGCCGAAGCGCGCATCGCATTACATATTCGTGTTCTTGAAGGTCGCAACGCACACCACGTCTTTGAAGCACAATTCAAAGCGGTAGCTCGTGCACTTCGCGATGCGGTTTCACTAGATGGCAGAGTTGCCGGAATTCCATCGACAAAAGGTTCTCTTTGATAGCAATTCTTGACTACGGCTCTGGAAATCTTAGATCTGCAGAGCGGGCCTTTGCGACTTCTGGAAAAGATGTAGTTGTTACCTCAGATCGAAGCGTTGCTTTAGAAGCCGAAGGTTTAGTTGTTCCAGGAGTTGGCGCATTTGCAGCTTGCATGAATGGATTAAATGCTGTTGATGGCGCAAACATTGTTCGTGAACGTTTAGCAAACGAGCGCCCAACTTTGGGAATCTGCATTGGGATGCAAATTTTGTTTAGCCAAGGCACAGAACACTCTGAAAACACAGCCCACGCCGGTGTTGGAATCTGGGATGGAACTGTTTCTAAGTTAGATGCGCCGATATTGCCGCACATGGGTTGGAACACTGTCGAAACAAACTCTGACTCAATTCTATTTAAAGGTGTTGAATCCGAATCCTTTTATTTCGTGCACTCTTATGCTGCAAAGGTTGCGGTTGGAAAAACACAGGCGTGGAGCACACACGGTGAAAAATTTCTTGCAGCTGTTGAAGATGGCTATATCAGCGCTACCCAATTTCACCCAGAAAAATCTGGCGCTGCTGGGTTAGCCCTGATCAAGAATTGGGTGGGATCGCTATGAGTTATCTAGAATTATTGCCTGCAGTAGATGTTAAAGATGGTCGCGCAGTTCGTTTGGTTCAAGGTGAACTAGACAAGGAAAGTATTTATGGTGCACCGCTAGATGTTGCCCTTGAATTTCAAGCAGCGGGAGCGGAATGGTTGCACCTGGTAGATCTTGATGCAGCTTTTGGCCGAGGCGAAAACTCTGCGTTGCTAGCCGAAGTTGTTGGAAAATTAGATATCAACGTTGAACTATCGGGTGGAATTCGTGATGATGAATCTTTACGGCGCGCACTTGCTACAGGTTGTCGTCGCGTAAATCTTGGAACCGCTGCACTTGAAGATCCCGAATGGACTGCACGAGTTATTGCAGAACATGGTGATCGAATCGCAGTTGGTTTAGATGTTCGCGGTCATACCTTGGCAGCACGTGGTTGGACAAAAGAAGGCGGCGATCTTTTTGAAACTTTAGCGCGACTAGATCGCGATGGTTGTGCACGTTATGTCGTAACAGATGTTGCCAAGGATGGAACCTTAGGTGGACCAAACATAGAGCTTTTGAAATCGGTGTGTGCCGCGACAACAAAGCCGGTTATTGCAAGTGGTGGAATCTCTTCCCTTGCTGACATCGCTGCTTTGGCCGCACTTGTTGGTACGGGTGTGGAAGGTGCAATTGTCGGAAAAGCTTTGTACGCCGGGAAATTTACTCTGCAAGAAGCGCTGAAGGTCAGCGGTAAATGAGCCTGTCAGTTCGCATCATTCCGTGTCTAGATGTTACCGATGGACGCGTAGTTAAAGGTGTTAATTTCACAGATCTAGTAGATGCTGGCGATCCAGTTGAAATGGCGTCGCTGTATAACACCGAAGGTGCTGACGAACTAACTTTCTTAGATATCTCCGCAAGTGTGGCTGGACGTGAAACAACTCTTGATGTTGTTCGGCGGACGGCAGAGCAAGTGTTTATTCCACTCACTGTGGGTGGCGGAATCCGAAATGTTGAAGATGTTGATCGATTGCTGCGAGCAGGTGCTGACAAAGTTTCAATTAACACATCCGCACTTGCGCGCCCACAATTAATTGCCGAGATCGCTGATCGTTTTGGTTCACAAGTTTTGGTGCTATCAGTTGATGCACGACGAGCTCGAACTGATTCTGGTTTCGAAGTAACAACACATGGTGGCCGACAAAGCGCCGGTGTAGATGCACTTGCATGGGTAGAACAAGCGTGTGCACTGGGAGTCGGTGAAATCCTTCTTAATTCAATGGATGCAGATGGCACTCGTGCTGGTTATGACATCGGAATGATTACCGCGGTGCGCGGAGTAGCTAAGGTTCCATTGATTGCCAGCGGTGGAGCTGGCTCACTTGAAGATTTCTCTGCCGCCCTTGATGCTGGCGCAGATGCGCTATTGGCGGCAAGTGTCTTTCACTTTGGAGTTCACCGAATCGGGGATGTGAAGCGCTATCTGGGCAAGCACAATTATCCGGTGCGCGCCGTTGCCACTGTGTAAGGCAGAATAAGCACATGACAACTCTGGATCCGCAGGTAGCTGCTCTTCTGAAGGATCCAAACCTTTTGATTCCTGCAATTGTCCAAGATTCAACAAGTAAAGAAGTGTTGATGCTGGCGTATATGAATCCGGAATCACTGCAGTTGACGCTCAGCACTGGCAAAGCAACGTATTGGTCTCGCAGCCGAAGCGAACTCTGGATTAAAGGTGCAACTTCTGGTCACTATCAAGATGTGCAATCAATCGCATTGGATTGTGATGGAGATGCTTTGCTTCTTGAAGTTATTCAAACTGGTGTCGCTTGCCATACTGGCGAACAAAGCTGTTTTCATACCCCACTAGAGCTGCGATCGTAAAATGGATCTAGCAGAGTTTCGCGCCTACGCAAAAGTTTCAAATGTCATTCCTGTATCGCGAAAGCTTCTGGCAGATTCTGAAACACCACTTGGTGTTTACAAGAAGTTAGCAAAGAGTGCGGCTAACACATTTCTTCTAGAGTCTGCCGAACACGGTGGAACCTGGTCTAGGTATTCCTTTATTGGAGTTCGCAGTGAAGCGACGTTAAGTGAAAAAGATGGTGTGGCCTATTGGCAGGGGACCGCTCCAGCTGGTGCGCCAACAGGAATTGATCCATTGGAAGCCTTGCGTTTATCTGCGGCACATTTGCATTCACCAAAGATCCCAGGTCTGCCGCCATTAACCGGTGGTCTGGTTGGGTTCATGGGCTACGACGTTGTTCGAAGACTAGAAAAACTTCCATCACTGTCGCAGAAAGATATTCCGCTGCCAGAACTTTCTTTCATGCTCACTAGTGACTTGGCGGTGATGGATCACAGCGAAGGAACGATCACTTTAATTGCTAACGCGATAAATTGGGATGGCAGCGATGATCGCATTGACGAGGCATATGCGGCATGTATCGAAAGACTTGATCGCATGCAGGCTGACTTGGCAACATCAATTGCAGGTGATGCCGCAGCTATTCCTGACTTTTCATTACCTGACTACACCGGCAATATTTCGGCAGAGCAATACAAGAAAAACATCGCACATGTAAAGGAAGAAATCCTTGCAGGTGAAGCTTTTCAAGTAGTTTTGTCACAACGTTTTGCTATGCCTTGTTCTGCCGATGCCATAGATGTTTATCGCATGCTTCGACTAAATAACCCATCTCCATATATGTATTTATTCCGCTTTACAGATGGAATCGAAATTGTTGGATCTAGCCCTGAAGCGTTAGTGAAAGTTAATCAAGAGGATGTAATGATCCATCCAATTGCCGGAACACGTAAGCGATCATCAAATCCTGAAGAAGACCATCGTTTGGCTGAAGAGTTACTGGCAGACCCTAAAGAGCGTGCAGAGCACTTGATGCTGGTAGATCTTGGCAGAAATGATCTTGGGCGGGTGTGCGCGCCGGGCAGTGTGGAAGTAATTGATTTTATGCATATCGAACGTTATTCACATGTGATGCATATTGTTTCTACTGTCATCGGCAAGCTTTCTAAAAAATCATCACCCGTAGATGCGCTCTTTTCAGTATTTCCCGCGGGAACTTTGTCAGGTGCGCCTAAGCCACGTGCCATGGAGATCATTGAAGAATTAGAAACAACTAGACGTGGTGTCTACGGCGGAATCGTTGGTTACATCGATTTCACTGGAAATCTAGACACCTGCATCGCAATCCGAACCGCCTTGCTTTACAAGGGAACAGCCTTCGTTCAAGCAGGTGCGGGAGTCGTAGCCGACTCTGATCCGGAATCTGAAAACCAGGAGTGTCGCAATAAAGCTGCTGCAGTGCTAACCGCAGTACATGCGGCAAATCGCTTGGCGGGCCAGCGATGAAAGAATTCTTACCCGTGTTGATCTCTTTAGTGTGCGTATTTGCTTTAGTCATTGTTATCTCTAAGCGCTTCAAGCTTTCTTCAAGGTATGACCGTAAACCACGCGAACTCAATACCTGGAGCGCACTTGATCATGGAATTGACCCAACAGTGGAAGAGAAGCCATGAGCGTTTTGAGTTCAATCATTGAAGGCGTTCGCGAAGATTTGGCGGCTAGACGTTTACCAATGGGGCAATTACAAGAGGCGCTAGAAACCGCACCTGCCGTGCGTGATTGTTTGCCACAATTGATGTCTTCTGAAATGTCAGTTATCGCGGAAGTAAAACGTTCGTCACCGAGCAAAGGCACGTTAGCGACCATAACTGACCCAGCTGGCTTAGCTGCGCAGTATGAAGAAGCAGGTGCACAGGTAGTAAGCGTACTGACCGAGCAACGACGTTTTGGTGGAACTTTGGCTGATCTAGATGCAGTTCGAAAAGCGATCGATCTTCCAATTCTTCGAAAAGATTTTATGGTTGATGAATACCAATTTTACGAGGCTCGCGCACATGGGGCAGATTTTGTACTTCTTATCGTTGCAGCTTTAAGTAAAAACCAGTTAGAAGATTACTTTCACTTAAGTACCGAGCTAGGCATGCGTTCGTTGATTGAGGTTCATACCAATGATGAACTTGAAAGAGCGCTGGAAATCTCACCAGAGATCATTGGCGTGAACTCCAGAAACCTTAAAACCCTCGAAGTAGATGCGCGTGCATTTGCTGAATTAATTCCACAGATTCCTTCAACAATTGCTCGAGTTGCAGAATCCGGTATTTCAACCCGAGAAGAGGTCGTGTTTGCAAAAGAGTGTGGAGCGACCGCCATCTTGGTGGGAGAAGCCCTTGTGCGCTCAGGATCTCCATCTGTTGCGATCAATCAATTGCTCGGTAGGCTTTGACAATGACGAGTGCGGGACATTTCGGAGAATACGGCGGGCGCTTTGTGCCAGAGGCTTTAATTGGCGCGCTCAATGAACTTGAAATCGCTCACAATACAGCGCAGAAAGACCCATCATTTTTGGTAGAACTCGCTGAACTTCACCGAACCTATACAGGTCGCCCAAGCATCATCACAGAAGCAAAGCGATTTTCTGAGCATGCCGGTGGTGCACGAATATTTCTTAAGCGCGAAGATCTTAACCACACAGGTTCACACAAGATCAATAACGTTTTAGGTCAAGCTTTGCTGACAAAGCGCATGGGCAAGAAGCGCATCATCGCTGAAACAGGTGCGGGCCAACATGGTGTTGCATCTGCAACAGCGGCCGCATTGATGGGTCTTGATTGTGTTGTTTATATGGGCGAAGAAGATACTCGTCGTCAGGCATTAAATGTTGCGCGTATGAAATTATTGGGTGCACAGGTTGTTCCAGTTACTTCAGGTTCTAGAACATTGAAAGATGCGATAAACGAGGCCATGCGTGACTGGGTAACAAATGTTGCCGATACGCACTACATGCTGGGAACAGTTGCCGGGCCGCATCCTTTTCCAACAATGGTTCGTGACTTTCACAAAATTATTGGTGAAGAATCTCGCGAACAGATGTTGGCTTTAACGGGCCGACTTCCTGACGCGGTCTTGGCCTGTGTAGGTGGTGGATCAAATGCGATCGGAATCTTTAACGCTTTTATTCCAGACACTGATGTCAGACTTATTGGGTTTGAAGCTGGCGGTGATGGAGTAGAAACAGGTCGCCATGCTGCAACCATCACGGGTGGCTCTCCGGGTGTTCTTCACGGAACTCGTTCATATGTTTTACAAGATGCAAATGGGCAAACAATCGAATCACATTCCATTTCAGCAGGTTTGGATTACCCAGGTGTTGGCCCAGAGCACGCATACCTTCATGATGTTGGTAGAGCTGAATACCGTGCCATTAATGATGATGCAGCGATGTTTGCATTTTCTTTGCTGAGCAAAACTGAAGGAATTATTCCCGCGATTGAAACTGCACACGCCTTAGCTGGTGCAATTCTTGTGGGACAAGAGTTAGGCCCACAAGCAAATCTTCTGCTTAACCTTTCTGGGCGCGGTGACAAGGATGTTCAAACTGCGGCTGAATACTTTGGAATTCCGCTGTAATGACGCAACTAGATGAGGTAATGGCACGGGTACGTTCTGAAAATCGCGCCGCTCTCATCGCATATATTCCTGCAGGCTTCCCTTCACAGTCAGGTTGCGCCAAGGCGATTCAAGCGTTGGCAGATGCCGGGGTTGATGCAATCGAAATTGGTTTTCCCTATAGCGATCCCGTAATGGATGGGCCGGTAATTCAAGAAGCAGCAGAAATTTCACTTAAAGGTGGAACAAATGCTGCTGATGTTTTTGCCGCCCTTAAAACTGCAACAGACACAGGTGTAGCAGCAGTGGTTATGACGTATTGGAATCCGATTGAGCGTTATGGCGTTGATAAGTTTGCGCAATCAATTGCCGATAATGGGGGATCCGGAGTTATTACTCCAGATTTAACAATTGAAGAATCTGACCGTTGGCTTGCGGCAACAAGTAAGAACAAAATTAATCCGATTTACGTGGTTGCGCCAAGTACAAAGGATTCTCGTCTTGCAGAAGTAACTGCCAAGACTGGTGGCTTCGTTTATGCAGCAAGCTTGATGGGCGTAACAGGTACGCGCACTAGCGTTTCATCTGATGCCAGTAATTTGGTGTCCCGAGTTCGCGGCGTTACCAACTTGCCCATTTCAGTTGGACTCGGAGTCTCAACACGTGAGCAAGCCAAATCCCTTGCGGCCTACGCCGATGGCGTCATCGTTGGTTCAGCATTTATAAAGTTACTTCTTGATGCAAAGAGTGAGCAGGAAGGGTTGGATGCGATCTCGCACCTAGCCAAAGAGTTAGCCCTTGGAGTACGCGAAGGGCGCTAGTTTTCGCCCTTAATTCACAGGATTCATGCCGAGTTTAGGCTTGGCACTTTGCGCTCTTTATCTATACTTTCTTCCATACATCAGGGCATGAGATGAAACACCAACCCAATTAATCAAGGAGTAATAATGGCCAAGCAAGCTGCAAAGAGCGCAGATAACACAACCCGTTGGATCGTCGTAGCGATGGTCGCACTTGTTGTAGTTACCGGAGTTGTTTTCTCTCTCTTTGGTCAAACTGACAAAACAACTGCTTCGCTTTCAGGCCTTGACGGATTGAAGGCAAAGCCAGCGGTGACGTCAACGATTGATGTCGAGAATGGATCTTCAATCACATTTAACACTGGAGCTGCAACCACAATTGATGTTTGGGAAGATCCACAGTGTCCAGTGTGCAAGTTATTTGCTGATGCCAATGGTCAGTATTTAGATTCACTTATTCGCGAAAAGAAAGCAAATGTTCGTTATCACGTGCTCTCTTTCCTAGGTGATGAATCTGTACGTGCGGCTAACGCATCTTTCTGCGCAGCAGATGAAGGTCAGTACTTAGATTTTCACAAGGCTATTTACGCAGTTCAATCAACAGTTGAAAATTCAGGGTTCTGGAGCAATGAAACTCTGGTGGAAATGGGAAATAAAATTGGTATCACATCTACAAAATTTAAGGATTGCGTAACTAAGGGTTCTAAGGTTGATTTGGTACAAGCCAACTCTGACTCAATGAGCAAGTATGGAGTTCAAGGAACTCCAACTGTCTTTATTAATGGCAAAAAGTGGGAGCGTACACAAAACGGCTTCGTACTTGATGAGTTCAAAGCAGCTGTAGAGGCTGGCTAAAACTTGAATTCAGCTTTTCCAACTCCAGCGCAATCGGTGCTGGAGCTTGGTCCCCTAACCATCCACTATTACGCACTGTGCATTATTACCGGCATAGCAGTAGCGATTTGGTTGGGTGGTAAGCGTTTTCAATATAAAACCGTTCAAGGTCAATCAATTGTTTCTGAGGTAGCAATAGTTGCGGTGCCTGCTGGAATTATCGGTGGACGTATTTACCATGTGATCTCATCGCCTAATGCTTACTTTGGTGCTGGGGGATCTGCAGTCGATGCCTTCAAAATTTGGGAGGGCGGCTTAGGTATTTGGGGGGCGATCTCGCTCGGTTTATTTGGCGCATACCTTCGCTACCGATCTTTAGCTAAGAAAGTCGATCTGCCATCATTTGCCGTATTTGCTGATGCCTTAGCCCCAGGAATTCTCTTTGCGCAAGCTATAGGCCGTTTTGGTAATTGGTTTAATGGGGAACTTTTTGGAAAACCACTTGATGCTTGGTGGGCCGTTGAGATTCCTATGCGTTATCGACCAAGTGGATTCACGCAGTTTGAATCATTTCATCCAACATTTTTGTATGAAGCAATTTGGTGCACCGTCATTGCGATAGTGATCCTAAAGTTCGGAAAGAGTTTCAAAGCTGGACAAAGTTTTGCACTATATGTCGGGGCTTATTGTTTAGGCCGCTTCTTTATCGAGCTCATTCGAATTGATGCCGCCAACACGATTGTGGGTCTGCGCGTGAATGTTTGGGTAAGCGTGCTTGTGGGCCTAGGGGCTGCTTTCTATTTTGCTCGCGCCTCTAAAAAGATTCAGTAAGGGTCAGGTAGGCTTTCACGTATGAGTTTGGAAGAGGTCTACCAGCGCAATCTGCAACATCGCACCCATCGTGCAGGGTGGCTTCGCGCCGCGGTACTTGGTGCAAATGATGGTCTAGTTTCAACGGCTGCATTAATGATTGGTGTTGCAGCCGCTGGTAAACAAGATTTTATTGTCACAGCTGGTGTTGCAGGAATCACTGCAGGTGCGATGTCTATGGCAGTTGGCGAATACATCTCGGTCCGCTCCCAAAATGATGTTGAAGAATCCGATCGTAACCTTGAAATTGCACATTTAGCCGCGGATCCAGAAGCAGAATTAATAGAGCTGCAACATATTTATATTGGCCGTGGTTTATCGCCAGAGCTTGCATTGCAGGTTGCACTTGAAATGCATCGCAAAGATGCGCTGGAAGCACACTTGCGCGACGAGTTAGGCCAACACCCAAGTACTAAGGCTCGCCCGACACAGGCCGCCATTGCTTCAGCTATTTCATTTACTTTGGGCGGGCTGATTCCTTTTGCTGGAGCTTTTGCTCCGACTTTGAGCACGCAGGCATGGAGCATTGTCGGGTTTACCCTTGGTGGATTGATCCTGACAGGCCTGGTCTCAGCACGCACCGCAGGCTCAAAGCTGCTCTCGCCAACTCTGCGTGTGCTTATCGGAGGCTCGCTGGGAATGGCAATCACCGCAGGCATTGGAAAGATTGCGCATATCTCGGGCATCTAATTAGCCCTCTTATTGCTACCATTTCGCACTAAGCA
>JBJONF010000008.1:0-47673 GCA_046051985.1 Actinomycetota bacterium
GGGGAGCAGTAATACCCAGGACAAATGCTGTGATCAAAATGGATGTTCGAGTTTCCATTGTGTTGAGTAACAAAATGAGAGCTGAGTACATGGGAACCAAAATACGAATCGGCCACTTTTGACCGAATTTATCCATCACAGAACCACGCAGACCTGCTGTTATAGACCCAGCCAAGGAGTTCAAACCAATGGCAAAACCCGCCACTGCAATTGAGCCTGTTTCTTGCTCAGCTTTGAAAAAGATACCCAGGCCGATCATTCCGTAAGCCAACCGCGCTGGAAATGCGCTGATTCCGAGCCGAATGACCTGAGGGAAAGCCATTAACTCTCTGTATCTATTCATAACAAGCGTCAGTCTATCTTTCACGCTCAAAAAAGTAAGTGGATTTGCCCATATGAGCGTGCAAACCGTACCCTTGCCCTTCAGCCGCGCAAGCGGGAACTACTACTTTCTATCCCTACGGAGCACAATTGTCTACACCACAAATTGCAGTAAATGACATCGGATCAGCTGAAGATTTTCTAGCAGCTATCGAAGGCACAATCAGAAACTTTAATGACGGCGACTTAGTATCAGGCGCAGTTGTTCAAGTTGGTCGCGAAGAAGTTCTTGTTGATATCGGATACAAGACTGAAGGAGTTATTCCAGCTCGCGAGCTTTCAATTCGCCACGATGCAGATCCAAACTCAATCGTTAAAGTCGGTGAGATTATTGAAGCTCTCGTTCTTCAGAAAGAAGACAAAGAGGGTCGCCTAATCCTTTCTAAGAAGCGCGCACAGTACGAGCGTGCCTGGGGAGACATTGAAGGCAAGAAGGAGCGCGACGAAGTTGTCGTCGGAACTGTTATTGAAGTTGTTAAGGGTGGACTAATCGTGGACATCGGTCTACGAGGATTCCTTCCAGCATCTCTTGTTGAGATGCGCCGCGTACGCGATCTGACTCCATACATTGGCAAGCAGGTTGAAGCACGCATCATCGAACTAGATAAGAATCGCAACAACGTTGTTCTTTCACGTCGCGCATTCCTAGAGCAGACACAATCAGAATCACGCACAACATTCCTGAACCAGCTACAAAAGGGTCAGGTTCGCACAGGTGTTGTTTCATCAATCGTTAACTTCGGTGCATTCGTTGACCTTGGTGGCGTTGATGGTTTGGTTCACGTTTCAGAGCTTTCATGGAAGCACATCGATCACCCAGGTGAAGTTGTTGAAGTTGGCGACGAAGTAACTGTTGAAGTTCTAGAAGTTGATTTCGAGCGCGAGCGTGTATCGCTTTCACTTAAGGCAACACAGGAAGATCCATGGCAAGCATTTGCTCGCACCCACACAATCAATCAGGTTGTTCCAGGTGTTGTGACAAAGCTAGTTCCATTCGGAGCATTCATCCGTGTTCACGAGGGAATTGAAGGTCTAGTTCACATCTCAGAGTTGGCAGAACGCCATGTTGAGATTCCAGAGCAGGTTGTTCAGGTTGATGATGAACTATTTGTAAAGATTATCGATATCGATCTAGAGCGTCGCCGTATTTCACTCTCATTAAAGCAAGCTAATGAAGGTACAGAGATTGAGATCGAAGCATTTGATCCAACTCAGTACGGAATGGCTGCTCGTTACGATGCAGAAGGAAACTTCATTTACCCTGAAGGTTTCGATGCAGACTCACAAGAGTGGAAGCCAGGATATGAAACACAGCGCGAAGAGTGGGAAAAGCAGTACGCCCAAGCTCAAGAGCGTTTCATGGCACACAAGAAGCAGAAGGCTGAAGCCAAGGTTGCAGATGCTGCAGCTACTCCAGCAGAAGAAGCAGTTGCTGCCGAATAAGTAGGAAAGATTCCGTAAAAGGAGTCCAGCTTGAAGCCGCGAGAAAAACGTTTGACACTCGCTTACTTCAACTGGGCTCCTTTTTCTTTATCCAAAGATAAGATTCAAGCATGCGGGTAATCGCTTTAACGGGTGGCATTGGCTGCGGTAAGTCATTGGCGGCGCAGTACTTTGCTGAACTTGGCGCGCTAGTAATTGATGCAGATCAGTTGGCCCGTGCTGCCATCGAACGCGGTTCAGCTGGTTTTGATGAGGTAGTGACATTATTTGGCGATTCACTATTGAAGGATGGAAATATTGATCGTAGGGCTTTAGGTGAGATTATTTTTAAGGATCCAAAAGCCAAGGTTGCGTTAGAAAATATTATTCACCCATTTGTACGAAAAGAATTTGAAGAAGCGGTCGCATCACTTAAAGGTGACCAGGTTCTTGTTTATGAGATTCCATTGCTAGTCGAAACAAATGCACATGAAAGATTTGATCTTGTCATAACTGTCGAATCTGAAATGGAAAATAGAATTGCTCGTTTGCGGGGTAGGGGAATGCATATCTCTGAAATTGAGGGCCGAATTGCCGCGCAGGCCACACGGGAACAGCGCATCGAGATTGCCGACTTCCTCATAGAAAATGATGGAACCGAAGATGAGCTGCTGCGCCAGGTCGAAAACATTTGGGATAGCCTTCACGATAGTAAATAAGTAGGCTTAGCAAATGCGTCCGATATCTGAACTTCAACGTCGGGTTGAACCCTTTCAAGTAATCAGTGAGTACATACCAGCCGGAGATCAGCCCGCCGCAATCGCTGAGATCGCAAAACGAATCAATGCTGGCGAACGTGATGTTGTTTTACTAGGTGCAACGGGAACTGGAAAGTCAGCAACAACCGCGTGGCTGATTGAACAGCTACAACGCCCCACCTTGGTGCTTGCTCCCAATAAAACTCTGGCTGCTCAGTTGGCTAATGAGTTCCGCGAACTTTTACCCAATAACGCTGTGGAATATTTTGTCTCTTATTACGACTACTACCAACCTGAAGCATATGTTCCGCAAACCGATACCTTCATTGAAAAGGATTCAAGCGTCAATGAAGAAGTTGAACGCCTACGTCACTCTGCCACTAACTCGCTACTAACCCGCCGTGATGTCATTGTCGTTGCAACTGTTTCCTGCATTTATGGACTTGGAACACCTCAGGAATATGTGGATCGAATGGTTCGTCTGCGTGTAGGTGATGAAATTGAACGCAACGCCTTGCTTCGCAAATTTGTAGATGTTCAGTACAAACGCAATGACATGGCCTTTGAGCGCGGCACTTTCCGTGTACGTGGTGACACCATCGAAATCATTCCGATGTATGAAGAACTGGCAATTCGTATTGAAATGTTTGGCGATGAGATCGAGAAGATTTCAACCCTTCACCCACTTACTGGCGAAATTATTCGCGATGAAGAAGAGATCTTTGTATTCCCGGCCACGCACTATGCAGCGGGTCCCGAAACCATGAAGCGTGCAATCGGGGATATCCAAGACGAACTACAGGTTCAACTCAATCTTTTCGAAAAACAAGGCAAACTTCTAGAAGCCCAACGCCTACGTATGCGAACAACTTTTGACATCGAGATGATGGAACAGATTGGTTTCTGCAGCGGAATTGAAAACTATTCGCGTCACCTTGATGATCGTCCAGCTGGATCTGCGCCTCATTGTTTGTTGGATTACTTCCCGGAAGATTTCCTGGTTGTTATAGATGAAAGTCACGTAACAGTTCCACAGTTGGGTGCGATGTTTGAAGGCGATGCATCCCGAAAGCGAACCCTGGTGGAGCATGGTTTCCGCTTACCAAGTGCGCTGGATAACCGACCACTCAAGTTTCCAGAGTTTGTGGAAAGAACTGGGCAGACTATCTACTTGTCCGCAACTCCAGGTAAGTACGAATTAGCCAAGGTCAATAATGATGTGGTCGAGCAAGTAATTCGCCCAACCGGATTGGTTGATCCACAAATTGTGATTAAACCAATTAAGGGACAGATCGATGATCTGCTGAATGAAATCAATATCCGTGCGGCAAAAAATGAGCGCGTTCTAGTAACCACACTTACTAAGAAGATGTCTGAGGACCTGACTGATTACCTGCAAGAACGTGGCGTCAATGTTCGCTATTTACACTCTGAAGTAGACACTTTGCGACGAGTTGAATTACTGCGCGAACTGCGGACAGGTGATTACGATGTTTTGATTGGTATCAACTTACTTCGCGAAGGTCTGGATTTACCAGAAGTTTCGTTAGTGGCTATTTTGGATGCTGACAAAGAAGGCTTCCTCCGCTCGGCTACATCTTTAATTCAGACCATTGGTCGCGCCGCCCGTAACGTATCGGGTGAGGTTCACATGTATGCCGACCGAATTACTGATTCCATGGCTAAAGCGATTGATGAGACCAACCGTCGTCGCGCTAAGCAGGTGGCCTATAACTTAGAACGTGGCGTCGATCCGCAGCCATTGCGCAAAAAGATTGCCGATATCACCGACCTGATTAATCGCGAAAGCGAAGATACCGAGGAGCTCTTGTCCCATGAAAAGGGTGGAGCCAAGAAGATCGCCTCTTCGGCTGGAATTTACGATAAATCCTCGACCTCCTTACCGCGCAAGGATCTAATCGCGTTGATAGGCTCGCTCACCGACCAGATGCGCAATGCAGCATCTGAACTTCAATTTGAGGTTGCCGCCAGATTACGCGATGAGATCAAGATATTGAAGAAAGAGCTACGAATGATGGAAGAGGCCGGGGTTTGAGTATCGATAAATTGGTTGTGCGCGGTGCACGCGAACACAACCTTAAAAATGTCTCAATCGAACTCCCGCGAGATTCGCTAGTTGTGTTTACGGGCCTATCGGGTTCCGGAAAGTCATCCCTTGCCTTTGACACAATTTTTGCCGAAGGTCAGCGTCGCTATGTTGAATCTTTATCAGCCTATGCGCGCCAGTTTCTGGGCCAAATGGATAAGCCAGATGTGGATTTCATTGAAGGTCTTTCACCTGCCGTGTCTATTGATCAGAAATCTACTAATCGAAATCCGCGTTCGACGGTTGGAACAATTACTGAAGTTTATGATTACTTGCGTCTGTTGTTTGCTCGCGCAGGAACGCCTCATTGTCCCAAGTGTGGCAAAGTGGTTACTCGACAATCACCACAGCAAATTGTTGATCAAATACTGGAACTTCCGGCAACAACCAAGTTCCAGGTTTTGGCGCCAGTTGTTAGAGCCCGCAAAGGCGAATTCGTTGAACTCTTCAATGATCTGATCACGCAAGGGTATTCACGTGCCCGTATCGATGGGGAAGTAGTCCAACTCTCTGATGCACCAAAGCTAAAGAAGCAAGAAAAGCACACGATCGAAGTTGTGATTGACCGTCTAACTGCCAAAGCTGAAAGCAAGACACGGTTGACGGACTCCATTGAAAACGCTTTGCGCTTGGCTTCAGGAATTGTCGTCCTAGATTTTGTTGATGCCAAAGGCGCAGATAAAGAGCGAACTTACAGCGAACACTTGGCCTGCCATGACTGCGAATTATCATTTGAAGAGCTTGAGCCCCGCTCTTTCTCTTTTAACTCTCCTTTTGGCGCTTGCGCCGAATGTTCTGGAATTGGAACCAAAAAAGAGGTCGATGAGGATCTGATCATTCCCGATGATTCGATTTCAATTAACGATGGAGCGATTGCACCTTGGTCTGGCGGACAATCCTCTGATTACTTCCTGCGTTTACTAGAAGCACTTGCTAAAGATCTTCCTTTTTCTTTAGATACACCGTGGAAGAAGATTTCGGTCAAAGCTCGTGAAGCAATCTTGAACGGCTATGAGTATGAAATCAAGATGAAGTACAAGGGCCGCTATGGAGCCCGTAACTACACCACTGGTTTTGAAGGCGTCATTCCTTTTATTCATCGCAGACATGAAGAAACAGATAGTGATTACAGTCGTGATAAGTACGAGGCTTACATGCGAGAAATCGCTTGTGAAACCTGTAATGGAGCTCGTCTTAAGCCAGAAGTACTCGCCGTAACAATCGGCAATAAGAACATCTCAGAAATTTGTGAACTTTCAATTGCAGATTGCGCCGTTTTCCTAAAGCAAATCAAGCTCAATAAACGTGAAGCCCAAATCGCAGAGCGAGTCATGAAAGAAGTTAATGCTCGTCTTGGCTTCTTGCTCGATGTTGGGCTTGATTACTTATCGTTGGCCCGCCCCGCTGGTTCTCTATCTGGCGGTGAAGCTCAGCGAATTCGCCTCGCAACTCAGATCGGTAGCGGCTTGGTGGGCGTCCTCTATGTATTGGATGAGCCATCAATTGGTTTGCATCAACGCGATAACAAGCGCTTAATCGAAACCTTGACTCGTTTGCGCGATCTTGGCAATACCTTGATCGTTGTCGAGCATGATGAAGAGACGATCAGAACTGCAGACTGGATCGTCGACATTGGCCCGGGTGCCGGAGAACATGGTGGGAAAGTTGTTGTTTCTGGTAGCTATGAAGAACTCATTGCATCGAAAGAATCAATCACAGGTGCTTACTTATCAGGTCGTAAATCCATTGAGATCCCCAAGAAGCGACGTCCTGTAGATCCAAAGCGAAAGCTTGTCGTTAAGGGTGCAAAAGAGAACAACCTCAAGGACATCGAAGTCGAAGTACCGCTCGGAGTTTTTGTCTCGGTAACTGGTGTTTCTGGTTCTGGAAAATCCACATTAGTAAATGACATTCTCTACACAACTTTGGCTAACAAGTTAAACGGAGCACGTTTGGTTCCGGGTCGACACAGAACAGTTACTGGTATCGAACTGCTAGACAAGGTTGTTCATGTAGACCAATCGCCTATTGGAAGAACCCCTCGTTCTAATCCAGCGACCTACACCGGAGTCTTTGACAAGATTCGCGCCCTATTTGCTGAAACAAGTGAGGCAAAGATTCGCGGATATCAACAAGGTCGATTCTCCTTCAACGTGAAGGGTGGCCGCTGCGAGAACTGTTCTGGTGATGGAACCATCACTATCGAAATGAACTTCTTGCCAGATGTGTATGTGCCATGCGAAGTCTGTCACGGCGCACGTTACAACCGCGAGACGCTTGAAGTTCATTATAAGAATAAGACCATTGCCGAAGTTCTCAATATGCCGATCGAAGAAGCTCATGGTTTCTTCGAATCTGTACCCGCAATCGCGCGTTACCTCAAGACGCTTAATGATGTCGGTCTGGGCTACGTGCGGCTCGGTCAATCTGCACCAACGCTTTCGGGTGGCGAAGCTCAGCGTGTAAAGCTTGCAACCGAACTACAGCGTCGATCAACCGGTCGAACAATTTATGTTTTAGACGAGCCAACAACTGGGTTGCACTTTGAAGATGTTAACAAGTTGCTGACTGTTCTGAACCGTTTGGTGGATACCGGTAACACTGTTGTCGTGATCGAACACAACTTGGATGTCATTAAGTGTTCAGACTGGGTAATTGACATGGGTCCTGAAGGTGGCTTCCGCGGGGGATTAGTTGTGGCTGAAGGAACGCCTGAAACTGTTGCTGCCGTCAAGGAAAGTTACACGGGGCAGTTCTTGGGCGAGATCTTAAAAACAAATAGAAAAGCTCCAGCTAAGAAGTAGTCACATGGCAGATCCGCAAAGTTATCGGCCGAGCAATATCCCAGAACACCCTGGGGTCTACCGCTTTTACAACAAATCAGACAAAGTGATTTACGTAGGCAAAGCGAAGAATTTGAAAAATCGCCTGAGCAATTACTTTCAAGCAAATCTTGCGACTAAGACCTATCGCATGGTTCATGAAGCGGTCCGGGTTGATTGGACTATCGTCAGTACCGAACTTGAAGCACTTGCGCTGGAATTTAGTTGGATCAAGCAATACCAACCTAAATACAACGTGCAGTTTAAGGACGACAAGTCCTATCCGTATTTAGCGTTGTCTCTGAACGATGAATACCCGATGATCTTCATTACTCGAAAAGATAAGCGTCCCGGCTTAAAGTACTTCGGTCCGTATACAAATGCTTGGGCACTGCGCAATACCTTTGAAGTTCTGTTAAAGGTTTTCCCGGTCAGATCCTGCTCTTCGGCAAATTTCACGCGGGCCCAGCGCAGTAAGCGCCAATGCCTACTAGGTGATATTGGTAAATGCGCCGCCCCATGTGTTGGTTGGATATCGCAAGAAGATCACAAGCAGTTAGCCGGTCGTCTCAATGAATTCATGGAATCGGGTATGGAAAACATTCTGCCCAAATTGCATGAAGAGATGAACACAGCAGCAACAAATGAAGAGTTCGAACGCGCAGCCCGGTTGCGTGATCAAATCGAATCCTTTGAAAAGGCGCAAAAATCAACTGAAGGTAACTTCTCAGATGATCTAGATGGAGATTTCATTTCGATTTATCATGATGGTTTCCATGCAGCAGGATCAATCTTTTCGATGCAGCGTGGTTCGGTGAAAGGTTCGCGCTCTTGGATTGTCGATCAAGAAATGGTTCTCGAAGGTCAAGATGAGCTAACCGCTCTCTTGTATTCAATTTATGGATCCGGCGCGATTGCAGTTCCACGCAACATCTACATCAATACAGAGTCCGCCGAAAAGGAACAGTTGGAGCAATGGCTTGGTTCGATAGGTTCTATTAAAGTCGAAATCAAAGTTCCGCAACGTGGCGAAAAAGTTGAACTACTTGCTACTGTCAAACGTAACGCTCAGTATTCCTTAATTCAATACCTCAGTAAGCGAGCTACTGATGCTGCGGTAAGTGGCAAGGCGTTAACTGAAATTGAAGAACATCTCAACCTTGGCCGCACACCACTTCGAATCGAGTGCTTTGATATTTCAAATATTTCAGGCACATCTGTTGTTGCGTCAATGGTGGTTTTTGAAGATGGGATGATAAAGAAAAGCGAATATCGCCGGTTCATCATTGATACGAGCGAAGGATTTGATGACACCCGTGCGATGCACCAGGTGATTACACGTCGATTAAAGCGGCTATTGGATGATCGTAAAGAAAACGAAGCAGAAGTCGCAGAACTCGGTGGCAAGCCAAGTAAGTTTGCCTATCCACCGCAGCTGATTGTGGTCGATGGTGGTCAGCCGCAGGTTAATGCCGCGCAGCGCGCTTTGGATGAACTCGGAATCAAAGATATTGCGCTGTGCGGATTAGCTAAGCGATTAGAAGAGGTGTGGATACCTGGATCTAAGGATCCACTGATATTGCCGCGCAGCAGCGAGGGCTTATATCTGCTGCAACGAATTAGAGATGAAGCGCACCGCTTTGCCATTACTTTCCATCGATCGCGTCGTTCCAAGGTTATGTTGGAGTCGGTACTGGATGAGATCCCGCAGTTAGGTTCAGCCCGCAGAGCATCATTGTTAGAACGTTTTGGTTCCGTTGCGGCAATAAGAAAAGCATCGGTTGAAGACATCGCGGCGACTCCAGGGATTGGGTCTAAAATCGCCTCGATTATTGAATCCCATCTATCATCAATTGCCAGCCAGGGAATCAATATGGCAACCGGCGAGATCATGGAGAATAAGTAATGGGCCAGGAATTTTTCGACCTTCCGGCAGAAGATCAACAGAAATCTTTGACAGCTTTCGCCACTGAACTCTTAAAGGATTATGGGATTCATGGTGCAAATGTTTCATGCATTAACTTTGAATTCAACGCCACTTTTTCGGTCGAGACCGATTCAGGTACCAAGTACGCATTGAGAATTAATATCAATTCGACTCGTACCGTCGATAACATGAAGGCAGAAGTCGAATGGGTTCGCCACCTGAACCGCACTTCGGCATTACACACACCAACACCAATTGCGACCTTGGATGATCAGTACATTGTCTCGGCTTTGCATTCAGAGTCAGGGCAAACTTTCTACGGTGTTATGTATTCGTGGCTAGACGGAGAAGAGTTGGGAGATGAGCCAACCCAGAATCAGTTACATGAAGTCGGAAAAGCCATAGCTACATTGCATCAAGAATCGACCAATTTTGTCCTTAGCTCAGAAAAATCCTTGCCAATCTTCAATGATTTCTTCTGGGGAACAGAAGATCATTTGTTCTCCGCTAAGTCTGTCCTGTCAGATCAGGATCGCGCTCTGATTGAGCAGGCCCATGATGAAATTATGAAATACACAAATGAGTTGTACCAAAACTCTCCCGTCCACATCATTCATGCAGATATGCACGGCTGGAACCTAATGTGGCATGAAGGTCAGTTATCAGTTTTTGATTTCGATGATTGTGGCTATGGAGTTGAAGCTCAAGATTTAGCCGTGACTTTGTATTACTTGGATACCCCGGAACAAGATGAAGCCATTTTGAATGGTTATAAGAGAGTGAGGCCGTTACCCAATTTCTCCAAAAATGCTATGAAAGCCTTGCTCCTGCAGCGACGCTTGCTTCTACTTAACTACCTATTTGAAACCAAGAATCAGGAGCACAAGGAGATGTTGCCCGCCTACCTTGAAAAAAGTCTTGAGCGTGTTTCAACCTTCTTGACAGATGTAAGAGAATAGAAACATGAGCAACCAAGAGACCCTGATTCTTACGGGGATGTCAGGAGCAGGGCGATCAACGGTTGCTCACGCTCTTGAAGATCTCGGTTGGTATGTTGTCGATAATCTTCCACCAGCGCTGCTTCCCGCACTTGTTAGCAAGGGAACGGGACCGCAAGGTAAAGAGTTGGCTGTTGTCGTAGATGTTCGTGGGGGAGAGTTCTTTGATGAACTTACCAACGCACTTGAAGAGTTAAAAAAGAACAAGTCTGCCTATCGCTTAGTGTTTCTTGATGCTACAGATCAAGCGCTAGTTCAAAGATTTGAATCAACCAGACGTCCGCATCCTTTGCAAGGTAAAGATCGAATCGTTGATGGAATCGCACGTGAACGAGATAAGTTAGAAGAGATTCGTTCGCAATCAGATGTTGCAATTGATACTTCAAACCTCAATGTCCATCAGTTAGAAAAGCGCATTGGCGAAATATTTGGTGCTGGAAAGTTACAAGGAATTCGCGTTAACGTCTTGTCATTTGGTTACAAGTACGGGATCCCAGTTGACGCTGATTTAGTTCTTGACTGCCGATTTATTCCCAATCCACATTGGGATCCTGAACTTCGTCCATTGACTGGCCTAACTCCTCAAGTAAGCGATCGAGTTCTGAGCAGTGAAGGTGTGAGTGATTTTGTTCAAGATTATGTGCAATTAGTAAATTCAATGATGCAGGGCTACATGCGTGAAGGCAAGAAGTATGTAACTATCGCTGTGGGCTGTACTGGCGGAAAACACAGAAGCGTTGCAATTACAGAAGAGATTGCTAGACAGCTAAACGATGTAAGTTCTGAAGTTTCGGCACACCCAACGCATCGCGATGTAGGTCGTGAGTAGTTTTGACTAAAGTTGTTGCATTAGGTGGTGGGCATGGATTAGCCGCCACACTGACAGCTTTGCGTCAGATCACCCATCAACTAACCGCAATCGTGACCGTTGCAGACAATGGCGGATCTAGCGGAAGATTGCGGGAAGAATTTCCAATTTTTCCTCCAGGTGATTTGCGAATGGCACTTGCTGCCTTATGTGCAGATGATGAATGGGGGCGTACTTGGGCCCAAATAATGCAGCACCGCTTTGAAAGCAATGGCGAACTCAACGGCCATGCAATGGGAAATCTCTTACTCGCATCAATGTGGAATGCCGGTGATGACCCTGTTGTTGCACTAGATCGCGTCGGTCAACTCTTAAAAGTAATTGGTCGCGTTCTTCCCATGGCATCTGTTGCGTTAGATATTGAGGGAACATTTAATACATCAACCGGAAGAATTGTTGTCAGAGGCCAAAAAGAGGTGGCAACAGCAAAAGGGCGTATTGATTCATTGCGCATCATTCCGGAAGATCCTCCAGCCAGAAGTGAAGCATTAGATGCGATTGCCGAAGCACAATGGATCACCATGGGACCAGGATCTTGGTTTTCAAGTGTGATCCCGCACTTATTGGTGCCAGCTCAATTAGAAGCCTTGCGCAATTCCAGCGCCCGTAAGATTTTAATTCTCAATCTTGATGCAACTTCACAATCTCAAGGCGATGAGTTCGCTGGTTCCACCCCTGAAGAGCATCTCAACTTTTTTCATCGATACGCCCCTGGTGTGAAGGTGGATTACTGCCTTGTTGACCATTCAGTTGTTAGGGATGAAGAGGCTTTGAAGCTTGCAGCATCAACCTTGGGTGGAGAGATTGTTGTGGCCGATATTCGTAAAGCACCGGGAAGTATCCATCATGATGCCCAAAAATTAGCTCTCCATTTGGGCCACATTCTCGCTCGGTAAATGGTTGGATTACCCCATGGCCATGACAGCATCAGTTAAGGACGAATTATCTCGTCTAGCAATTACCAAACCATGTTGTCGCAAAGCCGAGGTATCTTCTCTCCTTCGTTTCGCAGGTGGTCTTCACATCGCAGCGGGCAAGATTGTTATTGAAGTAGAGCTAGACACTTCGCAGAGCGCACGTCGACTTCGAAAAGATATCGCCGACATCTATGGGCATGATTCAGACTTGGCTGTTCTTTCATCCAGCGGATTGCGCAAGGGGTCACGGTATGTGGTTCGAGTAATCAATGAAGGTGATGCTCTTGCACGTCAAACAGGTTTAGTTGATTCAAATGGTCGACCAGTTCGCGGACTTCCACCACAAGTGGTTTCCGCTGCAATTTGTGATTCAGAAGCGGCTTGGCGCGGAGCATTTATCGCCCATGGTTCATTGACCGAACCTGGTCGTTCTTCATCATTAGAAATTACTTGTCCAGGCCCGGAAGCAGCACTTGCTTTAGTTGGTGCAGCTCGACGTTTAGGAATTGTCGCAAAGGCGCGTGAGGTTCGAGGAGTTGATCGTGTCGTCATTCGTGATGGCGATGCAATCGGTGTGCTGCTCACTCGACTTGGCGCACATGAAAGTGTGATGGCGTGGGAAGAACGCCGGATGCGCAGGGAAGTCCGTGCAACTGCTAATCGTCTGGCTAACTTTGATGATGCGAATCTTCGTCGTTCTGCCAGAGCAGCAGTTGCCGCAGCAGCGCGTGTACAACGCGCAATGGAAATTCTTGGCCCAACAATTCCTGATCACCTCAAAGAGGCGGGGGAGTTACGAATCAATCATGGACAGGCCTCGCTGGAAGAACTTGGATCATTAGCTGTGCCTCCGATGACGAAGGATGCAATCGCTGGCCGAATTCGACGTTTGCTTGCAATGGCCGATAAGCGGGCTGGCGAGCTAGGAATTCCAGATACTGAGAGTGGTCTCTCGCCAGATTTGCTCAATTAGCGCCTCGATACTTAAGAGTTCACGCATTCTTCACTGGTAAGGTTCTACCTAAGCCCCCAGCGTTGTGGCAGTTTTACGAACCACCAGAAGCTGGGCTTTTTCATGTGCCCCACTAGTAGCAAGGACACTTTCGTGATTAATGTCGGAATCAACGGTTTTGGACGTATCGGACGTAACTTCTTCCGTGCCTGCCTTACTAACCCAAATATCAATATTGTCGGAATCAACGACTTAACTCCCAATGAGACGCTTGCTCACCTTTTGAAGTATGACTCAATCTTGGGTCGACTGGGTCTGGAAGTTACATTCACAGATGATTCAATCACTGTCGATGGAAAAACAATCAAGGTTTTCTCAGAGCGCGATCCAGCTAACTTGCCATGGGCTTCAGTAAAGGCTGATGTGATTGTTGAATCAACAGGAATTTTCACAAAGGCCGCTGATGCTCAAAAGCACATCACTGCTGGCGCGAAGAAGGTCATTATCTCTGCACCTGCCACAGATGAAGACATCACAATTGTTATGGGTGTAAACCACACACAGTACGACGGTGCAAAGCACAACATCATTTCAAACGCATCTTGTACAACAAACTGCCTTGCTCCAATGGCAAAGGTTCTTCAGGACAATTGGGGAATTGTTAAGGGCTTGATGACAACAATTCACGCATACACAAATGACCAGGTAATTCTGGACTTCCCACACAAGGATCTTCGTCGATCACGTGCTGCCGCAACCAACATGATTCCAACTTCAACAGGTGCTGCAAAGGCGATTTCACTTGTTATGCCAGAGCTCAAGGGCAAGCTAGATGGTTACGCAATGCGCGTTCCAGTCCCAACAGGTTCAGCAACAGATCTGACTGTTGAGCTTGCAAAGGAAGCGACAGCTGCCGAAATCAACGCCGCTATGAAGGCTGCAGCAAATGGCCCACTTAAGGGATTCCTTTCATACACTGAAGATCCAATTGTTTCTTCAGACATCGTGACCGATCCATCATCATGTATCTTCGACGCAGGTTTAACCAAGGTAATTGGTAACCAGGTCAAGATCGTTGGTTGGTATGACAACGAATGGGGTTACTCAAACCGTCTCGTTGACTTGATCGATTACGTTGGCAAAACTCTGTAATGCCAGATCTTTCTACAATTGATGTAGCAGGAAAGCGAGTCTTTCTTCGTTGTGATCTTAATGTTCCCTTGAAAGAGGGAATCATTAAGGATGATGGACGAATCAAAGCCTCGCTTCCTACTATTCAAGCTCTGCTTGAAAAAGGCGCATCACTTGTTATCGCCGCACACCTGGGTCGCCCAAAAGGTGAGGCAAAGCCTGAACTTTCACTGGCACCAGTTGCAAAGCGTTTGGCCGAATTACTTGGACGCGAAATAAAGTTCACTGGCGAAGTAACTGGGTCATCAGTAACGAACGCAGCCGAATCATTGCAGGCGGGTGAAATTCTTTTACTAGAAAATATTCGTTTTAGTGCAGCAGAGACCAGCAAGGAAGAGTCAGAGCGCGCAGCCTTTGCCGCAGAACTTGCAAAATTAGCTGACTTTTATGTGGGAGATGGTTTTGGCGCGGTTCACCGTAAACACGCATCTGTCTTTGATCTACCTCAATTGCTTCCACACGCAGCCGGAAAATTGGTTGCTGCCGAAGTTGAAGTTTTGAAGAAACTAACGCAGAGCCCAGAGCGTCCTTACGGTGTAATCCTTGGTGGAGCAAAGGTGTCAGACAAGTTAGGCGTAATCGAAAACTTGTTAGGCAAGGTTGATGTTCTAGCTATCGGTGGTGGAATGGTCTTTACATTCCTAAAAGCTCAAGGCAAAGAGATTGGCACCTCACTGGTTGAAGCAGAGATGTTGGATGTAGTAAAAGGTTTAATCGCGACAGCTGAAAAAAACGGGGTAAAGCTTTTACTTCCAACTGACATTGTTGTTGCACCAACATTTTCGCCCGATGCAACATCTACTTTGGTCGCCGCAGATGCAATCCCTGCAGATCAAATGGGTCTAGATATTGGACCAGTTTCGGCAGCAGCCTTTGCTTCAGAAATTGTTAAGTGCAAGACTGTTTTCTGGAATGGCCCGATGGGCGTTTTTGAATTCCCTAACTTTGCAGCTGGAACAAAGGTCGTCGCACAAGCATTAACCCAGGTCTCAGGAATATCTGTCGTTGGTGGGGGAGACTCTGCAGCAGCGGTACGCGCACTCGGTTTTGCAGATTCTCAGTTCGGGTACATTTCAACTGGTGGTGGAGCTTCACTTGAATATCTCGAAGGCAAGGAACTTCCCGGGCTAAAAGCACTAGAATTAATTTAATTCAACTTGTTGAACATAGGAGCTAAAAATGCGTAAACCATTAATGGCAGGAAACTGGAAGATGAACCTCAATCACCTTGAGGCGATCGCAGTTGCCCAAAAGTTGGTTTACGGCCTGGATGATAAGGATTACGACGCAGTTGATGTCGCGGTCATTCCTCCATTTACAGACATCCGCTCAATTCAAACTTTGGTTGATGGCGATCGTTTGCGCTTGCAGTACGGGGCACAAGATCTTTCACCTGAAACCTCCGGTGCGTTTACCGGCGACATTTCGGGGTCAATGCTGGCCAAGCTCGGCTGCACCTTTGTTGTTATCGGTCACTCAGAACGACGGGCTGTTCATCAAGAGTCTGACGCACTTATCAACCGAAAGATTAAGGCCGCACTTGCCAACGAACTAACTCCAATCTTTTGTGTTGGTGAAGAGCTCGCAATCCGCGAATCCGGAACACATGTAAGCCATGTAATCCGTCAGATTCGTGCAGGCCTAGAAGGGTTTACTAAGCCAGAGCTTAAGAAGATCGTCATCGCTTACGAACCAGTGTGGGCGATCGGTACCGGAAAGACTGCAACACCTGAAGATGCTCAAGAAGTGTGCGCGGCTATTCGTGAAGAGGTTGAAAACATTGGCTCTCCAGAAATTGCTTCAAATATGCGCATCTTGTACGGCGGTTCTGTGAAGTCTTCCAACATCGTAGAAATCATGAAGAAGCCAGATGTTGACGGGGCTTTGATCGGTGGAGCAAGCCTGGATCCTGAGGAATTGGCCAAGATCGTTAAATTCCACGCGGTGACGGAGTAAGCATTACCCCCTTCAGGCGGGTATCCTTACCCCCTACGAACTAGGAGTTTAAGAAAAGTGAAACTAGCTCTCTCAATTGCACTTGTAATTACAAGCGTCCTCATGATCCTTTTGGTACTTCTTCACAAGGGCAAGGGCAGCGGCCTTTCCGACCTATTCGGTGGCGGCATCTCATCAAACTACGGCGGTTCATCAGTTGTTGAAAAGAACCTGGATCGAATCACTATCGTTGCAGGTGGATTGTGGTTTGCCCTCGTTGTGGCTCTTTCGCTTGTTCTCAAGTCGTAGATACTTTTTTGTAATTAACTAGCTTTCAAACAAGGGGATAAACATGGCAAGTGCAATTCGCGGAAGTCGTGTTGGCGCAGGCCCTATGGGCGAGGCAGAGCGTGGCGATTCAATCGCTCGCGCTTATGTCTCATACTTTTGCGCTAACGGGCATGAAGTTCGTCCTTCATTTGCAGTAGAAGAAACCGTTGTTATTCCTGCTGAATGGGATTGCCCAAAGTGTGGTTACCCGGCTGGTCGCGATCGCAACAATCCACCTAGCCCTGAAGTAAATGTGCCTTACAAGACGCACCTTGCTTATGTTAAAGAGCGTCGGACAGATGCTGAAGGTGAAAAACTTCTAGAAGAAGCATTACGTAAACTTCGCGGAGAAGACGACGAATAAACCGTTAGAGAGATTTAACGGCATCTAGTAATTCAGAGATACCCACTGTTCGATTTGTAAGATTAAATCGAAGTAGTGGGTATTTTCTTGATGCTAGCGCTTTTCCATCACCCAGAGCTTGCGCAGCTACTAAAGTTTTAAAGCCATAGCTTTGCCCAGGGATTGCAATGTCTTTGGCTACATCACCTGTAATCTGCAGGAAGAAGCCATTTTGTTGTCCACCTTTGTGAAACTGTCCGGTCGAGTGCAAGAAACGTGGTCCCCAACCAAAAGTTACAGGTCGACCAGATTTATCAGCCAAGATTGCTCGAAGCTCTGCAATTGCAGAATCATCTTTGCGATCTAGGTAAACCATTATCGCGATGTAACCATCAGTTGGGATATTCGCGATCATTTGCGTAATCGCATCAGTTGCACTGTTTCCAGCACCAAAAATTTCCACTGCGCCATCGATTAAATCGGGTGTAAATGTTGGCAGAATGCCTTTCCATTCATCCAACAGTGCCGAAGTTTGCGCTTTGGCTTCGGTAACATTTGGCTGATTAAAGGGATCGATGGCAAGGGCCGCGCCAACTAGCGCGGTAACCCATTCCCACACAATAAATTGTGATGCTAAATCACCTTCCACAACTAGATCTGCATTTCCTGCGAAAGCGATTGTAAATGCGCCACCTTCGCGACCGTTATGTGAAGTCTCGGCAACAACGGGCAAGCGACCTACTTGATTCTTTCCAGTTGATTCAGCAACTAGTTGCTCAATCCAATCACTCAAACCTGGCATTCCAGATGCTTCATCTGTGTATGCAACATATTGTTCTGATACAAAGGACAACAAGTAAGCGATATCGCACATGGTTTGTGAATCAGCAAAGAAAGCCTTTTTGGTATCACTGGCGTTATCCAGCAAGACCGAAACATCTACGCCGATCAACGCCGCAGGAAGTAAACCAAAGGGACTTAGTACGCTAAAACGCCCACCAACATTGGGGTCGGCATTTACGACTGTGAAGCCACCATCACGAACCTGCTTATCAAGTGGTGAGCCTGGGTCTGTAACGAAAACCATGTGATCTGCAGGATTCAACCCAGCATCCTTGAATGCACCTTCAAAGAGTGCGCGCTGAGATGCGGTCTCGATGGTGGAACCAGATTTTGAACTGACGACTACAACGCTCTTAGCTAGATCAAAAGCTAATGCGTGAGCAACATAGTTAGGATCAGTTGAATCTAAAACAAAGAGCTTCTTTGAAAAGGTTTGCGCAATAACTTCAGGCCCTAGTGAAGAGCCACCCATGCCGCACAAGATGACATTGCTCTTATCTCGGTGCTTAGCTGCAAGAGCATCAAATTGTGGAAGTAAATCACGTGAACTTTCGGGTAGATCGATCCAGTTCAACCGAATCGCAGCCTCGGCTTGGGCTTCTGGACCCCAGATTGTTGAATCCTTTGACTTTAATCGCTCATGAAAAGCCTGGAGCGATTTATATTCCTTTGATCCACGATCGATCTTTGATACAGCATTTCCTTTGATTGAGATCATTCTTTTTGCGCGGCCTTTACATTCGCTAGAAGCTCTTCCCAAGCTTGTGCAAATTTCTTCACACCATCGATTTCTAACTCCGTTGTGACCTGATCCAGTGAAATTCCAATTCCAGACAGAGCCTTCAGAACTTCAACCGCCTCTGCGTAATGTGCTGAAATAGTGTTTCCACGAACAATTCCATGATCGATTACCGCATCAAGGGTTGATTGCGGCATTGTGTTGACCGTATCAGGAGCAATTAGCTCGATCACATAACGAGTATCTGCGTACGTTGGATCCTTAACACCTGTTGACGCCCACAGTGGACGTTGCTTGTGTGCGCCCTTTTTCGCAAGCGCGCTCCAACGTTCGGATGCAAACTTTTCTTCAAAGAGTTGGTAGGCCAGATGAGCATTTGCAATCGCTGCCTTACCTAGTAAGGCTGTGGCTTCGGGGGAGCCATTCTTTTTTAGAAGTGCATCTACTGATGAATCAATGCGGCTGATGAAAAATGATGCAACAGAATGAACCTTGGAAGGATCTTCGCACTGCTCGATTCCATTTATGTAAGCCTCAATTACCTGACCGTGTCGCTTTACTGAAAAGATAAGCGTGACATTGACGCTAATACCCGCGGCAATCAACGCGGTTATTGCAGGCAAGCCTTCAAGAGTTGCCGGAACTTTAATCATCAAATTAGGACGATCGATAATTGCCCACAACTCTTTACCTGCCGAAATCGTGCCTTCGGTGTCATGAGCTAAACGCGGATCTACTTCAATACTTACACGCCCATCGACACCATTTGAAGAGGCATAGATACTGGTAAACAAATCACATGCTTGACGCACATCATCTGTGGTCAGTCTTTTCACAACCTCATCCACTGATGCATTTTTAAGAATTGCAATATCTGCTGCATATTCGGCAGCACCACTAATCGCTGCACTGAAAATACTTGGGTTTGTAGTTACTCCAACAACACCACTATTTTTGATTCGCGCTGGCAAGGCGTGAGCATCTGCGGATGTAATTTTCGCCCGTGACAGATCATCAAGCCAGATAGATGTTCCGGCTGCTGCAATTTCCTGCACTGACATTAGATCGCCTTCTTTACTGTAGCCATAACATTTTCAACTGAGAAGCCAAACTGCTTGAACAGAGTTTTAGCATCAGCAGATGCTCCATAATGTTCAAGGGAAATAGCTACACCTGAATCACCAATTAGCTCGCGCCAACCTTGTGCGATACCGACTTCGATACTGACTTTAACAACACCGGGGGATAGGACTGAATCTCGGTAACTCTGGTCTTGTTCGGCAAACCATTCAAGACAGGGTGCACTTACCACACGGACATTTATTCCTTCAGCAGCCAACGCGGTTTGGGCATCAATTGCTAGTGAAACTTCGGAACCAGTTGCGATCAGAATAGCTTTTGGATTAGGCATGTCCTTTAGAACATATGCACCTTGAGCGGTTCCAGAAGCTGGTTGGCACGATGATCTATCGAAGACCGGCAAGTTCTGTCGTGACAACAAAATGCCACAGGCACGTTCTCGGGTAATGATTTTCTTCCAGGCTTCAGTTACTTCGTTGGCATCTCCTGGACGAATCACATCTAAGCCAGGAATCGCGCGCAACGCTGCAAAGTGTTCGATCGGTTGATGTGTTGGTCCGTCTTCTCCAACACCAATCGAATCATGCGTCCACACAAAGGTTGCTGGAATCTGCATCAGTGCAGCAAGTCGCACCGCAGGGCGCATGTAATCACTAAAGACGGCGAAGGTTCCACCAAATGATCGTGTAAGACCGTGCAAGGAAATTCCATTGAGAATCGAGCCCATTGCATGTTCACGAATACCGAAGTGAATTATTCGACCATACGGGTCTGCGCCTTCTATTGAACTACTTGCTGGCAAGAATGATCCGCCACCCTTAATGCTTGTGTTATTCGATCCTGCTAAATCTGCCGATCCTCCCCAGAATTCTGGCAAGACAGCCGCGATTGCATTGATAACTTCACCAGATGCAGCACGCGTTGCTACATCCTTGCCGGGTGCGAAGACAGGAAGTTTAGAATCCCAGCCAGCCGGAAGTGATCGTTTTTGCAATCTTTCTAGAAGAGTTGCCTTATCTGGATTAGTGCTCTTCCACTGTTCAAATCGCGTGTTCCATTGTGCACGTTGCTTAGCTCCACGGTCTTTTACTAAGCGGGCATGGGCCAGGACTTCAGCTGGCATTGCAAAGTGCTCTTCAGGATTTAAACCGAGAGCAATCTTTGTTTCTTTAATTTCATCTGCGCCTAAGGCAGATCCATGTGATGCGGCGGTTCCTTGCGCTTTAGGTGCAGGCCAAGCAATAACTGATTTCATCCGAATCAATGTCGGCTTAATGCTTTCCTTCTTTGCAGCTAGCATCGCAGAATCTAAGGCGGCGATATCTACGCTGCCATCTTGTGAAGCAGCAACATCAATTACATGCCAGCCATAAGCACGGTAGCGGGCAGATACATCTTCAGTAAATGCGTTATGTGTATCGCCTTCAATAGAGATGCGATTGTCATCATAAATAATATTGAGATTTCCAAGCTCTTGCGTGCCGGCCAAAGATGAAGCCTCTGCACTTACGCCTTCTTGTAGATCGCCATCAGAACAAATAACCCAGATGCAATGATCAAAAATTGATTGATTTGTTGCAGCGTTTGGATCAAGTAACCCACGTTCATATCTGGCTGCCATCGCCATTCCAACCGCCGTTGCAACACCTTGGCCTAGAGGCCCAGTTGTCATTTCTACGCCAGCAGTGTGGCCAAATTCTGGATGTCCCGGAGTTAATGATCCCCACGTGCGGAAACTTTCTAAGTCTTTCATCTCTAATCCATAGCCACTTAAATACAGTTGGATATACAGAGTTAAGGATGAATGCCCGCAGGAAAGAATAAAGCGGTCGCGCCCGAGCCAATGTGGATCTGCAGGATCATGAATCAAATGACGTTGAAACAAGGAATAGGCAACTGGAGCAAGAGACATTGCAGTACCCGGGTGACCATTACCAACTTTTTGAACCGCATCTGCAGCTAGTGCTCTGGCATATGCAACTGCGCGATCATCAAGTTCGCTCCACCCTGTTACCGCGCTCATTAGCTGTCCATTCTCTTAGTGACCGATAACCAAACTCTCCAGGATGCAATCCACACTAATGTTGAACCAGCTAGATGCAGTCCGACAAGAAGTTCTGGCAGATCGTTAAACCATTGCACATAACCAATTAAGCCTTGCCCCAAAGCAATTGCTAGAAAAATCTTTAAACGTTTTTTTGTCTGATCTGAAACTCCGCGCGCTACAAAAAATCCAAAAGTTATTCCAAACAAAGCGATGACTGAATCAGCGTGTATCCAGGCCATGGTCCGCAGATCAAATGGAAATCTAGGTGCAGTGGCATCGCCGGCATGTGGACCAGAACCGGTCACCAGAGTTCCTAGAAAAATTACGACAAAAGAGAGCGCTAGATGAGCTGTCGCGATCTTTTTGACCAAAGGCTCTGGCGTTTGTTTTTCTAAACCACCAAACCTTTGAGCGCGAAGAGAGATTGCACCAGCGATCAAAATGATTGACAGTAAAAAGTGTGCTGCAACCGTTGCGGGATGTAAGCCGGTTAAGACAGTGATGCCACCGAGAATTCCTTGTCCTACGATTCCAAGTACTTGGCCTAGTGCAAGACCACGCAAATCTTTTCTTCCACCAGCTAAGACGCTGATCAAAACAAGAATGGCTACAAGGACCAAGACAAAGGTAAGTAAACGATTACCGAATTCGATCCACACCTTGACTTGTTCTTCTACTTGATACGGCTTTGGCGTGTACGAACCAGGGGTGCATTCGGGCCAAGTGGGACAGCCCAATCCAGAACCGGTTAATCGGACCGCACCGCCAGTAACAACAATGGCGGCTTGGGCAAATAGTAGAAATCCGCTAGCCGGGGATAAAACTCGTGCTACCCGTGGTCGCGATGTGCCCATGGGCCTAGCCTATGACTCAGGCGACCCGCACGCTTACGAGTGGCTGAACGTGTCGAATTACGACACAATACTGTTGTGAAATTAACTGGTGGACATGTAGCAGGGGATGACTCGCGCACCCGTGATCTTGTCGCTCGTTCAATTCTAGAAAATGGCCCATCGACGGCTGCCGTTCTGGGGGAGCGTTTAGGGCTCACACCTGCAGGCATCCGTCGTCACCTGGATTTACTTGTTGCAGATGGGGTGCTCGATGCACGTGATCCTCGTGCATCATCAATCCGCGGTCGTGGTCGTCCTTCAAAGGTGTTTGTGATGTCGGATAAAGGTCGTGAAACCTTTGAGCATTCATATGACGATCTTGCAGTTGCAGCACTGAAATTCATGTCCGCCCAATCTGGTGAACATCTTGTCAATGCATTTGCTCAATCTCGTGCCGATGACATCGAACGAAAAGCAAGCGTTGCAGTGGCAAAGCGTTCCCACAAAGTTGATGCGCTCGCAACATTTCTCTCTGACCAAGGTTACGCCGCTAGCGTTACTGAAAAACCAATGGGTCAAGAGCTTTGTCAACACCACTGTCCTATCGCTCACGTAGCAGCTGAATTCCCACAGTTGTGTGAAGCCGAAACTGAAGCGTTATCAAAAGTTCTAGGAACACATGTTCAACGTTTAGCAACAATTGCCCATGGTGATGGCGTATGTACAACATTTATCCCCACAGCACCAAACTCCAAAATCCAAAGTTCACAATCAAACACAAGCAAGGGAAAGGTCCGTGCATGACTACAGCACATCCAGAACTCGACGGTCTCGGCAACTACGAATACGGTTGGTCAGACAAAAGTGCCATTGGTGATAACGCTAAGCGTGGAATCAATGAAGATGTAGTGCGTGACATCTCAGCAAAGAAGTCTGAGCCGCAGTGGATGCTCGATCTTCGCCTCAAGGGTCTTTCATTGTTTGAAAAGAAGCCAATGCCAAATTGGGGATCAGATCTATCTGGAATTTTCTTCGACACAATCAAGTACTTCGTGCGCTCTACTGAAAAGCAAGCAACAACTTGGGATGACCTTCCTGATGAGATCAAAAATACTTACGATCGCTTGGGTATTCCAGAAGCTGAAAAGCAACGCCTTGTGTCAGGTGTAGCAGCACAGTACGAGTCAGAGGTTGTGTATCACTCAATCCGTGAGGACTTAGAGGCCCAGGGTGTAATTTTCCTTGATACTGATAGCGCTTTGAAGCAACACCCTGAACTATTCAAGGAGTACTTCGGCACTGTTATTCCAGTTGGCGACAATAAGTTCGCAGCACTCAATACCTCTGTTTGGTCAGGAGGATCATTCATTTACGTACCTAAGGGCGTACATGTAGATATTCCATTGCAGGCTTACTTCCGAATTAACACCGAAAACATGGGTCAATTCGAACGCACGCTAATCATTGCTGACGAGGACTCATACATTCACTACGTTGAAGGATGTACTGCGCCAATCTACAAATCAGATTCACTTCACTCTGCCGTAGTTGAAATCATTGTTAAGAAGGGTGCACGTGTTCGTTACACCACGATTCAGAACTGGTCTAACAATGTGTACAACTTGGTAACAAAGCGTGCAACATGTGCAGAAGGTGCAACTATGGAATGGGTTGATGGAAACATCGGTTCCAAGGTAACAATGAAGTACCCAGCAATTTTCTTGATGGGGCCTCATGCAAAGGGTGAAACTTTATCTTTGGCTTTTGCGGGAGAAGGTCAGCATCAGGATTCAGGAGCAAAGATGGTGCACGCAGCTCCTTACACCTCATCATCTGTTATCTCTAAATCTGTAGCTCGCGGTGGAGGTCGAACTTCATATCGCGGACTTGTACAAGTACAAGAGGGCGCACACCATTCAAAGAGCACGGTCAAGTGCGACGCATTACTTGTCGACACAATTTCACGTTCAGATACTTATCCTTACGTTGATATCCGTGAAGATGATGTTTCGATGGGTCACGAAGCCACTGTTTCAAAGGTAAGCGATGATCAGTTGTTCTATCTGATGTCACGTGGACTCAATGAGGATGAAGCAATGGCCATGATTGTTCGTGGTTTCATCGAGCCAATTGCACGTGAACTTCCTATGGAGTACGCCTTAGAGCTCAATCGCCTTATTGAACTTCAGATGGAAGGTGCTGTCGGTTAATGTCAGTTCTTGCTACTAACTACTTAACTCCCACGGGCCGGGAAGAAGCTTGGCGTTTCACACCGCTGAAGCGTCTTCGCGGACTTCATGATGGGACTGCGGTTCAATCTGATCGCTCAAGTCTGGTCTCTAAATCAGCGTTACCTTCGGGAGTTACATTTACTCGCGAAAATCTAGAGCCGCTATCTGCATCCGATGATGTCATCATCGAACGTGTAAGAGGCGCAGCTGTTCCTGTTGCTCACCTTGCTATCGCTGCAAATACCGAAGTAGCTGAGCCAATTTTCTTAGGTCGTACTGCTGGAGCTTTAGATACCGCTGAATTTTCTCGCGTGCGGATAACTCTTGGTACCCACTCGGTAGCAACGGTTATTGTTGAAAACACAACAGATACAGTTTTAGCTGAAGATCTCGAGCTTTACTTAGCTCCAGGCTCAAACCTGAAGTTTGTAACTTTGCAAGAGTTTGAATCAAGGTCTGTTTACACCGCACGTCATCATGCTCTGGTTGATAAGGATGCAACATTTAAGTCAATTACTGTCACGGTAGGCGGAGATGTTGTTCGTATTTTGCCAACGGTTGAATTCAAAGCGCCAGGAGCATCGGCTGATCTACTAGGTGTTTACTTTGCAACCGCTGGACAGTTCTTTGAGCACCGAAATCACATTGACCATGCAGTTCCGCATGCTAAGTCGAACGTCAATTACAAAGGCGCTTTGGCCGGAAAAGATGCACACACCGTTTGGATTGGTGATGTTTTGATTCGCGCAGCGGCAGAAGGCACGGATACTTACGAACTCAATCGCAATCTTTTACTCAGCGATGGTGCCCGTGCTGATTCTGTGCCAAATCTTGAGATCGAGACCGGCGAAATTGTTGGTGCAGGTCACGCTAGTACAACAGGTCGTTTTGATGACGAGCAGCTTTTCTATTTGATGTCCCGCGGAATCGCAATGGCAGATGCACGTCGTCTAGTTGTTCGCGGATTCTTCAATGAGATTGTTATGGAAATCGGTAATGAAGAGGTTCAAAACCGAATCATGGACCGCATTGATGCCGAACTTGAAAAGGCGGCCCACAATGGCTGATTTAGCTTTAGATCAATTGACAGAGGGAAAGCCTGTTCTTATTGAAAAGGATGGCAAGTCAATCTGTGTTGCTCGTGTAGGAGCTGAGGTTTTTGCAATAGCCGATACATGTACACATTCAGATGCATCACTATCAGAAGGTGATGTAACTGGCTTTAAAATCGAATGTTGGTTGCATGGTGCTGAATTCGATCTACGTACAGGAGAAGCGCTAACACTTCCTGCAAATATTCCATTAGAAACATATGCAGTATCAATCGACGGAAACGCCGTCACGGTAGAGATTTAGTAACGAGAGAAGAGAGAAGACGATGAGCACACTAGATATCCGTAATCTGCAGGTAACGGTTGACACTGATAACGGAACGGTCGAAATCCTTAAGGGTGTAGATCTAACGATTAAATCAGGCGAGACCCATGCAATCATGGGGCCAAATGGTTCAGGTAAATCAACTCTTGCTTACTCAATTGCCGGGCACCCTAAGTACACAATTACAGGTGGAACCGTCACTCTTGATGGCGCAGATGTTCTCGACATGACCGTTGATGAGCGCGCAAAGGCTGGGCTCTTCCTAGCCATGCAGTATCCAGTTGAAGTACCGGGTGTATCGGTTTCAAACTTTTTGCGTACTGCAGCAACGGCGCTACGCGGCGAAGCCCCCAAGCTTCGTACTTGGGTTGGCGAAGTTAAAGATGCAATGGAAGCCTTGGCCATGGATCCATCTTTTGCCAGCCGTAATGTTAACGAAGGCTTTTCAGGCGGAGAAAAGAAGCGTCATGAAATCATGCAGCTAGAACTGCTCAAGCCAAAGATGGCAATTCTGGATGAAACAGATTCAGGTCTAGATGTCGATGCACTCCGAATTGTTTCCGAAGGTGTTAATCGCGCTAAGGCGGCTAACGATCTAGGCGTTATTTTGATTACGCACTACACCCGTATCTTGCGTTACATCAAGCCTGATTTCGTACATGTATTTGCTAATGGGCGTATCGTCGAACAAGGCGGACCAGAGCTTGCTGAAAAGCTTGAAGCTAATGGTTACGCGGATTATGCGAGCAAGTAAGGAAAAATGAGTTTTAATGTTGCGAATGTGCGCAAAGATTTCCCAATCTTTGAACGTACTATTCGCGACGGAAAAAAACTTGTTTATCTAGACAGCGGCGCTACAAGTCAGAAGCCACTTTCGGTGATTAACGCCGAAAGTGATTTCTACAAGTTTCATAATGCTGCAGTTCATCGCGGTGCACATCAGTTAGCTGAAGAAGCAACTGATGCCTACGAAGGTGCCCGCGCTAAGGTTGCGGCTTTTTTGGGCGCACAAGAGGAAGAAATTGTTTTCACCAAGAGTGCAACTGAATCACTTAATCTGATTGCTTATGCAATGGGAAATGCTGAAGCTGGCAATCGCTTCTCATTGACTTCAAAGAGCCGCATTGTGGTCACCGAAATGGAGCACCACGCAAATTTGATCCCCTGGCAACAATTGGCTGCCCGTACGGGTGCGCAACTGTCCTGGTTTGAAATTACTCCAGAGGGTCGCTTGAATTTATCTAACATTAACTCGGTAATTACTGAGGACACCAAAGTTGTTGCACTAACTCATCAGTCCAATGTTTTAGGAACCATTAATCCACTAGAGGCAATAGTTAAGCGTGCGCACGAAGTTGGCGCCGTTGTTGTTCTAGATGCCTGCCAGTCCGCGCCGCACATGCCGATTGATGTAAAAACATTAGGTGTGGATTTCGTAACTTTTTCTGGCCATAAAGCGGTAGGCCCAACAGGTATTGGTGTTTTGTGGAGTTCTTTGCTTAATGATCTTCCTCCATTTTTGTTCGGTGGCTCAATGATTGAAACTGTCACAATGACATCGGCAACTTGGGCACCTGCTCCTCGCAAGTTTGAACCTGGAGTACCGAATATGGCTCAAGCCGTGGGTTTAGGTGTAGCGATTGATTACTTATCAGCAATCGGTATGAGTGAGATTTTTAAGCACGAAGTCGAATTAACCGGCTACCTGATTAATGGATTGTTAGAGATACCTGAACTTTCTATAGTTGGTCCCAATAGCACTGAAGCGCGCGGTGCTGCAGTTTCTTTTACTGTGGGACAAATACACCCACATGATTTGGGTCAGTATTTAGATAGCCAAGGTGTTGCGGTACGCACGGGTCATCATTGTGCTTGGCCATTGACACGAAAGTTGGGCGTACCGGCAACAACACGAGCATCGCTGTACTTGTATAACGACGAATCAGATTGCGATGCTTTATTTGCTGCAATCCACGGCGCACAGAAATATTTCGCGTAATGGAACTAGATAGCCTTTATCAAGAGGTCATTCTTGATCACTACAAACATCCACTGAACAAAGGGTTGGCCAGCACTTATGGCGCACAGGTACATCACGTCAACCCAAGTTGTGGCGATGAAATTACCTTAAACATAACCGCTCAAGATGGTGTTATAACAGCTATTACGTGGGATGGTGTTGGTTGTTCAATCTCGCAGGCCAGTGTTTCTATCGCGAGTGATCTTTTGGTAGATAAGAGTTTTGACCAGGCTGACTCTATTCTCAATGAATTTACCGAACTCATGCAGAGTAAGGGGACTAAAGAAGGAAATCCTGATGTCCTTGAGGACGCGGTTGCGCTGGCAGGGGTTTCTAAGTTTCCTGCCCGCATTAAATGCGCGCTTCTTGGGTGGATGGCCTTTAAGGATGCAGCCGTTAGAATTAACACCACAACAGGGGGAGAGTAACAATGGCAACTAGCGTTGATGATGTAACTGAGGCAATGAAGGATGTTGTTGATCCTGAACTTGGTATCAATGTTGTCGATCTCGGACTGATCTACGACGTCATGGTCGATGAAGCAAATATCGCAATTCTCAACATGACATTAACCTCGGCAGCTTGCCCACTTCAGGATGTCATTGAAGATCAAACTCGTGCCGCACTTGCAGGCATGACTACTGATGTGAAAATTAATTGGGTGTGGATGCCGCCATGGGGTCCAGACAAGATCACCGATGATGGAAGAGATCAGCTGCGCGCTCTTGGCTTTACCGTTTAATTATGTCAATGCATGCAGCGTGGATGACCCACCGCTCAATGACCGCAGATCCTTCAGTGAAGGAACAAAAGCTTAAGCCGGGAACCGTCAAACGGATCTTTTCTTTTGCGCGTCCCTACCGAACAAACATCATAATTTATTTAGCCACGGTAGTTGTCGACGCTGCATTGGTTGTAGCTACACCCTTGTTGCTCAAGCGATTGATCGATGATGGCGTAATTCCAAAGAATGCTTCAGTGGTTACAAGTTTGGCTTTACTTGTAGGTTTGATTGCGATCGCTGATGCCGGCTTTAACATGTTGGGGCGTTATTTTTCTTCACGAATCGGCGAGGGCCTCATTTACGATCTGCGCTCTTTGGTCTTTTCTCACGTCCAGAAGCAGTCGATCGCCTTCTTTACCCGTACGCAAACTGGTGCGCTGATTTCCAGAATCAATTCTGATGTAATCGGAGCTCAACAAGCATTTACCGCCACCTTGTCGGGTGTTGTCAGTAACGTTGTAAGCCTGTTTCTAGTAACAATCACCATGTTGATTCTTTCCTGGCAAATCACAATCTTATCTCTCTTGTTGCTGCCTGTTTTTCTGATTCCAACTAAATGGGTAGGTCGCAGACTGCAATCTTTAACTCGCGAATCCTTTGGCGTAAACGCTGAAATGTCGAGCACTATGACTGAGCGATTCAATGTTTCAGGAGCCATGCTTGTCGCTCTGTACGGTGAACCGGCTCGTGAACGCGAATACTTTAGAAGTCGAGCTCGTCGAGTAGCCGATATCGGAATCAAAATGGCGATGCTGAATCGTCTGTTTTTTATTGCTCTGACAAGCGTTGCAGCTATTGCAACCGCCTTTGCATATGGCATTGGTGGACATCTAGCTATTGAAGGTGGCGTGACAGTTGGAACTCTTCTTGCAATTACTGCACTCCTTGCTCGTCTTTATGGCCCACTGACTGCGCTTTCAAATGTTCGTATCGATGTCATGACATCGTTAGTTTCTTTCGAGCGTGTTTTTGAAGTATTGGATTTAGAACCCATGGTAAAGAACCGTGAGAACGCAGCCGTTCTAAGTACTTCCAAGCCACGTATTGAATTCAAAAACGTTAGTTTTTCCTATCCCAAAGCCGAAGAAATTTCCCTTGCTTCACTTGAATCTGCGGCTAAGGCAGAGACTGTGCAAAGCGGTCAAGTGTTAAAGGATCTTTCCTTTGTTGCTGAACCCGGAACGATGACCGCTTTGGTTGGTCCATCCGGTGCAGGCAAAACAACAATTAGCGCTTTGCTTCCTCGTCTTTACGATGTCACCGATGGCGCAATATCAATTGACGGTCATGACATCCGTGATCTAACCTTGGAATCACTTCGCGATTCAATCGGTGTTGTTATGCAGGATGCTCACTTGTTCCACGAAACTATTGCCGAAAACCTTCGCTATGCAAAGCAAGATGCAACCGAAGAAGAAATGATCCAGGCCTGTAAATCCGCTCAGATCTGGAACTTAATTGATTCTCTACCTAACGGTTTCGAAACAATGGTGGGAGAACGCGGACATCGTCTGTCGGGTGGCGAGAAGCAGCGTTTAGCTATTGCGCGGCTTCTTCTGAAATCACCATCTGTCGTAATTTTGGATGAAGCGACAGCACACTTGGACTCGGAAAATGAGCAGTTGGTTCATGCTGCGCTACAAACCGCACTTAAGGGGCGCACCAGTATCGTGATTGCTCACCGTCTAAGCACGGTGAGAGATGCTGATCAAATTTTGGTACTTGAAAAAGGATCAATAGTTGAGCACGGCACACATGACGAACTGGTAGCTAAGGGTGGCCTGTACTCTGATTTGTATAACCGACAGGATTTAACGGGTGCGGCGAATTAAAATTCGCCCGTAAATAATCAAACCGCCAAAAAAGAGCCACTGAAGGGCGTATGCCATGTGTGGGCCATCGCTTAAGGGAGGCAACTGAGCCGGCACAGCTGGTGTGAGAGATGGTTCAGATCCACTTAGTAGGTCGATGTAAAACTTCTCAGTATCCATTTGCGACTGCGCATTAAGTTCAGAGACCAAGCCCTCGCCAGTAGCTGGTAACGCAAAAAATGATCCACGCGGAAGTGAAGAGTCCAATCGAAAACGTCCAGTAATACTTACATCTGTATCAGGAACTGAGGTTACAACAGGTGCGGTTGTAGCGGTTGCACCGGCTTGAACCCAGCCACGATCTACCCAAAACTTCTCACCAGAAATGCTGGTAAACAAAGTTAAAACTTCGTAGCCGTACTTGCCTTCCGAATAACGATTTCGAAGCAGAATTTGTTGAGTTGAATCAAAACGACCACTGGCGGTGACACTTTGCCATTCATTGTTTGCTAATTCTGCATCTCGAGCAGCGAGATCAATAGGGGAACGGGCTATTCGTTCCTCGATAACATTGTTTCGTTCATGCCTATCGACGCCACGTGTGTATTGCCAATTAGCTGCCACCAAACATAGGAAAACTAAACCTAAAGCAATGATGGTCTTAAAAAATGACCAAGGCTCTTTTGTTTTTATTTCAGAGGACATGAATTAATCGAGCGCTAAAGGCTTGTCTTCTACGATGTCAGATCCTCGCGTGACTGTTTCTCGACCGGCATTTGCAATAACCACTGCAAAATAAGGAAGGGTGACAGCCCCAGCCAAGGCGAACCAGCGATATGGGCTAGGCAAAATGACGGTCAAAACAAAGCACGCTGTACGAATCATCATCGAAATGAAGTAGCGCTTCTGGCGGCCAGCTTGGTCACGAGTAAGCGCATTTTGCGCACTAGTGATGTCAAAAATCTTCTTTTTCTTGGCCATGGTTGAAGGGTAGTGCTCCAGGCATGTCTTCGCCCCTTGGGATCAGGCTCAATTTCTCCTTTTCGTCCCCAACGGGTAATCTTGGCCCCAGACCAGTGGCGTAACAACCACTGCAAGAGGAGTTACCGCTCCCACCTTCATCGCCACTAGTGCGGGCTGGTTTGTCGGATAAGAGATGCAGTTCTCTTGCCCTTGCGGTTTTCTTTTGCAGCGCTGTTACACCAAAGCGTTAACGAACCGAAGGAGCACAAAGTCAGCACTGAACCACGCATTAATGATCGAATTCGCACACCCCAAATTCGTCTGATCGGTTACACCGGTGAGCAAGTTGGAGTTGTAGATATCGATACAGCGTTAAAGATGGCAGATGAAGTTGGTCTCGACCTAGTCGAGATCGCGCCAGAAGCTAATCCACCTGTTTGCAAGATCATGGACTTCGGAAAGTACAAGTACGAAGTTGCACAGAAGGCACGGGAAGCGCGTCAAAACCAGACCCACATCGTGGTGAAGGAAGTGCGTTTGACACCAAAGATCGAAAACCACGATTACGAAACAAAGCGTAGTCAGGTTGAGAAGTTTCTTAAGGGTGGCGACAAGGTAAAGGTGACAATGAAGTTCCGCGGACGCGAACAAACGCGACCTGAGTTGGGATACAAGATGTTGCAACGTCTTGCAGAAGACATTGCAGCGGTTGGTTTTGTTGAGTTTGCTCCTAAGCAAGAGGGACGAAACATGACCATGGTTCTCGGACCAACGAAGAAAAAAACAGAAGCAGTTGCAGAAGCAAAGGCAGCACGTAAGGCGAAAGCTGACGCAGCTGCAGAGACAACGGATGGAGCTTAAGAAGATGCCAAAGATGAAAACACACAGCGGTGCGAAGAAGACATTCCGCATCACAGGTTCTGGAAAGGTTATGCACGAGCGCGCAGGTAAGCGCCACTTGCTCGAGCACAAATCTTCACGAGTCACACGTCGTCTATCGACAGAGTCAGCTGCAAAGCCAACTGTCGCAGTAACCGCCAAGCGCATGCTTGGTTTGAAGTAAGGAGCGGGTTAAATGAGAGTAAAGCGCGGAGTACACGCAGCTAAGAAGCGTCGCACAACTCTTGAGCGTGCCAGCGGATACCGTGGACAACGCTCACGTCTTTTCACAAAGGCGAAGGAGCAAGTTACGCACTCAATGGTTTATGCATTCAATGACCGTAAAGATAAGAAGGGTGATTTCCGTCGTTTATGGATTCAGCGCATTAACGCTGGTTGCCGCGAACACGGTCTTACATACAACCGCTTTATCCAAGGTCTCAAGGCATCAGGAGTTGAAGTAGATCGTCGCGTTCTTTCAGATCTTGCAACAAATGATCCAGCAACCTTCAAGACACTTGTTGACGTAGCTCGCAAGAGCCTTGCATCACTCTAAGTTCTAATAATGATTGAGAGCCTTAACTCGCCCCATGTTGTGCGAGTTAAGGCTCTTATCAGTTCTAGAGGCGTAAAAGAAAGAAAGATTACGGGTCAGTTTGTTGCAGAAGGTATGCAGTGTGCGCGTGAAGCTTTAACTTCCGCCCATGGCCCACAAATCGAAACTTTGTTTCTGACGGCAAATGGTCGCTCGAAAATTGAAGCGATCGCCGACGTATCTGGTTTGAATACTCATGATGTCAGTGATGAAGTCATGAGAGAAATGTCGGAAACAATCACTCCGCAGGGGATCCTTGCCATCTGCAAAATCCCGAAAGAAGATTTAAGCGTAATTACTCTTAATGGTTCACGAAGATTCATTTATCTTTCCGAGGTTCAAGATCCTGGAAATGCTGGAACGATTTTGCGTTCAGCCGATGCATTTGGCATGGATGCTGTCATAACTTCACCAGGTAGTGTCGATATGTATTCACCGAAGGTAGTCCGCAGCACTGCTGGATCTTTGTGGCACATTCCGGTTTTTGAGTCGATAGCAATTGAAGATTTATTAGCTCGTGGGATCTCGGCTTTTTCTTTAGGGGCCACTGGCACCAAGGAGCTTTTATCATTTGTTGCCACTGGAGATACCGTTGCGATATTCGGCAATGAAGCTCGTGGATTATCGACGGCACAAGATGTTGCTCAAATTGAGGTAGTGAGTATTCCGATGCCTGGAAATGCCGAAAGCCTGAACCTTTCTGCTGCCGCATCAATTGTTATGTATCACCTATCAAATATGCCGCGCTAGTAAAGCACCACAAGATAGAGTTCTCCCTATGCGCGTTGAGGAGATTTCAACCTGGGTTGAAGATGCCCGTAAGGCTTTCGCCTCCGCTTCCGATTTAGATTCTTTAAAGGCTGCACGCCTTGCGCATGCAGGGGATAAGTCCCCGATTGCACTTGCCTCGCGTGGGCTGGGTTCCCTTTCTCCTGAAGATAAAGCCAGTTTTGGAAAGCTCATTGGAGATGCAAAGGCAGCGATCGCGGATGCGTTGGCACAAGCTACGGTGATTTTAGAAGCAGAGCGGGATCGTAAAGTTTTGCTGGAAGAAGTTGTCGATATCACCTTGCCGGTCAATCGTTCACATCGCGGAGGTCTGCACCCAATCTCAATTATTAAGCATGAAGTTTCAGATTTCTTCATCGAACAAGGTTTCGCAGTAGAAGAAGGTCCCGAACTTGAATCGGGTTGGCTCAACTTTGACGCGCTTAACATTCCAGCAGATCATCCAGCTCGAACAATGCAGGACACCTTCTTTATCGAACCGATTGAATCGGGGATGGTTTTGCGTACACACACATCTCCAGTTCAAATTCGCACCATGCTTACACAGCAGCCACCTATTTATGTTGTGTGTCCAGGTCGTACATTTCGTGCAGATGAATTAGATGCAACACATAGCCCTGTATTCCATCAGGTAGAAGGCCTTGTCATTGATAAAGGAATCACCATGGCACACCTAAAAGGCACTCTTGATAATTTTGCGCGCCACATGTTTGGTCCCGATGTAACAACACGCCTTCGTCCATCTTTTTTCCCTTTCACCGAGCCAAGTGCTGAAGTAGATATTTTCTTCAATAACCGATGGATCGAATGGGGCGGTTGCGGAATGGTTAATCCAAAGGTTCTCGCAACCTGCGGTATCGACACCGATGTTTACAGTGGGTTTGCTTTTGGAATGGGTCTGGAACGAACATTGATGGTTCGACATGGCATTACAGATATGCATGACATCGTTGAAGGCGATTTGCGCTTCACGCGTCAGTTTGGAGTTGGCCTGTAATGCGCGCTCCTTTATCGTGGATCAAAGAGTTTGTAGACATCCCTGCTTCAGTCACAGCTGAACAAATCTCTGATGGGCTCATCCGAGTTGGCTTCGAAGTAGAAGAGATCATCAAGCAGGGCGCTGATTTAACTGGGCCACTGAAGTTTGCAAAGGTCTTATCGATTGAAGAAATCACCGAATTCAAAAAGCCCATTCGCTACGTTGGTCTTGATTGTGGCGAAAGTGAAACTCGTTACGTTATTTGCGGCGCAACAAATTTTGCAGTGGGGGATGTGGTTGTTGCCGCCCTGCCTGGAGCGGTACTGCCGGGTAATTTCGCAATTGGCGCACGCGAAACCTATGGCAAGACTTCAAATGGAATGATTTGTTCAGGACGTGAGCTTGGAATCAGTGATGATCACGCAGGCATCATGGTCTTTGGCGAAGATGAAGTAACAATCGGTGCAGATGCGATAGAAGTACTGCAAATCAATGATGTTGTTTTCGATATCGCGGTAAACCCTGACCGTGGTTATGCGCTTAGTATTCGTGGAGTAGCCCGCGAAGTTGCCGGTTCCCTTGGACTAAAATTTACCGACCCTGTGGACGCGCTTCGTTCTTTGAAATTTGAAGAAAAAGGTAAGGGCGTAACTGCAAAGATTGGCGAGAAATCATCCGCTTCAGTTTTCTATCTTCGCACTCTCTCAAATTTTGATCCAAAAGCAACAACTCCGATTTGGATGCGCCGCCGTATTGAGAAAATGGGAATGCGTTCGATTTCTTTAGTTGTGGATGTAACGAACTATGTAATGCTCGAACTTGGACAGCCTCTGCACGCCTTTGATAAAGCAAAGATCAAGGGCGGCCTAACCATCAAGCGTGCAGGCACAGCACAAAAGTTTGTAACTTTGGATGGGGTTGAGCGCACTTTAGATCCGAATGACCTGATGGTCTGTGATGACGAGCAACCGCTTGCACTGGCTGGAACTATGGGTGGTTTGTCGTCTGAGATCACCGAAACAACTACTGACATCGCACTTGAAGCTGCTCATTTCTGTGAAGTATGTATTGCCAAAAACTCACGTCGCCACAAACTTTCATCAGAGGCTTCACGCCGTCTAGAGCGCAGCGTGGACCCATCATTAGCCGAATTTGCTTCAGCTCGATTTGTGCAACTACTTACCGCGCATAGTTCAGCTCAACATGTTGCAACTGTTGTTGATGGTGAACCAATTTACGCACCCCTTGTGAGGATTGATCCAACATATGTATCAAGGATCCTCGGCTTTGAGGTCCCAGCCAAGCAAGTTGCAGAGCTTCTTCGATCAGTTGGTTGTGATGTCGATGAGAAGAGTTTCACCATTGATCCACCATCATGGCGCGCTGATCTGTTAACGGCAGCAGATTTCACTGAAGAAGTAGCTCGCATGATTGGTTTCGACAAGATCCCATCTGTTTTGCCACCTCGTCCGCTGCATGCAACTTTGACCGCTACCCAGAAGCGTCGTCGCGCGGTTGCAACGATGCTGGCAAGCCGAGGTTTAGCCGAAGTCCAAACTTTTCCATTCACCAATCAAGCTACTATCGATTCCATGGGCTTTGTCGGAGAGCGGGCGTCGACGTACAAAGTGGCCAATCCAATGTCTGAAGAGTTTCCATTGATGCGCGTGCATTTGGTCCCAGGCTTGATCGAAGTTGCTCAACGCAATATCAGTCGTGGAGCCAAGGATTTTGCAATCTTTGAAATGGGTTCAATCTTCCGCAGTTCACAAAAGTTAGTGCCTGCTATTTCTCCTGACCTGTCCAAGCGTCCGGATCAGAAAATTATTGACGAGATATTCAAGAGTGTTCCTGTTCAGGGTTATCACGTTGCAGGATTACTCGTTGGCAAAACAGAAAACGAGAATTGGCAAGGCAAGGCACGTTCATATAACTGGCAGGATGCAATTGCCTCTGCTCAAGATGTTTTAGCGTTGTGCAATCTGCAATGGACCGTCGGGCGGTCAGATCTAGCTCCGTGGCATCCAGGACGTTGCGCTGAATTAATTGTTAACGGCAAAGCCGTTGCACACGCAGGTGAATTGCATCCTCGGATCGTGGCCGCCTATGGATTGCCAGAGCGCTCAGTTGCATTTGCCGTGGCGCTTAGTGCTTTGCCAGACTCACAGTTGGTCCACCCAACTACGGTTGGCACGATGCCTGCAGCTGTACAAGATGTCGCTTTGATCGTTGATTCCACAGTCAGTGCCGGCGACCTACAAGCCGCGTTGCGTGAAGGTGCGGGGGAGTTACTTGAGTCAATCACACTATTTGATCGCTACGACAAGATCGGTGATGGCAAAGTTTCGCTGGCCTTTACTTTGGTGTTCCGTGCTCCAGATCGCACTCTGACAGGTGAAGAAGTTTCCGCCATGCGAGAGGCAGCTACCGCCGTAGCCGCAAAAAAGTTCGGAGCAATAGTCCGAACCGCATAATTATGCATAAGATTGCATAATTATTGACTATCCGTTACCCTAGATCCATGAAAACAGCGGTCATCGGAGCAAGCGGGTATGCCGGCGGAGAATTGCTAAGACTCCTCGCAACCCATCCTAATTTTGTGGTCACAGTGGTGAGTGCTCATTCAAATGCGGGCGAGCAGGTCACTTCTGTTCACCCCCAGCTACAAAGTTTTGCGGGACGATCATTTGTCACCGTTGACTCAATTGATTTCAATCAGGTTGATCTGGCATTTCTTGCACTTCCGCATGGTGAATCCGCAGCTCTGATCTCAAAGATTCCAGCGCAGGTAAAGATCGTCGACCTTGGTGCAGATTACAGATTAGAAAATGCTTCCCAGTGGGAAAAGTATTACGGCGGAAAGCATGCAGGGGCTTGGGTGTACGGCATGCCCGAACTTTCGCCAGGCCAGCGTGAAGCGATAAAGAAAGAAAGCAAAGTCGCCAATCCTGGCTGCTATGCGACATCGATTTCACTTGGTATCGCTCCAGCTATTGCAGTCATTGATACTTCAGACATTGTTGTGGTTGCAGCATCTGGAACAACAGGAGCCGGAAGAAGTGCCAAGATAAATCTGATTGGTAGTGAAGTTATGGGTTCACTCTCATCGTATAAATTCGGGGGAGTGCATCAACATACGCCTGAAATCGAACAAGCGTTGTCAGCAGTTGCGCAAAAAGAGGCGAAGATTTCATTCACGCCGATTTTGGCTCCAATGCCTAGGGGAATTCTTGCCACAATTACGGCAAAACTTACAAAGACTCTCACTTCTGAGCAGGCTCACGATCTTTATGCGAAGCATTATGTAAATGAATTCTTTGTAGATCTTTTGCCTCTAGGTCAAATGCCTAAGACCAGCGCTGTTAACGGTAGCAATAAGGTACAAATCCAAGTTGCAGTAGATCAACACACCAATCGTTTAGTTGTTTCCGTAGCGATCGATAATTTGGGTAAGGGAGCCGCAGGTCAGGCAATTCAGAACGCTAATTTGATCTGTGGTTTGTCGGAAATCAGTGGCCTTGCGTTAGATGGTATTGGTGCATGAAGCTCCCTCTGGGTTTTAGGTCTGCCTCAATCGCTGCTGGATTGAAAAGTAATGGTGCACTTGATTTAACTTTGATTGAAAACCAAGGCCCACACTTCGCTTCGGCCGCTGTTTTTACGACAAACAAGGTGGTTGCCGCTCCTGTTACCTGGTCTCGCCAGGTCGCAAAGGGCGGAATCGTTAGAGCGGTTGTTCTCAATAGTGGGGGAGCAAATGCCTGCACAGGACCTCAGGGGTTTGCCGATACACATAGAACAGCTGAGCATGTTGGCCAGTTGCTCAATGTCTCATCGGGTGAAGTAATTGTTTGCTCAACCGGCCTTATTGGTGAGCTCCTACCGATGGACAAAATTGTTTCCGGGCTAGATTCGATCGCGATCAACTTGAATGAAGATGGTTTACAGAGCAGCGCACAAGCGATCATGACAACAGATTCAGTTCCTAAAATTTCTATCGCATCTGTTGATGGTACACAGTTTGCGGGAATAGCCAAGGGTGCCGGAATGTTAGCCCCCGCACTTGCAACGATGTTATCAGTGGTTATGACTGATGCGATTGTTTCAAAAAATGCACAAGATATTTTCCAACGCGCAACGGACCGAACCTTTAACCGCATTGATTCCGATGGTTGCACATCGACAAATGACACTGTTCTCTTTATGTCTTCAGGTGCTAGTGGAGTGTCAATTTCTGATCAAGATCTTGAATCGACATTGATGCAAGTATGTGGTTCGTTGGCAGACCAGTTGATCGCAGATGCTGAAGGCTCCACGAAGACAGTTGCCATTAAGGTGCTCAATGCAGCGACGGAACAAGATGCAGTCGAAGTTGGTCGCGCGTGTGCACGTAACAATCTTTTGAAGGCTGCGATATTTGGTGGGGATCCAAACTGGGGCCGAGTTCTGGCGGCAGCTGGGACAGCTGATGCGCACTTGGATCCATTGAAGATCGATGTAAGACTCAACGGAGTACAGGTTTGCACCGATAGCGCACCTGATGCTGATAAATCAACGGTGAACTTCGCTGCACGTTTGGTAGAGATCGAAATCGATCTGAAGGTAGGAGATGCCAACGCAACAATTCTAACTAACGATCTTTCACACGATTACGTTCACGAGAATTCGGCGTATTCCTCATGATCGTAGTCAAATTCGGTGGCCACGCGATGAAAGATGAGAACGGTAATTTTGCCAAAGCCATCTCGGCTGCGTTGGCTCAAGGCGAAAAAGTCGTTGTTGTTCATGGTGGAGGACCACAAATTGATGCAGCGCTCAAAGCCAAGGCGATCAGCAACGATTGGATCGGCGGATTTCGGGTTACAACCAAAGAGATTTTTGAGGTTGTTGAGAATGTACTTGTCAATCAAGTTGGCCAGCAAGTTGCAACCACATTAAGCAATTCAGGAATTAAAGCTCAGGCAGTCTCGGCCCGTCAATTACCAACGGTTATCGCGAAACGTCGTACGACTTTGATCGATGGCACACCTGCTGATCTGGGCTATGTCGGTGAAGTGCAGTCTGTTGACCCCACACAACTTTTGGAGCTTCTTGAAATCGGTGTAGTGCCTGTGGTTGCACCAGTTTCATCTGATGAAGATCTCAAGACTGGTTTAAATGTCAATGCAGATTTTGCGGCAGCTGCAATCGCAGCAGCGTTACAGGCGTCCGCTTTAATCATCATGACCGATGTGGCAGGAATTTATCGGAATTGGCCGGACAAAAGTTCTCTCATTGATCACATTAGTGCCGCCGAACTCGAATCAATTAAGGCTGGTTTTGCGCAAGGTATGGCTCCAAAGGTGCAGGCCGCACTCGATGCCTTGTCCTTTGGCGCAAAGGCTGTGCGAATTATTGATGGAACAGATCCTGATAGCTTTGCATCAGCACTTGCTGGTCAAGGCGGAACGCTGGTGGTGGCATGAGCAATAAGAAGATGTTAAATCGTTGGAATTCTGTTGTACAAAACAATTACGGAACTCCTGCAATCACCTTAACCAAGGGAAAAGGCATTGTTGTTACCGATGCAGACGGAAAGGTATATCTCGACTTCCTTGGCGGTATAGCAACCAGCATTTTGGGACATGCGCATCCAGCGATTGTGAAGGCAGTTACCAAGCAGGTTTCAACCCTTGGTCATGTCAGCAACTTTTACGCACATCCCAACGCCATTACGTTGGCGGAAAAACTTGTGGCTATGACAGGTGAAAAAAGTGCAAAAGTATTCTTCTGTCAATCTGGTGCTGAAGCTAATGAAGCGGCCTTTAAATTATCCAGACGCACCGGCAAAGTTCGAGCTGTTGCAGCCCAAGGTGCTTTCCATGGCCGCACCATGGGCGCGTTATCCCTGACAGGACAACCTTCCAAGCGAGAACCTTTCTTGCCGCTTATTAAAGGCGTTAAGCATGTTCCCTATGGTGACATAGAAGCCATGCGTAAAGCCGTAAGTAAGAAAACCGCGATGGTGATTATTGAACCAATCATGGGCGAAGCTGGAGTAATTGTTCCACCAATAGATTACTTGCAACAACTTCGTGCGATCTGTGATGACAAAGGTGCACTGCTTGTTATCGATGCAGTACAAACCGGAATGGGTCGCACTGGTGATTGGTTTGGTTATGAATACTCTGGAATAACTCCAGATGTCATAACTTTGGCAAAAGGCTTGGGCGGTGGATTACCGCTAGGCGCAATGATCGCATTAGGAAAAGCTGCAGATCTCTTTCAACCCGGAGATCATGGATCGACTTTTGGTGGAAATCCCGTTACTACCGCAGCTGGTTTAGCAGCGATTGATGTAATCGAATCAAAAAAATTGCTGAACAAAGTTAAGAAACAAGGAGATTACCTCATTCAAGAACTAGCGCTTATCCCAGGAATCAAAGAAATACGCGGGGCCGGTTTGTTAATAGGTATTGAACTTGAAGAATTGAAGGCACCAGAAATTGCAACGGCTATGCGGGATGCTGGAGTTTTGGTTAATGCGGCTAATCCAACAACTATTCGTATAGCGCCTGCTTTGATCGTGACTGATGCACAGATCAAAAAGTTCATTTCAATATTCAAGAAGGTGACTTCAGATGCCAAGTAATGCTCAATCTGTTTCTGCGCGTAGAGCTAAGGCGATCGCATTGGTTCAAGCCGGCCAGGTACATTCACAATCAGATCTAGTGATTCTGCTGAAGAAGGCTGGTTACAAAGTGACTCAAGCGACGGCAAGCCGGGATCTTGAAGAAATTGGAGCCGTACGTGCTCGCAATAAGGTTGGCGAAAGTACCTACCAAATTCGTGAAAGCTCCGAAGATGCCATCGTTCGCAGCACTCCAATGCCGTCGAAATTGATTCTGTCAGTTGATCACAGCGCCAATTTGGCAGTTATTCATACTCCGCCAGGTGCGGCGCAATTTCTCGCCAGTTCTTTGGATCATGCCGGGCTAACTGGTGTTATCGGAACGATTGCTGGGGACGACACGATTATTTTGGTATCCAAGAGAGCCACAGGCGGAGCTCATTTAGCGAAAGAATTGCTGACTTACGCACAAGGTGATGGGAAGAGGAAGTAATGGCTCTATGGGGCGGACGTTTTAGGCAGGGTCCAGAGGACTCTGTCTTTGCCCTCTCCAGAAGCGTGCATTTTGATTGGCGCTTAGCACCGTATGACCTTCGCTCATCCATGGCTCACTTGGCTGTCCTCAAAAAGAGCGGCCTAATTACCACTGCGGATGCTGATGCAATTATCAAAGCATTAAAGGAACTTACGCAGGAAGTCGCAGCAGGCAGTTTCGTAGCCATTGATTCTGATGAAGATGTACATAGCGCTCTCGAGCGTGGTTTAACTGAGAAGTTGGGCGCAGTCGGTGGATCACTTCGTGCTGGTCGTTCTCGCAATGATCAAGTGACAACTGATCTTCGACTCTTTTCAATTGATCACATGTTGGAAATCGCTACCTTGCTTACCCATTTACAGACAGCAATTCTGGAGAAAGCTGCAGAGTACGTCAATGATCCAGCACCAGGATTTACTCACATTCAACATGCACAACCAGTTTCTTTCGGTCACGAACTTGCAAAGCATGCACATGCATTTGCGCGAGATCTAGATCGCATTAATGATTGGTTATCGCGTACATCTGTTAGTTCGCTTGGTGCTGGGGCTCTGGCTGGATCATCGCTTCCACTAGAACCCGTATTCACCGCTAAGAATTTAGGTTTCGAATCCACCTTTGCCAACAGTATTGATGCGGTCAGCGATCGTGATTACGTTGCAGAAGCGCTATTTATTTGCGCAATGATCGGTACTCATCTTTCCAGAATTGGTGAAGAGTGGACCTTATGGTGTTCCCAAGAATTTGCGTGGGCAAAGGTTTCAGATGCATATTCAACTGGTTCTTCAATCATGCCTCAGAAGAAAAACCCAGATATAGCCGAACTTGCTCGTGGAAAATCGGGTCGCTTAGTTGGAAATCTGATGAGCGTTCTCACAATGCTGAAGGGTTTGCCCTTTGCCTACAACCGAGACCTACAAGAAGATAAAGAGCCTTTGTTCGACAGCTTCGATACTTTGGTGTTAGTCCTGCCTGCCGTGACCGGAATGGTTGCAACAACGGGTTTTGATCGCGACAAAATGGCACTTGCTGCTCCAACTGGATTTTCGTTAGCAACTGAGATCGCTGATTATCTAGCAAAGAAGAATGTTCCATTTGCGCAGGCACATGAAGCAGCTGGTAAATGTGTGACCATATGCGAAGCAAGCGATCGTCAACTTCATCAACTCACTGATGCAGAATTTGCTTCAGTACACCCGCAACTTGATGAGGGAGTGCGCGAAGTTCTTACTGTTCATGGAGCACTCAACTCGAGAACCACTTCGGGTGGCACAGCGCCAGCGCTAGTGGCACAACAAATCAAAGAGGCTTTAGCTGCCAACGCAAAAACTAACCAGGAAATTGCCAACAAGCAGAAGGCATTTTCAGAGATGATGAGCGCATGAACCTGATCGAAGATCTCCGCTTGCGTGGATTATTGGCCCAATCAACTGATGAGGCTGCACTTCTTGAATCACTGAAGAAGCCGACCACGCTGTACGTGGGTTTTGATCCAACTGCGCCATCTTTGCACGCAGGAAACTTGGTTGTTCTGCTGGTCCTTCGTCGATTCCAATTAGCTGGTCACAATCCAATCGCACTGGTTGGTGGAGCTACCGGTTTGGTCGGGGATCCAAGTGGCAAGAACGAAGAGCGCACGCTTAATAGCACTGAAATAGTCGAAGGCTGGGTTAATCGTATTCGAAAGCAAGTTTCTGCATTCCTTGATTTTGATACACCGAAGAATCCCGCGTTAGTTGTTAACAACCTTGACTGGACTTCACCACTTAGCGCGATTGAATTCTTGCGCGACATTGGAAAACACTTCAGCGTCAATCAAATGCTTTCTAAGGATTCCGTTTCGGCTCGCCTTGAAGGCGGTGGAATTTCATATACAGAATTTTCATATCAAGTTTTACAGTCTTACGATTTCCTCGAACTGTACCGGCGCAACAACTGTACTTTGCAAGTTGGTGGATCCGATCAATGGGGCAACATCGTTGCTGGTTTAGATTTGATTCGTCGTGTCGAACAAGGAAGTGGTCATGCTTTAACCGTTCCGCTATTGATGAAGGCCGATGGAACTAAGTTCGGTAAGACTGCCGGAGGCTCTGTCTGGCTTGATCCAGAGATGACATCTCCCTATGCATTTTTCCAATTCTGGCTGAACTCTGACGACAAAGACGTAATCAATTTCTTGAAGGTTTTCTCCTTCAAATCACACGATGAGATCAAAGAGTTAGAAAAATCGCATAATGAGAATCCTGGATTACGTGAAGCCCACCGTGCTTTGGCACGTGAATTAACTGCTTTGGTTCATTCAGAAGAAACAACACAACGTGTAGAAGCTGCAGCACGTGCATTATTTGGTCAAGGTGAACTTTCTGAACTTGATGAGTCCACACTTGCATCAGCACTCGCTGAACTTCCACGAACAACAATTTCTGCCAACGATGAAATACCTACCTGGGTAGATCTCCTAGCAGCAACTGGCGTTGTTGACTCGAAATCTGCTGCTCGCCGCATCGTTAAAGAAGGTGGCGCATATCTCAATAATGAGAAGATTTCTGGAGAGGATTTTCGCCCCTCAAAATCTGACTTTTTATGCGGAAAATACGCGGTTTTGCGAAAAGGCAAGCGAGATCTGGCCGCAGTCGAACTGGCCTAAAAACCGGCAATCTGCCCAGAAACGTTAGCGGGCGTGCATAATTCGCATTTTTAAGTATTTAGGCAACAGGAACGACATCCAGCTAGCCCGATTTGACCGGTCCAAGCCTGCTATGTATAGTTACGCTCCTTGCTGGGAACGGACGATTTAGGCCGGACAGTAGGCACAGATGCTCAAGTAATTGAGCGTCAGCCAGATCTAGTAACTCTCGAAGGTGCGGTTTGACCGCGCCTGCGTGCATGCACTAAGTTTGGCGATCTGCCCTGAAAATCAGGAGGAATCCTGAAAAGCAGTGCGCATCCGTACCTTGAGAACTCAACAGCGTGCCATAAGTCAATGCCAATAGTGGCTTATTTAGTCATGCTTTCAATAGCGAAAAATCATTGTTTTACAGTGCTTTTTGATTAATTAACAACCACGGCAAATATATAAATACCTCAATGAGGTATAGCCATAAAAAGCTATACCCGTTGATTTCCTTTGGTATATAAATGACAAATTAAACGACAGTTTGTTTGTCTGATCGCCAAGATGAAAACTTTCTATGGAGAGTTTGATCCTGGCTCAGGACGAACGCTGGCGGCGTGCTTAACACATGCAAGTCGAGCGATGAAGCACCTTCGGGTGTGAATTAGCGGCGAACGGGTGAGGAACACGTGAGAAATCTGCCTTCAACTCTGGGATAACTCCGTGAAAACGGGGCTAATACCGGATATGAGATCTACAGGCATCTGTGGATTTGGAAAGTTTTTCGGTTGAAGATGATCTCGCGGCCTATCAGCTTGTTGGTGAGGTAATGGCTCACCAAGGCGACGACGGGTAGCCGGCCTGAGAGGGCGACCGGCCACACTGGGACTGAGACACGGCCCAGACTCCTACGGGAGGCAGCAGTGGGGAATATTGGGCAATGGAGGAAACTCTGACCCAGCGACGCCGCGTGCGGGATGAAGGCCTTCGGGTTGTAAACCGCTTTCAGTAGGGAAGAAGCGAAAGTGACGGTACCTACAGAAGAAGCACCGGCTAACTATGTGCCAGCAGCCGCGGTAATACATAGGGTGCAAGCGTTGTCCGGAATTATTGGGCGTAAAGAGCTCGTAGGTCGTTTGTTACGTCGGATGTGAAAACCTGAGGCTCAACCTCAGGCCTGCATTCGATACGGGCAAGCTAGAGTTTGGTAGGGGAGACTGGAATTCCTGGTGTAGCGGTGGAATGCGCAGATATCAGGAGGAACACCAATGGCGAAGGCAGGTCTCTGGGCCAATACTGACACTGAGGAGCGAAAGTCTGGGGAGCGAACAGGATTAGATACCCTGGTAGTCCAGGCCGTAAACGGTGGGCACTAGTTGTGGGAACCTTCCACGGTTTCTGCGACGCAGCTAACGCATTAAGTGCCCCGCCTGGGGAGTACGATCGCAAGATTAAAACTCAAAGGAATTGACGGGGCCCCGCACAAGCAGCGGAGCATGCGGCTTAATTCGACGCAACGCGAAGAACCTTACCAAGGCTTGACATATACAGGAATATGGCAGAGATGTCATAGCCGCAAGGTCTGTATACAGGTGGTGCATGGTTGTCGTCAGCTCGTGTCGTGAGATGTTGGGTTAAGTCCCGCAACGAGCGCAACCCTCGTTCTGTGTTGCCAGCATTTAGTTGGGGACTCACAGGAGACTGCCGGGGTTAACTCGGAGGAAGGTGGGGATGACGTCAAATCATCATGCCCCTTATGTCTTGGGCTGCACGCATGCTACAATGGCTGGTACAAACGGCTGCGATACCGCAAGGTGGAGCGAATCCGATAAAGCCAGTCTCAGTTCGGATTGGGGTCTGCAACTCGACCCCATGAAGTCGGAGTTGCTAGTAATCGTAGATCAGCAACGCTACGGTGAATACGTTCCCGGGGCTTGTACACACCGCCCGTCACGTCACGAAAGTCGGTAACACCCGAAGTCAGTGGCCCAACCGCAAGGAGGGAGCTGCCGAAGGTGGGATCGGTGATTGGGACGAAGTCGTAACAAGGTAGCCGTACCGGAAGGTGCGGCTGGATCACCTCCTTTCTAAGGAGCAATCAACTCACTCGGACAAGGTTTCGGGATTTAGTAGTTGAGCTCATAAGTGGAGCATTGACTTAGGTTTGTTTAAAAAATCATCTATTAGTACAACTCTTCGGAGAGTGGAAAATTAGCTCTGAGTGAAAATTAACTAGGCACGTTGTTGGGTCCTGAGGGGACGGCTGTTAAAGCCAAACCTCTGGGCTTAATAAGGCGAAGAAACCACGATTTTATGTCGAAGGTCTTCAAGGCTTTATTGAGTACCGCCCGTATTTTGAGAACTACACAGTGGACGCGAGCATCTTTGTGGTCAAATTATTAAGCGCACATGGCGGATGCCTTGGCATCAGAAGCCGATGAAGGACGTAGTAGGCTGCGATAAGCCTCGGGGAGCTGTCAAACGAGCTTTGATCCGAGGATTTCCGAATGGGGAAACCCAGCTGGAGTAATGTCCAGTTATTTCTACCTGAATATATAGGGTAGATAAAGGGAACGTGGGGAAGTGAAACATCTCAGTACCCACAGGAAGAGAAAACAACCGTGATTCCGTTAGTAGTGGCGAGCGAACGCGGAAGAGGCCAAACCAGTACTGTGCCAAGCCGGCAGGCGTTGCAGTATTGGGGTTGTGGGACCAGTTAGAAGCGACTGCCGTTGCTTCAATGAGTCAGAAATTAATTGTGTAGGTGAATGGCGTGGGAAAGCCAGACACAGAGGGTGAGATCCCCGTAGCCGAAACACTTTTAACTCATTATTGGTATCCCAAGTAATACCGGACTCGAGGAATCCGGTATGAATCTGGCGGGACCACCCGCTAAGCCTAAATACTCTCTGATGACCGATAGCGGACTAGTACCGTGAGGGAAAGGTGAAAAGAACCCCGAAAGGGGAGTGAAATAGAATCTGAAACCGTGT
>JBJONF010000009.1:0-35451 GCA_046051985.1 Actinomycetota bacterium
ACACGAGATAAGCGGCTTGTAATCTTTTGCGCCGCCTCTGGGTCATCCCAAAGATTCGGGACTCCCGCTTCTACCTCTAACTCTTCAGCCTGCTTGCGCAGCTTAGGCAGATCCAAAACCTTTTCAATCGAAACAAGGGTTGCATCAATCGCATCGATCTCTAATTGATATTCGCGTGCGGCCATGGGTTAAGGATAGCCAACCAAGGATGCGCATGCGAACGCATGAGACCTGGCGATGGACCGCTTAATGTTGCGTTAATACCAATTGGTTTATCAATTAATCCGAATTCCAAACAAGTAGAAGCCCTCTTGAACCTTATTTGTTGTTCCCGCAGTAGCAGTCAAAAACACTGAATTTGTTCTGGAAAATGGAACCTGGAAAGGAAGATTCATCTCGGATCGTGTACTTATTTCTAGAGATGAGCCATCACAATCAAAATTAGTTAGTTCGATGCCCTTTAATTGATGCCACTTCATATCGCTCTCATCATTGCTCCACGAGTTAAGTTCCAGTAGAACTTCGACCCCACCCCGTGTGCAATCGATTGGAATTACTGGATGAGCTCGTTGTGTTGCAATTGCCAAGGGAACAGTAAACATATTTCCTTTGCCCTCGTAATACTTGTTCTTATCTAAACTCTGCACACCTCTTTGCGCGGCTGCCTCAGTTGCTTGCACCAGAGAACGTTTAGCAACGATTATCGAGGAAACATCTGTCATTACCATCAGGGAAGCAACGGTAATTACGAAGAGTCCAATCACAATCACCGATATTGATCCAGCTTCAGATTTGAATCTTTCTTTCAGACTATAGCCAGGGACTGAGATGCTCTTGCGCACTGGCTGAAACCTCTCTTTGAGTCTGATCATCAACAAATGAAATCGTTACTTTGATTCGGCCATTAGCCGTTAAGCATGGGGAGTGCGAGCAATCCAGATGAGTTCGAAGGGTTGAAATTTCACTGGAGCTTAAATTCCACTGTCTTGCTAACAAATGTGTCGCGCTGCTCGATAGATTCCGCGCTGCTCCGTCATTTTCACTAATTACGTACACCCTTAGTACTTCACGTGCCATCGACCGAGCAATAACTTCATTTGCGCTAATGGATGAAAAACTGTTCAGATATATGAATATTGGAATAAAGAGCGGAATCGCCAATGCAACAAATTCGACAATTGCTCCCCCGTCTTCTCGCCGCACATGCATCCTGGTTTTTCGCCACAAAGTTGCGGTCTTATTGGTTGTTTGGCTTAGGTGCTTACTCATTGTTTGACTTGATCTCTTAATCATTAACTGGCTCGATCACAGAGATCCCAACAACTTGCGTCTTGGGATTACCGCCGAATATTTCAATGAGTCCCGGAACTAATTGCAAAACGCTATTCGAGCGGTGCGTGATCAAGACACGTATTTTTTCAATCCCGCCACCTATCTCCACAACTTGATCGTCGGCATGAAACTCTTGGGAAATTGCGCGTCTAGCCGCATCACCTTGAGCCATGGCCAGATCTGCGTTGCGTAGATCTGTTGCGGCGATTAGTTGTGCCCCAATGAGGAAAAGAAAGAGCATAGGAATAAGAACTAACGCACTTTCAACATTTCCATCCTCGCGGGACAAATGCCCACGTATGCGCAAAAACACTTAACGAATGCCGTTCATAGAATCCAAAGAATTCTTCAAAATGGCGGTTAAACGTGGAGCTGCGATTGTCCAAATCGCGGTGACAAGTCCAGTCGTCATCAAAACAACAAGTACCCACCCTGGCACATCTCCGCGATCATCTTTAAGTCGTGCGAAGAAGTTTTGCTGGATTGTTGTGAGCTTCTGGCGAAAAATTAACTCAGTGACAAAAGCTCGTTCTAGGAGTTTGCTCATTTTTTCCTCTTTCAATGTAAGTAGTTAGTTAGAGATGTAGTTAGTTGCAGGCCTAGTGGATATTTTCTTTGTTGTGGAAATTGCTCTCTTGGCAAAAGAATTCCCTGTGGATACTCCATATTTATATCCACTGACACCGGCACTTTGGATGACGGGCAAATCGAGTGAGCGCACCTGGGGCTGGAGATAAGTAATCAAAGGTCAACTGCGACCCAATAAATTCACTGGTTCCCGTATCGATTAATTGAAGAACTGCTTGCGTTGCAACACCTGCAACTTGATACCCAACTGATATCGGAAGCTCATCACAATGAGAGTTCACGGGTTCTAGTTCTTCTATTCCGTAACGCTCACTTGTGCCGATTTCAATGCAGCTTTTGCAAGGTGTTTTGGTGGGTACAACAAGCGGTCCACACAAGGCCGCTCCGCCAACAATCTGTCCAACAAAGAAATGCTCCATGTCATCTCGCATCAGTTGATCAATCAGTTCACCCGGGTATTGACCAACAACAATCCGAAGGTTTCTTTCGGGAATCAGGGCATCAATGCTTCCCTTTACATTTTTTGATGGTGTCGGAAAAAGCGACCATTCTCGTGCTAACTCCTCCATTCGGGCCACATAATTCAATCCATAGTCAGTTGTTCTTAGGATTCCTGTCCCTAAATCTGAATCGCCAATGGACGAGATTGCTCGACGTGAAGTAATTGAAAATCGTGTGTTTGTAACTCCGCTTGCAAGTAATCCGTTATAGATAAGTGATGCAACGCGATTGCTGCCATATATTTCTACCCCAAAACTTTGTCGTGCCGATAAGAGTTCTACGCCGCCATCAAGGACGCCTGTAACCCAAGTTGTCTGACTGAGTTCCGAAATCATGCGTTGTTGGAGTTGCCGATATGAAGCATCATTGCTCTGATCTTCTGTGTGAGCTGCCCTTTCTGCAATATGTGATTGAAAACGATTGTGTAATCTGACTTTTGATTTATTGATATCAACTAACTGAGCATCTAATAATTCAATAATTACATTTTCAACTACTTCAATCGGCGCATTTACTTCATCACTAATTTGATGTGCGCTATGTTCACCATCAAATTTTGCAATGATCGCACGTGCTCCAGGGTGATGAATCGTGATTGCTCGATGAGCGGTAGCGATGATAAGAGATTTTTCTACCTCTGCCATTGGAACACTTATCTGGACGCCGGTTTTCAAACGCGGTTTAGCTTCGAAAGTGACTGCGGAATCGTTGTGTTCAATTGAAATCTTGGTTATACGTGCTGGCCGTGATCCGCGTACATACTTCCGACGCGTTCTCTCGGGTTGCCCTGTTTGGGTTTGTAAAGCTTCCTCATCAAGTGCCAGAAGCCCCTGAGTATCGGATTGTTTTTCAATGAATGTTGTCATGGCCCAACAATGGTTATGGCGAGCGCATCAGTTTTTGGAGCCCTTGGAATCTGTGGAGAGCCTTAGATTTTGATTACCGAGAGAAATCTTGGAGTCACGCCGATTGGAGAAATACGAAATGAGAGAAATAGATAGGTGGAAAGCAAAAGACCCCCGCACCGAAATAGTGCGAGGGCCTTTCGTAACGCTAGACGTTCTTAAGTGAAATCGAGCTCACTTACCCGAAACGAAATTTAATTACTGTGCTTTGCCAAGGATGCGATTGACCTTGGTGCCACACACTGGGCAGATGCCTTGTGCCATGCGACGACCAGAGTCTGAGACCTTTACAGTTCCCTCGAATTCACGCTTCTCTTTGCACTTAACGCAGTAAGCGTCACCTTTGTATGTCTCTGCTGTCATGTTCTTCCTCCTATCGACGCGTGCGATCCCATTGGGATGCTCCCCGTATGGGGCAGGCGTTGTGTACGAGATTACTCGCCATCACGCTCAAACACGCCTATCTAACCCTCTTTATTTAGGAGTTTTTTTAGAGCTTCTGGGGCGGTCAGGGCGTTCTCGGCAGCCTCATACCCGCTCAAATACGCCTCAGCCTGGTCCTCAAGCGGGAATCTGGCCAACAGCGCCTTGAATTCGGGTCCGTGGTCGAAGTACTGCAGGTGGATCGCCTCATGGAAGAGGACATAATCCACCACATAATCGGGAGCGCCCTTGAGTCGGTCTGAAATCCTGATGGTTCGGTCGGTGCCGGTGCATGAGCCCCAGCGCTCGCGCATTCCCCGCCAATTGATGGCAGATGGGCGCAATGTGATCTCGGGGGTGAACTCGGTCAGCAGCTCATCGACTCGCGCTTGCAGGGTTTCCTCGCTCATTGTCGCTGCAGCCTCTTGCGCTCGAATCTTGGCCACCATTTGAGGAACCATTTCTCGCTCATCTGCCTTGCTCATTCGGGCCGGAATCGAAACCACGATGCGACCGCCTTGGCGATAGGCCGAGATGTTTTTCTTCCGACGAGTTGATCTGATGACAACGATCTCGCCCTCTGAGATTCCCGGCAAAGTTTCGCCATCCAAGGTCTGCTCCACAAAGGCGTGCGAATTTTCGCTCTCACCTTCTGGAACAAAACTCTGGTGGTTGGACATTGAAAAATAGTAAATCATCTCTCAACTAAACCTTGAGAGATTGAGTGATGGATGACGCGATTTCTTTTAGAAACTTCGTTCCAAAAAATCTTCAATATCGGAGAAAAATGCCCTTTGTCAACGTGATTCTCATTTGATAAACCGCCCAGAAAGACTTACTTTACGACCACGAACTCCTCGGATAACAGTTCTACGTCAGCAAGGGGAAGGCTGACTTAGAGCAAGTGACCGGGGAGTTCGCTTTTCTATTTGTGGGCACAGTTAACATTTTTGGGCAGGGTTGCCGCCAAGAATGATGTGTTGGTACAGAGTAATCAATTAACTAGAGCAACCCCGATAGATCATCTGGGACTTCTAAGCTCTTCAGAAAGCTCTCAGGTGTCAGCAGATCATCTGCAGTTGGAAGAATTCCACTCCACACACGATCACGCGCTTCAACATCTTTTAGCTCGCGAACCTGCTTCCAAAATGCAGATGCTTCTCGTGCAAGTCGAGGTGAAACTTGCAAACCAAATAACGATGAAAAGAGTTGTTGTGCTGGCGCAGATGTTGCGCGAGCTCTGCGCAGCGTCTCTTGAAGTGCACCAATGTTAGGAAGTCGATCTCCTGCAGCAAGTGTGACAACTTCTTCACTCCAGCCATCAATTAATGCAAGAGCTGTTTCTAATTTTGTTAGTGCTGCGCGTTGAGCCGGAGTTTCTTGCGGTGTGAAAATTCCATCGTTGAGCGCGAGAGAAAAACTTTCTGGATTTGAAGGATCAAAACCATTGCCTGATTCAAGAGCCTGTTGTGCTTGCTCTTGAATCGCATCCATATCAATGTTGATTCCCTTGCCGTAATCAGTGATTGCGGTGCGGATGTAAGAAACTAACCAAGGATTATGGGCAAACAAACGTGCAACGGCAGCTTCGCGCAATGCGTGGAAGATGCGGATCTCATCCATAGGAATATCAAGGTCGGTTGCCCACACCTTGATGTTTTGCGGAACAAGCGTTGGATAAGCCCCATCAATCAGAGGTAAACCAACATCATGAGCCCCAGTTACTTTGCCTGCTAAGCCGCCAATTGCTTGGCCGAGCTGCGTAGCAACCAGTGAGCCAATAAAAGAGTTTAAGAGGGCCGAGATCATTCCGATTGGAATCTGCATATTGCCTTGACCAAAGGGATTATCCGCACCAAAGGGATTGTCCTGCGATTGGCTATCGCCCTGTGCTTGATTAAGCAATTCACCGATTGCAGATGACAAACCAAGTGCTAATGGTTCAACAGTTGTTTGCCAACCCGCCAAAGTTGTATCAACCCAATCGGTGCGGGCTAAGGCGACGCTTCCGGAGTTAGGAGATTGTGGGAAAAAAGTTGCATCGTTTAGCCACAGCTCTGCAATAGAGATCGCCTGCTCAACTTCAGATACATCGTTTGCACCAATGGGCGCAGAGCCTTGAGCAGTTGCAAATTTCTTGGCGGTATCGCGTACAAGATTTTTAGGTAGCGCTTCAGTTGAGCCACCAAAACCTGAAGCATTGATTCCAAGCTTTGAGAACTGTTCTTGAATCTGTTGTTGCATCTGTTGCATCATCGCAGCAAAATCGACTGGCTCGTTTGAGTCATCCGAGTTTCCTGGTGTGAAGCCAAAAGGTGTCATGGAACAATCCTCCCAGTGTTAGAACAACTTCGCACCCTTTTCTATTCCAACGCGTTTTCCCGGTCAGCGCTGGGCAGTTACAACCAGTAGGCTGGGCTCATGTCCAACGCTTTTGCAGCATTAATCTGGTGGGTCGTTCCTGCCGCTGGACTTATTGGCGCGCTCGGATACGTTCTGTGGATTACAAAGTTTCAAGGAAAATTTCAGCAAGAAACCCAGCGCTCTGTTGGTCAGTTTCAGCGCTTTCAGGATTCTCTCCGCGATTCCCAAGCACGCGATGCCGAAAATGATTCCGGATCTGCGAACTCGGTCAAGTAAAAGCTAGCGCGAGATCAACAGACTTAGCGATGATGCGATTTTCTAGACTTCCACGATTAGTTACTGCAACTCTAGGGATATTCTTTGCCTTAGCAACCCTGGCTCCACTTCCATTTGCAATTGTCTTACCGGGTGAAGCACAAAACATTTTTAAAGGTGTCATCACATTCAAAGGTTTAACAAACTATCCAGCATCTGGTCGTATTGATTTAATGTCGATCAGAGTGACAAATCCAGATGCCTGGATTTTTGGACCAGAACTTGCGTATTCATGGATTAGCGGCGAAAGAGCGGTGTATCCGAAATCTGCAATCTATCCACCTGGAACTTCAACTGAAGAAGAGAGCAAGCAAGCCAAAGCTGACATGGTGAAGTCGCAAGACACAGCAATCATTGCTGCAGTTAATTACTTGCAATCACATCCAGAGATCATGGCTGAAACAAAATCACAAGGAATTAAACGTGCCAACCTACTCGATGCAAAAAAGATTGTTTTTAAGACTGGTGAAACCGGTGGCCCAAGTGGTGGACTCGTATTTTCAATTGGTTTAGTTGAATTACTGACTGAAAAAGATGTGCTCCAAAAACGACATATCGCAGGCACAGGAACAATCACTGCCCGGGGCATTGTTGGTCCAATCGGTGGAATCAACGAAAAGATTATGTCTGCCCAAAAAGTGGGAGCCACCCTATTCTTCGCGCCTGTAGATAACGCCGAAGAGATCAGCAATGTCCCTGATGGCATCAAGGTCATAACCGTTGCCACTTTGACCCAAGCAATTAACTATTTGGAGCGCTCAGGACGTTGATTCTCAGCAAGTATTAACCTTTATGACCGCCTAATAGTGGCTCCTAATTGGTGGCGTAATTCGCGTTGCGCTAACTTTGCCTCATGACGAATAACCCCCAGTTTCAACGCCCATCCTTCCCATTCAAAGGTGGCAAGAGTCCACTAGCAATAACTGTTGGAATTCTTGTAGCCATCGGTGTTCTCTTCACAGCACTGAGCGGTTTCTATGCTGATTGGTTGTGGTTTAAATCAGTTAACTTCACAAATACCTGGTCAACAATTCTGACAACGAAGGCAACACTCTTTGTTATTTCAGGTTTACTGACATCTGTCATTGTGATTTTCAATGTGCTGTTGGCCTACAAGCGACGTCCACTGTATGTACCTATGACAGTAGAGGCAGACAACTTAGAACGTTACCGTTCACAAGTTGAACCTATTCGTCGCCCGCTGATTATTGGTTTAAGCATTGCGTTGTTCTACTTTGCAGGTACTGCCGGATCACAAATGTGGAACACCTGGTTATTGTTTAAGAACTCAACACCATTTGGTGTTAAAGATCCGCAGTTCAATATGGATATTTCATTCTTTGCATTCCGTCTACCGTTTTGGCAGACATTGATTTCATGGGGAATCTCAACAGCAATCCTTGCAATCCTTGCATCAGTTGCGGTGCACTATCTTTACGGCGGAATTCGTCTACAAGTTCCAGAGGATCGCACAACAGTTGCAGCTCGCGTTCAGCTCTCAGTGCTTCTCGGTCTAGTTGTTCTGCTCAAGGCTGTCGCTTACTGGTTTGATCGCTACGCCCTAACTTTGAAAGAAAGTCGTTTGATAACGGGTCTTACTTATACAGATGTAAATGCGGTTTTGCCTGCAAAGGCGATTCTCGCTGGAATAGCAATTATCTGTTCGCTCTTATTCTTTGCAAATATTGTCCGTCGCTCATGGGTACTTCCTGCTGCAGGAACAGCATTGTTAGTTGTTTCTTCTGTATTAATCGCTGGCCTATACCCAGGTGCGATTCAACAGTTCCAAGTAAAGCCAAGTGAGTCTTCAAAGGAAGCTCCATTTATTCAGCGCAACATTGATGCTACCCGCGCTGCATATGGCATCGACGATGTAACTATGAAGGATTACCAAGCAACTGTTTCGACAAATACTGGCCAGCTTGCAGATGATGCAGCAACAATTGCAAATATCCGTTTGATGGATCCAAATGTTTTGTCAGCAACCTTTAGACAACTTCAGCAGATTCGTCCGTACTACAGCTTCCCGGATTCACTAGATATCGATCGCTACACAGTTAATGGCGTCAAGCGCGATGTTGTTGTTGCAGTTCGTGAACTAAATATTGCGGGTAACCCATCTCGTAACTGGATCAATGACCACCTTGTTTACACACACGGTTTCGGTTTTGTTGCAGCGTACGGAAATGAGCGAGATGCTGATGGAAAGCCATCATTTAGCGTTGGAAACCTTCCACCAACAGGTGCACTTGGAAAGTTTGAACCACGTGTTTACTTCGGTGAGAACGTTCCTGATTACTCAATCATTGGTGGAGTAAAGACTGATACTCCAGTTGAGTTTGACTACCCAGATGACACATCTGCAAATGGTCAGCGCAACTACACATACACCGGTTCTGGTGGAGTTCCAGTTGGATCTCTGATCAACAAGGCTGTTTTCGCCTTGAAGTATCAAGAGCAGAGAATTCTTCTTTCAAACTTGATCAACAAGGATTCAAAGATTCTCTTTGAACGTAATCCTCGTGATCGCGTTGCAAAGGTTGCACCATGGTTAACCCTTGATGGAGATCCATATCCAGCATTAGTGGATGGAAAGATTATTTGGATTATCGACGGCTACACAACAAGTGCCGGATACCCATATTCACGCCAGACTGTGCTGTCTAATGCAACAGCTGATGCGTTAACTACTAACTCTGCAGCAGTTGCATCTCAACGTAACCAGAGCGTGAACTACATCCGTAACTCAGTAAAAGCAACTGTTGATGCATACAACGGAACAGTTACCTTGTACGAGTGGGATGAAAAGGATCCGGTTCTAAAGACTTGGTCTAAGGCTTTCCCTAATTCTGTTAAACCAAAGAGTGAAATCTCTGCCCAGCTTCTAGAGCACATCCGCTACCCAGAAGATCTCTTCAGAGTTCAACGTGACATCCTCAGCTCGTATCACGTGAAGACCGCAGAAGCCTTCTACGGCGGGCAAGATTTCTGGCGCGTACCACGTGACCCATCAACATTTGGAGCTAACGCATCTGCACAACCTCCTTACTACTTAACTCTTCAGATGCCAGGTTCAAAGAAGCCTGCATTCTCATTGACTACTCCATTTGTTCCACGCGGTGGTCGTGAAAACCTTTCAGCATTTGCAGTCGTGAACTCTGATCCAGGTCCGGATTACGGAAAGATGACAGTTCTGCAATTGCCTCGTAACACAAACGTTGCGGGTCCTTCACAGGTTGCTTCTAACTTTGAAGCTAAGCCTGAAGTTGCAAACTCATTGTCACTACTTCGTCGTGGTGGTTCTGATGTTGTACTTGGAAATCTATTGACGCTTCCAGTTGGTGGCGGACTCTTGTATGTACAACCTGTATATGTAAAGGCGACTTCAAACACCGCTGCATATCCATTGCTTCAAAAGGTACTTGTTTCCTTCGGAGATCAAATTGGATATGACGACACATTAAAGGGTGCTCTTGATCAAGTATTCGGTGGAAACTCCGGTACCGCTGCAGGTGGAACTACTAGTGGTGGAACTACTAGTGGAACTACTACAAACTCTTCACTTGCAAACTCACTAGCTAGTGCAAAGCAGGCATATGCAGATGGTCTTGCAGCACTTGCAAAGGGAGACTTTGCAGCATATGACAGAGCACAAAAGCGATTGAAGTCTGCATTGGATGCAGCAATTAATGCGCAAAATAAAAAGTAAATAATTAGAAAGATAAAGGCCAAGTTCATGCGGGCAATCGCATGGATTTGGTCTTTATCTATTGGTGCGCATAAGATTGCACTACCGACGCGGGGTGGAGCAGCTCGGTAGCTCGCTGGGCTCATAACCCAGAGGTCGTAGGTTCAAATCCTGCCCCCGCTACTAGTAACAAAGTCATTAAATGAAAAAAGGGTCCTCGAAAGAGGCCCCTTTTTGCTTGCCGCAAGTGCTTAAGAATTACGCAGCACCTGAGAATTAATCAGCTTTTGAGAATTACTTGATGCGCAGTGAGTTAGTAACAACCAGCACGCTACTAGCGGCCATAGCAGCTGCTGCATACAGCGGTGTTAACAGGCCGGCTGCTGCAATTGGTAAGCCAACTATGTTGTAGATAAATGCCCAACCCATGTTTAGGCGAATGATCCTTAAAGTCTTAGTAGAAAGCTTTAGTGCAGAAACAACGCTACCTAAACCAGTATTCATCAAAGTGATGTCCGCGCTATTAATCGCAGTATCTGTTCCGGTACCCATCGCCATTGAAAGATTTGCCGCGGTCAATGCAGCAGCATCATTAATGCCATCGCCAATCATTAACACGGTGTGACCTTCACTCTTTAATCGTTCTACGATTTCAAGCTTAGTTTCAGGCAGAGCATGTGAAACCACATGTGCTGCATCGATTCCAACTGTTGATGCAACTGTTGCTGCAACCTCAGAACTATCACCCGTTACAAGCCAAGGCGTAATTCCCATGTTTTGAAGATCAGAGACAGTTTGTGCAGCATCACTTTTCAGCTGATCTCCGACAGCAAAGACTGCAAGTGCAACTCCATCCCATGCCAAAACAGCCAAAGTTAATCCCGCAGCATGTCCGCGCTCGACTGCAGCTTTAATCTCTGGATGAAATTCTGTTGAGCTGTGAGCAACAGCTGCAGGAGAACCAATAAGCACCACTGGAGATTGCGAAAGCATTGATACGCGACCCGCTGCACCTGAACCAGGGGTCACTGAAAAATCAGAGACGGCATAGGTTGGACGCGAAGAGTTTGGAATTGAAGATTTAGATCCACTCTGTGCCAATGCGTATCGAGTAATGGATAGTGCAACAGGGTGGTTATTCAAAGATTCAATAGCTTGTGCTGAAGCAATAATGTGCTCGGCTGTAACAATGTCGGCAAAGGAGCGACCTAGAACCGCACCTGCTGCTGTTGAAATAGTTGCTTCCTGCACAAGCATGACAGCTTCTGTAAGCGTGCCAGTCTTATCAAATACGACGACATCAACTTTGCGTGCAACTTCAAGGACCTTAGGTTCGCGCAACACAATTCCACGGGCTGCGCCGCGCCCTGATGCCACAAGAAGTGCAACAGGTGTAGCTAAACCAAGTGCGCATGGACAGGCAATTACAAGAACAGTAATTGCAATAGAAATTGATTCAGTCAGTGTTGAACCCGTGTAGTACCAGCCTGCAAAGGTTGCAATTGCAAGAACAGTAACGATCGGAACAAAGACTGCGCTGATTCGATCTGCAAGACGTTGAATTGGAGCTTTTGTGCCTTGCGCGCTGATCACCATTGCAGTGATTCGAGCAAGTTCAGTATCGCTACCAACGCGAGTTGCTCGAACAATCAAACGACCATTGTGGTTTACAGATGCTCCAATGACTGAAGAGCCTGGGCCGACATCAATCGGCTTGGCTTCACCTGTAAGCATTGAATTATCAACTGCGCTTTCACCCTTAACAACTATTCCATCAGTTGCAATTCGATCACCAGGGCGAACTTCAAACTCATCACCAATTTGTAACTGCTCAATTGGAACAATCAGTGGGAATCCCCCACGAACAATTGTTACCTCTTTACTGCCTAATGCAAGAAGTGATGACAGTGCACTGCTGGCCTTAGCCTTTGCTCGAGTTTCTAGGTAGCGACCAAGAATTACAAAGAAGATAACGCCTGCAGCAACTTCAGTGTAAACATCGCCAGCACCAGTTGAATTGGCGTAAATCGACCAACCAAATGCGGCTAATGAACCCATCGAAATCAAGTTATCCATAGTTGGGTGCTTGAGATTTCTAAGCGCCGCTTTATGAATTGGGTAGGCGACAATTAAAACAACTGGCGCACTAAGAGCAATTACCAACCATGCAGTTGCAGAATACAAAGGATGTGGCAAACCGGCGGTATCTAATAGATCATGAATCCACATATCTACTTGGTGGTGCCAGCTCATGACCATAGAAAGTGCAACCGCTGGAATTCCAAAGATGGCTGCAAAGAAGAATGCCCGGGAAGACTTCTTGCTGTGCAAAGTAACTGATTGAGCGTCAAGTAGCAGAGATGCTGAATATCCAGCCTTTTCTACAATCTTAATTAAATCTTTTGCGGTGATTTCAGCTGGTGCCAAAATGTGCGCGGTTTCAGTTGCAAAGTTGATCGTTGCACTAACGCCTGCAACGTTATTGAGCGCTTTTTCCACAGAGTTCACGCAAGAAGAACAGGTCATTCCTTGAACGGACAAGGTCGTTGGTTCAAGTGGTGTATTGCTCGCCTGTGTCTTGCCTGCCTCTGTACTCATCGTCGCTCTCTTCTTCTCTGTCTTCTACGGATTCAAACCATTGATCACTGCATTGTGCAGTGCGCCATTTGTTGAAACACCACTTCCACCAAAAGGTCCATTGTGGCCCGCAGTATTTGTAAATGTTCCGCCAGCTTCACGAACAATGATGTCCAGTGCTGCCATATCCCACAGCGCTAGTGATGGCTCAATTGCAACATCAACCGCGCCTTCTGCCACCAACATGTGCGACCAGAAATCACCGATTCCGCGCGTGCGCCAAGCACCAGCAAGCATCTTCTGGAAAGGTTCTAGGCGATCTCCCCAGCCGACAAAATCTGAATAAGAAATCGATGCATCGTTAAGGGAAGAAACCTTTGAAACTAAAATTTTCTTTTCATCTGGTGCACTTTCAAAATCTTCAGAGTGGTCATTGCTTGCGCCATTGAAGCGCACAGTTGCGCCATGACCCTTGGCTGCTGCCCAACGTCTAGCTAATGCTGGCGCACTTGCGATTCCAACGACAACTTCTTCATCACCTGATGCATCAACCTGCACAAGTGCAATCAAAGTTGCCCACGTTGGAACTCCACGCATAAAGTTTTTGGTTCCATCAATTGGATCAATGACCCAATAACGACCTGAACTTCCTTTATCGCTTCCAAATTCTTCTCCGACTAAACCATCACTAGAGCGATGCGTACCTAACGCTTCTCGGATTGCAGTTTCAACTGCGCGATCTGCATCAGTGACAGGTGTGTTATCGGGTTTAGTTGTAACAACTAAATCTTGTGATTGATAACGATCCAAAGAAATTGCATCTGCCAGATCGGCTAAAGCGTGGGCAAGGGCCAGATCATCAAGAATCTGTGCCGAACCATCTGCTGTGCTCATAATGATGTGAGTCTATTCCACAGGCGTTATAGGTGCGTCCTTGACAGCAAGAAGCGAGCGAAGGCTTGCCAGACGTGCAATTCTGTGAGGATTTGGGGTCCCATCTGGTGATGCCCACGCATCTAGTTTGCATGAGCTTTCAGCATGAGAGCAGTTTGATAAACAGTTTGCCGCTACTTCTGAAAGATCGCTAAAGGCATCAACTATTCGTTGATTATCGATATGGGATAAACCAAATGCGCGAATTCCGGGAGTATCGATGATCCAGCCATCGCTATCGACTAATGGCAGGGCAATTGCACTAGATGATGTGTGGCGACCTCTGCCTGTGGCTTCATTCACATCACCGGTTGCACGATTACTTTCAGGAACCAAGGCATTGATCAACGTTGATTTACCAACACCTGAATGTCCTACAAGAACTGAAATCTTGCCTTCTAGGACTTGATGCAGTTTTTCTAAATCTTTTTCTCGTGAATCACTCTTGATCGCTGTATGAATAATTTCGACATCCAAGTCTGCATACTCAGCAAGAAATGCTGGCACTTGGCTTATGTCAGTTTTTGTCACAACAATCTTAGGAACAATGCCTTCGGTAAATGCAGAAACCAAGAAGCGATCGATTAATCCTCGGCGTGGTTCAGGATTAGCTGCTGCAACAACAATTACTAATTGATCAATATTAGAAACAATTGTGCGCTCTACTTGGGCGGCATCATCAACAGTTCGGCTTAAAGAATTGCGCCGTTCCTGAACTGCAACGATGCGTGCCAGGGAACCTTCGGCACCGGACACATCTCCGACTAATGAAACGTTGTCACCTGTTACAACAGATTTTGGACCCAATTCACGCGCACGCATTGCGGTAACAATGGTTCCATCTTCTGTAATACAGGTTTGGCGACCACGATCTACCGTTGTTACTAAAGCTGAAATTGCATCATTATGTGATGGTCGATCCTTGCTTCGCGGACGGGTGCTACGTGATGGGCGAACTCGCGCATCTGATTCATCGTATTCGCGTGGACTCATACTAAAAGTGAGCTCCAAAGTCCTGGAAAATCCGGAAGCGTTTTACGAGTTGTCGCAATGTTTTCAACTTCGATGCCTGGAACGACAAGACCAAGGACTGCGCCAGCTGTTGCTAAACGGTGGTCCTCGTACGTATGGAAAACTCCAGCATGTAATGGCGCCGGCGTAATGTGCAGTGCAGTCTCTTCTTCAATAACATTTCCGCCTAGGGCGTTTATTTCGCGGGTTAACGCGGCAAGGCGATCAGTTTCATGCAGACGCAAGTGCCCAATACCTCGTAAATGAGAAGGTGAATCTGCAAGGGCCGCAAGTGATGCAATTGATGGGGTTAGTTCACCAATATCATGAAGATCAATATCAATTCCATGAATTGTGCCGGTGCCCTTTAACGTTAAACCAGCATTACTCATTGAAACGCTCGCACCCATTGAAGTAAGAATTGAGCGAAGTTGATCGCCAGGTTGTGTAGTTGCCTCAGGCCAATCTGCGATCGTCACACTGCCACCACAGACCATTGCTAATGAAAGAAATGGTGCAGCATTAGAAAGGTCTGGTTCGATGACTAAATCTTTACCGTGCAATGCACCTGACTTAACTTTCCAGCTTTGTTGTGCTGAATCAACTTCAACAGTTGCTCCAAAATCACGCAACATATCGACAGTCATTTCGATGTGTGGCATCGAAGGAAGTAATCCGCCTTGATGTGTTGCGATGATTCCTTGATCAAAACTTGGTGCAACTAAAAGCAGGGCAGATAAGAATTGGCTGGATGCACTTGCATCAATTGTTAGCGCACCGCCAGGTATCGAACCTGTTCCCTGTAATTTCAGGGGCAAGCTATAACGATTATCGTGTTCAATCGATACGCCAAGCTCTTCCAACGCCTTTATAACAGGGCCTAAAGGTCTTTCATATGAACGTGGGTCCCCATCAAATGCAACTTCACCTGTTGCTAAGGCAGCAAGTGGCGGCAAGAAACGCATTACTGTGCCGGCGTTTCCAACATCTATCTTTACTCCACCACGCAGAGTGTTAGGGGTTACTACCCATTGCAACTCTTCAAGACCATTTACAACAACGCTCTTTTCTTCAATACCAACACCTAAAGCTTTTAACCCAGCCACCATTAATTCGCTGTCGCGTGAAACCAATGGACGACGCAAAGTTGAAGGCGACTTTGCTTGTGCTGCCAAGATAAGGGCGCGGTTGGTAACTGATTTTGATCCAGGAATGACAACGCTGATATCAACTGGTGTTGCGCCGCGGTAAATCGCGGGCCAGTGGGCGTTGTTTGTCATCGCCTAAGTCTAACCGCTGAGCGCACCTGCGATACCCTTTAATTATGTGTGGACGTTATGCGCAAACGGCGGATATGCGCGAGCTTGTGGAGCAGTTCTCAGTTACCGGAACCGCTCCCGAAACTTCTTTGCCACTTAATTGGAATATCGCACCAACTAATCCCATTTACATTGTTCGGGCTAGTGACAAATCAGGTTCTGATGCTGGTCAACAAAAAGAGTTAGCAGTTGTTTCATGGGGATTAATTGGGCCTTGGCTGACAGATTTTCAAGAAGCGCGTGCTTCGCAATCTCGCGCAATTAACGCCCGCAACGAATCGATCCATGAAAAACCAACCTTTAGAAATGCATTTCGTGCCACGCGTTGCTTAATTCCGGCAACTGGTTACTACGAATGGGCAACTGCATTGGGCAAGTACTCGCCTAAACAACCGTTCTATATTTCAGCAAAGGACGGTAATCAACTTCCGATCGCCGGAATCTGGAGCAGTTGGCGCGCGCCCAATGGCGAAGTCATTGAGACAGCATCGATTATTACCCAAGAAGCGCACGGCGAATTAGAAAGTATTCATAGTCGCATGCCCGTCTTTATGCCACATGATCGCTGGAACACTTGGCTCAATCCCCGCAATACTGATGTGAATGAATTGAAATCCTTAATGGTTGTTGAGAATCCTGAATCAATCGTAAAGGCCCACCCGGTATCAAATGCCGTCAATACCGTGGCAAATAATGGAAAAGGTTTAATCGTGGAAATGCCTTTGGGAGAGCCAGAAACCCTCTTTTAACGATAGTGTTTTAGGCGATGTCAACGGATCTAGTGAAAGAGAGCTCAGCGGATCGTGCTGTCCGCTTCGAGCGCGATGCTCTTGCCTTCACAGATCAGTTGTACGCAGCTGCGTTGCGTTATACAAAGAATCCGCATGATGCAAAGGATTTAGTTCAAGATACATATTTGAAAGCATTTGCTTCATTTCATCAATTTGAACCTGGAACAAACTTGCGCGCGTGGTTGTATCGAGTTTTGACGACAACATTTATCAATACCTATCGCAAAGATCAGCGTCGACCACAGCTCAGTTCAGGCGAGATTGAAGATTGGCAGTTAGCAAGCGCGGCTTCACATACAAGTGATCAAGGCAAGTCTGCCGAAGTAGAAGCGTTAGAGAATTTGCCTGACAGCGACATTAAGCGTGCCTTGCAGGAAATCCCTGAAGAGTTTCGTATCGCCGTTTATTTGGCAGATGTAGAGGGCTTTTCTTATAAAGAGGTTGCAGAAATTGTTGGCGTTCCGACTGGAACCGTAATGTCCCGCCTGCATCGGGGAAGAAAACAGCTGCGCGAACGGTTAACTGAGTATGCAAAAGAACTGGGTTACTCCACCGATAAGAAATCGGGGGCCACATCATGAGTTTCAACGAGTTCTACAGCAATAAAGATTCTCTAGCCTGTAATGAAGTCCTCAACTCTTTTGTTCTTTTAGTCGAAGGAAGCATTGAAGCACCGCAGATTGCTCTGATCGAGGTGCATATTGCTACCTGTCCAGCATGTGAAGCCGAACTTGTGCATGAGCAATCGATGCGTCAGTTGATGCAAGATGTATTGCGCCGCAGTTGCAACGAAAAAGCTCCCGAAGATCTGCATGATTCGATTTACCGACAGATTCATGCCCAAATGGCTGGAAGTTTCACTGAAGTTGTTACGCAATACAGCATGACCGAAATTTCAATCGAGATCGACGAATTTGGCCAGATTGAGCATCGAGAAGTAACTATTGAACACACTGAAGAGATTCGATTTATCAATGATGAGAATGATCCGCGCGGCCTGAACGGGCAGGGTTAATTGCGATGTTGCCACAAAATGAAGTTTTAGGTGCAGTCGGTTTCACCGAGATGGTGGTTCGCCCAGGCGATACATCGGTTGCAATTGGAATCGGTGATCTTCCAATCATTGCGCCATCACTTCTAATTAATTTGATGGAGCATGCAGCGATCTTGTCTTTGGATCTTTACCTAGAGCCTGGTGAAACAACTATCCCAATTAGCGTGGAATTCATTTCATTGTCTCCTGCAGGAATTGGTGCATCATTGCGTGCAACTTCTCGCGTTATTGAAATCGAAGGGAAAGAGTTGACCTTTGAATGCGAGGTCTATGAAAATGAACGACAGATTGCAGCAGCTTTAGTAAAAAGATCAGCGGTGGAGCGAGTATCTTTCCTCGCCCGCACCGCTGCTCTTCACTTAATTCAAAACGATAAGTCTTAGTTCTACTAATTACGCCTTCTTAGTTGCCCAGAAGATCTCTGCGATCTCATCGATCTTCTTAATCAATGAATCTGCAACTGCAACATCTTGAGTTCCTTTTGTACCTGCAGCACCTGCAAGCTTTGTTGCCTCATTAAACAATGAGTGCAATTGTGGGTATGCCTCGAAGTGTGGAGCCTTGAAGTAATCAGTCCACAGCACCCATAGGTGCTCCTTAACCTGATGTGAACGCTCTTCCTTGATCGCCACTGAACGTGAGCGGAAATCAGCATCTGGATTTGCTGCGTACTTTTCCATGCAAGCCTTTACTGAAAGCGCTTCGATCTTTGCCTGTGCTGGATCGTAAACTCCACATGGAAGGTCACAGTGTGCGTAGACAGTTGTCTTTGGTGAAAACATTTTTTCTCCTCCTCGACTCAAGGCGAATACTGGGCCTTGTAGTTTTACCGACTTAGTAGTGCGAGACTACCGCCCGTGAGCAAATTTGGCACAGTCAAGGTCTCAGGATCTTCCATGGCACCTACCTATAGGGATGGCGACTGGCTTCTTGTTTCTTGGTTTCCCGCCGGCCTAACTGCATCGGTTGGCGATCGCATCCTGGGAAAAGTTGTAGTGGTTGAGCGAGAAGAACGACCAGGTATTTTCTTAGTGAAGCGCATGCAGAAATCACATGGTGGAATTTATTGGGTGCAAGGTGACAATATTGAAAGCACTGATTCACGCGCCTGGGGATGGATTCCAGCCAACGAGGTTGTTGGCGTAGTTCTGTTTAGATACAAGAAGGGTTAGCGAGTAAATGCTTCGAGCAATAATGCCTTTTGCTCATCTTCATGCAAGTGATGGCTTCCAGTTGCTGGAGATGCCGTTGCACGACGAGAAATACGACGCAAGATGCGTTCGCCAAACCCATGTCCACCATGTGCATGCGATGTGCGCAATGCAACGTGTGACCATGGACCTTGGTTAGCAGGTTCATCTTGTACCCATAGTAAGTTTGCATTTGGATGCTTGTTAGCCTCGGCAACCATTTCATCAATTGGAAGCGGATACAAAAGCTCAACGCGAACAATTGCAGTTCCTGTTTCGCCAAGCTTTGCACGCTCTGCAACTAGATCGTGATAAATCTTTCCGGAACAGAAAATTACGCGTGAAGCGTTCTGTACTGAATCATCACCAATAACTGGTTGAAAGTGTCCTGATGTGAAATCTGACAGTGCAGATGCTGCAGCCTTAAGGCGAAGCATCGACTTAGGAGTAAACACAATTAGCGGACGTCGCGCAGGATTCTTTGCGTGCCAACGTAATAAGTGGAAATAGTTTGCCGGACTTGCAGGTTGTGCCACAGTCATGTTCTGCTCGGCACATAGCTGCAAGTAACGCTCAATACGAGCTGACGAGTGGTCTGGCCCTTGTCCTTCGTAGCCATGTGGAAGAAGAAGGACAACCGATGAACGCTCGCCCCACTTTTGCAGAGCAGAAGAGATGAACTCATCGACAATTGTCTGTGCGCCGTTAGCAAAGTCACCGAACTGGCCTTCCCAAAGAACCAATGCTTCTTCGCGCTCAACGCTGTAACCGTATTCAAAGCCCATCGCTGCGTATTCGCTCAGCAATGAGTCAATAACAAAGAATTGGTTCTCATCGCTAATTAGTCCACGAAGTGGTGTCCACTCGTTTCCATTTTCCTTATCGACGATAACTGCATGACGGTTAGAGAAAGTTCCACGGCGTGCATCTTGTCCAGCAAGGCGAATTGGGTGGCCTTCCTTAAGCAATGATCCAAATGCCAACATTTCACCAGTTGACCAATCGATTGTTGCATCGTTGAGTGACTCAACACGCTTTGCAAGCTGTGGAGTCAACTTAGGATGAATAGTAAATCCTTCTGGAACTGCCAATTGTGTTGCAGCGATTTCACGAGCAACATTTTCTGAAATTGCTGTGTCGACCGCTTCTGCAGAAGGTGCAATGGGTGCCTTGAAGTTGGCGTCATGATCGGGCTCGATGTTATTAACTGCAGCAAATATAGATTCAAGCTGCTCTTGGTAATCGCGTGCGATTCCATCGGCCTCTTCAGGAGTGATATCTCCACGACCAACAAGTGCCTCGGTGTACAAAGTACGTGTTGAACGCTTGGCATCAATCAGCTTGTACATCAATGGCTGTGTGAAGCTTGGCTCGTCACCTTCGTTGTGTCCGCGACGGCGGTAACAAATCATGTCTACAACTACATCTTTATTGAACTCTTGACGGTATTCATAGGCCAATCGAGCAACACGTACACAAGCTTCTGGATCATCACCATTAACATGGAACACAGGAGCCTGAATAATCTTTGCAAAATCAGTTGAGTACACAGATGTGCGTGATGCATGTGGTGATGTTGTGAAACCGACCTGGTTATTAACAACAATATGAATTGTTCCACCTGTGCGGTATCCACCTAGTTGTGAAAGCTGAAGTACTTCGGCATTAACACCTTGTCCGGCAAAAGATGCATCTCCGTGAAGCAGAATAGGCATTACAGAGTAAGCATTCTTAACATTGAGGCGGTCCTGCTTTGCGCGAACAATTCCTTCTAGTACCGGGTTAACCGCTTCAAGGTGTGAAGGGTTTGCGGCTAGATAAATCTTGGTTTGTGCGCCAGTTTCAGAGGTAAAGACTCCTGATGTACCCAAGTGGTACTTCACATCGCCAGAACCCTGAACCTGGTTCTCTGCATAATGTCCTTGGAACTCTTGGAAGATTTGTCCCGCTGATTTTCCAGCAACGTTGGCAAGCACATTTAGACGTCCGCGGTGAGGCATACCGATGCAGACCTCATCAAGACCAGTTTCGGCCGCTGCAGAGAGAACCGCGTCAAGAAGTGGAATTACTGATTCTCCACCCTCTAGAGAGAACCGCTTTTGACCAACAAACTTTGTATGCAAGAAAGATTCAAATGATTCGGCGCTGTTGAGCTTACGCAAAACTCGTAGCTGTTCTTCACGTGGAAGTTTGGCGTGACCAATTTCAACCTTGTTTTGAATCCACTGACGCTCTACTGGATCCTGGATGTACATGTATTCGACACCAATTGAACGACAGTATGAGTCGCGAAGGATTCCGAGGATCTTACGAAGTGGCATGAACTTCTTGCCACCAAATCCACCTGTAGCAAACTCGCGATCAAGATCCCACAGAGTTAGACCATGTGTAACAACATCCAGATCTGGGTGTGAACGCTGAACATATTCAAGTGGATCAACATCTGCCATCAAGTGACCAAAGGTGCGGTATGCCTGAATCAATTGCTGAACGCGAGCTGTTTTATTGATTTCCTCATCGCGTGTAAATGCAAAGTCTTTTGCCCAACGGATTGGCTCGTATGGAATACGAAGCGCAGAGAAAATTTCATCATAGAAACCTTCTGCACCTAACAAGTATTCGTGCATACGGCGTAAGAAATCACCAGATTGTGCGCCTTGAATAATGCGATGGTCATAAGTACTTGTAAGAGTAATTACTTTGCTAACAGCCGAATTTACGAGAGTTTCTTCACTTGCCCCTTGAAACTCTGCTGGGTAATCCATTGCTCCAACACCCAAAATCAACCCTTGGCCCTGAACAAGGCGCGGCACTGAGTGAACAGTTCCGATAGTTCCTGGGTTAGTGATCGACATTGTGGTTCCGGCAAAATCTTCAACAGTTAGCGATCCGCCACGTGCCTTCTTAATCAGTGCTTCATAGGCATTCCAGAACTGTGCGAAATCTAAATCTTCGCAGCCCTTAACTGATGGAACAAGAAGCTGACGTGAACCATCTTCTTTTGCTAAATCGATTGCAACACCAAGGTTGATGTGTTCTGGCTTTCCAATTGCTGGCTTGCCTTCGATTTCACCAAAGAATGCGTTCATCTCTGGCATCGCGCGAACTGCCTTGATCATTGCGTAAGCGATGATGTGAGTGAATGAAACTTTTCCACCACGACCACGTGTTAGGTGATTGTTAATTACAATTCGATTATCAATCATCAACTTCGCAGGAATTGCACGAACCGATGTTGCGGTTGGAACAGAAAGTGATCCTTCCATTGCTTGAACAACGCGAGCGCTAACTCCGCGAATTGGTTCAAGTGAAGATGCACCTGGTGTAATCAAAACTGGAGCTGGCTTAACAATTGGATCTGCAGGAGTTGGTTGCGCAGTTGCAGATTCACGAACGATTGGTTGTGACACTGGCGCTGCTGCAACAGGTGCTGGTTGTGCAACAGGTGCTGGTGCAACTGGTGGTGCAACAGGCGCAGGTGTAGCTGCTTGTTGTTGTGCCTTTGGAATTGGAGGCACACCCTTAGGCGCAGAAGAAGTTGGTGCAGAAGAATTTGAAGCAGCAGGAGAACCTGGCTTATTTGTTTTGAAGTATTCAACCCATGCAGGGTCTACGGAAGAAGGATCCTGTAGATATTGCTCGTACATCTCATCGACGAGCCAATCATTTGCACCAAAATCCTGTGCCGACACTGGCAAACTCCTTTATGCATTGGTTACGCGGCTTAGCCTATCGGCCTTAGCCCGCATGAAAAAACCTGAGCAAGCGGGGATTGGGCGAGATTGGCCACATCTATTTCGCCCTGCAAATCGGTGGCATTTAGTCCACCCTTAACCCATGCCAAAAGCGATAGTGACAGGGGCCAGTAGAGGCCTGGGCTTTGAAAATGCCAAGGGGTTAGCTGCTCTGGGCTATGACCTTGTAATGGTGGCCAAGGATCAGGGCCGACTAACAACTGCCCAACAGTCTCTGCAGAATCAATTTCCAGACCGCCATTTTTCAACCTATGCCGTTGATCTTGAAGATCTGGCTTCAACCCGTGCAACGACTATTCAAATCGCAGCAGAACATTCAGCGCCAGATGTACTGATCCTTGCTCATGGAGTTATGAGTGAAAAAATGTCTAAGACTTTGCGAACCACAGATGAAGAATGGCGCAGAGTGCTAGCAATCAATCTTGATTCTGTTTTTATCCTGGTCAACGGATTAGTTCCATCAATGGCAGATGCCCGTAAAGGCAGAGTAATTATTTACTCTGCCTGTCTTGGAAGAATGTCAGGACCTGGAAATGCAGGCGGTCTTGCACCTTATCGAATTAGTAAGGCTGGAGTTAATGCAATGGTTCGAAACCTTGCACATGAAACCGGAATGGGCGCACGTGGATTGTTAGTTGATGCCGTCTGTCCAAACCATTCACGGACAGACATGGGTGGAGAAGATGCACCACGTAGTGCTGAAGAAGGTGCGGCCTGTGCTTTATGGCTTGTAACTAGGGATTTTAACCCTGATGATGTAACCGGAGTTTTGTGGGAAGACAACCAGATTGTTGAGTGGTAGTTAAGCTTTAAATTGCCTCTAAAATTGGAATTAGTTAGAGATCGGTAGGAATCGCACGCAGCGCAGCGATGAGTGTTGTTCCTGCTAGCGCTGCAAGTGGAATTGCGACAAACCATAGATGAGCTTCTACTTGGTATGAAACAACACCGAGGGCAATTAAGTTAGCTAGTACAGCAGGAGATCTACCGAAATACTTACCCCGTCGATATCCAATGGCGGATGCCGCAAGCCCGCCAGCGCCCAGCGCAGCAAATAAGAGAACCCCCAGTAACGGACGCATCTCCACATTGTCATGAGTAAATGTCATCACAATCAGCCATAACGCCAAACCAACTATGACCGCCGCCTCAATAAAGAGTAGGGATGCCACTAGTGCGCGAGCTTTGGCTGCTTTGGCAGGATCTTGAGTCATAGGGATAAGGCTAACTCAAAGGAAGTCACAATGCTGTTTTCGCACGATGGAATTCATGACTCCCAAACACATTTGTCTTCCCCGTCCTATTTCTATGAGCAACTGAGACGTGAAATTTTGTTTGCGACAAGAACTCAAAAGCCTCTAGCCCTAGTCAAAATACTTTTTACAAATCCTAAATCTGATCAGGTGCGGGCACATGATGTTTTGCACTTTGCCTATGAACTCACGCAATTAACTCGACAAGAGGAATGTGTGGGGCGGCTAGGTATTAATGAAGTAGTGATAATTGTGAGAGATGGTGCTTCTCATGCCGAGCTCCTGGTTCAGCGTTTACTGAAATCAACATCACTTACCGTAGATCACACATTACAAATCAAGGTGTCGATTGTTGTTGGTACCGAAAATGAAACTTCACTTTCGCTGCTTAGTCGACTAGACCGTGCCAAAGTTTCCAGTATCCACAGCGCAGGTTAATTTGTCGGTCACCGCTCTACCTTTTTCGCATGGAACTAGATATCGATGTGACCTTTGGACCGCTTGCCCCTTTCATGAGAGATGCAACTATCGAAGAGGTTTGGATTAATTCGCCCGAGCGGATCTTTATTGCACGCAATGGAAGAAGCGAGTTAACAAATCTCTTGCTGACATCAGATGAGGTTCGAAACATTGTGGAGCGAGCGTTAATGTGGAGCGGACGCAGGTTGGACTTATCTCATCCATTTGTAGATGCTCGTTTGCCTGATGGAAGTCGATTACATGTTGTTATCCCAGAAATAACCGCGACGCATTGGGCAGTAAATATCCGCAAGCACCTGATGAAGAACCTTTCAGTCCACGACCTGGTTGAACGATCTGTAATGAGCAAGGAAATTGGAACCGTTTTAGTTCTAAGCGTGCAAGCGGGTTTAAATATTCTCGTCTGTGGTGGAACTCAGGCAGGAAAAACCACTGTTCTCAATGCTTTAGCAAGTGCCGTACCCCGCAGTGAACGGGTCATCACTATTGAAGAAGTTTTTGAACTTACTCCACAGTTACCCGATGTAATCCAAATGCAAACACGCAGCCCCAATCTGCAAGGAGAAGGAGAAATACCGCTTCGCAGATTGATTAAAGAATCCTTACGAATGCGCCCAACAAGAATAATTGTGGGCGAAGTTCGAGAAGCTGAAGCGCTTGATCTTTTGATCGCTTTGAATTCTGGCCTACCTGGAATGGGAACTCTGCATGCAAATTCACCAAGAGATGCAATCATCAAGCTACAAACTCTCCCCTTGCTAGCTGGCGAAAACATTTCACACAAGTTCATCGCACCAACAGTTGCTTCTGCCATAGATCTAATTGTGCATGCGACTCTTGATGCATCTGGTTCGCGACGAATTAATGAGGTTGCTGCAGTTACCGGAAGATATGAAAATGATCGAGCTGAAATTGAAATGCTCTGGAAGTGGGATGGTCATCAATACATCCGTGGGGTGGGCTCATTGCCGCACCCTGAAAAGTTCGAGACTATTGGTTCACCTTTGTCATCTTGGTGGCATGTATGAAACTCTCACTTCGTATAGGAATATCAGCATCCGTTGCTACTGCGGTGGTGTTGTTGATGACTCGATCAATCGTTATCGCTGGCGCTTTTGGAACGTTGGCAGCGGGAATTGCCTTCATAACCGTTAAGGCAAAAACATCTTTGAACGAATTCGCTCTTGTTGCAGCCTGGCCCGAAGTTATCGATCATTTAATGTCCGGTATTCAGTCAGGGCTTTCTCTATCTGAATCATTGGTGGGGCTGGCAACTCGAGGACCAGAGATTCTTAGGCCATCATTTCTTCGATTTAAAAATTCATTGTTGCGTAGTGGAGATTTAGGTGAAGCCATCGAGGATCTTAAAACTACTTTTTCACACCACGGAAGTGATCAGATTTTTGAAGCACTTTTGATTGCTAAAAGTTTGGGCGGAAGCGAACTTTTGCAGATTTTGCGAACATTAGGAGATTTTCTCCGTCAAGATTTAGCACTAAGACGTGAGATCGATGTTAAACATGGCTGGATTAAGAACTCGGCGCACATTTCCGCTGCGGCTCCCTGGATACTTTTATTGCTTCTATCGACGCAGCCAAGTACAGCTGTTGCTTACTCGACTCCGGCAGGTGCATTAGTTTTAATAGTTGGGCTAGTAATGACAGCTATTGCTTACATTTGGATGAATTATCTTGGTCGATTACCCCAAACACCCCGAGTATTCGTTGGGAGTGCAAGGTGATTGCAGCATTGCTAGTAACCGGTTTACTTGTAATTCCTGCAGCAGCTCTAATTCTTGTTGGAGACAATCTGGATCCCTTAGCTGAAGCTAAGAATTTTTCGCGCAAAAGTGCTCGTGCAAGTACAGATACAACAAATCTTCGCATCAGATTGGAGGAATTGGGTAAGGCAACAGATTTAGATTATGAACGCTTTCGAATTAAGCAGTATGGGTATTCTGCAGCTTCGGCAGCCATCTCATTTGCCCTCGTAATGGCTTTGTCCGGTAATTTGATTCTTGCGATTTCCGCCATTATTTTTGCGGGTGTAGGTGTTTATCTATTGATTGATCGTCGACTTACACAAGACATAAAGAAGAGACGTGAGCTTATTGAAGCTGAATTTCCTGCCATTGTTGAACTTCTTACTCTTGCCATTGCTGCTGGTGAGACTCCATTGAGTGCGATGCTGCGAATCGCAAACAGTGCTGATGGCGCACTTGCTAGAGAGTTTCAAATTGTTGTGACTGGCGTGCGTTCGGGAGCGCCATTGCACGAGAGCTTGGATGCGATGGGCCGCCGGGTTAAATCGGTAATGATTCGCCGTTTTGTAGATGCTTTAGTTACGGCAACATTGCGTGGAGCACCTCTTGTTGAAGTGCTCTCTCGTCACGCGGTTGAAGCTCGAGGCAATCAGCGCAATCGAATTATGGGAGCGGCTGGTAAGGCTGAAATATCAATGATGATTCCAGTTGTTTTCCTTATCTTGCCGATCTCCATTCTCTTTGCATTGTGGCCATCACTCACTAATCTGAACATGTTTGCAGCTTAAGCAGCGCTTTCCTCGCGTTCACTCTTTGCAACATTGAGTTCAATTAGTTCGCCTTGTTCATTGCGTGCTGCAACTTCCTTCAAAGAAGGTCGTCCAGCTTTGCGCTTCTTGGCAATGATGCGACCATCTTCAAATAGTTCCCCGCCCCACACACCTGCTGGCTCTTGGCGCGATAACGCACCTTCCAAGCACTGTGCTCGCACAGGACATCCGCCGCAGAGCGACTTAGCCTCTGCAACCTGCATCTCATCCTCAGAAAAGTAGAGCTCAGGATCTGCTGTGTGGCATGGCAAATTAAATGATGACCCGTCGCTGTAAGTGCCCGTTACGGCATCCAAGCCGATCTTCTCATCTGCCCAGCCTGGTACTAGTAGTTCGCTGAAGAGAACGCTCATGTTCTCACCTCTTCTTTCTGTAGATGTTTTGGGACTTTTTTTCCGGAGAATGGAAAAAGGGCTCCGAATCCTTTTGGATTCGAGGCCCTTGGCTTCTAGTTCTAAATCGAATTATTCGATTGAACCACCATTGGCCTCGTATCCGGCATAAAAAGCTGCGTAAAACGCTGGCTTTGTTGCATGCCAAGTAGAAGGCTTATTGGTTGTATGAGCAGAAGGAATCACAGCAGAACGCAAAGCGTTTGCTGATACGAATGATGCGTTAGACATATTCGTTCCCTTCGATCATGTTCAACTTCGCCATGAAGATGAGTCGTAACTATAAAGCATGAGTTGAGGTACTGGCAAGGTAATTAAATCCCCCCTTAAATGAGCGTAAATACGGTATTTGTGAAGGGATAGAGCTAGTTAGCCAGGCCTGCTTCAGCCAAGAATCGTGATGCTTTGCCACGATAACTAAGACGAAGATCTGTTTTTGCGCGGGTGATGCCCACATAGAACAGGCGGCGTTCTTCATCAATTGATGCTTGATCACCTGTGGTGCTGTTGTTTTCTAGCGGCAGGATTCCATCACTTACGCCCATCAAGAAAACGCGTTCCCATTCAAGACCTTTTGCTGCGTGCAAGGTTGCCAGGGTTGTGACAGGCATTGTTGGTGGATTATTTTGTTGAACTCGATCTTCAACTTCGCGTAAGTAGGTTCGTAAATTCTTCGGAGTAAATCCACTGTCGGTGTCTAACTCGCGAGCTAAGTGAAGCAGCGCTGCGATTCCATCAATTGCTCCCGCAGTCAAAAACGGTTGGGCAAGAGTGCGAAGTTCATCTAACCAAACTACGCCTTCGGTAGGAATAACTGATGCGGTGCGAACTTGCTTAAGAAATTCGCGGACTTCTCTGCGTTCAAAAAATCTTTCAGTGTTACGAACTTGGTAAGGCAAGTTGGCTGAGTTCATTGCTTTTTCTAAACCATTGAGTTGGTTATTGGTGCGAGCCAGAACTGCAATCTCTTGTGCAGGTGTTCCATCAGAGATCAACTTGGTAATGTCTTGAACGATTCCGGCAATTTCCGAAGACTCATCGCTGTATGCGCTGATCGTTGGCTTACTGCCGTGATCATTGATTGCAACTAGTTCATTGCCCATCGCACCTTTGCGCAAGATGCTGTTTGCGGTGAAGATGATTTCTGGGGTTGATCGATAGCCAGTGGTTAGTCGAACGACTTCAGCCTCTGGAAAGCGTTGTGTAAATGAGTTAAGGAAAACAGGTGTTGCACCCGCAAATGAATAAATAGTCTGGGCTGGATCGCCAACAACACAGAGTTCTTGCCTAGAGCCAAGCCAGGCGTTGATTAAGCGCTGCTGCAGCGGAGAAATATCCTGATATTCATCAACGGTAAAGAATCGGTATTGGTCTTGCACACGTTCACGAACTTCGCGTTCTTCTTCAATCATCGCCGTGGTTAGCAGTAGAACATCTTCAAAGTCGATAGCGCGCTCTTGGTGCTTGACGCTTTCATATGCGGTGTAGACCTTGGCTAACTGTTCGGGATTAATGCGCGGCTTAACGGTGCGCTTTTGCGATTCGCTTAAGTAATCAGACGGAGCAACTTGTGAAACCTTGGCCCATTCAATCTCGGTAGCGATATCGCGCAGCAGATCACGCGAGGTGATGGAAAGTTCTCCCTGTAACTGTGCGCGCTTGATGGCTTCAGTTAAAAATCCGCTCTTGGTTGTGAGCAAATCAGGTGTTCGGCCGCCAAAAACCTGTGGCCAGAAGAAGGTCAGCTGCTTCAGAGCAGCTGCGTGGATTGTGCGAGCTGCAACCGATGGCACACCTAAAGAACGCAAACGTGTGCGCATTTCGCCAGCGGCGCGAGCGGTAAAGGTAAGTGCTAAAACTTTGTGCGGATCCATGGTTCCGATCGCTGCGGCATATGCAATGCGATGAGTAATTGCGCGGGTCTTTCCTGTACCGGCCCCTGCAATAACGCAAACAGGACCGCGCGTAGCAAGTGCGACTGCGCGTTGTTCATTATCTAGGGCTTCCAGAATCTCTTCTGCGCGTGGGTTTCCTACGGCCTCCACGATTCACCACCGCGCAATTGGTCAGTTGTGTATCCATCTACACGCGTGTACCAACTTTGAATCATGCGACGTGCAACTGACATTGTTGGTGGCAACAAGATTTCATTGTCTGCCACAGCTTTTTTCATTTCATCACGTGAAAACCAGCGTACTTCAGTAATTTCAGTGCCATCAGGACGGGCCTCTTCTGGGCGATGCGTAATAGCTTCAAAGGCAATCATGATTGATGCAGGAAATGGCCAAGGCTGTGATGTTAGGTATTTGATCTCTGATGCATACACGCCAGCTTCTTCAAAGACTTCGCGGGATACGCATTCCTCAAAAGATTCACCGGTTTCAACAAAACCTGCAAATGTTGAAAAGCGTTTAGCTGGCCAGACAGGTTGATGTCCTAAAAGAATTCGATCTTCTTTATCTTTGACTAAAACAATGACCGCAGGATCTGTGCGGGGATGATGTTGTGTTAAATCTTGTGGGCAGATACGAACACTTCCGCCAAGATCACTCTTGGTGAGTGCGCCACAGCGCGCACAATGTGTGTGAGTTGCATGCCAGTTAGCTAAACCAACTGCGTGCATGGCAAGTGCTAATTCGTCGGCATCTAACGTGCCACCAAGTTCGCGCAAAGATTTAAAACCTTCGTACTTTCGCTGTGCAAACTCTTCAGTGCCGTCATCTTGTGGTGCGTTGATCCAAGTTGTGTGCCAAGCGAAGTAGGGCTGATTATCATCGCGGCCGATTCCTAAGAAGAAACGATCACCTGGGACAAAAACTTCGCTCAGGGCTGCAACTGCAGCTGCATCAATAAAGGTTAATGAATCATCGGCTGCGCTTAAACGGGCATCGACCAGATGAATAATCTGAGCGGATTGCCAGAGTTGTTCCAACTTGGCCGCATCTGTGCGCAATTCGCTTTCGCGATTGATAGGCGAGAGCGAAGCCGGGGTGGAATCAGGGTTGCGCGCGCTCATAGGGGTGAACGCTACTAGCCTTAGCCAATGCGCGTAACCTCATGGAATTTGCTGCACGGAATGGCTATTCCACCTGACCCAAAGGTTGATGCTTCAGCGGTTTTAGAGGCGCAGATCCTAAATTTACAGAGCGATGTTATCGGGGTCCAGGAAGTTGATTACTTTCTAGAGCGTTCAGGCAATCACAATCAAGTAGGCAATATTGCAACTGTTATGGGCACTGCCGAATGGGCTTTTGCACCTTCCTTGTTTGGTAATCCAGATGAAAAATGGCGCAAACCTGACGCTAAAGATTTAATGATTGTCACAAACAAAAGTTCAGAAGGTGAAGCAGGATATGGAATCGGAATCGTTTCAGCGCTACCTGTTAAATCGTGGCACCGTTTAGATTTAAAGGGCGCACCATTCGGTGTTTTCATGATGTTTCCAGTTGATGGCAAGTTGAAGCGTTTTTATGTGCGCGATCATCCACGTAGCGCACTTGGAGTAATTCTGGAAAATGGTTGGTTGGTTATCAATACCCATCTTTCCTTTGTTCCCTTCTTTAATTACCGACAGTTGAAACAGATAAAGCGCTGGGCAGGCACATTGGGTGTTGCTCCTGAAAAGACTTTACTGATGGGTGATTTCAATATCCCGTCACGAAAAATTGTGGCAGGCCGAAAGTGGAATGTCCTTACAACCGGTAAGACTTTTCCAAGTTGGCAACCAAAGGTTGAAATCGATTTTATGTTGTCACAAACATTGACACCGAATGATGTTGAACAGATTACTTATGTCCACGCTGGAATGAGTGATCACTTACCTTTACAGATTGTGGTTAACACCAAGTAATTAGGGATGTTTGATTTTTATCCAACTATCTAACTGACTCTTGTCGACCAACTGAATGTTTATTGCGGCAGCTCCACTGAGGTAATCAGTGCGATCAAGTCAGCTTCATCTAACAGATCTGAAGGCTTGTCAGTAATACCGGTTGGAACATAATGGAAGGCTGCAGAGATCTTTGATATGTCACAGCCTGATAACTTGGCCCACGCCAAGCGATACATAGCTAATTGGACCTGGGCAGACTTTCCTAATGGCTTTGAACCTGTCTTCCAATCAACTACCTGGAAGCCATCTCCGTCGCTGTATATGGCATCGATTCGACCACGAATCAAAACGCCAGCAATAGTGGTTTCAAAGGGAACTTCAACCCGTGCGGGTGTGCGGTTAGCAAATACGCTCTTGAGCCAAGCAGCCTTGAGATCTTCTAATTTTGAATCATCATCTAGTGGATCTAAGTAATCCAAGTATTCATCACCAAATAATGTGGCGGCATCGGTGAATTGGCGTTCAACCCACAAGTGGAAAGCAGTTCCACGACGGGAATACTGATCTTGTCCACGAGGCATTGGACGACGAATGTTCAGGGCTAGTTCTTGTGGATTTTCATGCAGCGCAACTAAGGTCGAAGTTGATAAACGAGTTGGCAAAGCAACCTGCAAAACATCTGAAGCTCGATTGCGTTGCTCTGTAATCAAACTGTGAGCGTCCATGATCCAAGAATTAACCTCGGGATCCTGTGAATCAATCAGTGGATGGGCAGCAGCTTCGTTAACTAATTCAATCGCTGCATCAAATTGTGCGCGCTTATCCCCTAAATAATCCCTAGGCCAAGTGGCTGTCTGTGGATTTTCAAGGGTTGGATTTTCTGTATCTTCATCGGGTGCTGCAACATCGCTAATTAGTCGACCACCATTAGCACTTGCTGCACCTGCAATAAGTGTGAAGATATTTGATGGAGAAACCGAGTTGGCACCATCTCGCCACCAGGATGTTGTGCAGATTAAATGTGTACGAGCACGGGTAACGGCAACGTAGGCAAGGCGCATTTCTTCACGCATCTTGATGTGATCCACACATTGACGAGCAAACTCTTTAATCGCCTTTGCTGCATCGCTATTTTTGGTGATGCCATCTAAAGAAAAGTATGGAAGCTCGTGTGCATCTCCGCGCAGCGCAAATGGCACATGCTTTTCATTCTTCAACCAGTTATCTGGATCAGAGCGATTTACTCCCGGGAAAGTTCCTTCAGATAATCCAGGGACGGCCACCACATCCCATTCGGCACCCTTTGCCATATGAACAGTAAGGATTTGGACCACATCTGTGCGTACTTCAGGGGCTCCAACCTTTAATCCGCCTTCTTCATCAGATGCGACATCTAGCCAATCAAGGAAAGCTGACACTGATCCACCGCTGCGCTCAAACTTTGCTGCCTCATCTAAGAAGCGATCTAAATGGCGACGACCACTTTGTGAACCTTCGCGCAAAGTAATTTCAGATTCAAGGGTTAAATGGTTTTCAATCTCGGTCACTAAATCAGTGATCTGTCCACCCGCGCGCGAACGCAAACGTCGAAGATCTTGGGCAAATGAAACAAGTCGCTGGTACCCAAGGTCACTAAAACTGCTCTTCTTGGCGGTTGTGATTTCATCTAAGGCGTCGATGATTGAACCAGCAAATTGATCATCTGCTTCTAGTTGATCAGGGTTTCCGGCTGCGATCTTTTTGATAAAACTCTTGGAATCTGCGTGCATCGCTTTAGCGCGTTCGCGGCTGAATGCGCCAAGGGCAGCAATGTCGCGTGGACCTAAATTAATTCGTGGTCCAGTTAAATGGCGCATCAGCGATGATCCAGCATCAGGATCGGTGATGATCTTCATTAAGGTCACAACATCGGCAACCTCTGGAATATGAATCAGACCACCAATGCCGATCACTTCAACTGGCAAACCTTGTTCGCGCAAAGCATTTTCAATGGAAGTTATCTGGCTGCGCTTTCGCACAAGGACTGCAAATGATTTACCTGCATCTGGATTCCATAGCGCTTTGAAGTATTCAGCGATCGCCTGGGATTCTGTTTCAACCGTTTCATAAATACCGTAGGCAAGTTCGCCTGCACCAGCGTTATCACGTGCTTCTAGTTCTACAACTTGCTGACCACCTGCAGCTTTGATTTCAGCACTAATAGTGTTTGCAGCCGCCAAGATAATCTTGTCGTTACGGAAAGTTGTTGGAAGTGAGAATTGTTCGATTCCGGTTTGACCTTCGGCCTTTGGAAAGTACTTATGGAATGAGGCCATAGTGCCGGCAGAGGCTCCGCGCCAGGTATAAATAGCCTGCGACGGGTCTCCCACAGCCATTACGGGATGGCCTGTCTCTTGTACACAATTGCCATACAAAGCCGACAGCATGCGCACCTGTGATTGTGAAGTGTCTTGGTATTCATCGAGCAATACGATCTTGTACTTGCCGCGTTCCAAGGTGCCAACATCTTCGAAGTTTTGAGCAATATCTGCAGCTAATGACATCTGATCATCAAATGAAAGCTCACCTGCCGCTTTGCGACGTTCCATAAAGGCTTCGACCATGGGTAATAACGAATTGCGTTGACGCATTGCGCGAGCAACTGCGCGGGTATCTTCATTGGTGCTGCCAGCAAGTGACTGCAACCTTTCCAGCATCTCGTTACCGATTACTTCGATATCTGCAGCCTTTACTTGATGTTCTAACATGAACTTGGAAAGACCTAGCAAATCCTTAATTACTGTGCTGACTGCGCTGTCATTGCGATATGAATCATCAGACCAGTTACGCACAACATCAGATGCGATTTGCCAGATAGCAGCTTCGCCTAATGGTTCGGCATCAGCATCGATTCCAAAACGGATTGCGTGCTCGCTCAGCAATTTGCCTGCATATGAATGATAGGTAGTTACTGCGGTGCTATTGGATGTGATGTGTTTGAATTCGGGCAGTTGTGACAATTGGCGCAAGCGCTTGCGGATACGAACAGATAATTCACCGGCAGCTTTGCGAGTAAAGGTAAGACCCAAAATCTGATCAGGTGTGGCAAAACCATTGGCGACCAGGTACAAAACACGGTTGCTCATAGTTTCGGTTTTACCTGATCCAGCACCTGCAATAACAACAGCAGGTTCTAAGCCGCTGCTGATGATCGCTGATTGATGCTTAGTGATCGGTTTGATCTGTGAACCAAACTTTGGGTGTGCCTGAAGCTTGGCAATGATTTCTTCGGGTGTGTACTTGGGCGTCAAAGGATTAATGTTTTTGTTAATTGTCATTGCTCAATCACCGCCCGACCATCACTTTGAACCGGGCAGGATTTCCTTACTGGGCAGCCTTTACAGCGCTTATTGATGGTGGCAAAGAAGGTTGCAGCTCCCATACCTTCGCCAATTGTTTCAATCGTTGCCTTAGTTTCTTCAAGGTCTATTGCATACTGCTGGCGGATTGATGCACCAGCGCTACTTGTTCCCAAGTACACCAGTTCTGCGCCAGAGCTTTTGGTTCCGTCGGTAAATCCGCCTTCTGCAACGCCCAATTGATAACTAGCAAGCTGCAGATTCTTCTTCGCATCCTCTTTGCTAATTGCGGTGTTGCCCGTTTTAAAGTCAATAATAAATAGCGATCCGTCGGCTTCTACTTCGAGACGATCCACTGTTCCAATGATTCGGGCACGTCCTAGCTTTACATCAAATCGAAGTTCTGCACCCTTAACTTCTCGTTTGGTTTCCTTGTGGTATTCCACAAACTTTTCAAGCATGATCACCGCAGATTCAAGATGAGATGCGCTGACCCAACCGCTTTCAGGATCAATTAATTTCCAGGAGCTTTGTAATGAATCAATTAACTGTTCGCGGGTTGTTCCTGGCTCTAGCACCATCTTTGCGGCAAAGGCGTGAATTGCAGAACCTAAAACCTGAGCGGTGCTATCGCCATCTGAACCACCATTGTTTTGCAGGAACCACTTAACGCCACATTCGACGAAACTTTCGGCACCTGACGGAGAAACAACAACTTCTTTATCCGGATCAATTACTGGCGCATCGGTACTTAATGGAACCGAACCAATCCAACTATCTGGGTGAGCTAAGTGAATTCCCTCGGTACTCATGGCCTT
>JBJONF010000010.1:0-29706 GCA_046051985.1 Actinomycetota bacterium
CGGCGGGGAAGTGCTTGAATTAATTGGTCTTCTAGCAGTGTTTTAAGGGCTTTTTCGACCTGAGATTCATCGGGCCACAGTTTCTTAATTGCAGATTCAGTAAGTGATTCATTGTCACGAAGTGCTTGAACAATTGTTCCGCGGCATTTGCGATCTGTGCCGTGCCAATCTTGTGACTTTCTAACTAGTTCTGTCTTGGGATAGCCATTCTTGCGCCAATTACATTGACTAATAATTGGGCATAGCTCACATGATGGATTCTTTGATGTGCAAACCAGAGCCCCCAATTCCATAGTTGCTGCAGCCCACACATGTGCATTCTTAGTTGGCAAAATTGCCAAGCGTCGGGCTTTTTCTTGTGCAGTGGGTGCTGGCTTTGGATGTTCTTGCCCATCTATTGCGCGCACAAGTAAACGTCTGATGTTGACATCCATTACTAGCGATCTTTGTTCGAAAGCGAAAGCAGCAATAGCAGCTGCGGTGTATTCACCGATGCCAGGCAGCAACTGCAAAGTTTCTTGGTCTTCTGGAACTTGGTTGTTGAAATCTTCAGCAATGATTTGTGCGGCAGCATGTAAACGAAGTGCCCTGCGTGGATAACCAAGTCGCCCCCAGGCAGTTATTACCTGGGCAGGTGTTGCCTTAGCTAAATCTTTAGGTGTTGGCCAACGTTCCATCCATTCCTGCCATTTTGGAAGAACGCGGTTAACTGGTGTTTGTTGCAACATGTATTCACTGACCATCACACCCCAGGGCGATGTATTTCTCCAGGGTAGATCACGCTTGTTTTTCTTAAACCAATTAACAATTGGTTTTTCTAACGAACTCATTCGCCCGTGATTTTTACCCGTTTTAGTGCGGCATCTAGTCGTGAAACTTCCACAATCTCCATGCCATCAATCTTTGTATCTGAACCTGTCGGAACTAAAGCGCGTTTAAACCCAAGTCGGTAGGCCTCTTGAAGTCTGCGGTTTACACCACTTACCTTGCGGATTTCTCCCGCTAATCCAACTTCGCCAATGGCGACCAAATCGGCAGGAAGTGCTAAACCTTTTGCAGCCGATGCAACAGCTAAAGCAAGGGCTAAATCAGCTGCAGGTTCGGTCATTTTCATACCGCCAACTGTTGCTGCGTACACATCACGTCCACCAACGCGGATGTTGGCACGTAGTTCAAGAACTGCAAGGGTCATTGATGTGCGAGCAGAGTCCAGACCAGAGACAACTCGACGGGCATTTCCATAATCATTTTCACGTCCTGCAGATACAAGAGCCTGGATTTCAGCCAACAAGGGCCTGCGACCTTCGAGAGTTACGGTCACACATGTTCCAGGAACAGGTTCTGTATGACGGGATGTAAACAAACCTGTTGGATCTAGAACAGATTCTATTCCGGTGTCGCTTAAGTCAAAACATCCAACTTCATCAGATGCACCAAAGCGATTTTTGATTGCACGAATTAAGCGAAGACGTGAATGGCGTTCACCTTCAAACTGCAAGACAACATCAACGATGTGTTCTAGTAATCGAGGGCCTGCAATAGATCCATCTTTTGTCACATGACCAACAAGAAGCAAGGTGATGTCACGGTCTTTACAGATACGAATCAATGCACCAGCAACTTCTCGAACTTGGGTAACGCCACCGGGCGCGCCATCTGCTGCAGAGCTGCCGATAGTTTGCACTGAGTCAATGATTAAAAGTTGTGGTTTAACAGAATCGACGTGTGCAATTACCGCGCCCAGATCTGTTTCGGATGCAAGAAATAATTGAGGATCAATCGCATTGATTCGCTCTGCACGAAGTCGCACCTGTGAAGCGGATTCTTCACCGCTTATATATAGAGCCGGGATTCCCTTTGCTGCAGTTTGTGCGGCAACTGAAAGCAAGAGCGTTGACTTACCAACACCTGGTTCACCGGCAAGCAAAATCGCAGCTCCTGGAACTAATCCGCCACCAAGGACTCGATCTAATTCTGAAACACCGGTTGGACGAGCATGTGCAGCAGATAGATCGACATCGCCAATAGGAGTTGCTTTAGCGGTTACATTTCCGGCAACAAGTGAAAGTTTTTTAGGTGCAGCAATTTCCTCAACAGATCCCCATGCTTGGCATTCACCGCATCGACCAACCCATTTTTGGGATGTCCAACCGCACTCGGTGCAGCGGAACGGTTCTTTTTCTACCTTGGCCATGAGGTAACCCTATGACAAGGGGCTGACTATTTCTTCTGGGCAGCCAATGTTGCTGGATGCTGGATGATAAATAGTGGAAGTGAGCGCGCAGCGGCATCTCGAATGTGTTCCATTCGGACATCACACAAGCGTGCTAATTCGGCGTATGCATCCTTGCCCATCAAGAGTTCAAGTTCATACTTGTTAGAGATATAAACAGGCTGTGTGCCAACGTGTGCATCACTGTTACTTGTGCAGTACCAGTCGAAATCATCGCCGCCATCGCCCCATGCAAGGCGCTCATATTCACCAATGACGGTGACTGAGTATTCACGTTCGCCATATTCGCGAGTTTCAAAGCTACGTCGCAAAGGCAACTGCCAGCAAACATCTGGTTTGGTATCTGCAAAGTGCTTTCCATCGCGTTGTGCAACATGGTGAAGCACGCAACCAAATGTTCCAGTGAAACCTTCTGCTTCGTAACCTTTACGGTTTAAGAAAATGCAACCATCTTCAACGCGACGAGTCTTTCGTTCACCATCTTCATCTTTTTCTGAAATTCGTAATGCGCCGCCAGGCTTCTTTGGGCGAGCTTCGTTGTAGTACTGCCACATTTCTGGAGTTAAGTAAGCAGCAGCTTTGATTGTGCGCGCTTCATCATCTTCATCGGTGTACATCGCACCTTCAGTACAACACCCCGAATTTGGTTGATTCTTAAAGACACCTTGGCAACCGTCACCATAAATACAAGTCCAATAGGAAGTTAACCACGTGAGATCGCACTTAAAGATTGTCTCTTCATCATTAGGGTCAAAGAATTCAACCCAATCACGCGCAAATCCTGCTTTAACTTCTGACATAGTCGCAGAGCCTACAGGCATAAAGGATAGACTTCATACATGAATCAGCAATCAAAGGTTGCCGTTATCGGTGCCGGTGTAATGGGTGAGGCCCTTATTGCCGCTTTGATTTCATCTGGTGTTAAGTCAGATCACATCACAATCTCTGAAAAGCGCGAAGATCGTGCACAAGAGCTGATCTCAAAGTATTTGATTAAAGTTGCACCCCTTACCGCCAATGTTTCAGATGCAGATGCGCTGTTACTGGTCGTCAAGCCGCAAGATATGGCAACAGTTCTTGAAGAAGTAAAGGGCTCGATCAATCCAAATGCGGTTGTCATCACCTTTGCTGCTGGTAAGACAATTTCATTCATAAGCAATTGTCTTGGAACTGGCAATCCTGTTGTTCGGGTAATGCCAAATACTCCAACTTTGGTTGGCAAAGGCATGGCAGCAGCATCAATAGGTGCAGGTGTAACAGATGCACAACGAGATTTTGTTCTTGGTTTTCTAGCTGCAACTGGCAAGGTAATTGAGGTCTCTGAAGATCTGCAAGATGCGGTCACTGCAACTAGTGGTTCAGGACCTGCTTACTTCTTTGCCTTTGTGGAAGCGATGGTTGCTGGTGCACAGGAGTTAGGGCTATCCGAAAAAGATGCGACAACTCTCACAGTTCAAACAATGCTCGGCGCTGCCACTTTGCTTGAAGAATCTGGAAAGAGCGCTACAACTTTGCGCGAAAATGTAACTAGTCCTAATGGCACAACAGCTGCCGCGCTTGCATCTTTTGGTAGTGATAATTTGAATTCTATGGTTGCTAAAGCAATGAAGGCGGCTCGCGATCGTTCGCAGGAATTAGCGTGAAACGCTTACTTTCCTTTGTATTAATTGCAGCTTTTCTTGTAGCTCCTTCCGCTCACGCAGCTCCAAAAAAGATTGCAGTAAAGCCACTTCAATTTCTGACAACTGTTGGTACGCCTGAAGAAGTTAGTGGAGTTGTAGTTTCAGGTAAATCAATAATTGTTTTTGGCAGCAAAGCATCAAAAGCATATGCACGAGCTGTTGATACGACCGGCAAAGAGCTGTGGAACCTCTCTTTAGATCAATCTGCTGCATCAATTGCTACATCAGCAGCGGTTGATGCTGCTGGCGATATCTGGGTTGCAGGTGCCACACCCCTTGCTCTTGGCTTAATACCTCCAAGTCCGGCAGCAACTCCGATAAATCCTGATAATGCTGCTGCAGTACCAACAACAAATGTAGGTAATTTGCAGGCTGTCACACTTTGGAGAGTAACTGCTGCGGGCGTGCTTGCCGGAACAAATACTTTGCCAACAAGTTTAGTTGTGTTTCCAACAGCTATCTCTGTAGATCGAAATGGTGCATCCATTGTTGGAATCATAGGAACCGAAAAAGGCAATGCAGGGTTTTTTGTAAATACCGACAAATTAGGAGTATTTAGCAAGTTACTACAAATTGGCTCGGTTTCGACAACTGCGGATGCAATTGTTCGTCACACAGATGGAAGTTTCACGGTAGCTGGTTCAAGCAGTGAAACTTTAACTAGCAAGAGAGTTGCTGGCATTACTGATGGTGTATTGATTAAGATTTCTAAAGCGTTAAAGATTACAAATGTAGTAAGGAGTTCAGCTGTCAAGGGAAAGAGAATCTGGAATAGCGCATCTTCTACATTGTTACTGGGCGGTCAAGTTGTAGTTGGATCAAAAACAGAAACTGCAATAACTAAATTTACAACTTCATTCGCACCTTCTTGGACATACCGTTTTCCAGCTACTGGTCCGGCATTAACGGTTGGATCAACGCATGCACTTTTTATTTCCACAGGTCAAACAGCCCAACTCAACTGGAATCCCAAGGTTGCAACACCATTGCTTCTGACCTTTAATTCAAAAGGTACTGTAATTGCCGCCGATAACGGCCCAGTAGGGCAGAAAGAAGTCCTTGGAGCGGTACTTTCAAAGGAGTTAGGGCTTTTGGTGGTCACATCAAGCGCCGATACGGTTTCGATTTTTACCCTCATTCCGCGGTAACCTAAACCCCCGCACACTCAGTGCGTACATTAGAAATGAGAGCGTGACATATGGGTTCCGTAATTAAAAAGCGACGCAAGCGCATGGCGAAGAAGAAGCACAAGAAGCTTCTGAAGAAGACTCGCATTCAGCGCCGTAACGCTAAGTAAAAAATTACGGTTTAAGAAGTGCAAGCTTTCCATTAATCGTGGCAAGCACATATTTAACTTTGTTTACAGTCACCCAGGTGCTCTGAGTAGGTTCAGAGCCTTGGGTGCTGCTAACTAAGCGGATTGCAGACTGATCAAGATTTTTCTTGCTTGTATCTAGAGCACACAATCTTTCTTGGCAGTTAAAGATAATTGTTTTTCCATCTGTTGCTAGATATTTATCAGGAGTACCAAAGTTCTCAGTGGTCGCTTTGTAAATTTTAGTGGAATCCTTGAGCCAGCTCCAACGAATTTGATCAGGCTTTGGAGCTGAAGCAGCAGAAGCCGCTAACCAGGTTGCAAAAATTCCTGCAGAAGTTTTAGCCAAGGCAACATCAAATCCAAAAATGATTGCATCGTCAGTTGAAATATCTAAGGTCTGATACTGCCATGCTGATGGATCAATTGATTTGCGAGTTGCAATTCGAATAGCACCCGATGTTATTTCCTTCTTTTGATTCATGGAAACAACAGAGTCGTAAGCAACATATGTTGTGCTGCCATCAAAAATAGCTTGTACATGGAAACCAACATCTCCAGTCGTGCGACCATCTGTTTTGCGATCACCATCTACTAATTCGTAGACCCAGGATGCACCTTTTGTTTTGATTGCGCCCAGTAAGACTCCTTGTGACTCATCACGATAGAAGACTTGCACAGCACTTGCCGAAGCTACACATGCGTTAGCAACGCTGACATCACTAGATGTGCGAACGCGAATTGAATCCTCATAATTATTAACTGATGGGCCGTTCCCATCAACGGTCTCAAAGGTGAAACTTCTACCGTTGTAAGTTGAATAACGTAGATCTTTTTCAGTCGCATCGGTGTAGAAGATATGCAAAAGTTGCTTAACTCCACTTCCGTTGACGCACATACTTATTGCTCCAGAGAGATTGTGGGTTGTTCGGCCGCTGCTACCGCCAGCGCCATCGATAGTCATCTTTTTCCATCTCTTGCCATCAAATGTTGCAAGTTTTAAGTCACCAGTCTTCGTATCTGTATAGGCAATTGCTGGTCTTCCATTAAAGGTTGTACTTGCAACAGTTTTTCCGTCAGCCGAACTATCTAGAACCGAGCTAGACCAACCAGGTTGTGGAATAACTGGCTTTGTCGTTGCTGGCTCAGAGCTTCCCAGTGAGTTCTTGGCGGTGACGGTAAAGGTGTAAGAGGTGCCGTTTTTCAATCCAGTAATAAGGACAGGGCTTGATTGAGACTTCTTTTCTGCACCAGTCTTTACATTTCTAACAACATATTCACTCACCTGGGCGGTACGTAAGTTCGCAGGGGGATCAAATGCGATTAATGCTGATGCATTTGATGTGAATGCTTGGGCATTACGTGGTGAGAATGGAAGGTCGTTTGCAACTCCAGCTGGCGGCTTGTTTCGCATATCTTCCATCATTGCAAGCAAAAGTGGTCCAGGCTCTTTAAATATTTCACCAGGATCAAGACTTGGCGTCATTACAGAATCAAGTCCAGCTTTTGAAAAAGTTGCTTCATCAAGGTGTGATGTTGATGAACCTGATTCATATCGCGCAGGTGTGTACATCTTGGGCTTGATACCGCCATTGGCTTTAATTCCGTTTGTACCTGACCACACCAAGGAAGTAGTTAATGCGATTCCAAGTTCCTTAGACGGTGTTGGAAGATCTGCTAATCGTCGACCATTACTTGTTTGCAGGTAGGCATCAAAGGGGGTTGGCTGGTCCAAGCTGCCTAAACCAAAGAAAGGATCGTAAGCATCGTTAGAGAGAAAACCTAGACCGTGACCTAATTCGTGCAAGAAAACAGATTGCAGGTCATACTCGTTATTGGTTGGAAAACCATCGCCCCTGGAATTCCAAGAGGCTGCAGAGTTAACTTGAATAACTATTTCCGGATTCTTTTTATCTAAATCTCTACCGGCCAATGCATTTGCAAGAGCCGAGGGATACCAAAGAGAAGCATCAGGTGCACCAGAAAAGGCTGAGAAGAAACTTCCGGGGCGCGCACTACCTAACACACCCCATGAACTTGAGCGCCCCCATGATGCATCTACTGAAATTACAACTGATGATTTGAAGTTGGCAGACCAAACATCGATTGAGGCTTGAACCTCTTTCTTTGCCCACTCTGGAAAATTGTTGTACTTAACGTCGAAGGTAGATTTAACTTCAAGATTTTTACTTCTTGGCGGAGTTGGTGTTGTGGTTGTTGGTTCAGCGCCTGCATAGATGTGTCCCCACGTTGTTGCCGAGATTTGTTTAAAGGCTAGAGCAGGTGCAGAAGGTGCGGTCAGAGCTCCAAGAATTAGTGCGCTAGCAAGAGCAAAAGGCCCCATTCTCTTCATGCGCATCATGGCCACACGCTATCAGGGCTGTCAGCGTGGTTTAAGGTCAGGGGTAGGAATTATCAATTCTCTATGCAAATTAGCAGGGTAGAAAGGGCGAATTAATGACCATCGTGACAATTTATGGCCGAACTGGTTGCCATCTTTGTGAAGATGCATTAAAGGTTTTAGAGTCCCTTAAGGATGAATTAAATTTTGAGATTAAAGAGATCTTGATTGATGGAAATGAAGAGTTACAAAGTTTGTATGGTGAACAAATTCCGGTTACACACATTGATGGAATTCACCACGATTATTGGCGAGTAGATCCAGAAAGATTTAGATCTTCCCTTGAAAAACATCGTCAGCGTCAATAATTTTGTAAGAATAACCTTGTTCAGCTAAGAAGCGTTGACGGTTCTGTGCAAAATCTTGGTCGATGGTGTCACGTGAAATCACAGAGTAAAACTTAGCTCCGCGACCATCAGATTTGGGACGCAAGATGCGACCTAAACGTTGAGCTTCCTCTTGGCGACTACCAAATGCACCAGATACCTGAATCGCAATTGTTGCATCAGGCAAATCAATAGAAAAATTAGCGACTTTAGAAACTACTAAACACTTTATTTCACCAGTCCTAAACTTATTAAAAAGAATCTCTCGCTCTTTAATTGGTGTTTCACCCTTAATCAATGGTGCACCCAAAACTTCGGATAGTTCATCAAGTTGATCAATGTATTGGCCAATTACCAGAACTTGATCATCAACGTGTTTTTCGACTAAAGCTTCAACCACGTCACGCTTTGTGCGCGTGGTCGCGCAGTTTCTATAGCGGTTCTCGGGTTCGGCGGTTGCATAGGCTAGACGCTCAGTTTCGGTCAGATTAACTCGAACCTCAATACATTCGGCAGGTGCGATATATCCCTGGGCTTCAATCTCTTTCCACGGAACATCAAATCTTTTTGGACCGATAAGAGAGAAAACCTCACCTTCCATGCCATCTTCTCTGACCAGCGTTGCAGTCAGACCTAGCCGGCGGCGAGATTGAATATCTGCAGTAAAGCGAAAGATCGGTGCTGGAAGTAAGTGAACTTCATCGTAAATAATTAAACCCCAGTCATAAGAATCAAAGAGATCCAAGTGGGCATAGACACCATTCTTCTTCTTTGTCATAACTTGGTAAGTCGCAATAGTTACTGGGCGAATCTCTTTCTTTGACCCTGAATACTCACCGATTTCATCCTCATTCAAAGTTGTGCGCTTTAGTAATTCATCACGCCATTGGCGGGCTGCAACAGTGTTAGTTACCAAAATTAAAGTTGTCGCTTTGGCATGTGCCATAGCTGCTGCACCCACAATAGTTTTTCCGGCACCGCACGGAAGAACAACTACACCTGAGCCACCATGCCAAAATCCTTCAGCAGCTAACTCTTGGTATGGGCGGATCTTCCAATCCTTTTGCACCAAGCCAATCTCATGAGCTTGTCCATCTACATAACCAGCAAAATCTTCAGCTGGCCAACCTAAACGTAGAAGTGATTGTTTAATCTGACCACGTTGACTTGGTAACACGGTAATTGTCTCTGCATCAATGCGCGCTCCGAGCAGCGGAGCTATTTTCTTTGCTCGAATTACTTCTTCTAGAACTGCTGTATCGGTTGTAATCAAAATCAAGCCATGAACTGGATCCATTTCAAGACGTAAACGTCCATACCTAGACATAGTTTCGGCAACGTCAATAAGAATTGAATGAGGTACTGCATATCTGGAATATTTAATTAAAGTGTCGATGACTTGTTCTGCATCATGTCCTGCAGCGCGGGCATTCCACAACCCAAGTGGAGTTAAGCGGTAGGTATGAATATGTTCGGGGGAGCGCTCTAATTCAGCAAATGGAGCGATAGCTCGACGACATTCAACTGACATTGGATGGTCGATATCGAGCAGAAGCGTCTTGTCGCTCTGAACAATTAGTGGACCATCACTCATTAAGTAAATCCTTTATTAGCGCATTCAATAGTTTGCTGCGATCTTCAAGGGTACTGATGTCCACCCATTCATGCGCAGCGTGCGCGCCATCTCCGACTGCACCAAGGCCATCAAGAACTTGTGCTCCCGCCGCTGCAGCAAAGTTTCCATCACTAGCACCGCCAACGGAAGCGTGACCAAGGGGTGGCATTCCGAGTGATTGAGCAACTTTTTTAGCGCGCTCGTATAAAGCCATAGTTGATGAGGTTTCAAGTGGAGGACGGTTGAAACCACCTGTGATTTCATAACGGGTCCCCACGTTAACTGGCTTCAAAGCTTTGATTGCAGCGTCCACGCGTTGTAGATCTGCCATCGAATATGAGCGGATATCAATATCTAATACCGCTAAATCTGGAACGGTATTAGTTGTATTTCCAGCGCGCAAAGTTGTTGGAACAACCGTGGTGCCATGTTCTGGATTTTCCATACCTGCAATAGCTAAAACCGCATGTGCAATTTCCGTTGTTGCGTTAGCACCCTTTTCTGGCTCAAGACCAGCGTGGGAAGCCTTGCCATGAATCTTTACTTGGTACATCGCTGTACCTTTTCTGGCTGTCTTTACTTTTCCATTCAGTGTTGCTTCTAAAACTAAAACCGACTTTGCTTTTGCTGAAATCTCTTTGATGAAATCTTTACTTGTCGCGCTGCCAGTTTCTTCATCTGTTGTTGCTATGAGCGCAGCATTGCCAGTGATTCCCTTCATTGCATACAAAGCTTGAATGAAGCCTGCTTTCATATCAAAGATTCCTGGACCACGTGCTGCAGTACCTTCTACCTGCCACAAAGGTTGAAATGAACCTTTTGGCCACACGGTGTCTAAATGTGCAAGGACGATAACGTCGGGAGTTGGCGAACCCCACCAAAAAACTGGCCGTCCATTAACTTCACGAATTTCGGCGGGTTTGCCCAAAACTCGTGTTGCAATTTCATTTGCTAAAGCGATGATTTCGCGGCATGCCTGAAGATCTTCAGTTGGTGATTCCAACTTAACTAACGCTTCGAGGTCGGCCAACATGGGATAAGTCTATAGCGGAGCTACGCCGGTGATACGTGGAATTCTGAAGGATTGGACCTCGCCCGTTGCATGATCCTTGGCGATTAAGGCCCCAGCGCTTATTCGGATGGGATCGATGATTCGATGCGTAACGCCACCATTGTTGTCGGCATACCCGATAGAAAGGGTTTTTTCATCGGCTATGAATTGATTAAGAATTTCCATCGTTTCATTAGCAGTTGTGCGTGGAAGTTGCCCCAACGCTTCGCTTGCAACTTGTCTTAGTTTTGATTGACGATGAGTTGATTTTTCCCCGGTCCGCAAAACTCGGATTGCTGCATTAATTACATCTGCTGTTGGTATTTCAATTTCACCAATAATACGTGGAGGTCTTGGTTTAGCAATTGATCGGTTTGATTTAGGTCCAGTTAACATCATTCCATTTGCTGATTCTCCGGCAGGCAAGTATCCAGCTTCTCGCAAAACACGCATCGCATCGGTTGCATCCATATCGCAGATAACAACTTCAGGTGCGATGCGTCGTAATGACAAAAGTTCTAACTTCTTGTCATTCATGATTTGAGAAATCAAGGCAGTATCTTCACATCGAATAAATGAGGATGTATTGCCAACACGAAGTTTCCCGTGCTTCTTTGCAACATCGGCAATTAGATATTCAAGAGGTTGCGGCATCGGTGTCTTAGAAGTTTTAGTCAGAAAACTCTTGATCTCATCACCTGTCTTGCCATGATCTAGAGCTCTACGAATCGTTGCTTCGGTGAATCGATAAACAGTTGCACCGCCACGACTTTCGATCTCAGCCATCATTGCTAGCGCTTGAGAAATCTCGTGCTCCAAAGGCCCTGGCGCAATTGCAGTGTTATCACTTTGAATCAAAATATGATCAACCGTCTTTGGTAAATCCTCATTAATCGAACTGAGGTCATCACCGTTCAGAAATTCCAGACCAAACTTTGAAATCGCTCCTTGCCCGGTAATTCCCAACCATTCCGCTTCACGCAGCGTCCATTCAGCTAACTCTTCTTGCAATGATGAGTTTCTGCGTACAGGTGCCCGCCATGAAATAACCTCTTTGAAGCTCTTCCATTCTGGTGCGATGCCAGTGTTTTCACGCAAAAGTTCTAAGGTCAAAGCACGCACACGGGCTGCATTGACTCGGTCTAGTTCTGGACCAAGTGCAGCAACGTTTTTAGCTTCCGCTCTACCTACTAGTCCGCTCACGCGTGAAGTAATTAACCATTGAGATGCCAACATTTGCCAACGATCAGCTGGAGTTTGCATCAACCAGATATCAAATTTATTACTTGGCAGGATTCTTTCATCTGCATCAATACTGACAAGAGATGCAAGATAAGCGAGCTCTGCAATAAAGGCTGTACATGATTCATCAACACCTAAGTGAGTTGAGATTATTTTCAGATCTCTAACACCAAGACCTCCGGCTCTTAAAGCATCTGCAGGTTCATCAGCCCAGAAATTAAGTAACTCTTCAACCCAGCGAAGGACTGTTGAAACATTTGCAATAGCTGCAAGATTTATTTGTTTTTCATCTCTCTTATGGCCAATTAATTCAGGTTGATCAACAAATCGCTCTTTGTGAACTTTTCCGCCACGAAGATTAATTGCAACCTCACGAGTCAAGATCACGGTTCTTTGATCAAGGGGAATAAGAAACTTCTTTTCCAGTAGCCAAGCAACACCGGGGCCAGGATTTTTAATATCTCCAACACTTCCACGCGGAGGTCCCCACGTTAAACGATCTAAAACTTTCTTTGCGTCCGTTGGAGCGTCATCGAGCTCATTTAACTTCAGTTTGGCTAAGGATGCCGGTCCAAGGCCAGCTGGCTCTGCGCCCATCACTTCCCGCAATTGTGTTGGTAAACGCATTCCATCTTCAGATGGATAAATCAAACCGATCATTACTAATTCGGCAAGCGCGCTTTTTGCTTCCTTTTCAGTCAACGCAATAACTTGTTTTTCAGTGAAAGGTTCGTTTATGGAAGCAGATGCCTCTAATACTTGGTACTGCCATTGGTTAAGTGAATCAATGGCACGGGCAAGACTCGGCGCAGAACAGGCGCGAACTGCAAGAGATGCAATATCTGAAGGCACCGGGGTAATCAGATCTGGACGGGCGTTAAAAAGATTTAAGAAGGCAGCATCATCAACACTACGTAGGTAGTCAGAAAAGGAGCGCATTTCCATAACTTGCCTACATTACTGGCATTTTGGGTGTTCTTGTTAATTAGCCTCTACGTTTACGCGGAGTAAGCCAGGTTCCAAGAGCGGCCAGGCGAACAACGACTGGCGAGATAGCTTTACCAATGAAACGTGCTTTACGAAAATCGTGAATCGGCCAACCTTCTGCCATTGCACGCAAACCCAGCAGGGCATCGGGATTAATTGCCGATGGATGTCCAACACATTGCAAAAGCGGAAGATCATTGTTGCTATCTGAAAAAGCTAAGCACTCTGTTAGATCAAAACCTTTTTCTTTTGAAAGCACTGTTACGGCAATTGCTTTTTCTTTTCCGTGTAACAAAGGACCATTCATTCGACCTGTGTAAACACCATCACTGATTTCTGCTTTGCTGCCGAGCGCGCCAGTCAAACCTAATCTATGAGCAATGATAACTGCCATATCTTCTGGAGCTGCTGTAACTAAATAAACTTCAATACCTTCGGCAACTAAAGATTGAGCAATATCAATTGTTCCTTGCCATATTGCCGGCGAGACATATTCATCATAAATTTCTTGAGCAATTGCTTCGATATCTTTGACGTTGTGCCCGCCAATGAAATCTGTTGCCGCATCCTGAAATCTTTGAATCTCTTCCTTATTTTCCTTGCCCGTTAAGCGAAATCTCAGGTTGGCTAAAACAAATCGAGAAATATCCTTCTTGGTGAAGTAACCACGCTGATACATACCTCGGCCCAAGAAGTAAATTACTGAACCGCGGATAAGCGTGTTATCGACATCAAAGAAGGCAGCCCGTTTGCTCGTGAGTGCCATGTCACTACCTTAGCGAGAGAAGTCCTTTAGGGACGCTTTATGCTTTACCAATGAGTTCAACGGTGCATGTAGTTCGCCATGGAGAAGTCCATAATCCTGAGAAGATTTTGTATGGACGCCAGCCTGGTTGGAGATTGTCTGAGCGTGGGCAAGAGATGGCGCAAACTATTGGCGAATGGTCTAAAGGTTTAGATCTCGGAGCACTTCATGTCTCACCCCTACAGCGTGCACAAGAAACCGCTGCACCGATTGCCTCTGCACACAACATCGCAATAACAACTGATGAGCGCTTGATTGAAGCGGCAAATATTTTTGAAGGTAAACCATTCGGCGTTGGTGATGGAGTTTTGCGTCATCCAGCAGCGTGGAAACATTTGTGGAATCCATGGAAGCCTTCTTGGGGCGAGCCTTACCAAGAACAAATCAGCCGCATGCTTGCAGCAATCTTTGCAGCAAACAAAGCTGCTAACGGCAAAGATGCAATTTGTGTATCTCACCAACTACCTATTTGGATCTTAAGAAGTGCAATCGAAAATCGACGACTTCTACACGATCCTCGCAAACGAGAGTGTTCATTAGCCTCAGTTACAAGTGTTCACTTTGACGATGAAGGAATGATCTCGGGGCTTACATATTCAGAGCCTGCTGGTCATTTATTGCCTGAGAAGAAGTAATGAAAAAATTCGCCGCATTTATTGTGCTTGCATTTGTATTAACAGCATGTGGTGGCGGAGGTAGTTCGACCGCTGAAGAGAGTTTTGTATCAGGTGATGGTTCTACGACTTTTATCAAGATTTCAGATCGCAAGATCGCTCCAGCAATTACTGGAATGACCTTGTCAGGAGAGAATTACACCTATCAAAAGGACAGAGTCGCCGTAGTTAATGTCTGGGCCTCTTGGTGTTCTCCGTGTCGCGCAGAAGCTCCAACACTGGTTGCTTTGGCAAACAAGTACACAGATGTAGCTTTCATCGGAATTTTGACTCGTGATAATCCAGCTAATGCTGAAGCCTTTGAACGTAGATTCAAAATTCCTTATCCAACGGTTATTGACGACTCAATTCTGCTTGGTTTTAAAGGATCTTTGCCGGCTAATGCAATTCCTACGACAGTCATTCTGGATAAATCAGGGCTTGTCGCCGCAAGAATTTCTGGTGTTGTTACGGTTGCATCACTTTCGAAACTAATTGATAAGGTTTCTGCAGAATGAGAGAGATCTTTGTTGAACAAATCTTTTCTGGATTTTTAGTTACCGCTTTTCCTTTTGCATTTATTGCCGGCGTTATTTCATTTCTTTCGCCATGTGTACTACCTCTTGTTCCTGGCTATCTATCTTTTGCCGCAGGCTTTTCAGTCAGTCGCGGCAAGGTATTGCTTGGCTCAGTCTTATTCGTACTGGGCTTTAGCTTAGTTTTTGTTTCTTATGGCGCAATTTTTGGTGGCCTAGGAAATCAACTCTCTGCAAATGAGGAATATATTTCTAGAATATTAGGAATCCTGACCATATTTCTTGGCTTTGTTTTTTATGGGCGCTTCCCATTCTCCCCAACGATTCGCCCAAAGATGCGAACAACTGGTGGCTTACTAGGTGCGCCAATGTTGGGTATCCTTTTTGGAATTGGTTGGACGCCCTGCATTGGACCAGCACTTGCTGCAGTACAAACCTTGGCATTTCAAGAATCAAGTGCGGTTCGAGGTGCTGTTCTCTCATTTGGTTACTGCCTAGGTTTAGGTTTGCCATTCATTTTGTCAGGATTGTCATTAGATAAGTCGGCAAAGCTTCGCTCACTGATCTACCGTCGCGGTGATGTCATCTCGAAAATCGGTGGAGTCTTCTTGATTACTATTGGTTTATTACAAGTGTTGGGTTTTTGGAGTCAGATCATGAACTCAATGCGCTCTCTCATCTCTGACTTTATTCCGGTGATCTGATGAGCCAACAAACCCAAATTCCAGAGCTAGACAACGTTGGCTTGCTGCGTTTCATGTGGAGACAGCTGACAAGTATGCGAACCGCTTTGATTCTGCTTTTGTTAACAGGAATTGCGGCTATTCCAGGATCATTAGTCCCACAGAGAACTCAAAATCCATTACAAGTTGGCCAGTACTTTAAAGATTCACCAGAACAAGCTCGCTGGATGGATCGCTTCTATTTATTCGATGTCTACGGATCGCCATGGTTTAGCGCGATCTATATCTTGCTCTTCATTTCTCTCATTGGTTGTGTCCTTCCACGCACAATTGAACACTTTAAAGCTGCACGAGCTTTGCCACCTGCTACACCAAAGAATTTATCTCGCTTAGAACATCATGAATCGTGGAACGCCCAAGGCAATGAGCTTGAACTCGCCCGAGGCTGGTTTAAGTCAAAACGCTTTAGAGTTTTAGAAGTTAACGGTGCTATTTCAGCTGAAAAAGGTTTTACTCGTGAGACCGGAAATCTATTCTTTCATCTGGCTCTGATTTTGATCCTATTAGGAATTAGTTTTAGTTCACTCTTTGGAATGCGCGGTGAGGCAATCGTCAATGTTGGAGAACGTTTTGTTAATGCTCCAACTAGTTACGATACGTTGACATACGGCAAGTTGTATAAAGATTCAAATATTCCTGCATTTATGTTGACCGCCGATAAGTTTGTTGCAGAGTACAACGTGGAAACCAGCGCTCCTGAAGATTACACACTTGAAGTTTCGTTACTTCGAGATGGTTCTACAAAAATAGAGAAGAAAACAATTAAAGTAAATAGTCCGATGACAATCGGCACCACTCGTGTGTACTTACAAGCAAATGGTTATGCACCCGTAGTAACAGTGAGAGATTCAAAAGGAGATGTTGCATTCCAGGGACCTGTAACATTTCTTCCTCAAGATGCAAACCTTCGCTCAATTGGTGCAATTAAAGTCCCTGATGCTGATCCACAAATTGGTTTCTTAGGATCTTTTCTCCCTACGTATGTTCGAGAGGGAGCTAATGGCGGAGCAAGTGCGTTTCCCAAAGCATTGAATCCACGTTTGTTACTTTCGGTGTGGAGCGGTGATTTAGGGCTGGACTCAGGAATGCCACAATCTGTTTATCGAATCGACACAACAGATATGGTGCAGATCGGTTTAAAGGGCTTGAAACCTGGTGAAAGCTATGAATATGAAGGCGGATCAATAACTTTTGAAGGTTATTTACAGTGGGTAAACCTTAACTTCGTTGCAGATCCTGGAAAGCACCTTGCATTACTTGGAGGTATTGTTGCCATCCTTGGGTTACTCGCTTCCTTGTTTACTCGCAGACGACGAATTTGGATTCGAGTTACTGATCAGGTTGAAGTTGCGGGTTTGGCCAAGAATGCAGCTCCAGGCTTAGAAGTTGAAATGCAAGTTTTTGTAAAAATGTTAAAGGGAGAAAAATAGATGTCACGTTCATGGGCTTTTGCATCAAATTATTTGGTGTATTCAGCAATGGCTGTCTATGCGATCTCATTTATTGCTCACGCAATAGAAACTGCCTGGGCGGTAAAAGTTCCAGCAGATAGATCAACTACTTTGGATTACAAGAGCACGGAAAAAGTAGCTCGAATTGCAACAGCAATGATGATACTTGGTTTTCTACTTTTGTTCGCCGGTGTAATTGCTCGTGGAATTTCTGCTGGCAGAGTCCCTTGGGGAAACATGTACGAGTTCTCAATCACTGGAGCATTAGCTTTTTCAGGTGCTTATCTGGTCGCACTTCGTAAGTATGACCTTCGTTGGTTGGGTCTTTTGGTTTCAGTTTCTGTTCTTTTGACGATAGGAACAGCCATCACAGTCTTATATGTACCAAGTGCGGCATTAGTTCCTGCTCTTAAGTCAGAGTGGCTCGTTATTCACGTATCAGCTGCGATTATTTCAGGTGGAGTGTTTTTACTTTCAAATGTAATTGCTGTCGCGTACTTATACTTTGACCGAGTTGAACAAAAGGGTGAGCGACCACAATGGGCTAAGCGACTTCCAGATTTAGAAACTCTAGATCAGTTGTCATACAGACTCGTCGCATTTGTTTTTCCATTATGGACCTTTTCAGTTATTGCCGGAGCGATTTGGGCCGAAAGTGCTTGGGGGCGTTACTGGGGTTGGGATCCAAAAGAGACCTGGGCATTCATTACATGGGTTGCCTATGCCGCATACCTACATGCCCGCGTAACTATTGGTTGGCGCGGTCGACGAGCAGCATGGTTATGTCTGTTTGCTGGCTCAACATTCTTGTTTAATTATGTTTATGTAAATATTTGGGGAACTGGAAAGCACACGTATTCAGGGCTTTAAAGCTTCCTTAAAAAATCTGGATCATCATCTGGTGGAATTATGCGGCGCTTAGGCCCCTTGCCTCTTTTAGGTTTATTTCTACCAGCAACTAGATAAGCAACTGGACCAATTGCTAGAGCCTGTGGCCCCAAAATAATAATAAGTAAGAGCCATCCCCACTTGGGTAAGTTCTTAATCTGTGACTCATCGGTACGCGCACAGTCAATCAACGCATAGATTGTTAATCCAAAGACTAGAAACAATGGGATGAGCCGTGTCATGTTCTTATTGTATCCCTAAGCCGATAGCAAACAAGATGGCAAAAACCATTTGTAGTTTTCCGGTTTTACCCAGAACTGGAATCAAGTCCTTACCTGAAATGCCACTTAAAACTTGCTTTGAAATTGAGACGCTCATAGGTAGCGCTAGCAAGGTAAGTAGCGCGGTCGGTATCAATGTGGCTATAGCTGCAAGATGTGCAAGAAGTAACAGAGCTACATACATCAGTCGAGCATTACGATCACCGATTCGAACAGCAACTGTCAGCTTTCCAGCTAACTGATCCTTTGGTCTATCGCGAAGATTATTGATTGAAAGAATCGCGCATGAAAGCGCGCCCATCGGGATAGAGACAATGAAACTTAAGAAGGTTAATTCTTCAGTTTGGGCGTAGTAAGTACCCATCGTTGCGATAACGCCAAAGAATAAAAATACAGAAATGTCACCAAGGCCTCTGTAGCCATAAGGATTCTTGCCTCCCGTGTATCCCCATGCAGCTGCGATAGAGATAACACCAACCAGAATCAGAAGTGGTGAAGTTAAAAATGCTAACCAAGTGCCGGCAATACTTGCGATTGTAAAAGAGGCAAAGGCTGCATATTTAACTGAGCTAGCAGTTGCTATTCCGCTTGCAACCAAACGAATTGGACCAACGCGATCAGCATCTGTTCCTTTAACACCATCGCTGTAATCGTTAGCAAAGTTCACACCAATTTGTAGCCAAACCGCGACTTTTAACGCCAATAGTGCACGAAGCCAGTCGAAATCGCTTCCAACCAATGCAATAGCTACAAGGACTGGTGCAACAGCAGCCGGAAGTGTGCGCGGTCGGGCACCTAGGACCCACTTATTCATTACTTACTCCTTGTGCCAATTTTTTGCGATCAATTTTTCCAATACCGAGCAAGGGTAGCGAGTTCATGAAATGAATGCCCTTTGGTTTTGCAAAAGCACCAATTTTACTTTCAAGCGTCGATGCGATCTTGTCCTTGTCTATATCCCCAACGATTGCAAGGTGCAGAGTTTGTCCCCACCGGGCATCATCAACGGAAAATGCCGCAGCTTGGATCAAAGGAAAGTGTTCATTCAAGATGCTTTCTACATTATTAAGAGAAAGGTTTTCGCCACCAGTAATAATCACATCATCTGCTCTGCCAATAACAACCAACTTGTCTCCAACGAATTCGCCTAAGTCATTGGTTTCAAACCAACCATCATTGAGATCAAGATTAAGGGCCAGGACTTCACCTTGGATAAAAATAATTCCACCACGAACTTCAACATCGACACCATCTAAAATCTGACCGTTGTAAACACATCCACCAGATGTTTCACTCATTCCATATGTTGTGACAATGTTGATTCCTGCAGCGGTTGCTTGATTGCGCATGCTGGCAGATAGCGCTGCGCCACCGACAAGAACTTTTTGCGCACCTTGTAGGTGCTTCAGTAAATCCTCATCACCATTTAAAGCTTTAAAGAGTTGAGTCGGAACAATTGCAGTGAAATCAACACGAGGATATTGCCCAACATGATTGCGAAGATCTACGGGGATAGTTCCTAATTCAATTGCACGAATGAAAACATTAACTGCAGCAACATGAGTAAGTGGCAGAAGTAATGACCAGGTATCGCCAGGCTTAGCTCCAATAAATTTATTTGAAGCTCTGGCAGAGGCCAACAGAGCACGCGAAGAAAGAGAAACTTCCTTCGGGGAACCAGTTGTCCCAGATGTTCCAATGACTACTGCAGCCCGCGCATTGGCGAACTCGGAACCAATCTCACCCAATCCGAGGGTGGGTCCATCGCCTGTGAGAGCCGCTGTGATGTCCCTCGCTAATTGAGGAGTTTCGCATGCAGGGCTTACCCGCAGAATTTTTCGTTGTGACGAGATATCCATTGCCGTCGTAGGCTATCGCTAGCAACGACGATGGGGGAAATGTGAGCAAGCCGATCAAGCGCGAATTTGGTAGCCGTGAGATTCCACAATGGGTGACTGCACCTGGCGGAGAAGATTTCGTAGATATCAGATATCAAATGGGCGATGGAATTGCCAAGATCACCATCAACCGACCACAGGTTCGTAACGCATTTCGCCCTCAAACAATTATCGAATTAATCGAAGCTTTTAATTTGGCTCGCGATAATGAAGATGTTGGCGTAATTATCTTTACCGGTGAAGGTACTGAAGCATTTTGTTCTGGTGGAGACATCAGTGTTCGTGGTGATGATGGGTACTTGGGTGAAGACAAGTTGGCGAAAAAAGGAATTGGTCGCCTCAATGTTTTAGATCTACAAGTACAAATTCGTCGCACACCTAAACCAATTGTTGCAATGGTTGCGGGTTGGGCTATTGGTGGCGGTCACGTGCTGCACGTTGTGTGCGACTTAACGGTTGCTGCAGATAATGCAAAGTTTGGTCAGACAGGTCCAATGGTGGGTTCATTTGATGGTGGCTACGGAGCTGGATTGTTAGCCGAACATGTTGGCCAAAAGAAGGCTCGTGAAATTTGGTTTATGACCCGTGAATATAGTGCGCAAGAAGCATTAGATATGGGATTAGTAAACACAGTTGTTCCTGTCGCAGAACTAGAAGCTGAAACAGTTTCCTGGTGTCGCGAAATGCTTCGTAATTCACCAATGGCGCTACGTTTACTTAAAGCTAGTTTGAACGCAGCAACTGATGGTTTAGCTGGAGTTCAGCAATTAGCTGGCGATGCAACACTTTTGTTTTACATGACAGAAGAGGGACAAGAAGGTCGCGATGCTTATCAACAGAAGCGAAAGCCTGATTTCGGGAAATTCCCTAAGCGTCCCTAATTTATGGATCAACAACTTCTGGACACCCTGCGCGTAATCGCGCTGCCGATGAAAACTAATTTTCGCGGTATCTCTGTTCGTGAAGTTGCACTTGTTAAAGGTTCACATGGATGGGGGGAGTTTTCGCCATTTCTTGAATACGACGACGCAGAATCTGCGCCATGGCTTGCCAGTGCTATTGAAGCTGCGACAACACCAAAACCACAGCTATATCGCACATCGGTAGCGATTAATGGAACTATTCCAGCGCTTAATGATCCAGAGGAATTAAAGGCAATTGTTGATTCTTTTCCTGGAGTAAAGAGTTTTAAAGTAAAGGTAGGTAGCAATCTTGCTGAAGATTTGGCGCGAGTTAATGTTATTCGCCAGTTACAGCCAGCTGCGAATGTACGAATTGATGTCAATGGACTTTGGAAGATTGATCAGGCTGAAGAGTTTTTAACTTTAGTTGGTGACATTGAATATGTAGAACAACCCTGTGCAAGTATTGCAGAATTGCGCGAATTAAAAAGTAGAACTTCAGTCAAGATTGTCGGAGATGAGATTCTTCGAAAAGCTGCGGACCCATTTAAAGTTGATTTAGATGGTGCAATTGATTTCTTGATGCTCAAGGTTCAACCATTAGGCGGCATTCAACGCGCCCATGCACTTGCAGCGCATCACAACTTGCCCGTTGTTATTTCAAGTGCGCTTGAAAGTGCTGTGGGAATCAATTACGGCTTAATGCTCGCTGCATCTTTCCAGGAAATGAACTTTGATTGTGGACTTGGTACTGGTTCACTGCTTGCAGCAGATGTGGCTCATTTGCCAATTATTGATGGAAAGATCGAAATTTCAGAGTTTGAACCACAGTTAGATGGATTAGATGTGGCACCAGATCGCTTCGATTGGTGGAAGAATCGGATTATGAGAACCGCGGAGCTTTTACAGTGAATAACTCAACCTCACTAGCCCGCGTTGTCGTACGCCAAATAATTGAATCAGGAATCACAGACGTTGTGATCTCTCCAGGATCACGTAACGCACCTTTATCACTGGCATTTTTTGCCGCCGCAGAACAAAAATTAATCAAAATTCATGTACGCATTGATGAACGCACCGCAGCCTTCTTTGCTTTAGGAATCATCAAAGCTACTGGCCGACCTGTTGCAGTTGTCTGCACAAGCGGCACGGCAGTGGCTAACTATCACCCAGCAGTTCTTGAAGCTCATCACACAAATACGCCATTGCTTGTTTTAACCGCCGACCGCCCAGCCATGTTGCGCAGAACTGGTGCTAACCAAACAACAGAGCAAGCTCGCATATTCGGCAAAGCGGTCCGATATTTTGCAGATGTTGACGGCCCGGTTTACCCAATGGAGTTACCCCTAGATAGTTTGCGCCTTGGCCCTGTTCACCTGAATCTTCAATTTGATGAGCCTTTACTTCCTGATGATTCATCTGACTGGGTCTCTGAAATCATTGTTGCTCCGAAGCGCTTTGAAAATCGAAGCAAAGTAGGCACATTGCGTTTAGTCGGGGCACGTGGAGTTGTTGTAATTGGGCACGATCGCGGTGGATTATCAGTAGAAGAAATCACTAAGTTCACCAAAACTCTTGGCTGGCCGGTTATTGCCGAAGATCCTTTGTCATTTCCTGATGCAATCGCACATGCCTCTATTTTCTTAACCTCTCAAGAAATCAGAAGCACTTTGATTCCGCAATCTGTTCTGGTTATTGGTCGAACCACTCTTTCACGTTCAATAAATGCCTTCATTAAATTGAGTCCAATTGAATATGTTGTGGATCCTCGCACAGCAACTGTTGATACCGACCGCCATGCCGATCGTGTTTTTACTGCGCTTCCAGAATTGCAAGGTGTCATTCAATCTGATGAATGGATATCTAACTGGAACAAAGTTTCTGAACGAACTAAGAAATTGGTTGCATCACTTGATGGTTGGAATGAAGCGGTCATTGCACGAACAATTGCGGCAGCAATTCCTGATCAAACGGCTTTGTTTGTTTCATCCTCTAGGCCGATTCGCGATCTTGAAGGTTTTGCGGTTCCGCGTGCTGGCGTTACCACCTACGCCAACCGCGGTTTAGCTGGCATTGATGGCAACATTTCTACCGCGCTGGGCATTGCTCATTCACAGAAAGCAACTATTGCAATTTTGGGCGACCTTTCTTTTCTATATGACTTAACTGGCTTAATCAATAAAGAAGAAATTAATTGCAAATTTATTGTTATTAACAATGATGGTGGCGGTATTTTTTCAACCTTGCCTCAACGAGGTTCACAAGGCTTTGAAACTGTGTTTGGAACACCACATGGACTTAACCCAGCAGAAATTGCTAAGTCAATGGGAATATCCGCACGATCAATTTCAAGCATCAAAGAGTTAGAAGCTGAAGTTAAGGCGCCAGTTTCTGGAATCAGTGTTGTTGTTTGTGATGTTCCAGATCGAGAAAGCAATGCTGAGAACTTAAAAGCAATTTATGAGTCTCTAAAGTCCTTCTAAAGACACAGTTCTATGTAAGCGCGCTCCGCATTGGAGCAAACTTTGCATACGTTTCAGCTAGCTCAACTTCAGGATCTGAACCATCTACGATTCCGCATCCTGCAAATATTCGAATTGAATCCCCGTTTATTTGCCCGCAGCGCAATGCAATCCCTAGTTCGCCATCTCCGGCAGCGTCAATCCAACCAACCGGCCCCGCATAGCGACCTCTTGGCATTCCCTCTATTTCAGCGATCAACTTGGCGGCTTGTGGACGCGGAGTTCCACAGACAGCTGCAGATGGATGAAGTTGTTCCAAGATTGTAAAAGCATCAACATGTGAAAGCGTTTCAACTAAAGCACCAGTTACATCTGTTGCAAGGTGCATGACATTTGCCAAGTGTAAAACAAATGGTGATTCTGGAACATTTGTAGAAGAACAAAATGGTTCGATGGCATCTGCAACTGAGCGAACCGCATATTCATGTTCAGCAAGATCTTTCGAAGAACGGGCTAGGGAACCTGCCAGAGCAAGATCTTTTGCATCATCGCCGGTCTTGCTAATTGTTCCCGCAAGAACACGTGAAGTAATCATGCCCCTGGAAAGGCGTAGCAATAGCTCTGGAGTTGCTCCAACTAATCCCGAGATCGCAAACTTCCAGGTTGTTGGGTATTCCAGCGCAAGCTTGTTCAAAATAGAACGTGGATCAATAGCTTTGCTTGATGTAACCGTTATGTCGCGCGCCAAAACTACTTTGTCTAAGTCGCCCTTTTGAATTCGAGAAACGGCTGTTGCAACTCTCTCTTTCCATAATTCCTTGGCTTGTGGTTGTTCATCCCATTTCATTTCACCAATTGAAAAATGATCTGGTGTAGTTTTTAAATCAGGCTGTGAATCTGAACCGATCCAGGTAATCCATGACTTGCCACTCTTTGTTCCAACAACAACTTGTGGAATTACTAGGACAGAAACATCTTCGGGTGAAAATGAAAAAGAGGTAAATAAGACAGGACCTGTGCCACTTCCGTGCACTGTGTTGTTTACAGCTAATTTTTCTAACTGCTTTTGCCACCAATGACGTGCATCAGCAAATCTGTGTGGACCACTAACTGTTGTTGTCGCATATGTTCCCCAACCAACTAAACCTTCACCGCTGCGCACCCATGCAAGCGGTTGGGTATCTGGAAGTAAATCCAACAACGGCAAATGCTCGCCAAGGCGGGTCGTTGTTACCGGAACCAGTTGAACCATGGGGGAAGAGCGCTCCTCTAAATCGTGGCTGTGTTGTTACGCCTGTGTTGATGTGGCCTTGAGTTGTGGATGAGCCTACTTCAAGGGAGAATATGTGCATGTCCCGCGCTAATTTGAACAAAGATCCCGATGAAGTTGCGGCTATGTTTGATGGAGTCGCCAAGCGGTATGACCTTGTCAACGATCTTTTGAGTTTGGGCCGAACCAAGGCGTGGCGTAAGGCGGCAACAAAGATCATCGCTCCAGCTCCCGGCATGGTGATCCTGGATTTGGCGGCAGGACCTGGATCTTCATCAGAACCCTTGTTCAAGGCTGGGGCCACTGTTTTTGCCACAGATTTCAGCGAGGGAATGTTGGCTCAGGGGCGAAAAGCCCGTCCGTATCTGAACTTTTCCAAGGCCGATGCCCTGAATCTGCCCTTCGAAGCAGACCGCTTTGATGTTGTCACCATTTCCTATGGCCTACGAAACACCGCAGATTTCGACAAGGCGCTCGCCGAGGCCCGTCGGGTCACCAAGCCAGGCGGCCGCATGGTGGTCGTGGAATTTAGCCACCCAACCTGGCGCCCCTTCCGCACCATTTACACCGAATATCTGATGCGCCTGCTGCCGGCAATTGCCAAGCGGACCGCCTCCAACCCCGATGCCTATGTCTATTTGGCTGAATCCATTCGGGCCTGGCCAGATCAGGCGGGCCTAGCCGCTCGTATGGAAAAGGCTGGCTGGACCCAGGTCAGCTGGAAAAACCTGACTTTTGGTGTTGTTGCAGTTCACAGCGGGATTAAGGGCTAGCGGTCGAGGGCATACGCCTTTCCACCTTAGGATTTCGACCGTGATATCCACATCCAATCCATACATCCCAATCTTGGTGATAGGGGCGATCGGGCTTGGCTTCGCAGTTTTCTCAGTTGTTGCCGGAGCTCTAACGGGTCCAAAGCGCTACAACCGAGCAAAGTTAGATGCATACGAATGTGGAATCGAACCTTCACCGCAAGCTGCTGAAGGTGGAAGATTTCCGGTTAAGTACTTCTTAACCGCAATGCTTTTTATCATCTTTGACATTGAAATTGTCTTTTTATATCCATGGGCAGTTGCTTTCGATTCCCTTGGCTTGTTTGGTTTGATTGAAATGGTGATCTTCATTGCAACAGTTTTTGTTGCATTTGCGTACGTTTGGCGCCGCGGCGGATTGGAATGGGACTAAAAAATGGGTCTTGAAGAGAAAATCCCAAGTGGGTTTGTTTTAACCACTGTTGAAAAACTTGCAGGTTATATGCGCAAGAACTCGCTCTGGCCAGCAACTTTTGGTCTTGCATGTTGTGCAATTGAAATGATGGCAGTTGGATCAGCGGCAAAGTATGACATTGCTCGTTTTGGTGGAGAAGTATTCCGTGCATCCCCACGCCAAGCAGATCTGATGATCGTTGCTGGTCGCGTTTCAAACAAAATGGCACCTGTACTGCGTCAGATTTACGATCAAATGTCTGCCCCAAAGTGGGTTCTTGCAATGGGTGCATGTGCATCTTCGGGCGGAATGTTTAATAACTACGCAATTGTTCAAGGCGTAGACCACGTTGTTCCGGTTGATATTTATCTTCCAGGCTGCCCACCACGTCCAGAAATGTTGCTTGATGCGATCTTGAAGTTGCACGAACAAATTAGCGATACAAAGCTTGGTGCAAACCGCGCTCAGGTCATCAAAGAAGTTGAACTTGCTGCAATGAATGCAAAGCCAACTCATGAGATGAAGGGCTTACTTGCGTAATGAGTTTTAATGATCAAGCAGATGGCATGTTCGGTGCCAAGGGCACCGGCGATACATCAGGGTATGGTGGATTAGTTCGCCAAGCCGTTAATTTTGGCTCTTCTGAGCGTCCATACGGCTCTTATTTTGATGAAGTTGCCGATGATCTTGAGCGCGCTTACCCAGAGTTTTCTGATGCAATCGAACGTGTTGTTGTTGATCGTGGCGAATTAACGCTGCACGTAAAGCGTGAAAAGTTAGTTGAAGTTTCGATGATTCTTCGTGACAAGTTGAAGTTTGAAATGTGCATGGGTGTTAACGGAGTTCACTACCCAGAGCAAACAGGCCGCGAAATGCATGCTGTATACCCACTTCTTTCAATGTCAAAGAATCAGCGAATTCGATTAGAGGTTTCTGTTCCAGATGCAGATGCTCATATTCCATCTGTTGTTGAAGTATGGGCTGGCAATAACTGGCACGAGCGCGAGACCTTTGACATGTTCGGAATTGTTTTTGATGGTCACCCAGGTTTGACTCGCATTTTGATGCCAGATGATTGGGAAGGTCACCCACAACGCAAGGATTACGCACTTGGTGGAATTCCAGTGGAATACAAGGGCGCAACAACGCCACCTCCTAGTGAAAGAAGGAGTTACAAGTGACAACTTTTGATCCTTATGCACCATCACGTGAAACTACTGAAGGAAAAGTTTTCTCTGTTACAGGTGGCGACTGGGATGCACTAGTTCAAGATATTGGCGCAACGAAAGAAGAACGCGTCGTAGTTAACATGGGTCCTCAGCACCCATCGACTCACGGAGTGCTTCGTTTAGTTCTAGAACTTGAAGGCGAAACAATTACCGAAGCTCGTTGCGGAATTGGATACCTTCACACAGGTATTGAAAAGAACATGGAATACCGCAGCTGGACTCAGGGAACAACATTTGTAACGCGAATGGATTACCTAGGACCTTTGCATAATGAAACTGCTTATTGCCTTGCAGTAGAAAAGCTTTTGGGAATTACAGATGATGTTCCAGAGCGCGCAAGTGTCATCCGCGTAATGATGATGGAACTCAACCGTATCTCTTCACACATGGTTGCATTAGGTACAGGAGCCCTAGAACTAGGCGCTATGGGCCCTATGTTCTTTGCTTTCCGTGACCGCGAAACAGTTCTAGAAATCTTCGAAATGATTACTGGCCTTCGCATGAACATGGCGTACATCCGACCAGGTGGAGTCCAGCAGGATCTACCAGAAGGTGCTTTAACTAAGATTCGTGATGGCGTTAAGTTGATGCGCAAAAACTTCAAGGACAACGCAACGCTTTTGATTGGTAACTCGATTTGGATGAAGCGCACACAAGGAATTGGTTACTTAGATCTTGCAGGTTGTACAACTCTAGGAATTACAGGCCCAGTACTTAGATCAACTGGAATGCCTTGGGATCTACGCAAGCTTCAGCCGTACTGTGGTTACGAAAACTACAACTTCGATGTTGTTACTGCTGATACTTGCGATGTGTACGGACGCTTCTTGATTCGTATGAACGAACTTGAACAATCACTTCGCATTATCGAACAGTGTGTAAACAAGCTAGAAAAGCTTGAAGGTGCGCCAGTGATGGTTGCAGATAAGAAGATTGCTTGGCCCGCACAACTTGCACTAGGCGGCGACGGACTTGGTAACTCACTAGATCACATCCGCCAGATCATGGGCACATCCATGGAGTCATTGATTCACCACTTCAAACTTGTTACAGAAGGTTTCCATGTTCCAGCAGGTCAGGCATATGTTGCTATCGAATCTCCTCGCGGAGAACTAGGTGCTTCAGTTGTGTCTGATGGTGGAACAAAGCCATACCGAGTTCACTTCCGTGAGCCATCCTTTAACAATTTGCAAGCAACAGCTGCGATGAGCGAAGGCGGAATGGTTGCCGACATCATTGGTGCAGTTGCTTCGATCGATCCAGTTATGGGAGGCGTTGATCGCTAATGGCATTTTCATCTGAAGATCTACAAATCATGGATTCGATTATCAAGCGTTATCCACGTTCACGTTCTGCAATCATGCCTTTACTTCACTACGTACAAGCAAAAGCTGGTTATGTAACTAACGAGGGCATCGAAGTTATTGCAAAGCTCCTAGAACTAGAGGCCGCTGAAGTTACTGCTGTATCTACCTTCTACACCCAGTACAAGCCAACCCCTGTTGGTGAATACCACGTCGGTGTTTGCACAAATACCTTGTGCGCGATTATGGGTGGAGATGCAATCTTTGCTTCACTTAAGGATCACTTAGGAATTGGCAACGATGAAGTAACTGCTGACGGAAAAGTTTCACTAGAACATATCGAATGTAACGCTGCCTGCGATTACGCACCTGTAGTTATGGCTAACTGGGAATTTTACGACAACCAAACAGTCGAATCTGCAAAAGAATTAGTTGATTCAATGCGTTCAGGTAATCCAAAGCCACCAACTCGTGGACCAAATCGTTTGGTTACTTACAAAGAAGCATCCGCGGTTCTAGCTGGTTTAAATGACGGACTTGCACACGAAGGTGTTCAAGCTGGTGAGCCAACTTTGCTTGGCCTGAAACTTTCGAAAGAGGGCAAGTAATGACAAAGCTAGCACCGGTTTTATCTGCACATTGGGATGATAAAGATTCGTTCACACTTGATGGATACAAGCGTCATGGCGGATACAAAGCTGCTGAAAAAGCGTTAGCTATGGATCCAGATGCTGTTATTCAACTTGTTAAGGATTCTGGTCTACGTGGTCGTGGTGGTGCAGGTTTCCCAACAGGCATGAAGTGGGGATTTATTCCACAAGGTGATAACAAAGATCACTACTTAGTTGTTAATGCAGATGAATCAGAACCGGGTACCTGCAAAGACACACCATTGTTGATGGCTAACCCACACGTCTTAATTGAAGGTTGCATCATTGCTTGCCATGCAATTCGCGCAAAGCATGCATTTATTTACATTCGTGGTGAAATCACGCATGTTGCTCGTCGCGTTAATCAAGCAATTGCAGATGCCTACGCAGCAGGAATTCTTGGAAATGGAATTGATGTCGTTTTGCACGTTGGTGCAGGTGCCTATATTTGTGGTGAAGAAACAGCACTTCTGGATTCACTAGAAGGTTTCCGCGGACAACCTCGTCTACGTCCTCCTTTCCCTGCTATTGCTGGACTTTATGCCCGTCCAACCGTTGTAAATAACGTCGAATCAA
>JBJONF010000011.1:0-29211 GCA_046051985.1 Actinomycetota bacterium
AAGGCAAAGCTTGTCTCAATGGGAATGTCTCTTAAGGACAGCCCAGTTGGTTTCGATCCAACCCAACATCAGAACTACAACGCATCAGTCGACGATGATTTCGTCGATGCAGAGCAGGCCTAGGAGAATCGATAATGCCAACACCAAGTAAAGGTCCTCGTCTGGGTTCAGGCCCATCACATGAGCGACTACTCCTACGCACACTTGCAGAGCAGTTGTTCGAGCACGGCAAGATCACAACAACCGAGGCAAAGGCTAAGCGCCTGCGTCCATTAGCTGAAAAGTTAATTACTTTCGCTAAGAAGGGTGATCTACCTGCACGTCGTCAGGTCATGGCGCAGATTCAGAACAAGAGCGTTGTACACACTCTGTTCACTGAAATCGGTCCACGTTTTGCAACACGCGAAGGTGGATACACACGTATTACTAAGGTCGGTCCTCGCAAGGGTGACAACGCACCAATGGCAGTAATTGAGCTACTAACTGAGAAAGATAAGTAAAACTTTCTTTTTTAGAAATTATTATCATGACGGAACCCACTCTCTACCCTGAGAGTGGGTTTCTTCGTTTACGGATCGATCTTGCATACGATGGAACAAACTTTTCGGGCTGGGGAAAACAACCAGATCGCAGAACGGTGCAGGAAGAAGTTGAAAAGGCGCTAACAACTGCAACTCAAGCAAAAATTGAAACTATTGTTGCCGGACGCACAGATGCGGGTGTACATGCGACGGGTCAAGTCATTCATGTCGATGTACCTGAATCACTAAATTTAGATGAATTAAGCTACAAGTTAAATCGTATGTTGGATACCGATGTGCGAATAATGAAAATCGCAGTTGTAACCGGTCCATTTAATGCACGGTTTTCAGCGCTGCGCCGTCATTACACCTACAAGATTCTGGATGGCAATCAAACGATTTCACCACTTGACCGACTAGATGTGGCCCCGTGGTACCGAGTTTTAGATGTTGATCTCATGAACCAGGCAAGTGCGTTAATGCTGGGTAGCCATGACTTTGCTGCGTACTGCAAGTTCCGTGAAGGCTCGACAACTATTCGCAACCTTCAACGCTTCGAATGGAGCAGAGACTCTGCTGGATTTTTGATCGGTGATGTTGTTGCCGATTCATTCTGCTATTCCATGGTTCGCAACTTGGTTGGCGCAGTTGTCTGCGTGGCAGATGGGCGCTTTGGGCCAGAGTGGATCGAGCAGACCCTGGCTAACAAGGTTCGGATCTCAGATAGCTTGGTCTTTCCAGCCTGTGGGCTGAGCCTTCGTCAGGTGGACTATCCGGGCGTGATTTAAAGGGCCATTTTGACCCCTGAGCCTGGCGCGGGTATTCTTTCCCTTCTGCGCTTCACAAGGGCGCCGTCCATCTAGTAGATCTAAGAAGTTCACAGAAAAGAAGGTAGGCAAAAGCGTGCGTACATACAGTCCAAAAGCTGGTGATGCAGTCCGTAACTGGCACATCATCGATGCACAAGATGTGGTCTTGGGCCGTCTTGCAACACATGCTGCCGTTCTTCTTCGTGGAAAGCACAAGACAACATTTGCTCCACACATGGACATGGGCGACTTCGTCGTTGTTATCAACGCGGAAAAGATTGCATTGTCAGGTAACAAGGCAACACAGAAGTGGTCTCACCATCACTCAGGTTTCCCAGGCGGTTTAACTTCTACTGTGTACGGCGAGCTTATTGAAAAGCACCCAACACGCGCAGTTGAAAAGGCAATTAAGGGAATGCTTCCAAAGAATTCACTCGGTCGTCAGATCGCATCAAAGCTAAAGGTGTATGCAGGTCCAGAACACCCACATGCTGCACAAGCACCAAAGCCATATGTATTCAATCAAGTTTCACAAATCGTGAAGTAAGGGAAAAGTAAATGTCAGAGAACTTTGATCTAGTCGACAACGAAGAAGCTCCTACTTCATACTCATCTTCAACACCAGCAGCTGCAACTAACCGTCCAGCAATCAAGGCACCAGGTGCAGGTACTGGTCGTCGTAAGGAAGCTGTTGCACGTGTTCGCCTAGTTCCAGGAACAGGTCGTTGGGTTGTTAACGGTAAGGCCCTAGAAAATTATTTCCCAAACAAGGTTCACCAACAACTAGTGTCAGAGCCATTCCGCACAGTTGGTGCTGAAAACCAGTACGACGTTTTTGCTCGCATCAACGGTGGTGGAGTTTCAGGTCAAGCTGGCGCACTTCGTTTAGGTGTTGCACGTTCACTCAATCAAATTGATGAAGAAGCAAACCGTCCAGCACTTAAGAAGGCTGGATTCTTGAAGCGTGATGCACGTGTTATTGAGCGCAAGAAGTACGGCCTTAAGAAGGCACGTAAGCGTTCTCAATACTCAAAGCGTTAATTCACTTTTACCAAAGGAGTTCCAATGGCGCTTTTTGGCACCGATGGAATCCGTGGCTTAGCCAATCGTGATCTCACTGCAGAACTCGCATTAGATGTTTCTGTTGCTGCCGCACATATATTGGTAGAAAGCTCATCAAATAAAGATCACCAACCAACCGCAATAGTCGGCCAGGATTCACGCGCCTCTGGAGAGTTCCTAGAAGCAGCCGTTGTCGCTGGTTTAACTAGTGCTGGAATCAATGTGTATCGAGTAGGCGTGCTACCAACACCTGCAATTGCACATCTTGTTGCTGAATTAAAATGCGATCTTGGTGTGATGATCTCTGCATCTCACAACCCAATGCCAGATAATGGAATTAAATTGTTCGCACGTGGTGGTGGGAAGTTAGATGATGCAATCGAAGCTCGTATCGAAGCACGAATGGGCGAGGACTGGGAGCGTCCAACTGGCCGTAATGTTGGCCGCGTAATTAATGATGCTTCTGTAACAGAAAAGTATCTACGGCACCTGTTGTCTTCAGTTGAAACACCACTGAAGGGTTTAAAGATTGTGGTCGATTGTGCCAACGGAGCATCTTCATACGTTGCACCCGAGGCATATCGTCGAGCAGGCGCAGAAGTAGTTGCAATCTTCAATCAACCGGATGGTTGGAATATCAATGATGATTGTGGTTCAACGCATTTGCACCAACTGCGTGCCGCAGTTCTAAAGGAAGGCGCCGATCTTGGAATCGCACATGATGGTGATGCTGATCGTTGCCTAGCAATTGATGCTTTAGGAAATGAAATCGATGGGGATCATATTCTGACAATTCTGGCGCGTGGCTTTAAAGCTCGTGGTGTTTTGAAATCAGATACCGTCGTTGGCACTGTAATGAGCAACCTTGGATTTATGCATGCAATGAAGGATGCCAGAATCAACGTTGTAACAACACCAGTTGGCGATCGATATGTACTTGAAAACATGATTACAAATGATTACTCATTAGGCGGAGAACAATCTGGCCATGTCATCATGCGCCAATTAGCCAATACTGGTGATGGATTGTTAACCGCACTACAACTGATGCAAGAGATTGTTCGTACTGGAAAAACCCTTCAAGAATTAGCTTCTACTATGGTTCGCTTCCCACAGGTTCTCATCAATGTTAAAGATGTTGCCAAGGACAAGTTGCCAGGAAATACTGTTATTGAATTAGCTGTGAAATCAGCAGAGGTTCAACTCGGGGATTCTGGACGAGTTTTATTGCGCGCATCTGGAACAGAGGCGCTGGTTAGAGTCATGGTTGAAGCCGCCAGTGATAGCCTTGCGCAAGAAGTTGCACAGCACCTTGCAGATGTAGTTAAGACTGAGTTGTCTGTTAAAACGAACTAGGAGTAGTTAAATATGTGCGGAATTGTGGGTTACACAGGTCCACAATCTGCCTCACATCCTTTAATCGAAGGTCTGCGCCGCCTTGAATACCGAGGGTATGACTCTGCAGGAATCGCTCTTGGCACACCAGACAAGTTATTCATTGAAAAGAAGGCCGGAAAACTCTCTAATTTAGAGAACTCTCTAGATGCCTCTTTACCGACAGTTCATTCAGGAATCGGGCACACGCGGTGGGCAACTCATGGTGGGCCCACTGATGGAAACGCACATCCGCACGTGGACAATGAAGGAAAGCTTGCCGTTATCCATAATGGAATCATTGAAAACTACACCGAACTTCGCTCACAACTTGAAGCTAAGGGTCATAAGTTTTCATCTGAAACAGATACCGAATCAGTGGCGCATTTGCTCAGTGATTTGCGTAAAGAGCACAACGGGGACCTAACTGCGGCAATGCGCGATGCAGTCAAAGCACTGCGTGGTTCATTTACCTTGCTTGCCATTCATGCTGATGCCCCGGATGTAATTGTCGGAGTTCGCCGCAATTCACCACTTGTTGTTGGCTTGGGCGATGGCGAGAACTTCATGGCATCAGATGTTGCAGCATTTATTGAGTTCACAAAGAATGCGATTGAGCTCGGCCAAGATGAGGTTGTCACAATGACTCCTACCTCTGTCGAAATCACAGACCTTGAAGGCAAGCCAGTAAAGCCAAAGCAGTATGAAATTTCGTGGGATGCCAGTGCTGCTCAAAAGGGTGGTTTTGCACATTTCATGTTGAAAGAGATCTTTGAACAGCCAAAAGCTGTTGCAGACACTTTGATTGGGCGCTTAAGTGATAACAATCAAATTGTGCTGGATGAATTACACATGAGCGCAGAAGAGATTCGCTCATTAAAGAAGATCACTGTTATTGCTTGTGGTACGGCTTATCACGCAGGAATGGTTGCCAAGTATGCGATTGAAAAATGGGCAAAAATCCCAGTAGATGTAGAGATTGCCAGCGAGTTTAGATATCGCGATCCAATCATTGACCCAAGCACTTTGATTATTGCAATTTCACAATCTGGTGAAACCATGGACACGTTGATGGCTGTGCGTCACGCCAAGGCAGCGGGCGGAAGAGTTTTAGCAATCTGCAATACAAATAGTTCAACAATTCCGCGCGAATCTGATGCGGTTCTGTATACACACGCAGGCCCTGAAATAGCGGTCGCATCAACAAAGGCGCTGTTAACTCAGATCATCGCTGTCTACCTCATTGGATTGCATTTAGGTCAGGTCAACGGATCACTTAAGGATTCTGAAGTACGTGATCTATACAAGGAGCTTCTAGAACTTCCTGGAAAGATTGAACAGATCCTTGAAACGGTAGAACCTCTTCGCGAGTTAACTCGAACCTTTGCGCAGAACAACACTGTTTTATTCTTGGGTAGAAACATCGGATATCCAGTCGCATTAGAAGGCGCGCTCAAATTAAAGGAACTCGCTTACATCCATGCCGAAGGTTTTGCTGGGGGAGAGCTCAAGCATGGGCCGATTGCATTAATTGATCAAGGAACTCCTGTGATTGCAATTCTTCCTGCAGGTCATGAACATTCCCTTGATGAAAAGATGCTTAGCAATATTCAAGAAGTAAAAGCTCGTGGCGCTCGTGTCATTGTTATCGCCGAAGAAGGGGCACATGTTGAAGGCGCTGAACACATTATTCGAATTCCAATTGCCCCCGCCCTTTTCCAGCCAATACTGGCAACAGTTCCATTGCAGGTGTTTGCTTATGAAATGGCGGTTGTTCGCGGCAATGATGTGGACCAACCAAGAAATTTAGCTAAATCTGTAACGGTTGAATAATGGAAAAATTAGCACAAAATCGTAGACGCCAAATGGATCGGGCTCTTCGTTGGTCCCTGCTTCTTTTCGTCGGCTTCTTAGTGGTCACACAACAAGTTATTACAAATGGTCCGCTCATTGCATATGACCGAGAGTTGAGCAGTCAATCTAAACCTCAATTTGACCCGATATCTGGTTTCGTCTTACGACGTTTGGATGATTTAGGACTTCGCAGCTTAACTGCGACAGTATTGCTCATTGCCGCATCATTTATTGCTTATAAGTTTAAAACTTGGCGTCCACTTAATTTAGCGTTGATTTCATTACTCTCTCTAAACCTTGTTGTCGGAACATTTAAAATTGTTCTGGGTCGTACTAAACCTCGAGATGGGTTTGATCTTTTACATGCAGGTGGCATGTCATATCCAAGTGGGCATGCATCTAATGCGGTGCTGTCATGGGGAATCTTGGCATATTTGATTTACAGATATGCAAAGGTAGATCGCTACCAAGGACGTCTGGCCAGTGCAGGTGTAGTTCTCATCAGTCTTACAGTTTGTGTTGTTTCCTTAATCCGCCAAACTCATTGGTTTACCGATCTTTTGGGTGGCTTATTCATTGGTAGCGCTTTGTTGGTGGCTGTAATTACCATTGATAGATATGTTCCTTCGAAAAGCCAGTTGCACTAGACTTCAACAATGTTCGATCGAGCTGAAGCACGTATTGATCTTGATCGCATCAAGGCAAATATCAAACACGTAAAAGATGTTTCAGGGACTCCTGTCATGGCAGTTGTTAAGGCAGATGCTTATGGACATGGATTAGTACCTGTTGCTCAGGCCGCACTCGAGGCTGGCGCTTCTTCACTCGGAGTTGCTTTATTGGAAGAAGCGATCACATTACGTAAAGCTGGAATAACAGCACCAATTCTTGCGTGGCTAGTCCCACCAGGATCTGATTTCAAATTAGCCGTTGATAATGAAATTGAATTAGCTGCTTCTTCAATTAAAGCACTTGAAGAGATTGGTGCGGTGAAATCAACTAACCGTCCTCGTGTGCACTTAGAAGTAGATACCGGAATGACTCGCGGAGGCTTTCTTGGCGAATGGGGCACATTAGATGCTCATCATGTTGCCAATATCGATATCGTTGGAATTTTCTCTCACTTTGCTCGAGCAGATGAACCTGAAGAAAAACAAAATGAAGAGCAACGCAATCGTTTCAAGGAAATGGTTGCTACCTTGGAATCATTTGGCTATAGAAATATTGTGCGTCACCTTTCTAATTCTGCAGCAACACTTATAGATAAAGAATCGCGTTATGACATTGTGCGTATAGGAATTGCGATGTATGGCTTGTCGCCAGATGTTAAAACTTTGGGGGACAGCGCGTCACTGGGATTAAAGCCCGCGATGCAGGTACGTGCAAAACTACATTTAGTAAAAACTGTTCCAGCTAATTCTCCTGTCGGATATGGGGCGACTGCACACACAACTGCTGAGACAAAACTGGGAATTGTTGCAATGGGTTATGCAGATGGAATTCCACGAATTGCACAAGGTGCCGGCGTCTTTGTCGACGGCAAACGCGCACCAATTATCGGCAGAGTTTCTATGGATCAGTTTGTGGTGGATTTGGGGGCTGAATCCAATGCTGCCACGGGTGATTGGGTGATTATTTTTGGTGATGGTGTTACCGGTGAGTACACCGCCGATGATTGGGGGCTTGCAAGTAACAGCATAAACTACGAAATAGTTACACGAATTGGCCCTCGTGTGTCTAGAATCTACGCACCTCATGTCTACTAATACTTCAGCGCTGAAAGTCGAACGAGTCAACGTCTCCTTCGGCGGGCTTCGGGCTCTCAATGATGTTTATTTAGATGTTGCAAAGAATGAGGTTGTCGGATTGATTGGCCCTAATGGTGCCGGCAAGACAACTTTGTTTAATGCACTGTGTGGCCTGGTAACTCCGGATTCAGGCGAACTCCATCTCAATGGCAAAAAGAGTGATTTTCCAAAGCCGTATGAATTAGTTGATTTAGGCATCGCACGCACACTGCAAGGTGTTGGTTTGTTTGGAGACTTAACAGTTTTGGAAAATGTAATGATCGGTGCTCAACATCTTGCAACTACTGGATTGCTTTCTGCAGCTCTTGGTCGTAATAGAAAAGATGAAAATCAAATACGCGACAAAGCTCGGGTTGCATTAGAGCGGGTTTATGCAGGCGGTATCGCACATCGCCGTGCAGATACTTTGTCTTACCCAGACACAAAGCGAGTAGCTATTGCTCGTGCGCTAGTGAGTGAACCAAAGATCTTGATGCTAGATGAACCTGCTGGAGGTTTGGGAAGCCAAGATATTGAGTGGATGAATTCGCTGATCAAGAATCTCAGCAACGATATGTCCGTTCTTCTGATTGAACACCATATGGATGTTGTTATGTCAGTGTGTAGCAAGTTGTATGTTCTTAACTTTGGTGAAGTTATCGCAAGTGGCGACGCTGAAACTGTTCGACGTGATCCAGCTGTCATGGCTGCATACCTTGGAACAGGAAATAATAATGTCGCTTAATGTTTCCAATTTAACTGTGCACCATGGTGCCATTTGTGCGGTCAACCAAGTTTCGCTAGCAGTCCCAACAGGCAAACTGGCAGCCATTATTGGGGCTAATGGAGCAGGCAAAACCACTTTACTACGCGCTCTTTCTGGGCTTAATCACCCAACACATGGCTCAGTTATGTGGAAGGGCGAAAAGATTGTTGGGTTGAAGCCCGAGACATTAGTTCGCCGAGGCATTTCACATGTATCTGAAGGTAAGTCAGTTATCCCAGAGTTAACGGTGCGCGAGAACTTAGAACTGGGTGCTATTTGGCGTCGTAATCCCAAAGAATCAAAAGAATCTATCAATGAGGTTGTTTCTATATTTCCACGTTTAGGTGAGCGCTTACAACAGCGCGCCGATACTTTATCTGGCGGTGAACGACAGATGTTAGCTATTGGGCGAGCAATTATGTCTAAACCACAACTGCTTCTTTTGGATGAGCCATCACTTGGTCTTGCTCCACTAGTTATTGAACAGATTTTCCAAACAATTCGTGACTTAACAACTTCAATGAATTTGACAGTTTTATTAGTAGAACAAAATGCAATGGGTGCACTAAATATTGCTGATCTTGGAATTGTCCTCAATCTTGGAAAAGTTGTTGCGATGAATCATGCTCAAGCGCTCATCGATGATCCTGCCGTGCGCGCGGCATATTTGGGGTACTAATGCACAAGTTATTAGAGACCATTCTCATAGGAATATCAACTGGATCTATTTATGCCCTGATGTCAATTGCTCTCGTACTTGTTTGGAGATCAACTCGTGTAGTTAATTTCGCACAAGCAGGTCAGGCGATGCTTTCCACCTATATTGGCTTTGAAATTGCTAGCCGAACAGAAATCTTCTGGCTTGGCTTAGCCTTTGCAATTGTTGCCGGTGCACTACTCGGAGCCGGCGTGGATTTTTTCTTCATGCGAGTTTTGTTTAAGCACGCTGTTTCAGGAGCTGCAGCTGTAGTTGCTCCAGTAATTGCCACACTGGGCTTACTCGGAATAATTAGGAGCATTGTCGGATTAATCTGGGGCGGGGAGTTCAAATCAATTAAAGCGCCAGCATCTACAGACGGTTTCACAATTGGCGAAACAACGATTCCATTTTCAGCGTTAAATCTCTTGGTTATTGGCACGGTTTTCTCAATTCTCATTACTCTGGCGATCGTATTTCAGCGCACCAATTTGGGATTATCTCTACGCGCTTCTGCTTATGCACCCGAGATTGCCCAGTTAGCCGGTATCAAGACTGCGCGAATTAGGACTATTGGTTGGGCAATCGCTGGTGGAGTTGGCGGAGTCGCTGGGATGTTAGTGACTTCAAACAACTTCCTTTCTCCTTATTCACTAGATCTATTGCTCGTCTTTGGATTTATTGCAGCAGTCATTGGCGGACTTGAAAGTATGGTCGGGTCTGTTGTTGGAGCCTTAATCCTTGGAATCGCACTTACCTTTATTTTGAACTATGTCGGTACGTCATTGGTATTTATCGGTGGATTTTTAGTTCTCATCGTGGTGCTACTTGTTAAGCCAGATGGAATTATGGCGAAAGGCAGGGCGCGCCGTGCGTAAAAAAATAGCTCTCTTCATCTTCCTTGGTTGGATCTTACTTTTAGTCGGTGATCGCGTAGATGAACTTCGTGTTTATCAAGGAGCGCAGATCGCAATGTATACGATTGCACTTGCCTCAATAGTTTTGCTCACTGGTTACTCCGGCCAAGTATCACTTGGCAATGGAGCGATGATGGCCGTGGGTGGTTATGCAGCAGCTCTTACTCTTAACAATTTAGGAGCTCCGGTTTGGTTTGCATTTGTAATGGCAATTGTTGCCGCTGCTCTCTTTGGTGCTTTCCTAGGAACAGCAGCTGCTCGATTATCTGGGCCATATCTGGCAGGAACAACATTGGCATTAGCTGTGGGTCTTCCAGAAATTGCTAATCAATTTGATTTTCTTGGAGGAGTTCCTGGGCTTCTCTTTGATGTTGGTTTTCCTCCTGAAAGGCTTGGAGAAGAGTTTACCCAATATAAATGGTTCTTTTGGATCGCTGCTTCTTTAGCTCTGCTCTCTTTATTCATTACTTCTAACATTCTTCAATCGCGCTATGGACGAACTTGGCGTGCGATCCGCAGCAGCCCATTGGCCGCCGAACTATCAGGGATCAATTCATCGCGGATGAAGATCCTTGCCTTCACCATCAGCTCAGCTCTTGCTGGGCTTGCTGGCGCGGTGATGGCCATGACTATCAGCCTGGTCACCCCAGGGGCCTACACACTAGCTCTCTCATTTGCATTGGTTACAGGGGCGGTACTTGCTGGCGTCTCTAGTTTGCCAGGAGTGGTCCTGGGAGCGCTGATCTTGGTTGTGATACCTGAGATCGCAGATGTTGTGGCCAATCGATTTGGCGGCGGTGAGAACCTGAACAACTACCTTCCGACCCTCATTGTGAGCGTGTTGCTGATTCTCTCAGTAATCTTTACACCTAATGGTCCGGGCGAGAAGCTGCGCAGACACCACCATAAGAAAGATATTTGAGCACCTTAATCTACTAGTGAGTAACTAGTAGATTACTAGAAGTTCTACCACCCTCGATGGAAGGAAAACAATGATCAGACAGACCCGTAGAAAGGGGACCTGGCTTGCCGCCACGGTGCTCGCAGTTGGAAGCTTAGTTGCAACATCGCTTCCAGCACACGCAGAGACGGGAGTTACCGGCACTGAAATCAAGCTCGGTATTACTCTTCCGCTCACTGGAGCAGCATCACCTGGCTATAACAAGATCGGCAATGCAATCAACGCCTACTTCAAGTATGTCAATGACAATGGCGGAGTCTATGGCCGAAAAGTTACGCTCATCCAAAAAAATGATGAGTACTCACCACAGTTGTCGATTGCTAAGACAAACGAGTTAATTTTAAAGGATAAAGTCTTTGCGTTAGTTGGCCCACTTGGAACTGCAAACTTCACATCAGTTCATAAGTCTGTAGGCATTGCTAAGCGCGGAATTCCAAGTCTCTTCCTTAACACTGGATTTAGCGGATTCGCAAATAAGAAGAGCTATCCAACCTCTTTCATGATTCTTCCTTCCTATGCAATGGAAGCAAAGATCATCGCTCAGTTCCTCAAAGAGAATCATGCTGGAAAGAAACTCGGCATTGTTTACCAAAACGATGAGTTTGGTATTGATGGATTGGGTGCCTTTAAAGCAGCCGGTACTAAATTTGATGTAAGCGTGGCTTACACATCAGGTACTCAGAGCGCAGCTACTGCACAGACCTGGGTCTCCCAGCTTGCAGCAGGTGGCGCTCAAGTTGTTGTTTTCTTTGGCGTAACTTCAGCTACAGCTCCGCTACTTGCAGTATCTGCAGCAGCTAAGTACTCACCACAATGGATCCTTGGATCAGTTGGTGCAGACCCATTAACTCTACGTGCACTCGGTGTTCCATTGGCAGTTCTTAATGGCGCGCAGACTCCAGCTGGTAACCCATCACCAAATGACACCAGCGATGAGTACGTAAAGCAGTTCCAAGAGATCAATACCAAGTACAACACTGGTACTGCTTTTGATGACTATGTACTGCAAGGTATGAACATTGGCTTAATGACAGTTCAAGGCCTTCGAGCTGCAGGACCACGTCCAACTCGTGCGGGATTGATTAGAGCTATGGAAACCAAGGGTTCATCCTTTGCATCCGTTGCCTATTCTCCACTTGGGTTCTCAAGAACCAGCAACGTTGGTCATACCGGTTACTACATGGCAGTTATGGATGCCAACGGAGACAGAAAGCCATTTGGTGGAAAAGTAACGCTTTACACCACCGATAGTGGCACTGGTCCAGTTACGGTATCCACTTTCAAACGTCCGGCAATGCCAGCGAAAGGATTACCAAGTAACTCATGAGAATCTTTAAATTCAAGCGTTCCTTAACGCTCGTAGCAGGTGCAGCACTAGCTGCGTCACTGCTAGTTGCAGCACCAACAGTTGCCAGCGCAAATCCTGTTTGCGATGGCAAATTACCAGTACAGACATGCGGAGGCGCAACATCTGATGGTGCACCGTACGCAATGATGGTTCCTGCAAACTTCAATGGAACTGTTTATCTGTATTCACACGGATACCGTCCAAACATTGCAATTCCTGCTGGAATTCCGGTTTACGGCGGATACACAGTCACTAATACGCCTCAGCCTGGTCCAAACGCAACAGTAATTGGTGCGCTTTTGGCTAAGGGTTATGGCGTCGTCGGTTCAGGGTTTGCACGTCAAGGTTGGAATGCAGATTCAGCTATCAAAACCAACGTTGAACTTGTAGGTCTCTTCAAGAAGCAGTTTACAAAGACTACAAAGGTTGTCGCATGGGGCGAATCACTAGGTGGATTCATTACTCAAGCACTCGCTGAGAAGCATCCAGATCTATTCAGCGCCGCCGCACCACTGTGTATGGCTAGCGATGTCACTCCGCTTTCTACAATGGCAGGGGATGCGCTCTGGGGAATCAAAACCTTCTTTGATCCAACAATCAAGGGCGGAAGTTACTCAGCTGGAGCTGCAGGTTATGCCGAAGCGATGGGCGACCTAGTTAAGGTCTTCACAGTTATCGGAACATTGCAAGCAGCTTTTGCAGCGAACCCAAGCACTCCAGCTTGGCCAGCAACATCAAAGGTTCCAGATGCAATTAAGGGCATTCCTTCACGAAGCGCGCTAGTAATGGTTGCGTTAATGGCTGGAATTCCAATGCAATCTGCGCACTTTGATTCAACTTCAGCGCCTCCTGGATTACCAGCTTCAAACGCTCTGTCATTCCAGGTTGCGATTAACCCAGCTTTTGCTGCTCTAGAGAATGTGGCAAACGCTGCAGCACTTGCAGTTCTTGCAACGCATGATCTTGAGCTACAAGCTGGTGGCGCAATATTTGATAACACCGCTACTGATTACGCGGCACGTATTGCAGATGAACAATTTATCTGGGCTTCAGCGCTTTCTGGTAACTCAGGAACTGCTGGACTTCTCAGTGTTCTTGCTGCATCACCTCGTGCTAAGGCAGATCCTGCTGCAGTAGCGAAGTTGAAGACACTTGTTACGCACTCTGGAAAAGTTGAAATCCCAACTGTTCTCTTTACGGGCGTTGCTGATCCTGTAACTGCTGCTGGAAATCAACAGTCAGTTGCTGATAAGTACGCAGCGTATTACGCAGAGAAGTGGGAGGCAGTTAAGAAGGCTAAGGGCTATAAGCGTCCTGCCAACAACCTGCTTGTACTTTGGAACTTCCCACTTCAGAAGTACACCAAGTACACAGCTGCTGGAGCACCAGATACATCTGTCCCTGCTGCAACTGGTACCAACCACTGTAACTTCACCACATCTCAGTACATGGCAATAGCAGATCTACTTGCTTATGCCTCAACTAATGGAAAGCACCTTTCTGGTGGCGCTTTGCTTACAAAGGTTCGTAAGGCAGGAAACATGACTTACGATCGTGGTTATAGCGCTCCACAGTTGAAGTACTACGGAAATTAGTATTTCCACAATCTATCCTTAGAGATAGTAATCAAAAGAGGCCCGGGAAACCCCGGGCCTCTTTTGCATTCACAATTAGCAAGTTATTGAGCGGTCCAACCGCCATCTACTGGAATCGAAGTACCAGTGATGTTGTGTGCAGCTTTAGAACACAAGAAAACCGTAACCGCACCAATATCTTCTGGTGTGGACATTCGGCGTGATGGTTGTTTTTCAGATAACAAATCTGCGATACCTGCAGCGCGGTCTCCATTATGTAGATCTACTTTGGCTTGAATCTGTGGTTCGATCAGAGCTGTTTCAACCCAGCCAGGGCAGATTGCATTAATTGTGACTCCACCAGATTTAGCATCACCAACTGATGCATACTCAAGTGCGGCAACTTTAGTTAAACCAATTACCCCATGTTTGGCTGAAACATATGGAGCTTTTGCGGCAGAAGCGACTAATCCGTGCACAGATGCGATGTTGATAACACGGCCATAACCGCGTTCTTTCATCTGAGGTAGTAGCAATCGCATGGTGTCAAAAAATGATGTCAAGTTAATCGCCATGATGTCATTCCACTTTTCGCGGGGCATAGTTTCTATCGTCGCCGTGAATTGAATGCCAGCATTGTTACATAAAACATCTATTGGACCATTTGCCAAAATATTTGCAATCATTTCTTCTGTAGCTGCAACATCTCGAAGATCAGATACATAGCTTTCTACTTTTGCTGCACCTGCTGCCATAACCGCCTTTTCAGCTTTAGCGATGGTTGCATCGTCAGCTAGACCATGTAGAACTATCGCTGCGCCTTCTGCAGCCAGAGAAGTCGCAATCCCCAGACCAATTCCCTGAAATGAACCTGTAATAAGTGCGCGCTTTCCAGAAAGAGTCATTACTTTTCTCCATAAATTATGTCTGCAACTTTTTCGGCACCTGATTGTTCAAGGAACATGTCATAGTGGTTGCAATCGGCTAAGAACTCAAGCTTGAGCATTGGGTAGGCGGGTAGGACTGCATCTAAAACGGGCATGGGGTATAGACCGCCTTCTTCATTTTGTAAGCCACGCTCTGCTTTGATGAAAATTGATGGCTTTGTTAAACCTTGAAGAGATTTAACAATAAGATCATCACCAAACAAATCTCTTGAATCAGCTTCTACTGCTTGTGGATTTGTTGAAGCTTTCTTTCCGCGCAAATCATAATCAACGTACTCATCTAAAACTGCGCTCCACCCTTTAGCAAATGCTGGTTGTGGTTTCCAGTAATCTCTGTACGCCTCTTTGTTTTCAAACTCCATCGCAAGGCGAGTCATTGCAGGCCCAAGTACGAAAGGCATAATTTGCTCAACTGTCATGCCGGGTGGCATTGGAAGCGGAACACCGCCATCTGCAAATACCACTTCTCCAACTTTGTCTGCATATAAACCAACGAGTGCAGCTGCAACAAATCCACCCATCGAATGGCCAATAACATCAGGCTTGTTCCAGCCGAAGTGATCAATGACTGCCGCCATATCTTGCGCATGTTGTTTCATTCCAAAAGGAGCTTGTAAATTGTTTGAATCACCGCGCCCACGAAGATCTACAGCAAAGGGAGCTTTACCTCGAGCGATGAGTGAATCTGCGAATATCTGAAATGCCCGGTTTGATGATGTAACCCCATGGATTAATAGGACAGGTACTCCAGACCCACCGCCGTATTGGAAGACCGCTAAATCTCCCCCTAAAACCGGAACCAAGAAGCGTTGCGTTGGTATTGACATGGAGCAAGTGTGCCTGTGACTACCCTGAAAACCAACCCTCACATGGTGGTTGGCTATAGAAAAGAAGGCAATACAGGAAAACGTAATCAAATCGAAACCTCTAAAACTTCCGAGTAGCCCATTGGACCCCCTAGATTTGGTGTCAAGATGGTCCGTTGTTAACGGGCCGAACAACTCGATGAGGAGAAAATTTGATGAGCAAGCGCTCACTTACCCGTTTGGGTGTTGCAGTACTGTCTTTAGCAGTATTAGCGCCAAGCATGGCACCAGCACAAGCTGCTGGTGAAATTAAGATCGGTGTTATCACAAGTACATCTGGTGGATTAGCCACATTCGGAGCCGCTTACAACGAGGGCCTTGCATGGGGATTGAATTACTACACAGGTGGAAAGATGACTGTTAACGGTCAAAAGTTAGTTGTTACAACAAAGGATGATGGTGGAGATCCTGCATCGGCAACCGCATCTTTCAAGGAAATGGTTGGAAACGGAACCAAGATTATTGCAGGAACTGCATCATCTGCAGTTGCACTAACACTTGCTCCACTTGCACAGCAGAACAAAGTTCTTTATATCTCAGGTCCAGCAAAGAATGACCTAGTTACATCTGCTGCAAACAAGTACGTATTCCGTTCAGGTAACTCATCTACTCAGGACTTAGCTCCACTAGCAGGCATTAAGCCAATTTCTGGCCGCAAAGTTGTCTTGTTTGTTGAAGACAATGCATTCGGTGCAGGAAACATTGCTGCTGCACGAGCCCTAATGGGTCCAAAGGGTGCACTATTTGAAGAGATCAAGGTTCCAACATCTACTTCAGATTTCACACCTTTTGCCAAGAAAGCTGCAGACGCTAACGGAACATACATATTCATCGCATGGTCAAATGCTTTGACATCTGGTGCGATGTTAACTGCGCTTAAGGTACAGGGTGCATTTGCAAAGCAGCGCCCAATCACGGGCCTTGCAGGAGTTGCTTCATACAACATCTACGGAACTCTCTTTGAGGGTTCAAACGCTATTCTTACAAGTAGCTACTTTGCAGGTGCTGCAAATACTGGCGCAGCAAGTGATCTAGCGTCATGGTATGCAGCCAACAAGAAGACACAGGATCTATTCACCTCAACAGGTGCAGATGCTGCGAAGATGATTGTTATGGCGCTAACAAAGAATCCATCACAAAACGTGGACACGATGATCCGAAACCTTGAAGGCAAGTCATGGGTTGGAGTAAAGGGATTAATGCGAATTGATCCAAATACACACCTACTGGTTCAGCCAATGTTCTTGATCTCGCTAAACAAGAGTGGTTCAAACTATGTACCAAAGCTACTCAGGACAATCGCTAGCGTAGGCTAGTAATAAGAAACATATAGATTAAAGAGCCCCAGTGTAGAAATACGCTGGGGTTCTTTATATTCTTTGCCAGCAGCAACAACGAAGTTGCATTATTAAGGAGCCGAGCTAGTGGATTCAGCATTAAGCGTTAAGGATTTATCCCTTAACATCGGTGGAGCGAAGATTCTGGATGGAATCACACTCGATGTCGCCCACAATGAAACTCTTGGAATCATCGGGCCAAATGGCGCGGGTAAGACTTCTTTCTTCAATTTGCTCAGTGGAATTCGTAAACCATCTCGTGGTCAAATCTTTGTTAACTCAACAGAAGTCACAAACCTCGAACCGCACGAGCGAGCCAAAGCTGGAATTGCGCGAACATTTCAAACTTCAAGTGTGTTTGTAAATTTGACTTGCCTTGAGAATGTAAGAATTGCGGCGCAAGCTGCAACAGGTAGATCTATGAATCTAACTAAGAACGCTTATAAGTTCCCTGAAGTATTAGAAGTTGCGCATGACTGTTTGGCTAAAGTTGGTTTATCTGCCAGATCCATGCAACGTGCCGGTGCCCTTTCCCACGGCGATAAGCGCCGTCTAGAGATTGCAATTGTCCTTGCATCAAAATCTGACATTGTCTTGCTCGATGAACCAATGGCAGGCATGAGTGTTGAAAACGTTCCAGAACTTGTTGAAATCATCCGCTCTCTAGCAACTGTCCATAAAAAGACCGTATTGATTGTTGAGCACCATATGGAAGTCATTCTAGGTTTAGCCGATCGTATTGCTGTTCTTAACTATGGCGAACTATTGGTGTGTGATACTCCAAACAATGTAATCAATAATCCAGAAGTTCAATCGGCATATATTGGAGAAGCGCTATGAACGCCTTATCCGTTAAAGATTTGCATGTAAAAATCAACGAATCACACATTCTCCATGGAGTTAGCTTCGACGTTCCAGTAAACAAGGTAACTGTTTTGTTGGGCCGGAATGGTGTTGGTAAGTCCACAACCTTGCGCTCAATTATGGGTTTCTACCAAGGGACTGGATCAATAACTTTAAATAATAAAGAAATTCTTGGTATGCAAACCTACAAGATCGCCCAAAGCGGTGTGGCTTTTGTTCCCGAGGATAGAGAGATCTTTGCTTCTCTTACTGTCAGAGAAAATCTCTCACTTGCTTCACGTGAAAAGAATAGTGATGAAGCCTACAAACTTGTTTACTCTCTGTTTCCAGAACTCAACACACGAGCAGCTCAGCAAGCCGGATCGCTATCGGGTGGGCAACAGCAGATGGTGGCAATTGCTAGAGCGCTGCTAAACAAGAATGAGATTCTTCTTGTTGATGAACCAACAAAAGGTCTAGCACCGAAGTTGGTTTCTGAAGTCGCTGATGTCTTGATGAAGGTGGCAGAACACTCAACAATGCTCTTGGTAGAGCAAAACCTGTCCCTTGTAAAGAAGATCGCCCAGCATGTGATTGTTATGGATCAAGGGCGTGTTGTTTATCAAGGCGGACCAGAAAATTTAAATGATGCCGCTTGGGTTCATCAAATGCTAGGTGTGAGTGGAGGTCATAAGTAAATGGAGACATTTATTCTGATTGGTATCACCGGAATCGGTTTAGGCGCACTCTATTTTCTAGTTGCTTCAGGCCTTTCATTAATCTACGGCTTAATGGGCGTACTCAATTTTGCCCACGGAAGTTTCTTAACAGTTGGTGCATTTGTAGGTTTTTGGCTTGCAAGAACATTAGGACCTGACACTTCGATGCCAGAGTTCATCCTGGCAATGATTATTGGTGGATTAGCAGCAGGTGCATTTGCTCTATTAGTGGAGCAATTACTTATCACCCGCTTGTACGATCGACACATTGATCAAGCGCTTGTGACTGTAGGTGTTTCTCTAGTAGTTGGCGCTGTTCTAGGTGGCTGGTTCACGAATGATCTTCAAATTTTCCCAACTCCATTGTGGTTCTATACAGCTATAAATGTTGGCGGGGCAATGATTCCTGCCGATCGCATTGTTTACATAGCAACTGCAGTTCTGCTGTTAATCGCTAACTGGGCCTTACTCAAGTTCACTCGAATTGGTCTAATTATCCGCGCAGGTGTTGAGAATCGGCACATGGTTAACGCACTGGGTGTAAACGTTCGCCTTGCATTTAGTACCGTCTTTTTTCTAGGAGGCTTTGCTGCTGGCGTAGGTGGCGTTTTGGTATCTGTGTATTCGAACGGTGTTTCACCGCTTATCGCTGGAACCTACTTAATCTATGGATTTATTGTTGTCGTAATTGGCGGTATGGGATCAGTCCCAGGTAGTTTCATTGCAGCCATGCTAATCGGCGTAATTCGTCAATTTGCAAATTACTACGTAACTGGTCTTGGTGATTTTGTTGTTGTAATTCTGTTAGCAGGTGTCCTACTTATTCGACCACAAGGTTTACTCGGAAAGGTGCGTGCATAATGTTACGTTGGAAGTATTCACGCCCACTGCTAGCGCTACTGCTTGTAGTTTTAGCTTTAGCACCTATGTTCACTTCGTTACCTTTGGGCAAGCCTGGTCTGCAACAGACATTGGCGGTCGCATTTATCTGGGGAGCTTTAGCGCTAACTTATGATCTTCTCTTCGGGTTCACTGGGCTATTGTCATTTGGTCATGCCCTGTACTTTGCAACAGGTGTGTATGTTTCATGTATTTTGATCAATCACGACGTAGTTTCCTGGTGGCTGGCAGCCATAATTGCAATTGCAACCAGCGGGTTGCTGGCAGCGTTAGTTGGTGCAGCATCACTTCGAACTACCGGTATTACCTTCGCCATGGTTACTTTGGCTTTCGGCGAAGCAGGCCATGTCATTGTCGGAAAAAACTTCTTTAACTTAACTGGTGGTGAAAATGGAATCGCCTTGAATGCTGAGCGAATTCCACAGTTCTGGATTGGTGTTTTCAACACAAAGTACATCTACTGGACAGCCTTGCTGGCATTAATCATTACTTATTTGGTGATCTGGTGGGTTACAGAGAGCTCAGCCGGAAAGGTCTTTGCCGCACTTCGCGACAATGAACAGAGAGTTCAGGTTCTTGGACTAAATACTCAGCGTTTTAAGCTGTTGTCTTTTGTCATTAGCGGCACTTTGGCCGGAATGCTGGGATTTGTAATGCTAATTGCTGCAGGTAGCGCTGCACCGCGATTTGCTGAGGCAGGCGTGACCATTGCTTTGTTGTTAATGGTTGTTATTGGTGGAGCGGTCACACGTTGGGGCGCAGTGTTGGGTGGAATCTTCTACTCAATTGCATCAACTCGCATGCAGGATCTGACTCAACAAGAATCATTTGCCTCAATTCCAAAGTGGATTGGTGGCCCCATAGCGGAGCCGGCACTGTTGTTGGGAATCATCTTTATTTTCATCGTGATGTTTGCACCAGGTGGTTTATCAGGTGCTTACTATCGACTTCGATTGAGAGCGCTTACCCGTAAATCCTCATGAGTCAAGAACTCTGGAAACCGGCTTTAAATGGCACAACAGCCCTGGAACGGCTGCAGTCAGATAAAGGTTTTGAATCGTATTCATCACTTCATCAATGGAGTGTGAATAATCCTGGAGATTTTTGGTCACGTGCTTGGGATGACAACTCTGTCATCGGTTCTAAAGGGTCTATCTATTTCACTGAGGGCGCAGATTTCATCTCTTCTCAGTTCTTCCCGCAGGCTCGATTAAATGTCGCTGAAAACTTGTTGGCACACGGTGATCCGGATCAGGTTGCGATAGTTTCAATTCTCGAAACAGGTGTTCGTTCAGAAATCACCTGGGCTGACTTACGAATCAAAGTGGCAGCAACTGCGGCGGCAATGCGGGCAGAAGGTGTGATCGCGGGAGATCGTGTTGTCGCATGGGTCCCTAATGTTACAGAGGCAATTGTTTACGCACTCGGTGCATTAAGTGTTGGGGCAGTTGTTTCAACAGCATCACCAGATTTTGCTCCCTATGCAGTAGAAGATCGTTTTGGCCAAATTGAACCAAAGATTTTCTTAGCTGCTGATGGATATAACTACAACGGTAAGTACTTTGATTGCAGTGAAAAATCAGCTGAGATTGAAAAGCTTTTACCAACTCTCAAAAAGACCGTGCGTATCAGTCAATTTGATGAATGGATTAAACCATTCATAGGTACTGCAGCAGATTATGAGCAGTTGCCTTTCGATCACCCTGGATTTGTGTTGTTTTCATCGGGCACCACAGGCAAGCCAAAGTGCATTATTCACAGCGGTGCAGGTGTAATGCTTAAAGCCCAATCAGAGCTGCTGTATCAATTCAATGTCACTAAAGGAAACAAGGTTTTTTTCTTTACTACCTGTGGGTGGATGATGTGGAACTGGCTAACTATGGCCCTCGGTCGTGGGGCCACAATTGTTCTTTTCGATGGCGCACCGATGGCGCCCACACCATCTCGTTTGTTTGATATTGCTCAGAATGAAAAACTAGATTTCTTTGGAGTCTCTGCAAAGTTCATAGATTCAGCGCGCAAAGAAGGTTTGATTCCTGGAACAACACATGATTTATCGACAGTAAAGACTATTGGTTCAACAGGATCAGTGCTTTCGCCAGAAAGTTTTGACTATGTGTACTCATCAATAAAGTCCGATGTTCACCTCGCATCATTGTCGGGTGGCACTGATATTTGTGGTTGTTTCTTGGCCGGCGTTCCAACCCAGCCTGTTTACCGCGGTGAATTACAGGGGCCATGTTTAGGCATGGCAACAGATGTTTTCAATAGCAAAGGTGAGAGCGCAGCGATTGATGAAAAAGGCGAGTTAGTGTGCACTGTTCCTTTTCCATCTAAACCAATTGGATTTTGGGCAGACAAAAATCATGCCAAATACAAAGCGGCTTACTTTGAAGGTTTTCCGGGAGTATGGACACACGGAGATTTTGCTTCAAAGTCAGAAACAGGCGGCTTTACTTTGTTTGGAAGAAGTGATGCAACTCTGAATTCAAAAGGGGTGCGCATTGGTACTGCAGAGATTTATCGAGTTGTCGAAACTTTTCCTCAAATTCAGGAAGCAATGGCAGTGTCTCAAGATTGGGATAACGACACACGAGTTGTTTTGTTTGTAGTAATCAAAGTGGGGCAAGAGTTCAATGAATCGGTTGAGAAAGAGATCAAGACCGCTTTGCGCAATCAAGCATCCCCACGTCACGTTCCAGATTTGATTGTTGTGGCACCAGAGCTTCCGCGCACAAAGTCCAATAAGTTGGTTGAATTAGCGGTCACCGATGTCATCAATGGTCGCGAAGTTAGAAATCGAGATGCGCTTGCCAACCCTGATTCATTGGATTGGTTCAAAGGGCTGGTGCCTTAGGCTTAGTCAGTGATCACAATCGCTACACCTGAAGCCATGCATCAATTGGGCGTGAAGCTTTCAGCTCAGCTACAGGCAGGTGATCTAGTACTTGTAAATGGCCCACTTGGTGCAGGCAAAACTGTTCTAGCCCAAGGTATTGGTGCAGGTCTTGGTGTTACGGGAGTTACTTCTCCAACTTTTGTGATTTCTCGGGTTCATAAAGCAGCTATCCCATTTATTCACGTAGATGCTTACCGTTTGATTGATTCTGAAAACCCCAATCTTTACTTGGATGATTTAGATCTAGATGTTGCTAACTCAATTACTGTGATCGAATGGGGCGGTGCCGAATCAGCACGATTAAGTGAGGATCGCCTTGAGATCAGGATCGACAGAAGTGATGACGTAAGAAAAGTAGAGATCAAGCCGATAGGTTCACGTTGGGCAGGATTTTTGCTATGAGTAAAGTTTTAGCCATTGATACTTCGACTTCACGTACTAGCGTGGCAATCATCGAAGATGGGTCAGTTCTGTACAGCGGCTTTAGAGATGGTGCCACTGCGCACGGTCCATCACTACCAGCACTTGTTCAAGAGGCGCTAGCTATCAGTGATGTTGATGAAGTTGTTGTTGGCATGGGTCCAGGACCATTTACTGGCCTGCGCGTTGGAATCGCATTTGCACAAAGTTTTGCTTTAGCTCGTGCAATACCAGTGCGGGGTGTTTGTTCCTTGGATGCAATTGCTGCACAGATCAAAGAAGCTGATTTCATTATCACAGTTGATGCGCGTCGCAAAGAGGTTTACTGGGCACGCTATGTAAATGGTGTTCGGGTCGGCCAACCAGCAGTTAATTTTCCTGCAGATGTAACCGGTGCGACGATTCATGCAGATCTTTATCCTGACCTGAATTCCTTAGTGAATTTGGTAGGGGATATCACCGAACCAATTTATTTACGCAGACCAGACGCGGTTGCAACGGCGGACAGATGATTACTTATCGCGTAGCTAATGCCTTTGATCTTCCAGTTTTTGTTTCTTTGGATAGAGAGTTGTTTCCATATTCGCCGTGGTCTGCCTCCCAGTACAACGAAGAATTTTCCTCTCCAACTCGCCACTTTGTAGTTGCACTAGATGAGGCGCAAAGCATTATCGGTTATGCGGGTGTTTTCGCACCGGGTGGTGCTGAAGCCGATGTGCTCACTGTCGGAGTAATTCCAAGTCACCGTGGAAAAGGCATTGCACATCACTTAATGGCCATGATTACGGATTGGGCTAAGCAGCAGGGCTCGATTGCCATGATGCTCGAAGTTAAAGTGGATAACGCTGAAGCTATTGGTTTGTATGAATCTTTGGGTTATTCGAAGTTAAACACCCGCAAGGATTACTTTGGGCCAGGACTTGATGCACTGGTTATGCGATTGGATCTGCCATGAGTCAACCAATTGTTTTAGGTATCGAAACTTCATGTGATGAAACCGCCGTTGGCATTGTTCGTGGTCGCACTTTGCTGGCCAATGTGATCGCATCTAGCGTTGAAGAACATGCACGTTTCGGCGGCGTTGTCCCTGAAATCGCAAGCCGTGCGCACCTAGAAGCGATGATTCCAACTTTGCATCAAGCCCTTAAGGATTCAAAAATTTCTCTGAAAGATATTGATGCAGTTGCTGTCACTGGCGGACCTGGATTAGTTGGTGCACTACTTGTCGGTGTTGGATCTGCTGCAGGTTTAGCACTTGGATTAAACAAACCAATTTATGCGGTCAATCATTTAGCCGCTCATGTAAGTGTTGATTACTTAACTCATGACAAACCCCTTGATCCAACAATTGCTTTATTGGTCAGTGGCGGCCATTCATCGTTGCTACAAGTTGATGACATCACAGGATCAATTACAAAACTTGGCGAAACGATGGATGATGCCGCAGGTGAAGCTTTCGACAAGATTGCCCGTGTTATGAAGTTAGGTTTTCCTGGTGGTCCTGCTATCGACAAGTTAGCCCGCGAAGGAAATGCGAGCGCTATTGATTTTCCGCGCGGATTGACAACATCAAATGATTGGCAGACTCGTCCATTTGATTTTTCTTTCTCTGGTTTAAAAACCGCGGTTGCTAGGTATTTAGAAGCAACACCCGATTACTTAAAAAGTGATGTAGCAGCCTCTTTCCAAGAAGCAATCGTTGATGTTTTGTTGTTAAAAGCTTTGGCCGCATGCAAACAATCAGGGATTGACTCACTGGTCATCGCTGGCGGAGTAGCGGCTAATTCACGACTTCGAGCCGTGGCCCAAGAGCGGTGCGACAAGGCTGGAATCCAGCTACGGGTTCCAAGCCCAGGATTGTGTACCGATAACGGGGCGATGGTCGCTGCCCTTGGCTCATTGATGGTCTCAGCCGGCCGCACGCCTAGCCCAGTGGCCTTTGACGCTGATTCGAGCCTGCCAGTAACCGTCGTAAGCCTCTAAATCCAATGTGCCCCGCGGGGCCTCTCGATTTGCTGCGCAGGTTTGGCCCGCCTAGAGTTTGCTTTAGCACTCACGGCCCGAGTCTGCTAATTCGGGTCATACGAGGAAACCACAGGTAAAAACCTAGAAGGAGCACACCATGGCAGTTAAGCCACTAGAAGATCGCATTGTTATCAAGACCAATGAGGCTGAGACAACAACAGCATCAGGTCTTGTTATCCCAGATACAGCAAAAGAGAAGCCACAAGAAGGCACTGTTATCGCAGTAGGCCCAGGTCGCTTTGATGATGGCGTACGCGTTCCAATGGATGTCAAGGTTGGCGATGTAGTTCTTTACAGCAAGTACGGCGGAACTGAAATCAAGCACGGTGGAGAAGATCTACTTGTTCTTTCAGCTCGCGACATTCTCGCTGTAATCGAGAAGTAAATGGGAAAGAGCCTTCAATTTGATGAGCAAGCACGCCGCGCCATGGAGCGCGGTGTCAACATTCTTGCTGACACAGTAAAGGTAACACTTGGGCCTAAGGGTCGTAACGTTGTTATTGCAAAGTCTTTTGGCGCGCCAATCATTACTAATGATGGTGTGACAATTGCAAAGGAAATCGAACTTTCAGATCCTGCAGAAAACATGGGAGCTCAGTTAGTTAAAGAAGTTGCGACAAAGACAAATGATGTCGCAGGTGATGGAACTACAACAGCAACTGTGCTTGCTCAAGCAATGGTTAAAGAAGGACTTCGTAACCTTGCAGCAGGTGCACAGCCAATGGATATCAAGCAGGGTATAGAAGCAGCCGTAGCAGCGGTTTCAGAAAAACTTCGCGAGCAGGCAACTCCAGTTAATGGAAAGCCACAGATCGCAGATGTTGCAACAATTTCGGCGCAAGATCGCGCAATTGGCGAGCTCATTGCTGAAGCTATGGACCGTGTTGGTAAAGATGGAGTAATTACAGTTGAAGAAGCATCAACAACTGGACTAGATCTTGAATTCACAGAAGGTATGCAGTTCGACAAGGGCTACATCTCGCCATACTTTGTTACAAATCAAGATCGCATGGAGGCAATCCTTGAGGATGCCTACGTATTGATCTCAGCTAACAAGATCTCAGCACTGTCTGATCTATTGCCTTTGCTTGAAAAGGTTGCTCAGACATCTAAGCCACTATTGATCATCGCTGAAGACATCGAAGGCGAAGCTCTTTCAACGCTAGTTGTTAACCGTATGCGTGGAGTTTTCGCTTCAGCTGCAGTTAAAGCGCCAGGTTTTGGCGATCGTCGTAAGGCAATGCTTCAGGACATCGCAATCCTTACAGGTGGACAAGTTATTTCTTCAGAGCTTGGAATGAAGCTTGATGGAGTAACTCTTGAAGATCTTGGAAAGGCACGTCGCATCGTTGTCACTAAGGATGCAACAACAATTGTTGATGGTGCAGGGGACAAGGCAGCAGTTGCTGCACGTGTTTCTGAACTTCGCAAGGAGATCGAAATCAGTGACTCTTCATGGGATAAGGAAAAGCTTCAGGAGCGTCTGGCAAAGCTTGCTGGTGGAGTTTGTGTCATCAAGGTTGGCGCACACACCGAAGTTGAATTAAATGAAAAGAAGCACCGTCTAGAGGATGCAATCTCTGCAACTCGCGCCGCTGTTGAAGAAGGAATCGTTGTTGGTGGAGGTGCTGCACTAGTTCACGCAGCTGATTCACTTGAAGGCGATCTCGGATTCACTGGTGATAAGGCGGTCGGCGTTCGTTTAGTTCGCAAAGCGTGTGATGAGCCACTTCGCTGGATCGCAGAAAATGCAGGACTAGAAGGCTACGTAGTAGTTGCAAAGGTCCGCGCTATGAAGCACAACGAAGGTTTCAACGCTGCAACAGATGTATACGGTGATCTTGCTGCCGACGGTGTTATCGATCCAGTTAAGGTAACTCGTTCAGCACTGGCAAACGCTGCATCAATTGCTGCAATGTTTATTACAACAGAAGCTGTTGTTTACGAGAAGCCAGCAGAGCAAGCAGCTGCTGATGCTGCCGGCGGACATGGACACTCACATGGCCCAGGTGGACATAGCCACTAAGTAATTGAAAGGAAAAAGCCCCGCAGATTTCTCTGCGGGGCTTTTTTGTTTCTCGAGGTTGGAAGAAAACTATGAAGCGTGTGAAATATCTGGTGTGATGTCATCCTTGCCAAGAATTGCTAGACGATCATCTTCTGATAATCCTCCCCAAATTCCATACGGCTCTTGCACTGCAAGTGCGTGCGCACGGCAGGCAGCAATTACTGGGCATGATGCGCAGACAGCTTTCGCCGTGTTCTCGCGATTACGTCGGCGAGGCCCGCGTTCACCATCTGGATGAAAAAACATCTCAGAAGGAAGTTCGCGGCATGAACCTTGGTACTGCCACTCCCATTCATCTGCAACGGGGCGGGGTAAGCGTGATATTTCGGCCATGGCAGTACTGTACAACCGCGCCATAGGTTGTTCAAGTATTTCCGCGCCCAAAGTTGTTCAAAAGGCGTTTTCAGGTGGTGAGTTGGGCCACTTCACGACACGATAGCCCCATGGAAGAGGAGCTATTGACCGTTGCCGCGGTCGCTCGCCGCATAGGAGTAGCTCCGGCAACCCTTAGAACCTGGGACCGCCGTTATGGCCTTGGACCTTCAGCCCACGAGGCTGGAGAACACCGCCGCTACTGTCCGCAGGATCTAGCCATCCTGACTGCGATGCGAAAGTTAATCACGGCAGGGGTTGCACCAGCGGAAGCAGCCCAACAAGCTAAAGATTTCAAGGGCGAGATTTCTGTCGAAAAGATTGTTGATAATTTTGAAGTTCGTGAAGATTTAGTTGAAGCTCTTTACACCGCATCCAAGTTGCTAGACAAAACATTTGTCGAAAATGCCTTGCAAAAAGACATTGCAAAATATGGTGTTATTGCTTCGTGGTCTGAAGTTATTGTCCCACTGTTGTTTTTGATCGGTGAAGATTGGGAAAAAACACAATCTGGTATTGAAGTAGAGCACTTACTGACCGAAATTCTGAAATCAGTGTTGCGTGAGAGATCTTCGGGTGTCTCGGAACCATGTAATCCGCGGCCAGTTTTACTGGCATCAGTAGGTGAAGAGATGCATTCATTGGCATTGCATGCACTGGCATCAGCACTAGCAGAAAAAAATATCTCAACTTATTTTCTTGGTGCGCGAACTCCATTAGAAGCCCTGAGTGGTGTGATTACTCGTTCCGCGCCACCGGCAATTTTTCTTTGGGCGCAACTGCCACACAACGGGGACCCACGTTTCTATACAGATATTCCGGCTGTCCGACCTGCCCCACGGATCATCATCGGAGGCCCGGGTTGGGGCGTAAACCCTGATAGCCCGGTAGCTCATGTCAGCGATTTATCCGAAGCCTGCGCTGAAATCGAGCGTGCGGTAGGACTCTAAAGCCCCGATAGACTTGGCGCTCACGCATTAATAGGTAGATACATAAGCGGGGGTCACATGAGCGATACCGACAAGGTCGCAATGCTTGGACTTACCTACGACGATGTTTTGCTTCTGCCAGATGCATCCGAAGTAGTCCCTTCCGAAGTCAGCACAGCTACTCAGCTGACTCGCAATATTTCAATTGCGGTACCGCTGGTTTCATCAGCGATGGACACAGTTACAGAATCTGAAATGGCAATTGCCATGGCCAAGGCTGGCGGAATTGGAATCATCCACCGCAACCTTCCAATTGAAGCCCAAGTTACTCACGTCAAACTTGTTAAGAATGTTGGTTTAGCCGGAGCCGCCGTGGGAGTTGGCGATGATGGTTTTGCACGTGCACAAGCTTTGATCGAAGCCGGCGTTGATGTTGTTGTTGTAGATACTGCACATGGTCACCATCGCGCAGTTCTAGATTCGATTGCCCGCATTAAAAAATTCTCACCAACGACAGAAGTTATTGGTGGCAATGTTGCTACGCGTGCAGGTGCACAAGCGCTAATCAATGCAGGCGCAGATGCAGTAAAGGTAGGCGTTGGTCCAGGTTCTATTTGTACAACTCGCGTTGTTGCAGGTGTTGGAGTTCCACAAGTAACTGCAATTTTGGAAGCATCAAAGGCTTGCAACAAAGCCGGCATCCCATTAATTGCTGATGGTGGTTTGCAGTATTCAGGTGACATTGTTAAAGCTTTAGTTGCAGGTGCAAATTCAGTAATGTTGGGTTCACTTCTTGCCGGATGTGAAGAATCACCTGGTGAATTAATTGAAATTAACGGGGTTAAGTACAAGGCTTATCGCGGTATGGGTTCACTAGGTGCCATGCAATCTCGCGGTGAACAGAAGTCGTATTCAAAGGATCGTTACATGCAGGATGATGTTTTGTCCGAGGACAAACTTGTTCCTGAAGGCATCGAAGGCAAGGTTGCTTTCCGAGGTTCTGTCGCCGAAGTCGTGCACCAATTAGTTGGTGGGTTGCGATCAGGTATGGGGTATGCGGGAGCACCTGATATTGAAACCCTTCGCCGCGAAGGTCGTTTGATTCAAATTACCGCTGCAGGATTACAAGAAAGCCATCCGCACGATGTGGCACACGTTGCCGATGCACCGAACTATCAGAAGAAGGGCCGCTAATGAATAACATCGAAATCGCCCC
>JBJONF010000012.1:0-26189 GCA_046051985.1 Actinomycetota bacterium
ACGTTGCCGCTCATAGGAAATGCTTTACAAGTTCGAGTGCAAGCCACAAGGCAGGTGCTGACAAAACAACTGAATCTAAACGATCTAGCATTCCGCCATGTCCAGGCAACAAGGTGCCCATATCTTTCAAGCTCAAATCTCGCTTCATAGCACTTTCAATTAAGTCGCCACAAGTAGCGGTAAAGACAATCATCAGTCCAACAATTATCCCGATCCACCACTGCATATCCATGATGTATTTAAAAGCAAGGCATCCGCCGACAACTGTAAAAATTACAGAGCCTGCCAGGCCTTCCCAGGTTTTCTTAGGAGAAATTTTGGGCACCAATGGATGCTTGCCCAGCAAGGTTCCAACAATGTAGCCAAATGTGTCATTACAACCAACTAAAACCATAAAAGTCATTACGCGTTGAAAGCCCGTACTTGGGCGAGCGAGCAAAATCAAAAACCCTGCCAAAAATGGCAAATATAAAAGACCAAAAGTTGTTGCTGTAGCTTTTGCAACAAAACCTTCAGGACCTTGCAACAGTGCACGAATCAGTAACAGGGGGAAAGCAACCGCCGTAGCGATAGCTAGACCTGCAACTCCCCCAGCCCAGGCTGCATACGACAAACCAATCGCTGCTAATGACAATGAGTTAAATGAGATCACAATTCCGCGTGCAGCAAAAGCACGCACTAACTCACGTAACCCAAGAACTACTGCAACAGCAACAACAATTGCGAAAATTTCACGTTGATAGGACAGCGTGAACCAGACCAAAGCGATCAGCGATAAGCCAACGGCAATTGAAGGCAGCAGCTTTCGCCCAGCCTTTTTATTGATCGCTTCGTTGATCGAGTGCAGATCTGACATATATGAGCCCCTAAACTTCTAGGAGTTCGACCTCTTTGTGCTTAAGTAATTCATCAATTTTTGCCACATGCTCAGATGTGATTTTCTCAAGTTCTTTTTCTCCGCGCGCTAGATCATCTTTTCCGATATCGCCATCTTTTTCCATCTTTTCCATGGCCTCTTTTGCAGCACGACGAATATTTCGCATTGAAATCTTGGAATCTTCGGCTTTGCTTTTTACAACCTTGATGAACTCCTTACGGCGCTCTTCGGTAAGTTGGGGAAAATTAACGCGGATTACTGTTCCATCATTGCCTGGGTTGACACCTAGATCTGATTCACGGATAGCTTTTTCAATTGATGCCATTGCACCCTTATCAAAGGGAGAAATCAGGGCCATGCGCGCCTCTGGAACTTGAATCGTTGCCAATTGTGAAAGCGCGGTATATGTACCGTAGTAATCGACCATGACTTTGTTAAATAGCGATGGATGAGCACGACCTGTGCGGATTGTTGCAAAATCATCTTTAGCAACCTCTACCGCTTTGTTCATCTTGGTTTCAGCGTCCTTGAGGGCGCTTGCTACATCTGCCATTTCTCTACTCCTCTTACCGCTTCTTACATCTATCTCATCGCTTATGCGACGAGGGTCCCAATTACTTCGCCACGCACCGCGCGACCGATATTTCCATTTTTCATCAAGTCAAAGACAACAATTGGCAACTTGTTTTCGCGACACAACGCGAAAGCTGCTGCATCTGCAACTGCAAGGGATTTTGATAAAACCTCGTTGTAAGTGATTGTGTCGTACTTGGTTGCTTGCGGATCCTTCTTGGGATCTGCGCTGTACACACCATCGACGCCGCTCTTGGCAAGAAGTAAAGCTTCTGCACCAATTTCAAGTGCGCGCTGAGCCGAAACTGTATCTGTTGTAAAAAATGGCATTCCTGCACCGGCACCGAAAATTACAACGCGGCCCTTTTCCAAGTGACGGATTGCACGTAGTGGAATATATGGTTCGGCAACTTGTCCCATAGTGATCGCAGTTTGAACACGGGTACCAACGCCCTCTTTTTCCAAGAAATCTTGCAGAGCTAAACAGTTCATTACTGTTCCAAGCATTCCCATGTAGTCAGCTCGGGAGCGATCCATACCGCGCTGTGAAAGTTCAGCGCCACGGAAGTAATTTCCTCCACCAACAACGATCGCTACCTGAACTCCGCTGCGGGCTACGTCAGCAATTTGCTTGGCAATATCTTGCACAACATCGGGATCAACACCAATGCCTTTTTCTCCACCAAAAACTTCTCCAGAAAGTTTAAGGAGCACTCTGCGATACGTTCCTCTTGTACCGGGCATGAGTGCTCCTTAACCTTTTAAATACTTGGATTTGAGTTTTGACTACTTGACCTAAGTCTAAGCGATCAGACCTAGTCCTTATTGACCCACGCGGAAGCGATGGAAAGCCTTAACAGCTGTTCCTGCCTCATCGAGGATCTGCTTTACAGTCTTCTTTGCATCCTTAGCGAATGACTGCTCGATCAAGGAAACTTCCTTGACGAAACCTGCCACTCGGCCTTCGATAATCTTTGAAAGAGCAGCCTCTGGCTTACCCTCTTCGCGCGCTGTTTCTTCTGCGATACGGCGCTCGTTTTCAATCAAGTCAGCAGGAACTTGTTCGCGATTAACAAACTGCGGCGCAAATGCTGCAATGTGCTGTGCGATGTCCTTACCAACTTCAGCTGCATCTTTAACAAGTTCAACCAAAACACCAACCTGTGGTGGAAGATCTGGACTTGTGCGGTGCAAGTAAATTCCAACTGGTGAATCTTTGATTACAGCAATGCGACGAACTTCAATCTTTTCGCCCAATGTTGCATTGGCTTCATCGACTGTTGCTGAAACTGTGCTGCCGTTAGCCATCGTTGATGCCAAGAATGACTCAACTGAATCAGACTGTGCATTTTGAAGATGAGCAAGAAGCTCATCAGCCAAGGCAACAAATCGTTCACCCTTTGCAACGAAATCTGTTTCACAGTTCAGTTCAAGCATGACGCCAAGGTTGCCCTCGACCTTTGCAACAACTGCGCCGTTTGACGTTAAACGACCTTCGCGCTTTGTAACGCCTTTAAGTCCCTTAACGCGGATGAGATCTAGCGCTTTGTTGTAGTCGCCTTCTGCTTCATCCAACGCCTTCTTGCAATCGAGCATTCCTGCTGCAGTTGCTTCACGAAGCTTCTTTACATCTTCAGCTGTGTAGTTAGCCAATTTATGCCTCCGGTGTTGTTGGTGCGTCGGTCACTGGAGCTGCAACTGGTGCATCGAGAATTTCCTTCTCCCAATCAGCCAATGGCTCACCTGCAGCTACTGCTGCTGGCGCATCTGACTTTGCCTCTTCCTTTACATTTGCAGAACGTGCCTTAAGGCCTGCTGCAATTGCATCGGTGATAACACGTGTAAGCAAGTCGATTGAACGGATTGCATCATCATTACCAGGAATCTTGTAATCAACCTCATCTGGATCACAGTTTGTATCCAAGATTGCAATAACAGGAATACCAAGCTTCTTAGCTTCCTGAACCGCAAGGTGTTCCTTCTTTGTATCTACAACCCAGATTGCTGAAGGCAACTTGGTCATGTGTCGAATACCGTCAAGGTTCTTAAATAGTTTTTCGCGTTCGCGACGTAGAACAAGCAGTTCTTTCTTTGTTAGAAGTAGATCGTTCTTCTCTTCTAGAGCTTCTAGCTCCTTGAGGCGCTGAATACGCTTGTACACAGTTGGGAAGTTAGTAAGCATTCCGCCCAACCAACGCTCGGTCACTGTTGGCATTCCAACGCGTGCTGCGTGATTGATGATTGGCATGTGTGCTTGCTTCTTTGTTCCAACGAACAAAACGTGGCCACCCTTAGCAACAGTGTCCTTAACAAATTCATACGCTGAATCAATAAGTGCAAGTGATTGCTGGATGTCGATGATGTAGATGCCATTACGCTCTGTGAAAATAAAGCGCTTCATCTTTGGGTTCCATCGACGAGTCTGGTGTCCGAAGTGGACTCCGCTGTCGAGGAGCTCTCGCATTGTTACAACTGCCATGACGGCATACTCCTTCTTAGGTTTTTGCGCAGTGCGCAAAAAACCCGCTCGGTTTATGGCCAAACAATTTGTTTAGCCCGTCGCACTCGAAATCACCGACCACAATTTCTTGCGGACCGAGGTGGTTATGCCGACCGAAGTCAGTGAGTGCTGAGATGTCACCTTTCTTACGAAGAGGTGCAGGGCAAATCCTACCTGAGCGCAGGGCGTGGAAATTACCGCCCGATTAGGCGTAAAGCTCCCCAGGCGGTGATGCGAACAACTGCTTCAAGGGCAATGGCTGCAGACATTTTGCTTACGCCTTTGGTGCGCTCGATAAAAGTGATGGGAACTTCAGCGACCGATCCCCCACGTGATAAAGCCCGACGAGTCATCTCGATCTGAAAGCAATAGCCCTCGCTTCGAATTGTAGAAATCTCCATCTTTTTCAGAAGTGCTGAGGTGTAGATACGAAATCCAGATGTTGTGTCTTTGACCCCTAATGAAAGGAGCAGATTTGCATATGTATTTGCAGATTTTGAAAGGTACTCGCGGAATTTGCTCCAATTGGCAACTCCGCCATCCTTGACATAGCGAGATCCAATAATTAAATCTGCGGTATCTATCCATTCCATCATTTTCTTTAGATCGCCAACCTGGTGAGAACCATCAGCATCCATTTGAATCACGTAGGTATATTCACGATCGAGTGCCAGAGAAAAACCGGTTCGATAAGCGCTGCCTAAACCTTGCTTGCCCTTTCGCTCAATAACCTCGACTCCGAGCCCACGCACAATCTTTGCAGTTCCATCGGGTGACCCATCATCGATTACCAGCAGATCGCAATCCAAGGGTTTCAAAGATGAAATTAATTCGCCAATACTTTCAGCTTCGTTGTACGTAGGTATAACTACAAGTGATGATCTCATGCTCGTGGATGCGCCTGCTTGAACGCTTTTTGCAAACGCTCAGTTGATACATGGGTGTAGATCTGAGTTGTAGCTAAAGATGCATGGCCCAAGATTTCCTGAACCGTGCGAAGGTCCGCGCCTCCTTCAAGCAAATGCGTTGCCGCAGAATGTCGCAGTGCATGCGGACCCATACGTTCAATGCCTTCTATTGCTTGTAATGCGTTGTAAACAACGGTTCGTACAGTGCGTTGATCTATTCGTTTTCCTCGAGCACCGAGGAAAACCGCAGATTTAGATTCTGATTTCTTCAATTGTTCGCGGCCACTATCTAGCCAAACTTTGAGCGCCTTTACTGCCGGGTTTCCAATTGGAATTGTGCGCTCTTTATTTCCCTTGCCCAATACCCGAATAGTTTGCCGATCGTAATCAATATCAGAAAGATCTAATCCGCATAGTTCGGCAACACGAGCACCTGATGCGTACAAAACTTCAACCATTGCCACATCTCGCAAAGAGATCGGGGTTTGCTCTTCCGCCGCTCTTGTCGCAAGGGAATCCATTGCAACCTGGGCATCGGCAATTTCCAAAACATCAGGCAAGGTTCGATGTCCTTTAGGTGTTGCCAGGGTTGCGGCAACATCCTTGGCTAAATACTTGTTTTTCACCGCCCATTTAGTAAACAACCGAACCGATACCGCCCTGCGAGAAAGGGTGGTGCGCGCTCCACCTTTTACTTGCTGGTTGGCAAGCCAAGAACGCAAGTGAACAATTTCTAATTGAGAAATATCGGAAACACCGATTGCTTCAAGATGTGCGACTAATGATTCGAGATCTCCTAGATATGCTCGAATCGTATGAATCGATAAAGCGCGTTCAACCTCTAAGTGGCGAGTGAAAGCTGCAATTAGCTTTTCGTAATTTTCGCTCACGCACGCAGTTTACTCGGGCTTACGTCCTTGACGCATAAGGCCGAAGGTAACGGCATCTTCTAAAGCCATGGCTGATGCGGCAATCACGTTTTCATGAACGCCAACGGTGTTCCACTCGCCCCTACCGTCACTGGTTTCAACCAAAACACGAGTTACAGCCCCTGTTCCAAGTCGACCTTCAAGAATACGGACCTTGTAGTCGGTTAGTTCTAACGTTGAAAGCTCTGGATACAAAGAAGTCAATCCGGTCCGAAGCGCATTATCAAATGCATTGACTGGACCATTACCTTCGCCGCTACAAGTAATTTCCTGGCCCTTTGCAGTAACAGTTACTTCAGCTTTTGTTGTGATTGATTGATCAGCTGCGCGTTCTACAGATGTAACCCAGTGATTAATTGTGAAAAATGATGGACGTTTTCCAGACATCTCTTCATGCACCAATAACTCGAAAGATGCATCAGCTGCTTCAAATGTGAAGCCGCGAGATTCCATATCCTTAACTCGATCAACGATACGACCGATTAGTTCCTTATCTCCACCTAGATCTACGCCTAGTTCTTGAGACTTAAGTTCGATAGATGCACGTCCAGCCATATCTGAAACCAACATGCGCATATCGTTTCCGACAGATGATGGATCTTCATGCTGATATAGAGATGGATCAACCTTGATCGCACTTGCATGCAAACCTGCTTTGTGCGCAAATGCAGAAACGCCAACGTATGGCTGACGAGAACTTGGAGTTACATTTGTAACTTCTGCTACCGCATGTGAAATTCTAAACGCCTCTTGCAAGGCATTTGGTGGAAGAACTAACTGCTTCTTCTTTAACTCTAAGTTGGCGATGATTGTTACTAGATCAGCGTTACCAGTGCGCTCTCCGTAGCCATTAAGTGTTCCCTGAACATGGGTGGCACCTGCGGCAACTGCTGCCATTGAGTTTGCCACCGCGCACCCAGTGTCGTTATGGCAATGGATACCCAAACGCGCCGAACTTGCCGTAAGAACATCATGAACAACTTGTGACAACTCATCCGGAAGCATTCCGCCGTTTGTATCGCACAATGCAATTACATCGGCTCCGGCTTCTGCCGCCACCCGAACAACTTCAAGTGCGTAGGCGCGATTGCTGCGATATCCATCAAAAAAGTGTTCAGCATCAAGAAAAACACGTTGTCCCTCTTGGATTAAGTGAGTAACAGAATCGCGAATCATCGCAAGGTTTTCATCCAGAGTTGTCTTTAGTGCAAGATCAACATGGCGATCGAAAGCTTTGGCCACCAGAGTTACAGCAGGTGCGCCGCTATCTCGAAGAGCACCGAGTAGAACATCATCTGCCGCTTTTGCGTTGGGGCGACGAGTTGCACCAAATGCAACAAAAGTTGCATTCTTTAATTTCAGTTCCTTCTTGGCAAGTGCGAAGAATTCTGTATCTTTCGGATTTGCTCCAGGCCATCCGCCTTCAATAAAGCCAACACCCAAATCATCCAAATGACGCGCAATATTCATTTTGTCATGGACGGAAAGATTTAAACCCTCTTGTTGAGCACCATCGCGCAGAGTTGTGTCATAGATATGAAAGGAATCATTAACTGGCATTACTTAACCGCACTCATCCAGTTGTGCTTATCTGCGATTGTGCCGTGCTGAATTCCAAGTAAATGGTTGCGAATCTGCATGGTGATCGTGCCAGGCTGACCATCTCCTGTTACCCAAGTGCCCATCGTGCTCTTTGCTTGTCCAACTGGAGAGACAACAGCTGCGGTTCCACAGGCAAAGATTTCAGTGATTTCACCGGATGTGACACCATCGCGCCAATCATCAACAGAAAGCATTACCTCATCGACTTTGTAACCAAGATCTGCAGCAACTGACAAAATTGAATCTCGGGTAATTCCTGGTAGCAATGTTCCGGTGAGCTTTGGAGTAATTACTGTTGCATCGGCCCCTGTTCCCTTTACAAAGTAAAGGTTCATGCCGCCCATTTCTTCAACCCATTTACGTTCTTTTGCATCAATCCAAACAACTTGATCGCAACCCTCTTTAGCTGCAGCTTTTTGTGCAACGAGTGATGCTGCATAGTTTCCGCCACACTTTGCCTCACCTGTTCCACCTTGAACTGCGCGAACGTATTCCGTGGAAATCCATACAGATACCGCCTTGGATGGATCAAAGTAAGCACCGGCAGGTGTTGCAATAAGAAGGTATGTGGCTTTATTTGTTGGGCGCACGCCCAAACCAACCTCAGTTGCGATCATAAATGGGCGGATATACAACGATTCGCCGACTTTGCTTGGAACCCAACCTGCATCTTGTTTAACAAGTGCTTCGACTGTTTCCATAAACAATTCAACGGGCATTTCAGGAAGAGCTAAACGCTTAGCAGAATTAGCAAAACGCTTTGCATTTGCGGTCGGACGGAACAAAGCAATTGATCCATCCGGTTGGCGATATGCCTTCATGCCCTCGAAAATTTCTTGACCGTAATGGAAAACCGCTGTTGCAGGGTCCAAAGAGATTGGTCCGTACGGCATTAGATGGGGTTCTCCCCAACCATCCTTTTCACTCCATTCGCACATCACCATATGATCGGTGTAGTACTTTCCAAATCCACCTTCAGCAACTAACGCATCACGCGTAGCAACATCTTTAGCATTTGGATTAAGAGTGATCTTCATAGGATTACAGCGCGCTTGCTAGCGCATCTCCAACTTCTGTTGTGCTTCGCTTCTTGTCTCCGCGAGTTAGCAGATCGGCTGCAACTACTCGCTCGACATCTCGAGCAGCATCAGCAAGACCTAGGTGATCAAGCATCATTGCAACTGACATTACTGTTGCAGTTGGATCAGCCAAGTTTTTGCCAGCGATGTCTGGTGCAGAACCATGGACAGGTTCGAACATCGATGGGAATTTTCCAGTTGGATTAATGTTTCCAGAAGCCGCCAAGCCAATTCCACCGCAGATTGCAGCAGCGATATCGGTCAAGATATCTCCAAACAAATTATCTGTTACTACAACATCAAATCGATCTGGGTTTGTTACGAAGAACATCGATGCCGCATCAACATGCAGGTAATCAGTTGTGATTGCTGGATATTCCTTTGCGACTTCATTAAAGGTTCGAGTCCACAATCCACCAGCACGAGTCAGAACATTGTTCTTGTGAACAAGGGTTAACTTCTTGCGTTCACGCTTTGAAGCACGCTCAAATGCATCGCGAATTACTCGCTCTGCGCCTCGGCGAGTATTAAGGCTTTCTTCAGTTGCAATCTCTGCATCTGTTCCTTCAGCCAAGACACCACCTGCGCCAACATATGGGCCTTCGGTGCCTTCGCGAACAACCACGAAATCAATAGGTGCTTTAGTTGCAAGTGGTCCTGTAACCCCTGGCATTAAGCGAGCTGGTCGCAGGTTGATGTAATGATCAAAGGCAAAGCGAAGCTTGAGCAACAGTCCGCGTTCTAGAACTCCGCTGGGAACAGTTGGATCGCCAACTGCGCCTAACAAAATGACATCTGCTTTTGCTAAGTCAGCCAAGGTTGCATCTGGCAAAACTTCACCCGTGCGATGCCAAAATGCTGCGCCAAGATCATAAGAAGTTTTCTTAAACTCTACTTGGTACTTTTTTGCGACAGCATCTAAAACCTTAAGTCCTTCACCCACGACTTCTGGTCCGATGCCATCGCCAGCAATAACAGCTAAATTAATCGTTCTCATTAACCCACCAAAGTTACGGAGCGAACTACTTCTGCCCCAGTTTCCTTCTTCACTGATGAAATCAAATCATCACTAATTTGTGAATCAACGGTAAGTGCCATCAACGCATCTCCACCTGCTGCACTTCGTGCAACCTGCATTCCTGCAATGTTGATCCCAGCTTTACCAAGAGCGTTACCTACTGTGCCAACAACACCTGGCTTGTCAGAGTAACGAAGGAACAAAAGATTTTCAGTTGGCGGAAGATCCAGATCAAATCCATCAATAGCAATGATCTTTTCTACTTTGCGAATTCCCATCAATGTTCCATCGACAGTAACAATCTTTCCATCAGCAAGAGCTGCGCGAAGTGAAATCATGCTGCGGTATTCCGGGCTTTCTGGATCAGTTGTGACAGATGATGTGACTCCACGCTCAGCAGCAAGTGCTGGTGCATTTACATATGTCACATCTGAAAGTCCACAACCAATCAATGCGCCTTTCAGTGCACTAGTGGCCAGAATTGATGAATCATGTTCAGAAATATCGCCCTTAACGGTCAAGTCCATACTTACTGGAGCTTCACCTGCGATTGCAGTTGCAATCTGCGCCATTTTTTCAACCAACGGCAAACTTGGACGAATCTCTTCGTGAATAGCGCCGCCTTTAACGTTTACCGCATCAGGAACAAGTTCTCCGGCAAGTGCTTTACGCACTGAAACCGCAACAGCAATACCTGCGCGCTCTTGTGCTTCATCAGTAGATGCACCCAAGTGCGGTGTGGCAACTACTTGGTCCAAAGTAAATAGAGGTGAATCTGTGCATGGTTCTGTTGAGAACACATCAAGTCCTGCACCTGCGACCCGACCTTCAGTGATTGCATCAAAGAGCGCAGCCTCATCAAGAACACCACCGCGGGCAGCATTAATGATTCGGACTGTTGGCTTTACCTTCTTCAAAGCATCTACACCGATTAAGTTGGCAGTTTCCTTAGTCTTTGGCAGGTGAATTGTGATGAAATCTGAAATCTTGAGCAGTTCATCTAATTCAACTAAACGAACACCTAACTGCGCGGCACGTGCTGGCTGTAGATATGGATCGTAGGCAACTACATCCATTCCAAAAGCTTGCATGCGGTGTGCAACTAATTGACCAATACGGCCAAATCCCACGATTCCGAGAGTCTTTTCAAAGATCTCAGCTCCTGTGTACTTAGATCGCGCCCACTTTCCATTACGCAAAGCTGCATGTGCTGGTGAAACAAAACGCGCTGAAGCCATAAGTAGTGCAATTGCTAATTCGGCAGCTGACACGATATTTGATGTTGGAGCGTTAACAACCATTACTCCTGCCGCTGTTGCTGCAGGAATATCAACGTTATCAAGACCAACACCTGCACGTGCAATTACCTTTAATCCCTTTGCTGCTGCGATCGCTTCTGCATCCATCTTGGTTGCAGATCGAATCAAAACTGCATCGACACCTTTAGCAAGAGCTGCTAGAAGTTCTGCGCGGTTTGCACCATCACAGTTAACAACTTCAAAATCAGGACCCAAAGCATCAAGTGTTGCGGGGCTGAGTTCTTCAGCGATTAAAACTATAGGTTTAGCCACGCGCTGCGCTGCCTTCTTTGTAATCGTCGCCCTTTGATTGCTTCATCCAAGAGAACATTTTGCGAAGTTCACGGCCAACACTTTCGATTGGGTGTGTTTCACCCTTTGCGCGAAGCGCCTTAAATTCAACTCCGCCAGCCTCTTGGTCATCGATAAAGCGCTTTGCAAATGCCCCGCTTTGGATGTCAGCAAGAACTGCCTTCATGTTTTCCTTCACGCGTGGATCAATAACACGTGGACCAGATACGTAGTCACCGAATTCAGCTGTGTCAGAAACTGACCAGCGCTGCTTTGCAATTCCACCTTCGTACATAAGGTCAACGATTAGCTTAAGTTCGTGTAAGCATTCAAAGTATGCAACCTCTGGCTGATATCCAGCTTCGGTCAAGGTTTCGAAACCATACATAACTAGTTGTGATGCACCACCACAAAGAACTGACTGCTCACCGAATAGATCTGTTTCAGTTTCTTCTGTAAATGTTGTCAGAATTCCACCAGCACGGAGTCCGCCGATCGCCTTTGCATATGAAAGCGTCAAAGGCCAAGCATTTCCGGTAGCATCTTGTTCTACAGCAACAATTACTGGAACTCCGCGACCTGCTGCATATTCACGACGTACAAGGTGTCCTGGACCCTTTGGCGCAACCATACAAACATCAACAGATGCTGAAGGCTTGATGTATCCAAAACGAATATTGAAACCATGTCCAAAGAACAAGGCATCCCCATCTTTAAGGTTAGGCAAAATTGAATCTGTGTAAATGTGACGCTGTAGGTGATCTGGCGCCAAGATCATGATGACTGTTGATTCCTTAACCGCTTCAGCAACAGTTACAACGCGCAGACCTTCAGCTTCGGCCTTTGCGCGAGAAGGTGAACCATCCTTTAGGCCAACTCGAACATCGACACCGCTGTCACGCAAGTTAAGTGCATGAGCATGTCCTTGTGAGCCGTAACCGATGATCGCGACTTTGCGACCCTGGATGATCGATAAATCAGCATCCTCTTCGTGATACATCGTTGCTGCCACGGTATTTCTCCTCATCGTCCTTTGTAGTGTGTGCCTTGGTTGGTTTTAGTTTTGGTAATCAGCCTGACCGCTGTCAGCGGTAGGAATACTTTGAGTGCTAAGGGTACGGTCTGCCAGCGAACCACTGCCACGTTCAATCGCGACTAAGCCTGATTGAGCCAGTTCGCGAATGCCAAAACGCTCTAAAGCGTTAAGTAGGTCACTGATTTTCGCGGCATCCCCCGTTGCTTCAAGGGTTAAGGATTCTGAATCCTCATCAACGATTACCGCTCCATATGTCTCTAATACCGCATCAACATCAAATCGATTCTTTGATGTTGCCGAAATCTTTACCAACAGCAATTCAGCTTGGACAGAATCATCGAGTTTTAGTTCGGCGATATGAATGACGTTGACTAACTTATCGAGCTGGCGAATTACTTGCTCAAGTGAGTGACTTTCAACATTAATAACAATAGTCATTCGAGAAATATCCGGATTTTCAGTTGGACCTACAGCAAGTGAATCGATGTTGTAAGCACGACGTGAGAAAAGACCGGCAACACGTGCAAGTACACCTGGTGAGTTTTCAACCAGAACTGAAAGTGTATGAGTACTCATTAGAGCTCCTGTGAATCCCAGTCGGGCGCCATTTCGCGCGCAATCTTAATGTCATCATTTGATGTACCCGCAGCAACCATTGGCCACACCATTGCATCACGAAACACTCGGAAATCTACAACTACTGGTTGGTCATTAATTGAGTTAGCTAGTTTGATAACCGCATCAACATCTTCTGGTCGATCGCACGTTAAGCCAACGCAACCCATTGCATCAGCAAGCTTTACGAAATCTGGAACTCTCTTTGACTCCAAACTGGTGTTTGAGTATCGACCTTCATAGAACAATGTTTGCCATTGGCGAACCATTCCAAGAGATTCATTATTGATAATTGCGACCTTGATCGGAATGTTGTTGAGTGCACAAGTTACTAACTCTTGATTTGTCATCTGGAAGCAACCATCGCCATCAATTGCCCAGACTGTTGTATCAGGTGCGCCAACTTTTGCGCCCATTGCCGCAGGAACTGCGTAACCCATTGTTCCTAGACCACCTGAGTTCAACCAGGTGCGAGGATTTTCATACTTAACAAATTGTGCAGCCCACATTTGGTGTTGACCAACGCCTGCAACATAAATTGCTTCTGGGCCAGTTAATGCACTTATGCGTTCGATTACATATTGTGGAGATAGAGAACCATCTTTAGGTGTGTCATAGCCAAGTGGATAGGTAGCGCGCAGCTTGTTCATTGAAGCAAGCCACGGTGCAAGGTCTGCACGACCCTTAGCAAATTCAGCCTTTACTGCGGGGACAAGGGCCGCAATCGTGTGCTTGAGATCGCCAACAACAGGAACATCTGCAAAACGATTCTTACCGATTTCAGCTGGGTCGATATCAGCGTGAATAACCTTTGCATTTACTGCAAATGTTGAAAGCTTTCCAGTTACTCGGTCATCAAATCGTGCACCTAAAGTAATAAGTAGGTCAGCCTTTTGTAGCGCTGTTACTGCGCCAACTGTTCCGTGCATGCCAGGCATGCCAAAGTGTTGCGGATGACTATCTGGAAATGAGCCAAGGGCCATCAAAGTTGTAACAACAGGTGCACCAACTAATTCCGCAAGTTGCATTAACTCTTTAGATGCATTTGATTTGATAACGCCGCCACCGACATAGAAAACTGGCTTTGATGAAGCAGCGATTAAAGCTGCAGCATCTTTGATCGCCTGATTTTCAGGTTCAATCTGAGGATGGTAGCCAGGTAACGATAAATCCTTAGGCCATACAAAATCAGTTTCTTTTTGCAGCGCATCCTTTGCGATGTCAACAAGAACTGGACCTGGACGACCAGAAGATGCAATATAAAAAGCCTCAGCAATTGCTCGTGGAATATCTAGTGGATCAGTGATCAAATAATTGTGCTTAGTAAAGGGCATTGTTATGCCGCGAATGTCTGCCTCTTGAAATGCATCGGTTCCAATTGCAGCAGAAGGCACTTGACCAGTAATTGCAACCAGTGGAACCGAATCCATTGCAGCATCTGCAAGTGGTGTAACAAGATTTGTAGCACCTGGTCCAGATGTGGCAATACAAACTCCAACCCGACCGGTTACTTGGGCATATCCAGTTGCGGCATGGCCTGCGCCTTGTTCGTGGCGAACCAAAATGTGGCGGATACTGCTGTCAAAGATTGGATCGTATGCAGGAAGAATCGCACCGCCTGGAATTCCAAACATCACATCGACGCCGGCTGACTCCAAAGATTGCACGAGTGATTTAGCTCCACTCATCTTCTTGCTCATATCCATCTCCTTTCAAATCACTAAATGAAAAAACCCCCAGATAACTGAGGGCAGCGCATGATCAAAAACCGATCACGCGCCTTTAAATCACCACCACAAATATTGTGCTCATGGCCTTATTCTCCAATGAAGCAGGCTCAACGTCAAGGGTTGAGATGCAGATCTCATATTTTGGAACATGAGAGAAATTGCGAGCGGACTACTCGCAGACCGCGCCTTTAGAAGCTGAGCCCACAAGTTTCGAGAACTTAGCAAGAACGCCGCGGGTGTACTTATGTTTCAAAGGTTCCCAACCGATTTTGCGGGCCTCAAGTTCAGCCGGATCTACCAATAGATCAAGGGTTCGCTTCACGGTATCGATTCGAACGATGTCACCATCTTTAATGAAAGCAATCGGTCCACCATCAACAGCTTCTGGAGAAATGTGACCCACGCACAATCCAGTTGATCCACCAGAAAAACGTCCGTCAGTTAACAGCAAAGTTGATTTACCAAGACCTGCACCTTTGATTGCTCCGGTAACCATAAGCATCTCGCGCATTCCTGGTCCACCCTTAGGTCCTTCATAGCGAATCACAACTACATCGCCGGCTTTAACTGTTCCATTTTCAACCGCATCCATCGCTAATTGCTCGCGATCAAATACTCGTGCAGGGCCTTCAAAGGAATCAATTCCAATTCCAGCGGTTTTACAAACCGCACCATCGGGGGCAAGTGAACCGCCAAGAATTGTTATGCCAACGTCTTTAGACAGTGGGCGATCTGCAGGATGAAGAACAACTCCATCTGGGAAAGGTGGATTGATGTCGGCCAAGTTTTCAGCCATAGTCTTTCCGGTAACAGTCAGTGTGTCACCGTGTAAATAACCAGCATCCAATAAAATCTTGAGAACTACTGGAATTCCACCGACTCGATCTAAATCGGTCATAACAAACTTTCCAAATGGCTTTAAATCGCCAAGAAGTGGAACTTTTGCACCGATGCGATTGAAATCTTCTAGAGTTAAATCAACTTCGGCTTCATGTGCAATAGCCAAAAGGTGAAGAACAGCGTTTGTTGAACCACCTAGCGCCATCAAAATAGTGATTGCGTTTTCAAAAGCTTTTTTGGTCAAAATCATTCTTGTAGTAATACCTAGGCGAATTAAATTAACAACGGCTTCGCCAGATTTAATTGCATATGCATCGCGGCGACGATCAACTGCCGGAGGCGCTGCCGACCCTGGAAGTGAAAGTCCCAGCGCTTCACCAATGGCTGCCATTGTGTTTGCTGTGTACATGCCACCGCATGCACCTTCGCCTGGACAAATTGCTCTTTCAATCTGGTCAACTCGTTCTTTTGTAATCAGGCCGCGCGCACAAGCACCAACTGCTTCAAAGGCATCAATAATCGTGACATCTTTACCATCTACTTGACCTGGCAAGGTTGAACCTGCGTAAACAAAAACACTTGCCACATCTAAACGCGCAGCTGCCATCATCATTCCTGGAAGTGATTTATCACACCCTGCAAATGTGACCATGCCATCAAAGCGTTCTGCATTCATAACTGTTTCAACTGAATCAGCAATGATCTCGCGTGAGACTAGCGAGAAGTGCATTCCTTCATGTCCCATGGAAATTCCATCAGAAACTGAGATTGTTCCGAACTGCATAGGAAATCCGCCAGCTGCAAACACGCCTTCTTTTGAAGCTTTTGCTAAGCGGTCCAGTGACATATTGCACGGTGTGATTTCATTCCACGATGATGCAATACCGATTTGAGGCTTTACCCAATCCTCATCCCCCATACCAACCGCTCGCAACATTCCGCGTTGTGGAGCTCTTTCCATTCCATCAGTGACGACATGGGAGCGAGGTTTCATGTTAGGCATGAGAGAATTCTACCCTCTTGATAACGCATTTATCATTCAAATAATTGGAGTCTTTACGTGTCACAAAACGCACCTACCGAAACCTTAGATCCCACAAGATGGCGTACTTTATTCGTCGTCGCAATCGCTCAATTAATGATCGTTCTTGATAGCTCCATCATGAACATTGCGATCCCCAGCGCAAAGGTAGAACTAGGAATCTCGGATGCTAATCAGCAATGGGTGATCACTGCATACACACTGGCTTTCGGTTCGTTGCTTCTATTGGGTGGACGAATTGGCGATTACATGGGTCGCAAGAGAATTTTTCTCATCGGTCTCACAGGATTTGCCGCGGCATCGGCCCTCGGTGGAATCGCGTCAAATGAGGGCATGCTTTATGCATCACGTGCACTACAGGGTGTCTTTGCAGCCCTACTTGCACCGGCGGCTTTGGCAATTATTTCAGTTACTTTCACTGTTCCAAAAGAGCGAGCCAAGGCGTTTGGTGTCATTGGTGCAATCTCTGGTGGTGGAGCAGCAATTGGTTTGATTCTGGGTGGAGCATTAACTGAGTACTTCTCATGGCGTTGGTGCTTAGGCGTTAACACTCCCATCGCAATCTTTGCTGCATTCCTTGCCATTAAATTCGTAAAAGAATCTAAAGCACAAGGTGATAACTCATATGACATCCCTGGAGTAATCACAGCAACTGCTGGATTGTTCTCGCTCACTTATGGATTTAACGAGGCCGCGCTCAAGGGTTGGTCTGACCCACTAACAATTTTCTTCTTGGTGTTGGCGGTAATTCTGCTTGTTATCTTTGTTGCAATTGAAATGCGCGTTAAGAATCCATTGATGCCGCTTCGCGTTGTCACTGAGCGCAACCGTGGTGGGTCATACCTTGGTTCACTCGTTGTAGGCGCAGGACTATTCTCAATGTTCTTATTCCTTGGTTTATATCTCCAAGTTATTTTAGGTTACAGCCCACTAAGATCCGGCTTTGCATTCCTGCCATTTACTGCAGGAATCATCATCTTTGCCGGAATTGCATCGACGCTTCTGCCAAAGGTAGGACCAAAACCATTAATGGTTCCAGGTCTGCTTGCAGCAAGTGTTGGCCTTTTGATGTTGGCTCGAATCACACCAGAGACGTCTTACACGACGCATGTGTTGCCTTCACTGCTAATCATGTCTAGCGGTATGGCGTTGGTGTTTATTCCACTTACTTCTACATCACTGCACGCGGTTTCAAACCATGACACAGGCGTTGCAAGTGCGATGGTAAACACCAGTCAACAGATTGGTGGATCACTGGGAACTGCTCTGCTCAATACTGTGGCAGCAACTGCAACAACAACTTTTGCAGCTGCGAACACGCAACTTGGCGAAAAGGTAATGCCATATGCAATGACACATGGCTTCACGGTTGCGTTTAAGTTCAGCGCAGCTTTGCTATTTGTCGGAGCGATCGTCCTGTACTTCTTTATCAATATTGGTAAAGAGTCACTGGTTGAAACTGAAGGCGCAGGCTTTCACTAATCAATAGTTAATTAGTTGCTTGACCTAAGTGGCCAAGTAGAAGCTCTCGTACGCGAGCAGCATCTGCTTGGCCCTTTGTCTCTTTCATGACTGCACCAATTAGGGCACCCGCTGCAGGCAAGTGACCATTGCGAACTTTTTCCGCAGTTTCAGCTTGCTCAGCACAAACTTTTTCAATTGCAGCCATCAAAGCGCCATCATCATTTACTACTTTGATTCCGCGCTTTGCAACAACATCGGCTGGTTTTCCTTCTCCAGCAATAACACCTTCGACCACTTGGCGTGCAAGTTTGTCTGTTAGTTCACCTGCATTAACAAGTGCCACGATCTCTGCCACATCGGACGGTGTGATTGAAAGATCGGCGATTGCAACATCTTTGTCATTTGCGATTCGAGAAATTTCACCAAGCCACCAGCTACGTGCCTTGGTTGGATCTGCGCCAAGCAACACAGTTGCTTCAACAATATCTAGAACATCAGCATTAATCATGGCAGCCATTTCCTTTTCAGGAACTGCCCATGCTTCCTGCAAACGCTTGCGGCGAATCGATGGTCGCTCAGGCAGACCAGCGCGCAATGTTTCAATCCAGGCAGCATCTGGTGCAACTGGCACTAAATCTGGTTCTGGGAAGTAACGGTAATCCTCGGCTTGTTCCTTAGAACGTCCAGAACGCGTTAATCCTGTGTCCTCTTGGAAGTGACGTGTCTCTTGAACAACACGCTCCCCCTTATTAAGTAGCTCTGCATGGCGAATCATTTCGCCACGAACCGCGCGTTCTACCGAGCGTAAAGAATTCACATTCTTTGTTTCACTTCGTGTGCCTAGTTTTTCTGCACCAATTAGACGTAAGGAAACATTTGCATCGCAACGCAATGAGCCTTGTTCCATCTTTACATCACTAACGCCAAGTGAGCGCAAAATGTCTCGAAGCTCTGCAACATAAGCCTTTGCAACTTCAGGCGCGTACTTGCCCGTTCCTGGCACGATTCTGGTAACAATTTCCACCAATGGGATTCCGGCTCGGTTGTAATCAAGTAGCGAATATTCAGCGCCATGAATACGACCTGTTGCACCACCTACGTGAAGCGACTTACCGGTGTCTTCTTCCATATGCACGCGTTCAACTTCTACGCGGAATGTCTTTGGGCCTTCATCGGTTTCGATCTCGACATCGACATAACCATCTACGCAAATCGGTTCGTCATACTGAGAAATCTGAAAGTTTTTGGGCATGTCAGGGTAGAAATAGTTCTTACGGGCAAAACGAGAAAATGGAGCAATAGAACAGTTAAGAGCTAGGCCGATTTTAATTGTTGATTCAATTGCCTTTTCATTAACTACGGGCAGGGCACCTGGCAAAGCTAAGCAGACAGGACAAGTTTGGGTGTTTGGTTCTGCGCCAAAGATTGTGCTGCAACCACAAAACATCTTTGAATTGGTATTCAGCTCGACGTGAACTTCTAGACCTAAAACTGGTTCGTACTTGGCAACTACATCATCGTATGAAAGCGTCATCGTGCACCTCCCATGATTGGTGCCTTATCCAGTAATGGAGTACCCCACTTGGAAAGCAGCGCTGCTTCAAGGGCTGCGCCAACTGAGTACATGCGTTCATCTTTCATTACTGGAGACATGATTTGGAAGCCAACTGGCAAGCCATCCTCATCCGCTAAACCTGAAGGCAACGACATTCCGCCAATTCCAGCCATGTTTACCGGGATGGTTGCAATGTCATTTAGGTACATCGCCAGCGGATCATTAGCTTTCTCGCCAATTTTAAATGCAGTTGTTGGACATGTTGGAGAAACCAATACATCAGCCTTTTCAAATGCATTTGTGAAATCTTGTGTGATCAGTGTGCGAACCTTCTGAGCGCTTCCGTAATACGCATCGTAGTAACCAGATGACAGAGCATAGGTTCCCAAAATAATGCGACGCTTTACCTCTTTGCCGAAACCAACTTCGCGCGTCAGATTCATTACAGATTCTGCAGAAGCACCATCTGCATCGCCCACACGCAAGCCATAACGCATGGCATCAAAGCGGGCCAAGTTAGATGAGCATTCAGATGGGGCAATTAAGTAGTACGCAGCTAATGCGTATTCAAAGTTAGGAGCAGAAACTTCAACAATTTCAGCACCAGCTTTTGCCAGAAGTTCCAAAGATTCTTCAAAGCGGGCACGAACTCCTGGCTGATATCCATCACCGTTGAGTTCCTTAACAACACCAATTTTCATTCCCTTAACATCGCCAGACTTTGCAGCGGCAACTACTTGAGGAACAGGCGCGTTAATACTTGTCGCATCCTTTGGATCATGTCCAGCAATAGCTTCATGAAGTAGCGCGGTATCCAAAACTGTACGCGCACATGGACCGGCTTGATCAAGTGAGGAAGAGAAGGCCACTAAACCAAAACGTGAAACTCCGCCATATGTTGGTTTAACTCCAACGGTTCCAGTAACAGCTGCCGGTTGGCGAATAGATCCGCCAGTATCTGTACCAATTGCTAACGGTGCTTCAAAGGCAGCAAGTGCTGCTGATGAACCGCCGCCTGAGCCACCAGGGATACGAGTTAAATCCCATGGATTGTGCGTTGGACCATAAGCAGAGTTTTCAGTTGAAGAACCCATTGCAAACTCATCCATATTGGTCTTACCCAAAATAACAATGTCATTCTTTTTTAAGTTAGCAACAACGGTTGAGTCATACGGAGGACGCCATCCTTCGAGAATCTTTGAACCACACGTTGTTGGAATACCCTTTTGCGCCATTACATCTTTTAGTGCAAGTGGCACACCTGCAAGTGGTGACAATTTTGCGCCCTTTGCGCGCTTTGCATCAACTGCCGCAGCTTGCGCTAAAGCACCTTCAGTATCAACATATAAAAATGCATGAACATCGGCATCAACTGCAGCGATGCGATCTAAATGTGCTTGAGTTAGTACAACAGAAGTTGTTTCACCGGCAGCAAGTTTTGCTGCCATTTCAGATGCTGAATTACGAATCATTCTTCACCCAGAATCTGAGGAACACGGAAACGTTGTTCTTCTTGGGCTGGTGCACCAGAAAGTGCTTCTTCAGGTGTAAGACTAGGAACAACTACATCTGTGCGGAAAACGTTACGCAATGGCAATGGGTGTGATGTTGGTTCAACATCTGCAGCAGCAACTTCCTGCACGCGAGCAACGGCGTCCAAAATAACTGTGAACTCCTTGGAAAGGCTGACTAACTCTTCTTCGCTCATTTCGATGCGGGCTAGGCCTGCAAGCTTGGCGACATCATCGCGTGAAAGGCTGCTCATGGGGTTGAGTCTAATTAATTTGCAGCCTAACTGCGAATCTGCCCATTTCCCGTAACAATCCAAGTGGTCGTTGTCATCGCTTCTAGCCCCATTGGACCTCTGGCATGCAATTTTTGATTTGAAATACCGATTTCAGCGCCAAAGCCCATTTGCTCACCATCGGTAAAACGTGTGGATGTGTTCACCATGACTGCTGCGCAATCTGCAAGAGCAATAAATCTCTTCACATTTTCTTTATTCTCCGAAAGTATCGCTTCAGTGTGCTGAGTTCCGTATCTTGCAATGTGCGCACTAGCAGCATCGACAGAATCAACGATTGCAACGTTCATTTCAAGAGTGCCGTATTCGGTGCAGAAATTCTCATCGGTTGCTAAGGTCGCTGGGATACTGACACTTTTTGCAATTGCTAAAGATGCCGCGTCACAGTGCATGATCACGCCAGCCTCGTGCAGTGCTTTCAGAGCAGTTGGCATGAATTCTTGTGCAACTGCTGAGTGAACTAACAAAGTTTCGGCAGCGTTACACACACTTGGTCGCTGAACCTTGGAGTTGATGATGATTGGAACCGCTTTAGTTAAATCAGCAAACTCATCGACATAAACATGGCACACGCCGGCGCCAGTTTCGATTGTTGGCACTGAAGATTCATCAACCACCATGCGAATCAACGCTGCGCTTCCGCGGGGAATCACTAGATCTACTTTTCCACGGGCATTTAGCAATGCCTTAACGGTTTCACGGTCTTCAGATGGAACAAGCTGAATCACATCTGGAGAAATTGAAGTTGTAGCAAGCGCATCTCGCATAACACGAACCAAAATTTCATTACTGTGTGCAGCACTTGATGAACCGCGAAGTAACGCAGCATTTCCTGACATCAACAAGATAACTGCAGCATCAACGGTCACATTTGGACGGGCTTCATACACCATTCCTATGACACCAAACGGAACGGAGATTTGTTCTAATTCAATTCCGTTTGGCAAAGTAGATTTGCGCAGAGTTTTACCTAGCGGATCTTCAAGCTCACTTACTTGGCGAGCTCCCCCTGCAATCCCTGTGATGCGTTCGGGGGTTAACAAAAGTCGATCTAATAAAGATGAGTTCAATCCTGAAGCGCGGCCCGCTTCCATATCTTTTTCATTGGCAGCAAGAATTTCAGCACTTCGCGCCTCAATTGCGGCTGCAATTACCTTCAGCGCGTCTTTGCGTTGGGCTCCAGTGGAAACACTCAAGGTTCTTCCAGCCACACGTGCAGAATCTGCAAGCTGCGAAATTAATCCCTTGGCATCCATAGGTTCAAGCCTATCGGGAGTTACCCTGATGCCGTGTTTAAATTAATCCGCAGAGTCGCAATCATTCTGGTCATTATTTATGCCGCATTGTTTGGTCTTACAAAGGTAATTCATTACCCCGAGCCCATTGCAGCAATCCGACTTGGCTTAGCACCTGCATCTAAAACACCGGACTTAATGCCTGCCCACACAATCAAGGCAACTCCAGGATCACCATGGAACCAAGGCTCTGCGGAAGAAATTACAAATGTGACATGGAACGGAAAGTCGGTCCCCTTTGAGCAATTTCTTAACGAAACGGATACAAATGCATTTTTAGTAATTCGTAAAGGAAAAATCACATACGAAAAGTATTTCAATGGTAAGACTCAATCAACTGTACTGCCCTCTTATTCTGTCGCAAAGACAATGACTTCCCTAGTTGTTGGCCAATTAATCGATGAAGGAAAGATCAAGGAAGGCGATACTTTTGTTAGCATTTTGCCGGAATTCAAGGCAGATACATCATTCGACAAGGTGACTATTAAAGACTTATTGGATATGAATTCTGGCATCGGCGTTTCAGATAACTATCCATCTGGTCCCTCAGGTTGGGGAGTTGCTATTGCACAAATGTACGCATCTACTGACATTAACTGGTTCTTAAAGAACAATAAAAAGATGAGAGAAGAACCAGGCACTTTCCCAGAGTATCGATCTGTAAATACTCAAATGCTTGGCTTAATTGTTCAAAAGGTAACTGGCCAAAAGTTAGCCGACGCATTTAGCGAACGTGTTTGGCAAAAGGTTGGTGCCGATTTCAATGCAACCTGGAATGTGGACAAGGTTGGCGGACATGAAAAAGCATTTTGTTGTTTCAATGCAACCGCGCGTGATTACGCTCGCGTAGGTCAAGCCTTGATGAGCGGTGATCCAAAGATTGCAAGTACTTCTTGGAAAGCTCGACTTTCAACTTCAGCAGTTAAGTTGGATTACGGTTGGGGTTATGGCGCACAAATGTGGCATCCATCCCCAGGAATCAACTTAATGATGGGCTTGCATGGCCAGTACATCTACATGGATGCACTCAATGACACCGTGATAGTAAAACTGTCTGATATTCCGACAAGTTCAGATGGAATTAGTGCAAAAATCGCACCTGTTTTGCGGGAAATAGCAGAAAAGAACTAGTCAGAGAAGAACTAAATCGTCACGATGAACTAGTTCGCGTTCGTACTCTGCACCTAGTGATGCCGCCAGTTCCTTAGTGGAACGGCCCAACATCTGTGGCAGATCCTGTGAATCAAATGCGACTAATCCGCGCGCAATTACTGCGCCGTTTGGGCCAACAAGTTCAACTGCATCACCTGCAATGAATTCGCCTTCGACCGCGGTGACTCCGGCAGGAAGCAAGGAAACACCGCGCTCAAGAATTGCAGTCACAGCGCCGGCATCAAGGATTAACTTGCCCTGAGATTTTGTAGCATGTGCAAGCCAAAGAAGGCGCGATGTTGTTTTGCTAGCTTGCGCGTGAAAATGTGTTCCAAGTTTTTCTCCAGCAAGAGTCTTATCGGAATCTTCAAGTGAAGTAAGCAGCATCGGGATTCCAGCAGATGTGGCAATACGAGCAGCTTCAACCTTAGTAACCATTCCCCCGCTACCAACGCCGGCTGATCCTGCACCACCAAGGGTGACTGCTTCGATATCGGCTACAGATGAAACTTCAAGAATTCTTTGAGCACCAGTTTGGGTTGGAGGTGCGTCATACAGTGCATCGATGTCAGAAACCAATACCAGTAAATCCGCACCAATTAACAAGGCAACCAAGGCCGCTAAACGATCATTATCGCCAAAGCGAATCTCTTGTGTTCCTACTGAGTCATTTTCATTGATAATTGGCACGACACCTAATTGAAGAAGTTTGTACAAGGTACGTTGTGCATTTTGATAATGCGAACGACGAACAACATCTTCAGTTGTCAGTAAAACCTGGGATGCAGTGATTCCATGGCGCGCAAAACTTTGAGTGTATTGAGCAACTAACAAACCTTGGCCGACAGATGCTGCAGCTTGTTGTGTTGCAAGATCTTTGGGACGAGTTGTTAAACCAAGGGGTGCTAAACCAGCAGCAATCGCACCCGATGAAACCACCACAACTTCTGCCCCACGCTTTTTGCAGGCAGCAACAACATCTACAAGTTTGTTAACAGCATCGGCATCAAGTGCCGAACCAGCTTTACCTGTTAGAGAGGACGAGCCAATCTTGATGACGATGCGTTTTGCAGAGGTAATCTGCTCTCGGCTCACTTGTCATCTCCATCCTTGAGATCTTCATCAGTAATTATCGGTGCTGAAAGTTTAGGCGTGTGGGGGTCAACAACGTTGTATTCCCACTGCTTGGCGATTTCATCTTCACTCAAAACATCTTCGATGCGCTCAGGCATATTCCATGTTGATTCAAGACGTGAATCCTCGCCACGACGATGCAGGTGACCTGCCAGTTGTTCCGCGCCAGCTTCGATTGTTGGCTCCCAGTCGAAGATAACTTCAGTAGCTCCGTCACCGATGCGAACTTCGCTTCCGGCAACTGCGCCCTTTTTGTACAACTCTTTTTCTACGCCAAGTTGTGCAAGGCGATCTGCAAGGTAACCAATTGCTTCGGCATTTTTAAAGTTAGTTTGGCGAACCCAGCGTTCGACCTTCTTGCCCCGAATTGTAAAAGTTCCATCTGCGTTTGCGTTGACTAAGAAACCAGAGTCATCAACTGCAACTGGACGCAAAATAATTCGAGTGCGCTCTTGCACACCTGCCTCGGCACGATTTTTCTGCACCAAACGTCCCATCGCATAAATCAAATCTTGTAAACCTGCGCGAGAAGCTGCAGATACTGGATAAACGTCATAACCCTTGTCACGTAATTCCTGTTCAACCATATCCGACATCGCTTGACCGTCAGGTAAATCAATTTTATTCAGTGCGACAATGCGAACACGATCTTCAAGTCCGCCGTATAAAGCTAATTCATTTTCAATTGCTTCAAGATCTGCAACAGGATTTCGGTCCGTTTCTAAAGTTCCGCAATCAAGAACATGCACCAACGCAACACAACGTTCGACATGGCGAAGAAATTCAAGGCCTAATCCCTTGCCTTGTGATGCTCCTGGAATAAGTCCAGGAACATCTGCAACGGTAAAGCGTGTTTCACCAGCTTGGACGACACCCAAGTTTGGAACCAAAGTTGTAAATGGATAGTCAGCAATCTTTGGACGAGCCGCAGAAACCGCGGCAATTAATGAGGATTTTCCAGCACTTGGAAATCCAACGAGTGCAATATCTGCAACACTTTTTAGTTCAAGAGTTAATGTTCGTTCTTCGCCTGGTTCGCCAAGTAAAGCAAAACCTGGTGCGCGACGCTTTGATGATGACAGCGCCATGTTTCCGAGTCCACCAAAGCCACCAGCAGCGGCACTAAAAGTAGTTCCGGTACCAATTAAATCTGCAATTTGTTCGCCATTAACATCGTAGATAACAGTTCCGTTTGGAACACCAAGAATTAAATCTTCCCCTTGGTGGCCATCTTTGCGATCGCCATACCCCTGATGTCCAGAAGTTGCTCTGCGGTGAGGAGAATGATGGAAATCCAGCAATGTAGTAACGCTTGGATCAACAACCAAAATTACATCGCCGCCGCGTCCACCATTGCCGCCATCTGGACCACCTAGTGGCTTGAATTTTTCGCGCTTAACAGAAACACAACCATCGCCACCTTTTCCGGCAATGGCATAGAGAGTTA
>JBJONF010000013.1:0-25736 GCA_046051985.1 Actinomycetota bacterium
TAATTGCTCTAATTTGAATTGATGCGGTTCCGATTTGATCACCAGTTGCCACCGCAGAAGATCCAATGGTGCAGATTGCGCCAACTCGATCTGGCAACTGCACCGCCCATTCCAACGCACGCATTCCACCCAGTGAAGGACCTACTGCAAGTTTGTATTTGGTAATTCCAATTGCATCAGTGAAAGCAACTTCGGCATTAACCATGTCTCTTATTGTCACTGTCGGAAAACGCGAACCCCAACGCTTTCCATCAGGTGCTATCGATGATGGACCAGTCGATCCCTGACAACCACCAATTACATTGGGGCAGACCACAAAATATTTGTCAGTATCAAAGGGCAATCCTGGGCCAACCATTGAAGGCCACCAACCAGGAACATCAGACCAACCGGTCATCGCATGATTAACTAAAATCGCATTATCTTTTGCAGCGTTTAATTGACCCCATGTTTGATAGGCAATGGTGACAGCTGGCAACGTTTCGCCATTTTCCAGAAGTAAATCACCGATCTTGATGAACTGACGTTCACCTGGATCATGTGTTTCTAGCCAAGCACCTGTTGAATCCATTGCAATAAATATCCTTCACCACACTTGTCGCGCATGTTTTCCATGGCAACCTGTTCGTCACCCGGAGCACCCCGCCGCGGTGGAGGGTTGCCGCCTACTAAGCCGGGGCTAATACGTAGGACTCGTGAACGCCATAATTCTAGCGACTAGGCCTGAAAAATCCCAGCCGTTACTTTGGGGTGAAGCTCCATCCGCATTGCAGCAAAAGCAGCGGCAGGCCAGCCTGAACCAAAGACTCGGCGCAACAAAATAGTGAGGGCGTACTTGGGATCATCTTCAGTTGCACGATCGAGTGCGCGGTATGCCAATTCCGAATCTGCGCGTTCGTAAGCCAAAGTCGCAAACAAACATGCAACTGGGGCAACAAAACCAATAGGTGCGATGCGGAGCAAGTACAGCCACATGTTCCAATAAGTATCAAAGGTTTGTTCGTTGTGCGTACCCAATGCGAAATCCCGTACTTGAATATCTGAAAGTCTGCCGATTACCTGTGAAATTAATTCGACGTCACTGTTATACCCACGATCTGCAAACTGCATCGCTAAATCTATGACCGCAGTTGCCCCATCTCGTTGTAAGAGATTTACATCTGCCATATCTGGTGTGACGGCAAAAGTATTGACGCTTTCAACGAATTCAGCATCGTTTGCCAATTGCAGCGGAATTACACTTACATAGATATTTTCGGTAGTCATCATCATCCTTTGTTAGTTACGAACTGGGTTGGTGCTTGAACAACAGTTATTGCAGCCGCTGAAATCTTTTTGACCGTGCCGGTTACCGCTCGTACTTGCGCGTTGTGGGTGTAACTGCCGTTCCAGGTGGTCAATACAGTGATGACATAGCTACCGGCTTTTGCATATGAATGTCGGATAGTTCCGTTGGGATACGGCGCACCGTTTTCGGTCGTTGCATAAACCGAACCATCGCCAAAGTTCCAGGTAAATGATGGGCGCAAAGTGACATCCACAATTTCACCGATGATGTCGACCCGGCTTTGAAAAAGCGTGGGTAGGTCACACCAGAAATACACATCGGTCTTTACTAGCGGTTCAAATTCGGGTTGATAGGCCACACCTGCAGTGGGCACCAGTTTGGTTAAGCGATCGCTCAGATTTACTGTGGTTGTACTTTTCTTGATGCGCGGTTTATAGGTGCGCTTGACGTGTGGCTTTTTCACACCAACCTTTACCGCTGCAGGTGGAAAAAACAAAGGTCGCACCGTTGGTTTTACAGTTGGCTTTACTGTGGATTTCTTGGGGGCTTGGGCAATCGTTTTCTTAACTGTTGTGTTGCCTCTTTTGGCTTCAATAATGATCTGGTCGTTCTGGGTATAGACAGTGATGCAGGCTTTTTCAGCACATTCATCTGCCTGTACTGGGGGCATAAAAGAACTCAGAAAAAGCGCGCCAATCACAATGAAAGCAATCATGTGCGGCACCATAAATTGAGCCGCAGACCGATTGCGCAATCACTGCGCTAACTGTGGATAGTTGTGACAGGCTAGGAACATGGCAGCACGCGATGGTGATGGTTGGGTAAATTGCGCTTGTGGAAATAAGCATTGGGGACTTAACGGTGCTGCTGGAATTTTGATTGTGCGCGGAACCCAAATCTTGTTGCAGCACCGTGCCCCGTGGGTTCATAACGGTGACACGTGGGGTATTCCTGGCGGTGCCCGTGATTCGCATGAAAGCACTATCGAAGGTGCATTTCGCGAAGCTGTAGAAGAAACCGGAATCGATACTTCGCTGCTAACCGCCCTGCATACTTTTACTGATGATCATGGCGATTGGAAATACGAAACAGTTATCGCCCTTGCAACTGGTGATTTAGTTGCTCACGAAGTCAATGATGAATCCCACGAAGTTCGCTGGGTTGAAATTGTTGATGTTCACGAATTACCGTTGCATCCCAGCTTTGCAAAATCTTGGCCCGAATTAATGAAACTGCTTAATAACCTTATCGGCCCAACTTAATTCGGTTTCGTTGCTATGGGCAACCACCACAACTGTTTTTCCTTGTTCTGCTAATTCCTTTAGCAACGCAATTATTCGGCCGCGGCTATGAATATCTTGGGCCGCCAAAGGTTCATCTAATAAAAGCACTGGTGTGTTTTGGGCAATAGCTTGGGCAATTGCAACGCGTTGGGCTTCTCCGCCCGACAGCGTTGTTACCAAACGATCTGCAATGTCGGTTAGCTCTAATGCCTTCATAACTTGGGCGCTATCCCCGGCCATTTCAATTATTTGGCGAACTGTAAAACCTAAAGTAAAGCTTTGATTTTGAACCACCATCGAACGGATCCCCGCCAAGATATTGGCCGCGGTCAGAATCGGATGATGTTCATCAATTGTGATCGTTCCCTTATCGGGTGCGATATCCCCCGCAATTGCGGCTAACAACGTGGATTTACCGCAGCCATTGGGGCCAACGATCACGGTGATTGAACCAGCCGGAATCTGTTCTGAATAATCGTAAATAATTTCACGGCCATCAACAACAATGGTGATCTCATCGATAGTAATCATTGAGTTCTCCAAACATTGTTCTTGAAAGTTACTAAGGCGATCAGTACTGGCGCACCCAACAACGCAGCTGCCAGGCCAATAGGTAATTCGTTGGGTTGGGCAATTGTGCGCGACACAGTGTCTGCTACAACAACAATCAACGCGCCAATAACTGCGCTATGGGCAACCAAATTGCGATGTGCTGGGCCATAGATAAAGCGCGCGATGTGCGGAGCTGCCAAACCAATAAAGGCGATTGACCCAACGCTACTGACCGCGCCCCCTGCCAAAATTGATAATGCAACTAATGCAATCAAACGGATTCGGGCAACGTTTACACCTAAGTGAAATGCGGTGGCATCTCCCAAAGAAAGTCGATCAAGTGCTGGCGCGATCATCCAGGCAATAAGTATTCCGATCACAGTTGTAATCGCAACACCGATTAAATTGTCAGGGGTAACTAACGCCAAAGAACCAAAGCTCCAGAAAGAAATAGAACGCGCATCTGCGCGTGAAACCATGGCCGATGCGATTCCAACAAGTGCGGTAAAGATCGCCGACACTGCAATACCTACAAGGATTAAGCCAAAGGATGACAACGCCCCGCGAATTGCCGCTAATTTAAAGGTAAGCGAAGTCGTCAGCAGCGCACCGATTGTTCCGCACGCAATGGCACCGATTGTTCCAACTTGAACAAGGCCCGCACTAATTGCAAGAACTGCGCCAAAAGATGCACCCGCTGCGGTTCCAAGAATTGCTGGTTCTGCCACTGCGTTGTTGCACGCACCTTGGGCCAATAAACCCGCAACTGCCAGGGCCGCACCGACAATTACTGCAGCCGTTACCCGAGGAAATCTGATCTGCCACAGAATTTCATTGCTACCTGGATTAATCAGCGCTGACCAAAAGTTATCGATCTGTGTGGCACCAAGGTATAGAGAACCAACAAATACACCTACTAAAAGAACTGCAGGGAGCCACTTTTTCATGGAGCCACCTTGGTTAGGGCTTTTGCAAGAGCATCAACTAATGACGGAGTTCTTGGTCCAAAGGACAACAGCAATGAATCATCAACATCGATAACCGCTGAGTTCTTACCTGCTGCGGTTTGGGCGACACCCGGAAGTTTCAGCAAACCATCGATACCACCGACAGATTCCAAACCTTTGCTCATCACAAGAATGACATCGGGGTTTAATGCCGCCAAACTTTCAGCGGTCAAAGTATTAAATGGTCGATCCAGAGTTTGTGCACCAACATCAATTGCACCAATAGCCGTCAGCAATGAATCAGCCCCTGACCCTGCACCACCAATTAAATACACCGAAGAAGTACCGCGTAAATACAAGAACGCTACCCGCGGAGAATTACTAACTGCGCCAATCTTTAAGGATTGTTCTAGTTGCTTGATTAATTCTTCGGCTTGATTTTGTGCACCGATTGCCTTGCCTACTGCGCGAACCTTAATTGGCAAATCTTTAAGGCTCCAGCTTTCAGGGGTTTGCACCACTGAAATTCCAGCAGCTTTAATTGTTTCAATCGCAGCTTTTGGTCCAGTTGAAGCATCTATCAATACAAGATCCGGCTTTAACGCGATAACTTTTTCAGGCAGAACCTGATGACCTGATGTGACAATTGGAATGTCCGCTAGTGAATCTTCGGTGCTAGAAATATCTCGACCGACAATAATTGATTGCGCATTTAAGGATTGGATGATTTCGGCAACACCATTGGCCAAAACAACGACTCGTGAAACGGTTAATGGCGGTGTTGACGTAAGTGAAATCGATCTCACATCTTCCTGAGAAATTGTGTAAGTACTGGCAACCGGGCTTTGTGCGCAGCCAGAAAGCAGCAACGCAAGCGCGATAATTGCAGTTTTTCTCATGGGATCAGTCTGCCAAAACTTTGAACGACAGATATCAGTGTCTTGTCGGATAACAGATTAATGAGACTAATTTAGAGTTTTGCCATGAGGAAATTGCTGGCATTGGTACTGGTATTCAGTATTTCTTCCATGCCCTTTTCATCGGCAGCATCCATCCAGGGTTCACAAGGTCAGGTGCTGTCAGTTTCTAAGACCACGGTAAAAAGTGGTTCGGTAGTAACTGTCAAAGGTAATTTCTTCGATGAAACCGTTGGAATCTATGTGGCGTTCTGTGTCATCCCAGCAAAAGGTAAAGCCCCAACTCCATGTGGAGGCGGAATTAATAAGGCGGGATTGAGCGAGGCATCTTTTTGGATCTCATCTAATCCCCCACCGTATGCAATTGGTTTAACAGAAGAGTTCTTACCAGGTGGCAGATTTACGCAAAAGGTAAAGATTTCAAAGAGAATCGGAAAGTTTGATTGCACCAAAGTGAAGTGCGCAATCACAGTTCGCGCCGATCATTTGCGCAGCAATGATCGCAGTTCAGATCTATTTATCCCCATCACCATCAAATAAGGAGAAAAATGAAGAAGCTCGTTCTTGTGGCTCTGCTTGCAGCGTTAATGACGCCTGTGTCGGCGCAAGCTGCACAAACCAAATTTGTGGGTGGCCCTTTAACAAACCTGGATTATCAAAACGCGACAATCAACATCACGTTGACTGATGTGCCAACAAAGGGCGGTTTGTATATTCAGCAATGTGTTGAAGCACCTGCCGGAACTCGTTCTGCTTTGTGCAACAAAGCCGTTGAATTGTGGATTTCTACAGCTCGCGGTGCTTCATTTCTGCCAACTGCAGCCATAGCCTTTAAGCCAACCGGTAGCTTTTTAGTCGGAACAACAACTGTTGATTGCACCGTGTCGAAGTGCGGAATCTTCATGCGCTTTGATCACACCGTGGCAGCAGATTTAACAGAGGATCAATTCTTTCCGATCACTTTCAAGGCAGCAGTTGCCGGAACAACAACTTTGCCGGCAGATGAAGTAACAGCGACAATCAATGGTGTTGCCGTGACTACCCGAACACCAGCAACCCTTGGCTACCGACAGGTTGCAACAGTGGCGGCAGTTTCTAAAGCTGGTGCGACATTGACCTATCGATCACTTGCACCAGCGTGTGCACTAAATGGCCAGCAGATCACTCCGCTAACAGGAGTTGGCGAATGTGCAATCTCGGTAACCAGTGCGGGTAATGCAACAGCCGCCCCTGTCACAGTCATCTTGCCGATTCGCTTGACCCTTGGCACGCAGACATTGGGCACCTTTACATTGCCAGAAACCCTGAAGGCTTTTAGCAAAACAAACTTGCCTGCTGCTACTAACTTTGGTGAAAACGTCAAGTACAAGGCAATTGGATCTTGTTCAGTTGTTCGTTCAGTTCTGACAATGCGCCGCGGAAAGTGCGAAATCACTGCGACCGCTGGTGCCAGAAAAGCGCTGTACGAGGGACTTAACGTCAAGCTAGTAACAGCAGCGAAGTAATTAATTAGACATCAGGCCATTGATGCAGAAGTTTGTTGCATAAGCAATCTCTTCTTCTGCGTCATGGCCTGATTCAATTCTTTTAGTTGATGCATCGGTAATCGCCTGAATAAATGACAGGGCGCGCTGCGAATCTTTCACACCTAGTTCAGTAACCGCTTTGACGAGTGGTGCCATCAAAGCACGGTGTGCCATACCAATTTGTTGTCCGCGAGATTGCGGCATTGCTGTCGAATTCAGCGCCTTAGCTAACAGGTGACGACCATCTGCAATGTAAGTAAGTGCTCCCTTGATCCAACAGTTGACGATGCATTGCGCATCGGCGCAATCTGCAACTGCGGTCTTGAGGGTTTGGGCAAAGCTATGAAGTTCATCAATGACTAGATCTGCAACAAGTTCTGACCCGCTACCAAAGTATTCATAGACCGATGTGCGAGATAAGCCTGCACGCTGTGCAACGGCAGCCACGGTAATTGCCGCACCGCCAGATTCCATGGCAATACTTGCGGCAGCATCGATTAGCTGATTACGGCGCCAATCACGGTGCTCGGCAAGTGTTTCGGTTTCAATGCGAGGCATAAATTTATTCTTTCATGCTTTCGCGAAGTCGTCTCAGTGAATCTACGACCACACCCTTTTCTGAGGTTCGCCAGAGAGGCGGCATAGAGTTAAGTAGAACACTTCCGTATCTTTTAGTGACGATTCGTGAATCCAGGATCGCAACGACGCCCCGATCATCCACGGATCGAATCAAACGACCCGTGCCTTGAGCCAATAAAAGTGCGGCTCTGGGTAGAGAAACCTGCATAAATCCACTGCCACCTGCGGCATCTGCTTGGGATGCACGAGCACTCATGACAGGTTCATCAGGACGTGGAAAAGGAATTCGATCTATAGCAACCAAGATGCAACTGTTTCCAGGAACATCTACGCCTTGCCACAAAGACATAGTGCCTAGCAGCACCGAGGTTTCATCTTTAGCAAACCGTGTAACGAGTGGCCCAACAGCGTCTCCGCGTTTTTGCGTAATGATCTTGATCGGCAGCTCTGCCAAAACTTTACGTAAATGTAAATCTGCTGCTTCGACCCCTCGCCACGAAGAAAAAAGCGCAAGGGTTCGACCGCCTGCTGCGTCAATTAATTCGCCTAGTTCTGTAAGAACTTCCAGACTTGGTCCGTCTCGTCCTGGTTCTGGTAAATGCTTGGGCATATACAAAACACCTTGGTTAGCAAAATCAAAAGGAGAACCAACATCTAGCATCTGAACATTTGCTGGATCTACTTCTCCGTCCTTTAAATCTGCATTCATTTCTTCGTTAACCAAGAAGCCAATGCTCTTAGCCATTGAATCAAAGCCTTTGCCAATAGTTAAAGTTGCAGAGGTTGCAATCACGGGAGTTCGGGTCAAAAGGTTTTCACGCAGAACTTCAGATACTGAAAGTGGTGCAAGGTAGAGCGTTGAGAAAGTCGGTTCATACCAGAGCACTAAACCATCACCCATTTTCAGCAAGGTACTGGCAGTTGTTGCAATTTCATTGACCGCACCTTTGACCCGTGCTCGCTCTGCCAAAGCATCGGTATCGATGATTTCATCATCTGCAGTCATGAACTGAACAATGGCCTTAGATGCTTCCATCACCTTTCGAATAGAAAATTCAAGTGATTGTGGGATTTCTTCTAGGCGGCCTTGCGCCGTTGGGTCATTTTTAACATCTTCGCCGTAATCGACCATAGATTCGTGGAAATCATTTGCCGCTTTGTGGAACGCATCTGAAAGCTTGCCTGGCATGAACTTACGGGCCATCGCTGCAGCGCGCAGAACTCGGTTAGAAGTTAATTCATCAGTGACGGCTTGTGTTGCTCGGTCCATGAATTCATGCGCTTCATCCAAAATCACGCAATCGCGTTCAGGCAAGATTGGGTGTGAATCAACGATTTCGATTGCCAGAAGGGTGTGATTAGTGACGACGATATCTGCAGTCTGCGCCTTTGCTTTCGCGTTCGCCGCAAAACATTGAGAACCAAAAGCACACACATCTGCTCCCACGCATTCGCGCCCTGATGTGCTGTTTGCTGCCCACACACGTCGATCTACTTCGGGTGCATCATCACGATCTCCGGTGACTCCAGGAGTCTTGGCCCAGGCGATTAAGCGCTTGGCATCTTTTTCAAGTGAAGACACTTCCATTACTAGCTCTGTATCTGGATCAATATCTTCGCTATTCATCTTTTGTAGGCATACGTAGTTGCCGACGCCTTTATAGATGGCGTAAGAAATTTCTCGGCCCAATTCTTTTTCAAGTGCTGGAACCACAGCAGGTAGGTCTCGATCTACTAGTTGGCGCTGCAAGGCAAGTGTGGCCGTTGCTACCAAAACTTTGCGGCCATGCACGATTCCCGGAATCAAATACGCCAGTGATTTACCGGTACCGGTACCTGCCTGAACCATTAAGTGGTGACGATCTGTAAGGGCGTTTGCTACCGCTTCGGCCATTTCAATCTGACCTTCACGGGCTGAACCACCAATTGCTTCTACGGCAACATCTAGCGCACGACGCACCTGTGCTGACATATCGCTCATTAAAGAGCCAGCAAATCCATAAACTCATTTACCGGTGTTGTTGAAAGCTTGTTGTAATCAAGGCACACATCAATGATCTTTTTCTGCTTATCAGCGTCATAAATGCGTGCAAGGTTGGTCTTGTACTTTTCAATCAGTAGCGGAATACCTTCAACGCGACGTCGAGCATGACCGATTGGGTATTCAACCGCTACCTCGTTAAACACTGTCCCATCCTTGAATTCCACGGTTATTGCGTTGGCAATAGAGCGCTTTTCAGGGTTGTGATAATCCGCGGTGTAAACCGGGTCTTCTACACAAACAATCTTTTCGCGCAAAGCATCGATACGTGGATCGGCCGCAATATCTTCTTCATAATCACGAGCTGTTAGTCGACCAAAAATAAATGGAACAGCAACCATGTACTGAATACAGTGATCGCGATCTGCTGGGTTATTCAGCGGACCCTTTTTATCAATGATTCGGATACATGCTTCGTGGGTGCGAATCGTGACCTTGGCAATGTCATCAGATGTCTTACCTGCTGCCTGCATCTGGTGGTAAATCGTCATGGCAGCTTCTACGCCAGTTTGTGAGTGGAATTCAGCTGGGAAAGAAATCTTAAACAAAACATTTTCCATGACGTATGAGCCATAGCTGCGTTGGAACTTAAATGGTTGTCCCTTGAAAGAGACATCGTAAAAGCCCCAGGTCTTTGCAGTCAGCGCTGATGGATAACCCATTTCGCCAGTCTTTGCAATTAATGCAAGACGCACTGCGCGAGATGTTGCATCCCCTGCCGCCCAAGACTTTCGGGAACCTGCATTTGGAAAGTGGCGGTAGGTGCGAAGTGATTGACCATCAACCCATGCCAGTGAAACTGCAGCAAGTGCTTGATCGCGGGTTAGACCCATCATCTGTGCGACTACCGCAGTTGATGCAACCTTGACCAAAATAACGTGATCTAGTCCGACTTTGTTGAATGAGTTTTCAAGTGCGATACATCCCTGAATTTCATGCGCCTTGATCATCGCAGTCAATACATCTTTGACAGTGAACGTCTTATCAGTTGTTCTAGACAACCAATCTGCTGTTGCCAGGATTGCACCCAAGTTATCTGAAGGATGTCCCCATTCAGCTGCTAGCCAAGTGTCATTGAAATCTAACCAACGAATCATTGCACCGATATTGAAAGCACCTTGCACTGGATCTAAAACATGCTTGGTGCCTGGAACTTTGACGCCATTTGCCACAGTTAATCCTGGAACAACTGGTCCTAAAAGCTTGGTGCAGGCTTCGTATTCAAGGGCTTCTAGACCACATCCAAGTGTGTCCATAAAGCAGTTCCATGCAGTTTCATAAGCAACCGGTGATGTGATTTCGTAGTTCAACGCATAATCGACGATGTCGATAATCGCTTGGTCGTACGGCTGGTTACCCTGACTTACATGGCTAGACATTACTTAACGCTTTTCGATTGGAACAAAAGCTAGATCTTCTGGGCCAACGTAGGTTGCTGTTGGGCGGATGATCTTGCCATCGTTGCGCTGTTCAATAACGTGAGCAGTCCAACCTGAAATACGTGCCATTACGAACAATGGCGTGAAGTAGTTAACCGGAATCTTCATTGCATCATATGCAACGGCAGAGAACCAGTCCACGTTAGGGAACATCTTCTTTACTTCCATCATCACAGATTCGATCCGATCTGCAATGTCATACAAGTTCTCTTTACCTGCAGCAATTGCGAGTTCCTTAGTCAGGACCTTAACGATCTCGTTACGAGGATCTGACACCGTGTAAACCGGGTGACCGAAACCAATTACAACTTCCTTGGCTTCTACGCGCTTGCGAATATCTGCCTCTGCTTGATCAGGCGTTGCGTAACGAAGTTGAATCTCAAGTGCGACTTCATTTGCACCACCATGCTTTGGACCACTCAGTGCGCCAATAGAACCAGCAACACATGAGTAAATGTCTGCACCTGTTCCGGCGATTACGCGACCTGTAAATGTGGAAGCGTTAAATTCGTGTTCGGCATAAAGCACGAGCGATGCGTGCATTGCCTTTTCCCAGAGCGCACTTGGCTTTTCGCCATGTAGCAGGTGCAAGAAGTGCGCACCGATCGAATCATCATCAGTTTCTACTTCGATGCGCTTTCCGCTATTTGCAAAGTGGTGCCAGTAGCCAAGAAGTGAACCAGTCTTTGCCAGCATTGAATCTGCGATATCTCGAGCTTCTGCTTCTGTATGTGTTGTTGATTCAGGTGTGATTGCACCAATGGCAGAAAAACCTGTACGCAAAACATCCATCGCATGGGCAGTTGCTGGAAGTTGTTCTAGAACTGTTTTGACCTGAGGTGACAGCCCCCGTAGGCCCTTGAGCTTTGCTTTGTACGTATCTAATTGTGACTGTGTAGGTAGAGCACCGTGCACTAGAAGGTATGCGACTTCTTCAAACTGGCAATTAGCCGCCAAGTCCTTGATTGAATACCCGCGGTAGTGAAGATCTGCTCCACCTACTGCGCTGAGCGCTGTGTTTCCCGCTGGTACTCCAGAGAGTGCAACTGACTTCTTTACTTTGATTTCTTCCATAGTCCCTACCCGTTGTCTTTACCTAGTGTTTGGTCAAGTGCTTTTTCATATTCATAGTAATTAATGGCTTGGTACAACTCTTCCCGTGTCTGCATTGTGTCGATCACATTTACTTGCGAGCCATCGCGGCGGATGGCTGTGTAAACGTTCTCGGCCGCTTTGTTCATGGCGCGGAAGGCTGACAAGGGATTAAGAATCATCTTGACGCCGTTGGCCGCTAGCTCTTCACGGCTAAACAGTGGGGTGAGTCCAAATTCGGTGATGTTGGCCAGAATCGGTTTTGACACTGCAGCCGAGAACTTCTTGTAATCGGCTAGGGTGCGAATTGCTTCAGGGAAAATTAAATCTGCACCAGCTTCGATATAGGCATGGACGCGATCAAGGGCTGCTTCGACACCTTCATTAGCAATCGCATCTGTGCGAGCCATAATCTGAAAGTTCTCATCAGTGCGAGCATCAACTGCAGCTTTGATGCGATCAACCATTTCAGCCTTTGAAACAATTTCTTTATTGGGGCGATGTCCGCAACGCTTTGCACCGGCTTGATCTTCAATATGCATCGCTGCTGCGCCGGCCTTGATTAAATCCTTAACTGTGCGCCCGATGTTAAAAGCTGATGCACCAAACCCAGTATCGGCATCAACTAACAAAGGTGTATCGCAAACATTGGTAATGCGACGAACATCTGTCAGAACATCTTCAAGAGTGGTAATTCCTAAATCTGGAACTCCCAATGATCCTGCAGCGACTCCGCCACCTGAAAGATAGATTGCGCGAAAACCTGCGCGCTTAGCAAGCAAGGCGTGATTAGCGTTGATGGTTCCAATAATTTGAAGCGGGGATTCTTCAACCAAAGCCTTTTTAAAGGCTGCACCTGCGCTGGTTACGCTCACGCTGGGAGTCTATCTAGGCGTTCTTTAAACGCAAAAGTTCCAGCGCAGCGATTGCGCTGTCATGTCCCTTGTCCTCTTTGCTGTGAGGCCGACCACAACGAGCTACTGCTTGATCTAGATCATCACACATCAAGACGCCATATCCGATTGGCTTTCCGTACTTGAGCGATACATCGATAACGCCTTGAGTAACGCCTTGGCAGACATAATCAAAGTGCGGGGTTTCACCCTTAAGTACCAATCCAACGGCTACAACTGCATCAAAACCTTTATCAAATGCATATTGAGCAGCAAGTGGAATTTCAAATGAACCCGGCACATATTGCACTTCAACCTTGCTTACCTGCGCCAGTTGTAGTGCGCGTTGTGCACCTGCAATTAAGTCATTACAAATATCAAGGTGCCAGGAAGAAGAGATGATCGCTACCTTGGCGTTGGGCAGTGGCTTAACGCCAATTTCTGGTGCATGTCCGGCCATTTACTTGCCTCCTCGTGAGTGACCAAGTTTTTCTTCCTTGGTAGCTAGATATTTCTCATTAAATGTATTGGGCACAACCGTTAAGTTGGCTTGCATTACTTCGATACCTGCAGCGCGAAGGGCTGCAACCTTGTTGGGATTATTGGTTAGCAGCGTTAAATCTTTAAGACCTAGAGCTTTAATAATTGCAATCGCATCAGACCAATCGCGAGCATCGATTTCATGTCCCAGATATAGATTGGCATCGATGGTGTCCATGCCGGCATCTTGTAATTGGTAGGCCTTAATCTTTTCAGTTAACCCAATTCCACGGCCTTCGTGATCGCGCAGATAAACAATGTAGCCATGACCATGTGCTTGAATCATCGAAATTGATTTTTCCAACTGTTCGCCGCAGTCACAACGCTGTGAATGCACAACATCGCCAGTAAAACATTCGCTGTGAATACGCACCATTGGCACTATGCCGGCTTGGCCATAAGAGATAACTGCATGTTCGCGCTGGCGAAGCCCAGGATATGTAGCGATACTCCACATGCCGCTGCGCAGTGGAAGCTGTGCCCATTCAAATTCAAAGGTTGATGCAAGCACTGGTGCTACTGGGGCAAGGCCTTTGAGCTCATCGACAGAGATCATCGGAATTGAATGTTCGTCCGCAAAGGCAACAAGTGATTCACCGCGTGCCATAGAGCCATCATCATTAACGATTTCAGATAACAAACACACTGGTTGTGCGCCAACTAGATGTGACAGCGCAACACCTGCTTCGGTGTGGCCGCCACGTGCTTCTAGTCCGCCGATATCTGCAATTAAAGGAAAGATGTGGCCAGGGCGAATGAAATCAGAATGTGTAACAGCGGCATCAGCTAAAGCACGCACAGTGTTTGCGCGCTCTGTAGCGCTAACACCCGTTGTTAATCCGACCTTGTAATCAACGCTGACAGTAAATGCGGTCTTTTTGGAATCTTGGTTTTCTTCGACCATCAAAGGCAAGCGCAAAGTGCGGGCACGCTCTTGCGTCAAAGCTACACACAGGATTCCGGTTGTATGACGCACCATGAACGCTACTTTTTCAGGGGTGGCCTTTTGAGCCAACAACATCAGGTCGCCTTCGTTTTCGCGATCTGCATCATCGGTCACAATGATTAGATCACCATTTTTGTAAGCATCTAGCGCCTTTTGCAGGTTACTCATTATTTGTCTCCCTTAGCGAGTAACCGTTCAACGTATTTGGCCAAAACATCGACTTCGACATTGATTAGATCCCCTGCCTGCTTTGTAGCAAGATTTGTGCGCTCTAAAGTTTCAGGAATCAACCAAACTGTCACCACATTGTTGGCATCATTGATTTCGCCCACAGTCAGTGAAACACCATCTAGGCAAATCGAACCTTGATTAACAATGTACTTCGTTAGTTTTTCAGGGACGGTGATATCAAACTGCACCCACTTTTCACCAGGAGTTAATCCAACAACTGTTGCAACGCCATCAACGTGGCCCTGCACCATGTGCCCACCCATGCGGGTATTGAGTAGCGCTGCTAATTCCAAGTTCACTGGGCTGCCAACTGCTAGTTGTGCCAGCGATGTAACCGCCAAGGTTTGCACCATGACATCTGCGGTAAAGCTGTCACCTGCAATTGATGTAGCGCTTAAACACACACCGTTCACCGCAACTGAATCCCCCAGCGCGATCTGTGTAATAAGTGCCGGTGCCGACACAGTAAAGACAGCCGAGCTTTCGCCCTTTTCAATCGCGGTGATACGCCCTAGCTCTGCAATAAGTCCGGTAAACATTAATCACCATTCCTTATGCGATAAACCGATTTCACATCGCCATTTAGCACCTCGGTACCAATGTGATCCATACGCATCTGATCGGTAATCGTTGTTGGGTAATCAAAGGCGAAGAAATGCTTGCCAGTACCGAGCAAGGCAGGTGCCTGATACATAATTAATTCATCCAATAAACAGCCATCCAACATGGCGCTTCCTAGCGTTGGCCCAGCTTCAACAAAGACATGATTGATGCCTAATTCATTGAGCTTTTCGACCAGAACATCTAGATCCTTAGATTTAACAACAACTGTTTGCGCAGCATCATCAAAGACATGCGAATATTTAGGCAACTCTTGTTCCCCGCAAATCACGCGGATTGGATTGTTGGCATAGCCTGCGAATTCCCCACGCGGAATCAAATGTGGGTTATCGATAACTACAGTGTTTGTTCCTACCAGAATCGCATCTGCTTGACGACGCAATACCTGCACATCAGCCCTAGATGCTTCATTGGTAATCCACTTAGAAGTTCCATCGGCGGCAGCTACTTTGCCATCAAGAGTTGCGGCAACTTTCCATGTAAAAAATGGTCGGTTCTTAGCTATCTTCATCAACCACGCACGATTTGCAAAGGCGGCTTCATCTTTTAAGACACCTTCAACAACGGTGATACCTGCTGCGCGAAGTGCTGCGGCTCCCCCAGCTACTTTTTCATTGGGATCGGCAACTGCATAAACAACCGTTGAAATACCTGCATCAATAATCGCCTGAACACATGGACCAGTACTGCCTGTGTGGTTGCACGGTTCAAGGGTTACAACAATTGTGCCCCCCTTTGTCTTTTCTCCAGCTGCTTTAATAGCAACAACTTCGGCGTGATCACTTGATTTGTTGCGATCATGAAAACCTTCAGCGATTACCAAACCTGCTGCATCAATAATTACTGCGCCAACAATTGGATTCGGCGCGGTCTTTCCCAGACCTTTTTCGGACAGGGCAATGGCACGTTGCATTGCAACTGTGTAATCCATTTTTACCCCCAACCCTTTTTTAAGTTACAAAGAGGCTTCCGGGGTGGGTGCACCAGATTTTCCAGAAATGGAAAATGCACGATAAGGGTAGGCGCAAGCCGACCCTTTGTTTGTTTTCTCTCATCCGGACTTTAACCGTCGGTCTCAGAGTTTCACTGAGTCAACCGATACCTGGCAGGTATCGGGTCGCGGACTTTAACCGCCGGTTCGAAATTACATCGACCCCGAAAACAACGTTGCAATTCTACCCCTATTCACCACCTTCGCAGAACAGTGAAAAACCCCGCCAATCACAGTGATTGACGGGGTTTTTAACGGGGTTGGTTAAAACATGTTATTTATTGCTTAGCTGCAACCAGATGTGTTTCCACAACCTTCGCATACAAAGCATGCTCCTGACATTCTCATCTTTACTCCACATGTCATACATAGTGGTGCATCAGATTTGATTCCCATTGATTCAAGTAGATCAGATGATGAACCGATTGTTGCTGCAAGTGGTGCAGCTTCAATCTTTACATCTGCTGGCTTTACAGCGACTGGCTTACTTGGAGCAACCGCAGGAGCCGCCACAGGCGCAACTGCTTTTGGGGTATCAGCCGCCGCTACAGGTGCGTACTCGCCACCGTTATCTAGTGCTGCTGCGCGCTCTGCTGCTGTGTACAGACCCATTGCTGAACGTTGTTCAAATGGTAAGTAATCAAGTGCTAGGCGACGGAAGATGTAATCCATCATGGACTGTGCCATGCGAATATCTTGATCATCTGTCATACCTGCTGGCTCGAAGCGCAAGTTTGTGAACTTCTCTACGAATGTCTCTAGTGGAACTCCGTACTGAAGTCCGATAGATACCGCGATTGAGAACGCATCCATTACGCCTGCAAGCGTTGAACCCTGCTTGCCAAGCTTTAAGAACACTTCACCGAGTGCGCCATCTGCGTATGCACCAGCGGTCATGTAACCCTCTGCGCCACCTACTGCAAATGATGTTGTTGTTGCTGGGCGTGACTTTGGAAGACGGTTACGAACTGGCGTTGCAGTTTCTACTTCAACAACAACTTCCTTCTTCTTCGCCTTTCCATCAGACAAAGGCTGACCAACCTTGCAGTTGTCACGGTAAACCGCGAGCGCCTTAATTCCCATTCTCCATGCTTCTAGGTGAACTTCTTCAACCTCTTCAACAGTTGCATCCTCTGGAAGGTTTACTGTCTTTGAGATCGCACCTGAAAGGAATGGCTGGCATGCAGCCATCATGCGAACGTGGCCCATTGGAGCAATTGAACGCGCACCTAGTGCACAGTCAAATACTTCGTAGTGCTCAAGCTTTAACCCTGGAGCATCGATGACGTGGCCATTTGCTGCGATGAATTCAACAATCGCTTCAACTGTCTCTTTTGCATAGCCAAGCTTTTCTAGAGCTTGTGGAACTGTCTGGTTAACGATCTGCATAGATCCGCCACCGACAAGCTTCTTGAACTTAACCAATGAGAAGTCTGGCTCGATACCTGTTGTATCGCAATCCATCATCAAACCAATTGTTCCGGTTGGAGCTAGAACTGAGATCTGGGCGTTGCGCCAGCCGTTCTTATCTCCTGTTGATAGACATGCATCCCACGCCTTGTTCGCCTCTGTCCATACATCGCGGTCAAGAGTTGTCTCTGACTTTGCAGCCGATGATGCAGATGCATGCTTGCGCATAACACGTGCGTGTGGCTTAGCGTTTTGTGCAAAGCCTGCATACGGTCCAACGATTCCAGCTAGCTCTGCTGAACGCTTGTATGTAACACCTGTCATCAATGATGTGATCGCACCAGCTAGTGCGCGTCCACCTTCGGAATCGTATGCAAGACCTGATGCCATCAAAAGTGCACCAAGGTTTGCATATCCGATACCGAGCTGACGGAATGCCTTTGTTGTGTCACCGATTGCTTCAGTTGGGAAATCTGCGAAACAGATTGAGATATCCATCGCTGTGATGATTACTTCAGCTGCCTTTGCAAATGTCTTTGCATCAAATGAACCATCTGACTTGAGGAACTTCATCAAGTTAAGTGATGCCAAGTTACAAGAAGAATTGTCTAGTGACATGTACTCAGAGCAAGGGTTTGACGCATTGATGCGACCTGACTCTGGAGTTGTGTGCCAGTCATTAACTGTGTCATCGAACTGAACTCCAGGATCAGCACATGCCCATGCTGCTTGTGCAATCTTTGTGAATAGCTGGCGTGCATCAACTGTTTCAATAACTTCGCCAGTTGAACGAGCTGTTAAACCAAACTGCTCGCCCTTTTCAACTGCCTGCATGAACTTGTCTGAAAGGCGGACTGAGTTGTTTGCATTCTGGTACTGAACAGAGATGATGTCTTTTCCGCCAAGATCCATGTCAAAGCCAGCATCGCGTAGTGCGCGAATCTTGTCTTCTTCGTTGACCTTTGTCTCAATAAATTCTTCGATATCTGGGTGATCTACATCTAGAACAACCATCTTTGCAGCGCGACGGGTTGCGCCTCCTGATTTGATTGTTCCTGCTGATGCATCAGCACCGCGCATAAATGAAACTGGACCAGATGCTGTTCCGCCGGACTTTAGAAGCTCCTTTGATGAACGGATGCGAGACAAGTTAAGTCCTGCTCCTGATCCACCCTTGAAGATCATTCCTTCTTCGCGGTACCAGTTAAGAATGCTGTCCATAGTGTCATCAACTGACAAGATGAAACATGCTGAAACCTGCTGTGGTTGCGCTGTTCCAACGTTGAACCACACTGGTGAGTTGAATGAGAAAATTTGGTGCATGAGCATGTGTGTTAGCTCGTGCTCGAAAACAAGTGCGTCCTTATCTGTTGCAAAGTAGCCATGTTCTTTTCCGGCCTTTGTGTATGTAAGAACTACGCGATCAATAACCTGCTTCAAAGACCACTCGCGGTTTTCTGCACCTAGTGCGCCACGGAAGTACTTTGTTGTAACGATTGTTGAAGCATTTACTGACCATGAATCTGGGTACTCAACACCGTGTTGTTCGAAAACAGTCTCGCCCGTTCTCCAGTTTTGCTGCACCACATCACGGCGCTCCCACTTAACTTGATCGTATGGGTGCACTCCTTCGGTTGTGTAGATGCGTTCGATCGTCAAGCCCTTACCCTTAAGAGTGTTGTGGGCCTTGATTTTCGCTGGTCGGTTGATGACCGTCTCTGACATAGTGTGTTTCCCCGTCTTCTAGTTATGAATTAATTTTTTGAGATGCGTTAGTGCTTTGTTCTGCAGTAATTGTTTTTTCTTTGTTACTTGATGCTGAAGCAATTGGGGAATTGCTTGAAGGTAGAGCACGGAGAAGTGCGATCTCACCTTCGAAATCTTCAAGGGAGGCAAAGTTACGGTACACAGAGGCATATCGTAAGTAGGCGACCTCATCGAGCTCCCGGAGTGGCGCAAGAATTGCCATTCCAACTTCTTGAGCTTCGATTTCTGCTTGTCCTGTGCGGCGAAGGGTCTCTTCTACGCGCTGAGCAAGCAAAACTAAATCGTCCTCGTTAACGGGACGTCCCTGGCAGGCTTTGCGAACACCGACCAAGACCTTTTCGCGGCTGAAAGGCTCTGTGGCCCCGCTGCGCTTAATAATGTTAAGAAGTGAGAGCTCTTGAGTTGAGAATCGCTGGCCGCACTGGGGGCACTCGCGACGACGGCGGATTGCTGTGCCATCTTCAACTGGACGAGAGTCCACAACGCGTGAATCATCGTTTCTACAGAATGGGCAATTCATCTCGGCGTGTCCTCCAATCAATGCTCGATATTTGTAACTTCGGGTGTAAAGGGCTTTTTAGAGCGGATTTAGAAATATACCCTAAAACCACTACTAATGGAAGCAATTCTTGCTTTGACCCCTACATCTTGTGTTAACTATAAAGCATTTATTGAGGCTTTGCCTGTTGAGTAGGTTAAAACCACCTGAGCGGCGTGTCGTGCCTTAGCTGAGCGTGAATTATTGGTTCAGCGGAACGCGAAGACGCTGTCCTGCCTGTAGGTCATACCCCTTGAGGTTGTTGATCTCGCGGATCTCAGTTACAAACCCCTGCACATCCCCTGTTGCGTACGCTGCAGCTACAGACCACAGGGTTTCACCTGGGGCTACAACCACAACTGAGTAGCTCGGAGCCGCAGATTTCACTGGGGCTTCCTGGTTAGCACCAGAGGTCGCGGCAAAGCCTGCAACCATCACAACTGCCAGGGAGAGAACAACGATGGTGCGCGCAAGACGGCCACGGCGCGTCAAGCGACCGGACGGATTGGCCTGAAGTGACTGATTTACAATGCTTTTAGAGGCTGTTGAATTAAAGCCTGTTGAGAATGTAACTGCGCTCATCGTGCTCGCCCGCTTTCTTTTTACTGCTGTACAACCTTGGGGAAGGTATTCGAACAGTTGTTCGAATAAGACAATTAAACACCCCACCACTGACATATGCAAGATTTATTCGAACAGATGTTTGAATTTTTTCCAAAGCTGTGTCATCCTTTACCCATGGCAAAGAAATCAGAGACAGCAAGCGTGAGTGAACTTCCAGATGGCCCAGCAGGCGCGCATGGTTTAACCGCCCGCCAGCTCAAGATCCTCGGCGCAATCAAGGATGCCCTTGAAAACAACGGCTATCCCCCTTCAATGCGAGAGATCGGCGTCGTCGCCGGCCTGACCTCCCCTGCCTCGGTCAAGTACCAGTTAGAAGCCTTGGAAAAGAAGGGCTTTATCCGCCGCGACCCAACCCGTGGCCGCGCCTTAGAAGTTTTGATGCCTGATGAGAAGACCGCGGAGAATTCCACCCCAGTTGATGCCACCCGCTACATCCCTCTCGTAGGTCGCATCGCAGCCGGTGGGCCAATTACCGCTGAGCAATCAATTGAAGAGACCTTCCCGCTTCCAGAATCCCTTGTAGGAAGCGGTGAGCTATTTATGCTCAAGGTCGTTGGCGAATCAATGATTAACGCAGCTATTTGCGATGGCGACTACGTCGTTATCCGTTCCCAAAAGGATTGCAACAACGGCGAAATCGTTGCCGCGATGATCGATGGCGAAGCAACAGTGAAGACTTTCTCACGTAAAAATGGGCATATTTGGCTGCTTCCAGCCAATGATGATTTTGCACCTATCGATGGCGACAACTGCGAGATCCTTGGAAAGGTCACCGCGGTCATCCGTTCCGTTCGCTAATGTGATGAATTACGCAACACTAATGTTGCGTAAATACAGAAGGTGCCCTAGAGTCTTTCGGTAGATACCTAGCCGAAAGCAGAGCCATGACCTTCAAGAAGACCGCGGTATTAGCCGCCGTTATCGCCCTATTTGCCACCATGCTGGCTGGATGTTCATCCAATAGCGATCAGGCATCCGATGTCACCGAGCTGACTGTTTACTCCGGCCGATCTGAGGAGTACATCGCACCATTTTTTGCCGAGTACGAAGCGCAATCAGGGATCAAGCTAAACATCCGTTACGGAGATTCAGCAGAGCTTGCAGCTCAGATTCTTGAAGAAGGCAGTAATTCACCTGCCGATCTATTTTTGGCACAGGATGCGGGTTCACTAGGCGCGGTATCGGCAGCAGGTTTGTTCATTGAACTTGGCAAAGATGTTGCCACCAATATTCCAGCACAATTTGTCGCAGCAAATCGCACATGGGTTGGAGTCACAGGTCGCGCTCGCGTTCTTGCGTATTCCCCAGAGCGCGTAAAAGTACTTCCTACTACTTTTGCAGATTTAACAAAGCCTGCCTATAAAAACAAGGTCGGTATCGCTCCAACAAATGCATCATTTCAAGCATTTGTTACCGCTTTGATTGAAAATAAAGGTGAAGAGTTTACTAAGAAGTGGCTTGCAGATATGAAAGCAAATGGTGCCAAGATCTATGCAAAGAACAGCATCATTGTTGAAGCCATTGACAAAGGCGAGATCGATTTAGGTCTTGTTAATCACTATTACATTTGGGAAACCAGCGAGTCTTTAGGGCGTCCAGTAAAGGCTGAAGTTTCATACTTTGCCCCTGGCGACTTTGGAAACTTGATCAATGTTTCTGGCGCAGGTGTGTTTGCATCAAGTAAGAAGCAGGCTGCGGCTGCAGATCTAATCAATTACTTAACTTCTGCTGCTACTCAACAGAAGTTTGTTAAGGACACCCACGAGTATTCATTAGTTGCTGGTTCTGCAGCTCCAGAAGGTGTTCCTGCTTTAGACAAAATTGGCGCGCCAACAGTTGATCTGAACAGCCTTGTGAACATCAAGCGAACTCAGGATCTGCTCATTAAGGTTGGACTGCTCTAAAAAATGCCAACAACTTTCCCCGAAAGCACCAAGGTTGCACTGTCGCAAAGTGCGCGTAATCAGCGCGCTGTGCGCGGTGTGCTCAACGGTGCTGTCGGGATTGTTGCTGCTTTAGCCCTGATTCCTATTGGTTATTTACTCGTTCGAGCTAGCCAAAAGCCTTTGGGTGAAACTGCGCAATTGTTGTTTCGCCCAAAGACGCTAGAAGTTCTTGCCACAACATCAGCACTTGTTCTAGGTGTTGTTGTAACTACAGTTGTTTTTGGCGTTGCCATGGCCACCGGACTTCACTTTGTGCGTCTGCCATTTCGTCGCTTATTGATCATCCCTGCAGTTCTGCCCCTGGCTATTCCTTCATATGTATTTACCTATACCTGGATCGCTTTAGTTCCTGAATTTTCTGGCTTCTTTGCCGCAGGCTTTATCTTGTCGATTACAACTTTGCCCTATGTCATTTTGGCAACCCTGTCAGGGTTGCGCACTGTTGATTCTTCGCAGATTGAAGTTGCTCGCTCATTGGGTTTAACCCCGGTGCAAACATTTCGACGAGTTGTCTTTCCGCAAGTAAAGGGTCACATCAGCGCCGGCGCATTACTGGCAGCCCTTTACACAATCAGTGATTTCGGTGCGGTCTCGCTATTAAACGTTGAAACGCTGACAGTCACGATTCAGAATATGTATAAGGCTTCATATGATCGCAGCGCTGCCGCGGTTATCTCATTTGTCCTGATCGCTTTTTCAACCATCGTTGTTTTGGCCGATGAAAAGATCAAGCGCCAGACCCCAGGTTCTAGCGTTGTAAAGGTGTATTCAACTAAGAATTCGTTGATTAACAACGCCTGGATGCGTTTTGCAGTGATCACAACTATTGGCATCTATGCAATCAACGCCGTGGTTATCCCCTTCTACGTTTTGATCTCTAGATTCTTGGGCAACCAAGTTGCAATCAACTGGGGCGATTTATTTACAGCTTCGATTTCAACAATTTCTGTGGCGGCACTCGGCGCATTAATCGCGTTGGTTATGTCCGCTCCCCTAGGCATCGTCCTTTCAGGTGGTTCAACCCGCGTTGGTCGCATCGCCCAACGCATCATCACTGTGGGCCATGGATTGCCAGGAGTCGTCGTTGGTTTAGCGGTGGTTTCAATTGGTTCAAAACTTGGCGCTTTGTATCAAACAACATTTTTACTGGCCTTTGCCTACGCCCTGTTATTCCTTGCAAAATCAGTAGCCAGCATGAGCTCTTCATTGTCACGTGTTCCAACAAGTGTGAAAGATGTTGCATCAACTCTTGGTATGAACCAATGGATGGCTATCAAAAAGGTCGTGGCACCTATTGCAGCACCTGGCATTGGTCTTGGCACAGTGTTGGTATTTCTAACAGCAATGAAGGAGCTACCGGCCACGTTGATGCTTCGCCCAACAGGCTTTGACACCTTGGCCACACAGATCTGGTCTGCTGCATCCATCAATCGATTTAACGAGGCCGCACCCTATGCATTAATCTTGGTTCTCATCGCGGCGCTACCAACCTTTTTATTGAGCCGGCCGGATAAAGAAGATCGAACATTTATTCAGGAAAACCTAGGGGGCGAAAAGTGAGTTCACTTGAGATTTCCCACCTAAAAGTTTCCCTTGGTCAAAAGTTAATTCTGAACGATCTTTCTTTCTCTTTAGCTGAAGGTCAGATTGCAGCACTTCTTGGTCCATCTGGTTGTGGAAAGACAACCTTGCTGCGCAGCATCGCCGGCCTGATCCAACCATCTGATGGAACTATTCGTTTTGGTAAGCAGCTTGTTTCCTTGTCATCACTTGTGATGCCATCACATAAGCGCAAGATCGGTTATGTTCCACAAGAAGGTGCGTTATTTCCTCATCTGTCTGTGGCCGACAACATCGCTTTTGGATTAGATCGCTCTGTTTTTACTAAAGATCAGATTCGCCAGACCACCAAGGAAATGTTGAACTTGATTGGCCTGCAAGGTTTTGAAAACCGCATGCCTAACCAACTATCTGGTGGACAACAAACTCGTGTTGCTTTGGCACGTGCTCTTGCCATCAAGCCAGCAATTGTTTTATTAGATGAACCTTTTTCTGCTCTAGATGCTGCGTTACGCGGTGACCTGCGCGCCGATGTGATTGATCTATTACGCAAAAGCAACGCCACTGCAATCTTGGTTACCCACGACCGTGAAGAAGCGTTGGTTTCTGCAGACGTTGTGGCGCTTATGCGAGATGGCCAGATCATTCAACAAGGTACGCCAGAAGCTGTGTACTCAACTCCGATTTCACCAGCCATGGCAATTAGCACCGGCGATGCACTAGTTCTAGATGCATCCAAGATGGCTGATGGAACTACTTCTTATCTATTTAGCCGGCCAACAAAGAGCACCTTGGTTGAATCAGGCCACATTGTTATTCGCCCAGAAGAAATCAAACTTGATCGCAATCTGTCTGGCGCACAATCTGTTGGGCGTATTTCAAAGATTGATTACTACGGCCATGATGCAATGGTCACCCTCGACTGTGCTGGCCAAGTTCTAAAGGTTCGCATCCCAGGGCCCTTTGATTACGCAGTCGGTGAAGAAGTAGGCCTTGAGCACGCAGGACCAGTCAGATACTTTTCCAGCGCGACACCGTCTTAGCCCCAAGCTCTGCACTCTTGATTTAGCCCAACTGCCTGCCTACACTTTTTCCACCTACTAAGGAGATCTTTATGTGCATGGGATGTGCCGCAGCATATGCAGCGATTGCTGCTTCGACAGCTACTTTCTCACTGTCAGACTTCAATGAGAAACAACCAGGATTGCAGTTCGCAATTTCATTTGATGATCTGTCAAAGACGATCACAACAACGCCGACAGGTTCATCTGCCATAACGATCACTCAGCCTCAAGAAAAAGTAAGCGCAGTTCTTATGCGCGGGTCGATTGATCGCACTTCACATAAAACTGTTTAACTTTTAGGTCACTTTAATTCACAAATCTTCGGTTACTTATGCCTAAAGATCCAACGCGTGAAGCGCACTTTCCAGCCATTGAAAAAAAGTATGGCGAAAAGATGGCCTATTGGTTCAAGGTCATGGCCAAGCTTGAAGGCAAAAAATATGCAGAACAAATCGCTCATTTAAAAGAGAACTATGGTTTTTCTCAAGCCCATGCCAACGCCCTTGTTATGTATAGCCGTGGCTCTGAAAGTTCAAAGCGCTTTACAACCCCAACCGAGTTTTATAAATCAATTCCAGCCCCGCAAGCAAAGACAATTAAGGCGATATTCAAAGCGATTACAACCAAGTATCCGCAGTTAGATTTGGTGATTGCCTGGAATCAGCCCATGGTGAAGCTAGACAAGCACTACATCTTTGGTGCATCGGCATCGAGCAAGCATGTGCTGATCGCGCCTTGGGATCAAGAAGTACTGCATCAGTTTGCCCCTAAGTTCAAAGAGGGGAACGCGCTAAAGAAAACGATTCAGGTGCCTATCGACTGGGAAGTTGATGCCAAGCTGCTGCAGGCGATGATCAAGGCGAGTCTTTCCAACCTGAAGTAAATCCTCAGTTGTACCCTTGGTTATGGCTAAAAAAGAAGAGCAGGAATACACCCGAGTT
>JBJONF010000014.1:0-17974 GCA_046051985.1 Actinomycetota bacterium
GGGCACAAAAGTTTCTAGATCAGAAGGATGCCTACCATTGCTACTGCTCACCTGAAGAGTTAGAAGCTGTTCGTGAAGCACAACGCAAAGCCAATGTTGCACCTGGTTACAACGGACATTGCCGTGACTTAACTGATGCACAGATCGCTGCCTACAAAGCAGAAGGTCGCGGGGCAGTGGTCCGCATGCGTATGCCAGATGGCAGCACAACCTTTACCGATTTAATCCGCGGAGATGTGACCTTTGATCACAACTTTGTTCCAGATTTCGTATTGGTTCGCGCCGATGGTTCACCGCTGTACACATTGGCTGTTGCAGTCGATGACATCTTGATGAAGGTGACACATGTACTACGTGGAGAAGATTTGTTGTCATCAACCCCACGCCAGATTCGTGTTTATCAATCGATGGGCGTCAAGCTTGAAGATTACCCAGTCTTTGCTCACCTTCCATTTGTTATGGGTCAGGACAATGCCAAGCTTTCAAAGCGCAATGGTGAAGTTTCAATCGCGTGGTATCGCGAAATGGGATTCTTGCCAGAGGCGATCTGTAACTATTTAGCTCTGCTTGGTTGGTCTCCAGGAGATGATGTAGAAAACATCACCATGAAGCAGTTGACTGAAATGTTTACCGTTGAAAAGGTTCATAGCTCACCAGCTCGCTTTGATATGAAGAAGCTAGAAGCGATCAATGGCGACAAAATCCGTGCCTTGACCCTTGATGAATTCCTGAAGTGGTCTCTTCCATTCTTGACCAAAGCAGATGTCATCACCGGTACCGATGCCGAAATCGAGCTTGTTAAGAAAGCGCTACCAATTATTCAAGAGCGAATCATCATGCTCAACGAAGTTCCAAAGATGCTCAAGTTCCTGTTCACCAAGAACTTTGCCGTAGAGGCAGAATCTGTTTCAAAGATTACAGATGATGCATCCAAGGAAATCTTGAAGCGTTCGGCCAAGGAGCTAGAAACGGTTTCTGATTGGACCCACGCAAACATCGAAGCGGTACTTCGTGCATCTCTGATCGAAGAGATGGCGTTGAAGCCACGTATCGCCTTTACCGCGTTACGTATTGCGACGACCGGCAGCACTATTTCGCCACCGCTATTTGAATCAATGGAATTACTGGGTAAAGAGGCTTGTTTACTGCGTATTAACGCGGGATTGGCGCTCTAAAACCGCTGGTATTCTTTGCCATTGCAAGGTGCAAACCTTGGGGTATGGGGTAATTGGCAGCCCTGCTGATTCTGGTTCAGTAAGTCTAGGTTCGAGTCCTGGTACCCCAGCGCAGTAAAGAAGGAAAAAGAAAACGAAAGCCGAAGGCGATCGTTTTTGAAAAATCTAGGGCCCCGTCGTCTAGCGGCCTAGGACTCTGGCTTCTCAAGCCAGCTACGAGGGTTCGAATCCCTTCGGGGCTACCACTGATATCTCTCTTCTCACACAACAAAAGTGCGAGAAGAGAGATTTTTGTTTTATCTAGCCCACAGCAACAACGGCGGTGCATCTTCAGGCATATTCTGCGCAATCCAAGTGGCACCATCTAAGTTATCGCCGGCAGATTGAACAATCACTGCGTGCGGCAACTTAGCGTTTATTTCTAAAGCGATCTTGGTTGAATACGAAGCATTGCGCGCTGGACCGCCTTGAATAACTATTTCTGGTGAATCACCCTTTGTGCCTCCACATCCATACCAAGTGGCAACAACGGTTTGAGCAAGTAAGAAAGCACCCTCATCCACAATTGCAGTGGCTGTCGAAACTCCAGCATCGGCAGCATCTAGAACTTTTTTGGCAGTATTTATGGCCAAAGTTTGAGCTTCAGCTCCATCAACCATATTTAATTGATAGTAGTGATCAATTTCTTCCTTGAAGTAATGTGCCATTTCAGAATCATCGCCGCGTCCTTGATTCACCGCCAAAGCTTTAGTAATTCCATTCTTGCCTAACCAAAAACCGCCGCCTTCATCTCCGAAGGTGCTTCCCAAGCCATCGCGGTGTGCAAACTTTCCATTTAAGCCTCCGATGGAAACCACTCCACCACCAATTGTTAAGGCGACGCCATCGCGTCCGTTTAGCGCTCCCATGTAACTTGCAAAACCGTCATCGATAAGAGCTATGGTCGTTGCGCCAAAAAATTCTTTACATATGTGCGGGTACTGACCGGTGTCATGTACCGCACCATTTAAGCCAGTAAGAGAAAGTGCGACTAAATTCGCCTGCATTCCAGATAATTCAGAAAAGATACTTCTTAGGGAATCTTCTGGAGATTCTCCAGCTAGTTTTCCACGCTCTGTTGTGATTACGCGGTCACCTTGCTTAATCCGACAACCCGATTGACCCAGGTCTACTACAAGCACATCCGAATTAAGCATGAGGCGAAGAATACTTGATTGACTGTGGGAAGATAAGCCCATGAGTTCTTTAGGCGCGGTTATGGCCTCTGAAATTGCCGAGACCCCAAAGGTCTTTACAGCAATCTTTGCTAACAAAGCAGCATTTGATGCGGTCAAGAATGTTTTGGTCGAAGAGAAGATTCAATCAGTTCTTATTTTGGCTCGAGGAACTTCAGATAACGCAGCCCACTATTTAAAGTACTTAATCGAAACTCAGATCGGTTTACCCGTCGGATTAACATCTCCATCATCAGTGACGGTTTATGGAGCAGAACTTAAGTATTCGAATACCTTGGTTATTGCGATAAGTCAGAGCGGTCAATCACCTGACTTGGTTAAGTTCGCTACTGCCGCTCGACAGGCAAGCGCATACGTAATTGCAATGACAAATGACGAGAACTCACCTCTTGCAACTATTGCCCACAATCATTTCTCACTTCTTGCAGGTCCCGAACTAGCTGTCGCAGCAACCAAGTCCTACAACGCGCAGCTGTTGGTTTCATACCTGTTAGTTGCAGCCTGGACAGGTAAGCAAGTAGATGGCCAGCAGATCATTAATGAAGCGGCTCGAATCGTCGGTACAAAAGATCTAGTCGCCGCAGCTGTTGAGGCATCTTCTCGCGAAAAGGAAGTAGTAATTCTGGGTAGAGGATTTGCTTATCCCAATGCTCGTGAGGCTGCATTGAAAATTCAAGAAACATGCAAGATTTCAGTTCAGGGGCTTTCAAGTGCAGATTACTTGCACGGACCAATTTCAGCCCTTACTCCGCAAACACAAGTTTTTATAGTTGCGCCGGCACATATGCCCGCAACGTCAATCACAGAGGCCACGGTCAAGATTCGAAAAACCAGCAACCGCATTTTTTGGATTGGCAACGGGGGATCGCCAGAAGGTGAAGACATAATTCTTGCGGGATCAAACTGTGATGATGAGATTGCATCAACTATTGTCGATGCCATTGTCTTGCAACGCTTTGCCTTGGAATTTGCTGTTGCATCGGGTTTTGATCCAGATGCACCAGTTGGTTTATCTAAAGTAACGTTGACTAACTAATTACTGTTACTGAATTGGTAGCGCTGTTGTAACTCAATAAGTCAGCACGCATTCCGACAGCAATACCGCCACGGTCTTTAAGCCCGAAAGCCTTTGCTGGTTGAACTGAAGTGGCGTGAACCGCCTGCGGTAGAGAAATGCCACAGTGGTTAATCAGGTTTACAAATGCTTGCGAAATCGTAAGTGTGCTTCCTGCAAGTTTTTGATTTACTGCAAGGCGGGCGACCCCGTTATTAACCTGAACCGGTAGCGCACCGATTGTGTAATTACCATCCCCATTTCCAGCTGCAGCCATGGCATCTGAGACCAAAAGCACTCGGGGAGCAATTGAGGTAAAAATTTCTTTAACCTTGCTAAAAGCTAGGTGATGACCATCGACAATTAATTCAACTGCAAGTCGTGGGTCATTGAACACAAAGTTAGCGATACTGCCTTCAGTGTCTTCCTTATTCATTGCATTGAGGAAATGGGTAACAACTGAGGCGCCATTATCTGTTGCTGCGGACGCATCCTGAAAATTTCCTTCTGTATGACCTATCGCTGCAATTACTCCAACGGATGCTAAGTACTTAATGACATCCTGGGCACCTTGCAGCTCTGGTGCGATCGTGACCATCTTGATTGAACCCTGGCCTACCTCAATCAACTCTTGAAGTAATGGAACAGTTGGATCAATCAAAAGACTGGGTTCATGCGCACCGCAACGAGCATGTGACAGAAATGGTCCCTCTAAGTGAATTCCAATAATCTCACCACGGGTATAGAAAGGGACAAGTCGCTGTATCTGTGCTTTTAGATCAGTGATGTTTTCAGTAACAAGTGATGCCACCAGTGAAGTTGTTCCAGTTTTCCTATGGGCATTAATTGCCTTAGCGATTGCATCAGGGGATACGGCAGAAAAATAATGACCACCACCACCGTGGCAATGAATATCTATAAATCCTGGGATCAATACTCCGTCAACCATCTTGTCTGGGTTGTCATGTGTGCCAGAGTTAATAGCGGCGATAACCCCGTTTGATGTTTCAATCCAGAGATCAGTTACCAACGATCCTTCAACAACTGCTCGCTTGGCTTGAATGATCATAAGTTGGCTTTAGCCGATTAGTTCGTGGCTGCGCTTGAACTCACGGATGTGGTTGCAGGCACGCTCGGTGTGAGTTTCATAGCAAGGATCACACAGCAAAACTAATTGGTGACATTCCGGTTTCTGGCAATTTCTAAATTGGCGACTTGATCCGCCGCATCCTGAACATTCACCCACTGGCTTTGTGTGATCACTAAATTCCATGGTCAGGCGATCATCAAAAGTAAAGAGCGAGCCTTCCCACAAACCATCATCACCAAACTTGTCACCGTAGCGAACAATGCCACCCTGTATTTGGTAGATCTCCTTAAAGCCACGGTTCTTCATGACAACTGACAGGATTTCACAGCGAATTCCACCGGTGCAATAAGTAACGATCGGCTTATCTTTCATATGGTCGTACTTGCCACTTTCAATCTCTGCAACAAAGTCATGGGTGGTTTCAACATCAGGGACCACTGCATTCTTAAACTTTCCTACCTTTGCTTCAAAGGCGCTACGACCATCAAAGAAAATAACTTCATCACCGCGCTCTTCTACAAGTTTGTTGACCTCTTCTGGACGCAGATGAACACCGCCACCAATCACACCGTTAGCGTCAACCTTAATTTCATCTGGGTTTCCAAAAGCAACAAGTTCAGCGCGGACCTTGATCTTTAGCTTGGGAAAATCATTTCCAGTTCCCTTAGACCATTTGAAATCGATATTCTTGAAACCTGGGTACTCCTTAGTTGCCGCGACATACCGCTTTAGATCTTCCATCTTGCCGCCCAAAGTTCCGTTGATTCCGTGGGGCGAAACGATGATGCGACCTTTGATTCCGTGGGAGTCACACAAACTCTTCTGCCATAGCTTCATGGCATCGGTATCTGCAATCGGCGTAAAGCCATAAAACAGAATTACTTTGTCGAGATCCATATCCGCATTCTAACGCGTGGGTTGGTTAGACTAAAAACCATGAAAAGACTGCGCGGGTTACTTCAAGCCTGTCACTTCGGGCCATCCGTGCTGGTCACAACCGTTGCCTTTCTAATTGCACAAGCGCTGTGGTGGGAAGGCCCGGCCTATGTCATAGCAGTGGGCGTTCTATTGGGCCAGCTAATTGTTGGCTGGACAAATGATTTGCATGATTATGAAGATGATCTGAAACATAATCGCGTTGCCAAACCATTAGTTTCCGGATTGATAACACCGAATCAATTACGTTCTGCAATCGTCTCAGTTACCCCTCTTGCAGTTTTAGTTAATCTTTTTGGGCCCTTGGGATTAAAGGGTGGCGCAGTTTATTTACTGGGTATTGGTTTCGGGCTTGCCTATAACTTTTACTTCAAATACACAGCACTGTCACCACTTCCTTATGTGATTGCCTTTGCAGCACTGCCTGCATCAATTGTTCTAGCTGTCGATGAAAATCCACCGTTGTGGATGATGGCGGCTGGTTCGATGCTGGGCGTTGCAGCACACATCGCAAACGTATTAAAAGATTTTGAAGAAGATGGGCAATCTGGAATTCGCTCATTCCCACGTATCATCGGGGAGAGAGCATCGCGAATATCAATCGCAATTCTTCTCTTGGCAACTACCGTATTGCTCAATTCAGTCAGCCCACGTCCAGCGCTCTTGATTGTGGGCATCATAGGAGCGCTTCTGACAATCAAAGCTTCAAGAAAGATTTTGTTTAAGGCAATCATGATTGTTGCATTAGCCAACTTGGTTTTATTAATCTCTGCGCTCAGCGATGAAATAGGCAATCAAGAGTTTGCTAACGCAAGTAGCACTGTGATTGTTGGTACAGATCGGCCAGCACAGTTGTTTCTGCCTGAATCTAATCAGTCAGAAAAAGCGATTGGAATTTTAGTTGATATCCATGGCTACGGGGGAGACTCCTTTTCACAATCCAACTTCTCATTTTTAAAGCAAGCTGCTCTAGATGCCGGTCTTGCATATATCGCCCCTGATGGCATGAAGGATGGATCAGGTAATCGTTTTTGGAATGCATCAAATGTTTGTTGTGACTTTACTAAAACCAATGTGGATGATGTTGCCTACATCGACTCATTAATCCAAGAGAGCGCTGACAAATTCAATATTGATAAGTCACGCATTTATTTGTTCGGTCATTCCAATGGGCACTTCATGAGTTATAAATACTTGTGCACCAGCAAGAATAGAGTTGCAGCTATTGCCGGTTTGGCAGGATCTATGGATGTCGATTCCACACAATGCGCTGGTAAATCAGGCAACGTGCTTCATATTCATGGTGATGCGGACAGAACGATTTCGTACACTGGCGGCTCAATTTTCTCTCAGAGTTATAAATCAGTTGATGAGGTCATGAAACTTTGGAGTTCAAACAATCAGTGCTCTGCAAACTCTGAAGGCAAGAAGGATGTCATTGCCGCAATGTCTGGGCCTGAAACAACCTCCTTCACATTCACTTGTGAAAGAGGCTCCCTAGAGTTGTGGAAAGTTAATGGGGGAGTTCACGTCCCAGTATTAGATCGTGGCTTCGCCGATAAAGTGGTTTCTTGGCTTACTCTTAAGCCATGACTAAAGAGATAAATACTTCAAAGCTACGCCGCTACAACATCATTGCTGGCGTATTCCACCTGGCTCAGATGATTGCGGTCTTAGCTTTGGCTAATGACTTCACTCTTCCAATCGTTGGACGCTACATGTCTGGTCCACCAGGAAGTACTTTTGCTGAACCAATCACTTTGTTCAATACTCCCGTTGGAATTGGTGTTGCAACCTTCTTAGGACTGTCAGCTTTTTTCCACTTCTTAGTCGCATCACCAAAGTTCTTCCCTCGCTACAGCGCTGGATTAACCCAGAACCGTAATTACTTCCGTTGGGTTGAATACTCCATCAGCTCATCAGTAATGATCGTTCTCATCGCACAGATCTGCGGCGTTTCAGATGTCGTTGCGATTGTCTCTCTCTTTGGTGTCAACGCTTCCATGATCCTCTTTGGTTGGCTGCAAGAAAAATATGAATCTCCTGGGAATGGTGGCTGGATCCCATTCATCTTCGGGTGCATCGCCGGAATTGTTCCTTGGCTAGGACTTATCTTCTATGTACTGGCTATTGGTGGGCCATCAGAGGCAAAGGCACCCGCGTTTGTCTACGGAATCGTTGTTTCACTCTTCGTTCTCTTCAATACCTTCGCCGTTGTTCAGTATCTGCAATATAAGAAGGTTGGAAAGTGGTCTGACTATCTGCGCGGAGAAAAGACGTACATAACGCTGTCATTGATCGCTAAGTCCGCACTTGCTTGGCAGGTTTTCGTCGGCACTCTCTTCGAATAAAAAGTAGCCCCCAGACAACGCTGGGGGTAGGCTTCCTTTACGAACGGGGGAAGCCATGCAGATTTGGATGTGGTTAGTAGCAGGTGGCGCTTTATTAGTTGCTGAAATGCTGACAGTTGATCTTTTGTTTGCATCCTTGGCATTTTCTGCGTTCATGGCAGCTATCGCCAACGCTCTTGGATTTAATATGGCGGTACAAGGTTTCACCTTCGGAATCGCAGCTGTTTTGTCACTCTTTATTTTGCGCCCGATAGCGCTCAAGCATTTGAAAAAGACAACTCCTGATTTTGCAACCAATGTGGATGCACTAGTGGGAGCACCTGCCTTGGCATTAACAGAGGTAAATGATGTTTCAGGCCAAGTGAAGTTAAGCGGAGAAACCTGGAGCGCACGCACAGAATCAGGCGTGATTGCTACGGGGTCAAAAGTTGAAGTGCTTTCAATTGAAGGTGCCACTGCAGTCATCAAGCTAAGGAGTTAGACAATGATTAATTACTCATTTGGAGTACTTGTTCTTCTTGTTGTTATCTTTGCAGTCATCCTGGCGCGCTCAATCCGCATCATCCCTCAAGCAAGTGCTGGATTAGTAGAACGCCTTGGCCGCTACCACCGCACACTTGGTGCTGGTCTAACCATCATTATTCCTTTCGTTGATCGCCTTCGACCATTAATCGATATGCGTGAGCGAGTAGTTTCATTTCCTCCGCAACCAGTTATTACTGAAGATAACTTAGTCGTTTCAATCGACACCGTGATCTATTTTCAAGTCACTGATCCAAAATCTGCAACATATGAAATCGAAAATGTTATTCAAGGTATTGAGCAACTAACAGTTACAACCCTTCGAAATGTTGTGGGTGGTCTTGATCTAGAAGCAGCGTTAACTTCTCGTGATTCCATTAACGCAGCCCTGCGCGGAGTGCTAGATGATGCAACTGGCAAGTGGGGCGTGCGCGTTAACAGAGTTGAGCTCAAGGCAATTGATCCACCTCCAAGTGTTCAAGAGTCAATGGAAAAGCAGATGCGTGCAGAGCGTGACAAGCGTGCTGCGATTTTGACTGCAGAGGGTGAGAAGCAAAGCCAGATTCTTACCGCCGAAGGTGCACGCCAAGCAGAAATTTTGCGAGCAGAAGGTGATGCACAAGCTGCAATCCTTCGAGCAGACGGTGAAGCTGAGGCGATTAAGAAAGTTTTCGGCGCCGTTCATGATGCCAATCCTGATGAAAAAGTTTTGGCCTACCAGTACTTACAACAGCTACCAGCAATTGCAAATGGATCCGCAAGTAAGGTTTGGATAATTCCAGCCGAACTTAGTGGGGCAGCAGAGCAGATTATTAAGGCCTTCAAGAAGTAAGCACATACACTGACTCTATGAACGGGTCGCTGGCATTAGTGGGATCAGGTGAGTACCTGCCTGCAATGTCGGCCTTTGAAAAATCATTACTTGCTGACGGTATTGCTAACGGTAAGACACCTGTCTACATCCAGATCCCAACAGCTGCTGGTCAAGAAAGTGATGACCGTTTGGATTATTGGAAGAACCTTGGCCAACAGCAAGCAGAACGAATTGGTGTGCAACCAGTTTTTCTGCCGATCTACACCCGTGATGACGCCTTCAAACAAGAACATGTTGATGCAATCAAAAACAGCGCATTGATGTACATGTCAGGCGGCGATCCACACCACCTTGCCGAAGTTTTGATTGATACACCCGTGTGGGCTGCAATTGTTGAAAACTGGCAAAGCGGTGGATCTCTTGCGGGCTGTAGCGCTGGTGCGATGGTTCTATCCGCCCAGATTCCTAACTTTCGAATGCTTAAGCGCTCACCAAGCAAAGGTTTAAATCTGCTTCCTGAAATTCGCGTGATTCCGCATTTCAATAAGTTCTTTAAATGGATTCCAGAAAGTGCCGCCAAGGTATTGCTCCACGTTCCCGATGATTCAATCTTGATCGGTGTCGATGAAATGACTGCGATCGTAAAGCGCAGTGGAAGCGATAGCTGGATAGTTGTTGGCGATGCCACAGTTCATGTACTAAAGGGCTTGCCAGATCAACAGCTACACGATGGTCAAGAAATTAAACTCTCACTCTCATGAACCAGATAACAGTTATCTTTGATGGCCAATGCCATTTCTGTCAGCAATCTGTCACGTGGATTGCCCGCAAACTGACAATCACTGCGCTGCCTTTTCAAACATCTGACCTAACTCCGTACAACTTAACTAAAGAACAATGCGCTAAGCAGGTCTATGTAATTTCAGCTGACATGACATACGGGGGAGCAGATGCGATTGCTTATCTGATGAAGGAGCGCGGAAGCAGATTGCTGTGGCTCTCAATCAAAATATCGGGCCCGCTTGGTCGTGCCGGTTATCGCTGGATCGCAAGCCATAGAAACTCGTGGCCCGTTAAGTTGTCTACTAGAATTCTGACTTACCTCGAAAGAAAGTGAACCTCATGTCATTTGTTATGTACTCAACCAGCTGGTGCGGCTACTGCAAGCGCCTAAAGTCTCAGTTGGCCGAACAAGGCGTTACCTTCGAGGAAATCAACATCGAAGAAGCACCAGGCACGGCTGAAATCGTTGAAAAGGTAAATGGCGGAAACCGCACCGTTCCAACACTGGTCTTCGCTGATGGAACTGCGATGACTAACCCATCTGCGAAGCAGGTTGTTGAAAAACTTGCAGATTTACAGCGTTAAGAAAAGGTTTTCATAAAGTTTCGTAATAATTGAGGCTTAAATATCGCCCTAACGGAGCCTCACAATATTGAACAAATCTTCATTTTTTCACTAATCTAGGTGAGGGACATTGGTTCCTTCCCCCTTGATACGTAAGGAAGTTGAATGAAGAAAATAAAGATTGCATCAGTGGCAACCTCTGTCCTGCTCTGCCTTTCCATCATGAGTTTTGCATCTGCTCCAGCAAACGCTGCATCAGATCGCTCAGGCAAGGTTTGCTACGACGAGGGCCAAGTATTTAGCTCCGGCGGACTTACTGTTACTTGTGCCGGTGGAAAGTACACCCAAGCTCGCAAGTTGACCGGTTCACTAACCGTTGTCTGCGGTGCGACTGAAGCATGGTGTAACGCAATGACTAAGGCATTTACAGCCAAGACTGGTGTGTCAACAAAGTTTGTGCGCCTCTCATCAGGTGAAACAGTTGCGCGTCTTGATGCGGCAAAGAACAATCCCGAATTTGATGTGTGGCACGGCGGACCGGCTGACGGTTTCGGCGTTGCACGCATCGGTAACTTAATTGATAAGTACGAATCACCATCTCGAAGCTTTATTCCTAAGAAGTATCAGGATGCTGATGGCTTCTGGACTGGTGTTTATGTTGGTGCACTTGGTTTCTGCACAAACACAAAGGAAATTCGCCGTTTAGGTTTGAATCCTCCAACATCATGGGCAGATCTTCTCAATCCAAAGTTGGCAAAGAATATTTCAACTGCTCACCCATCAACTTCAGGAACTGCTTTCACGACATTGTGGACACAGGTAACACGTCTTGGTGGCGAAGCTGCTGGACTTGATTACATGTCAAAGATGCACAAGAACGTTCTTCAGTACACAAAGAGCGGCGTTGGCCCAGTTGCCATCGTTGGTCGCGGTGAAGCTGCAGTCGGAATTGTGTTCTCACACGACTGTGTTGCAGGAAGACTTCAGGGTCTGCCACTAAAGGTTACATTCCCAAGTGAAGGCACAGGCTATGAAATTGGTGGCGTTGCTCTAATCAAGGGTGCAAAGAATCCAGAAGCGGCAAAGTCATACATTGACTTTGCACTTTCTCGTGAGGCTCAAAACCTTGGACCAACAGTTGCTGCATTCCAGGTTCTCACCAACCCAAAGACGAAGGTTGATCCTCGTATGGTGAAGCTTGGCGGCCTTACAATTGTTGCTTATGACTTCGAAAAGGCAGCAGCGGCTAAGAAGGCGCTGACAGCTAAGTTCGATGCAACTATTGCAATCGCACCTAAGTAAAAAGTAAGAACTGCAGTAATTAATAACTAGAGGATGTGGTCATGTGCCACATCCTCTAGTTATGCAGATTAATTAAGAATTTCAGCAAAAAACTTTGATTAAGGGGAATCTCTGTGAGCACTGCGGTACTCGAGAAAGACAATGCAGTCGTGCTCAAAAAGCCGAAGAAGATCAGATTAGATATCGGCACAAAGACAGCCCTGATCCTCTCTGTTTTTTTGCTTCTTTTGATGGTCGTGTTCCCGCTACTTAACATTTTAACCAGAGCATCAGAAGGCACCGGCCGCGAAGTTTTTGGAAACATTCTTGAATCCGCTGTAACGCGCAAGATCATCCTTAACACAATTATTCTAGGAACAGTCGTTGCAACCATTGGAACGATTATCGGTTTCTTCTTGGCCTACGCCCAAGTGAAGTTGAACTTCCGTGGCAAGAAGCTTCTGCATGTAATCGCACTTGTTCCATTGATTACTCCACCATTTGCCTTTGCAACCGCAGTTATCAGTCTCTTTGGCCGCAGTGGAATCATCACACGTGATCTTTTGGGTTTAACTCCGACGCTCTATGGTTTGCCTGGCTTAACAATTGTTCTTAGCTGCTCATTCTTCCCAGTTGCTTACATGAGCATTTTGGGAATGATGCGAAATCTGGACCCAGCACTTGATGAGGCATCTGCATCAATGGGAGCATCCAAGCTTCGCACCTTCTTCAAAGTGACTTTCCCAATGTTGATCCCAGGCTTTGCCAGCTCTTTCTTACTTCTTTTTGTCGAGGCATCAGCCGACCTTGCAAACCCACTTGTTATTGGTGGCGACTTCACGGTTCTATCATCCCGCGCATATATCGCGATCAACGGTGAATACGACGTTCCTGCAGGCTCTGCATATTCATTGATTCTGTTGATCCCAGGCTTGATCGTCTTCATTGTTCAGCGCTACTGGGGAGAACGCAAAAGCGTTGTTAGTGTTACCGGCAAACCAACTGGTACACCTACTTTTGTTGAAAACAAGATCGCAAAGTTTTTTCTCCTGATTATTCCTGTCCTAGTCACTTCATTTATTGTTTTGATCTATGCAACTGTGATCTACGGAAGCTTTGCTAAATTCCTAGGCGTTGATAATTCATTAACCCTAGATAACTATCGATACATCTTTAGTGGTGTTGGCTATGACGCAATCATCAAGACCACCACAATGGCTTTGATTGCTACACCAATCGCTGGCCTGCTAGGAATGGTTTTAGCATGGCTAATCGTTCGCAAGGTTCGCCGCGGCCGCGAGTTCATTGACTTCTTAGGAATGCTAGGACTTGCTGTTCCGGGAACAGTTCTTGGTATTGGTTTTGCAATTACATTCAATGATGTAGTCAAGATCGGTGACACAACGATATTGCCACAGCTGGCAGGTGGCGGCGCAATTCTTGGTGGAGCAATTGCGATTGTGATGGTCTACACCATTAGATCCAGCCCAGCGGGGCAGCGATCGGGTATCGCAGCGCTGCAACAGATCAATCCTGCTATCGATGAAGCATCTGCATCTCTTGGTGCATCTGGATTTAGAACCTTCCGTAAAGTTACATTGCCGTTGATCAAGCCAGCATTGCTCACAGGGTTGATGTTCGCATTCGCCCACTCGATGACAACGCTTTCTCCGATTATCTTTATTACAACACCTGAAACTCCGATCATGACCCACAAGATTTTGGCAGAAGTTGACTCGGGACGATTTGGCAATGCATTTGCCTTCTGTACATTGTTGATCTTCATTGTTTTATCTGTAATGGCACTAATCAATCTCTTAGTTCGTGGCAAGACAACTAATACTGTAAACACTCCGATTGTGAGGGCTTAAGAAATGGACCAGACCGTGAAAGCTTCATCGAGTTCAAGTAACTTGCAGCTTAGAAATCTGACAAAGGTTTTCGGCCAGGGAAAAGAAAAAGTCATCGCTGTTGATTCAATCAATCTAGATATCAACCCAGGCGAGTTCATCACCTTCCTTGGACCATCTGGTTGCGGAAAGACAACAACGTTGCGCATGATTGCAGGTTTTGAAACCCCAACTGAAGGATCAATTCTTTTGGATGGCCAGGACATGTCATCCCTAACGCCAGATAAGCGCCCTATGGGCATGGTGTTTCAGTCCTACGCCTTGTTCCCGCACATGAGCGTTTACGAGAATGTTGCATACGGCCCTAAGACTAAGAAGATGCCCGCTGCACAAATCAAAACCGAGGTTGAAGCGGTACTTGATTCCATGAGCTTAACAAGTATGGCAAACCGTTCGCCTAACCAGCTTTCTGGTGGTCAGCAGCAGCGTGTAGCGCTAGCTCGCGCAATGGTGATGCGTCCTCGTGTTCTTCTCTTTGATGAGCCGCTCAGTAACCTGGATGCAAAACTTCGTGCACAGATGCGTATTGAGATTCGTGAAGTACAACAGCGTCTGGGCATTACAAGTATTTTCGTAACTCATGATCAAGATGAAGCAATGAGTATCTCTGACCGCATTGTTGTTATGCGTAATTCAAAGATTGAACAAGTTGGATTGCCGGCAGAAATTTATCTTCGCCCAGCATCAGTCTTTGTCGCTGACTTCATTGGTATCTCAAACTTCCTAGAAGTTGCATCTGTTAAGGCATCTTCTGCAGGCATGGCCAAGGTTGCAGTTCTTGGCAAAGAGATTGATGTTCCTGCCCATGCAGATGCTTTAAGCAAAAAGAGCATCTTGCTGGTTCGCCCTGAATCAATCCGCGTTAAGAAGGCACAAGCCGCTAATCAAACAATCTCTGGAACTCAGGGCCGCGTAAAGCAAGTTGTTTTCTACGGCGAACATGTTGAATACCGCATCGAAACTGAAATTGGTTTAGTTGTCGCTGTTGTTTCAGATCCACTCTTCGAAGAGATTGTTAAAGTTGGCGAGTACGCAGAGTTCTCATTTGATCCAATGCGTTCTTGGCTGTTACCTGCTGATACCCACTAAATCAAAGCTTCTGCGCGATTAACCAAGGTATTGCACGCAGCTCCAAAGCCAGCAAATGCTGGATTAGTTGTTTGTCCTGCACGATATCTGGCCCAAATCTGTTGAATGATCACCGCTAAACGAAACAAGCCAAAGACTTCGTAAAAGGTAAAGTCAGCGCAGCTTCGACCGCTTAACTGTAAGTAACGCTGAACAAACTCTTCGCGCGTTGGCATTCCTGGTAAATGGCTTGGCTGTCTACGCAATGCAGCAAATGCTGGCTCATCATCTCGATCAACCCAGTAAGCAAGAGAAGAACCCAAATCCATTAGCGGATCACCAACTGTTGCTAATTCCCAATCCAGCACGCCAACAATTCGTGCTTGTTCCAAATTGAAAACCACATTGTCGATACGCCAATCGCCGTGAATCACACAGGATGCAACATCGGCAGGACGGTTTGCTTCAAGCCAGGCCATGACTTTTTCGCCATTTGGGACATCATCAGTTAAGGCATTGCGATAGCGCTTAGACCAACCTTCGACCTGTCGCTGCACATACCCCGGACCTTTATTGAGCTCATCCAAAATCGTTGCATCAACTGCATGTAACTGCACTAAACCATTAATCAAGGAATCTGCCATCACTGAAACATCAGCCGGTGTCACACCCTCTGGCACATCGCGTCGGAAAATATCGCCGACAACTCTTTCCATCACATAAAAATCAGATCCCATAACCGATTGATCATCACACATGGCAACCATCGATGGCACTAGGGGATAGACCGGCTGCAACCGCGATTGAATCAAAAATTCACGTTTCATATCGTGGGCAGATGCCGCCTTAGTTCCCACCGGCGGCTTACGCAGTACTAAATCTCGCCCTGGATACTGCAACAAATAAGTCAGATTGGATGCACCGCTTCGAAACTGTTGAACTTCGGGCAGTACATCTTGGTTAATAAATGGTGCAAGCCATTGGTGCATTCTGGCAACATCAAAGCGATCCTCTTCCCGGACCGGAGTTAAATCTTTCATGCCAAATAAGGTTTGATTTCCATGCGAGCAATATCCCGAATATGAACCTCATCTGGCCCATCAACGATGCGCAAGGTGCGAATACCTGCATACATTGATGCCAACACGGTGTCCTGACTTACGCCTGCACCGCCATGAACCTGAATCGCACGATCAACAACTTGCTGTGCCATTCGCGGAATCGCAACCTTGATCAGCGCAATCTCTTTACGCGCAGCCTTTGCACCGTGAGTATCAATCATCCACGCGCACTTTAAGACCAATAAACGCGCTTGTTCGATTTCGATTCGAGATTCTGCAATCCAATTCTGAATCGTTCCTTGATGTGAAAGCTCCTTGCCAAATGCCACTCGCGAATTAGCTCGCTGGATCATTAGCGATAGCGCCCGTTCTGCCATTCCAATTGCTCGCATGCAGTGGTGCACGCGCCCTGGCCCAAGGCGAGCCTGCGCAATTGCAAAGCCCGCGCCTTCTTCGCCAATTAAATTAGCAACCGGAACTCGAACATCCTTAAAGGTAACTTCGGCGTGACCATGCTGATCGACATACCCAAATACCAGCAAGTTGCGCTCAACTGTTACACCCGGTGTATTAATCGGAACCAGCACCATTGACTGCTGGTTATATGAATCAGCATCAGGATTGGTCTTTCCCATAACAATCAAAATCTGACAACGCGGATCCATCGCACCAGTAGTCCACCACTTGCGACCATTGATCACATAAAAATCACCATCTCGAACTATTGATGTTTGGATATTTCGCGCATCACTAGAGGCCACATCAGGTTCAGTCATCGCAAAGCCAGAACGAATCTTTCCGTCCAGCAAAGGCTTTAACCATTGTTCCTTCTGCGCATCGTTGCCGAACATATCCAAAACTTCCATGTTTCCGGTATCAGGTGCGGAACAGTTAATCGCCTCTGGTGCAATCTCAACAGACCACCCAGTGATTTCAGCCAAGGTTGCATAATCGGTAACAGTTAATCCGTGATGCGGATCGTGGCTATGTGGCAAAAATAAGTTCCACAACCCTTGCGCCTTAGCCTCAGCCTTTAAGGTTTCAACAATTGCTGGCAAATCATGTGGCTTACCAGCAGCAATAAGTTCGGCACGTTGGTGATGAAAGACAGCCTCGGCCGGAATTACCTTTTCATCCATAAATTTCTGAAGGCGCGCACTGTATTCGGCAGCCTTTGGGCTGAGTTTGAACTCCATGTCTGTAATCTACCCGTAGTGCAACAAAAAGAGGAGAAAACTGATGAGCATTCTTGACCGCTTCAAACTTGATGGAAAAGTAGCTGTTGTAACCGGAGCATCATCAGGGTTAGGTGTGGCATTTTCCAAAGCCCTAGCCGAAGCAGGTGCTGATCTAGTTTTGGGTGCTCGTCGCGAGGAACGTCTTGCAGACACTGGCGCATTAGTAACCGCTGCAGGTCGCACATGGGTGGGCCGCAAAACCGATGTAACCAAACCAGAAGATTGCGCAGCGCTGATCGCTCTTGCAATTGAAAAGTATGGCCGTGTCGACATTCTTGTAAACAACGCAGGTGTTGGAACCGCAGTTCCCGCAACGCATGAAACTCCTGATCAATACAGATCAGTAATTGAAACAAATTTGATGGGTTCATATTGGATGGCACAAGAGTTTGCTAAGGCAAACAAAGACGGGGGAGCCATCGTTAACATCTCCAGCGTCCTTGGTCTGAAGCCTCAAGGTTTGCCTCAAGCAGCATATGCATCAAGTAAAGCGGGAGTAATCGGATTAACACGTGACCTTGCCGCACAATGGACAGGTCGCAAAAACATTCGCGTTAATGCACTTGCCCCAGGATTTTTTCCATCTGAAATGAGCGATGAACTTCCTAAAGACATGGTCAACATGATCAAGATGTTCACACCTGCTGGCCGCTTAGGCGATCCCGAAGAGCTCGCCGCAACATTAATCTGGTTGGTCAGTGATGCATCAAGTTATGTCACCGGAATCACTGTGCCAGTCGATGGCGGATTGGTCATGCCGTAACAGGTAAACTTCACACTATGAGCAGAGAAAACGAAACAGGCCTAAAGGACGACAAGATCACCGCCTACCGAATCTTTGGTTGGGTGCCACTTGCAATCTTCTTCATCGCAGCAGGAACAACAGCTTTGA
>JBJONF010000015.1:0-17382 GCA_046051985.1 Actinomycetota bacterium
CTTGTAAATGTAAAAGCTGGTCCAATTCAGATCACAACACCAGATTCCACAATGACCGCTGATTACGGTGCTTATGACACAACAACAATTGAAAAGACTGTCACAGCGACAGTTTCAGTAACCTTCAAGAGTTAATTAGTTGTGGTGGGGCCGCATTAAACGCGGCGAGAAACTAGCCACACAAGCACACTGTGGGCTGGAACTTGGACTTTTGCAGATGGTGCGGCAATAACTGGTTCATATGTTTCTACCTGTTGTGATGCATCAAAAATACATCTAAAAGTTTCTCCCCAGCTTGTATTTGGCAAGGTAAAGGTAGTTTCTTCATTAGAAGAGTTCAGCATAAGTACAAGTGCTTTGCTGGGGTCTGCTTCAACAAAAACGGTGATGCTTCGTTTTTCTTCATCTCGCCAATGATCATCGCTCATCTCGTTGCCACCAAGAGAAAACCAAGCAATATCTTTTCTATTGGTTCCTTTATCGACTGCGCCTGTAAAGAACTCTGAAGCAACATCTGCCAAGTAGGAATCACGAATCTCGGCAAGGGATTTGACGGTGCTCAAAATGTCTTGTTGCTCGGTAGTTAAGTGCCATGGCAGCGCCCAACCACCATTAAATGATGCTTCACCATGTTGAGTGTCATCGAGTGGTAGCGAATAAGCGTTGTTAGAACCATTTTGTGTTCTGCTGACTTCATCGCCCATATTGAGCATCGGTACACCAGATGAAAGCATCAAGGTTGCAAGTAAGGATTTTTTAAGTCGATGACGAATCTGTTGAATACGCGGATCATCACTTTCGCCCTCATGACCAACATTCCAGGAACGGTTTGAGTCATTTCCATCCATATTGTTTTCAAGGTTAGGTTGATTATGTTTTTCGTTATAGGTGACCATGTCATGGATCGTGAAACCGTCATGGGCTGCTACAAAGTTAATGGACGATGTTGGGCCACGGTAATGAAAGATGTTGCTAGAGCCACTAATACTTGATGCGATATCTGAAACACCCTCACCATAACCACGAGCTAAGTCGCCTAGCCAAAATTGGCGAACAGAGTCACGATAAGCGTCATTCCATTCGCGCCATGGATGCGGAAAATCTCCTAGTGAATACCGTGTGACATCCCATGGTTCCGCGATCATCTTGAAGTTTCGAAGCACCGAATCCGCACCAATTGCTGCCATGAGCGATGAATTAAAGGCGCTATCGCTTGTATACAAAGCAGTGGTCAGATCAAAACGGAAGCCATCAACGCCAACTACTTCAATCCACCAACGCAAAGAATCAATAATCTGCCGCACCGAATGTGGCTTGCTTGCAGCAAAAGTATTTCCACATCCAGTTACATCAGCATAATTACCATACGAATCTTGACGGTAATAAGCATGCCCATCGATGCCTTTGTAGGAAAGGGTTGGACCGGCAACGCCACCTTCGGCGGTGTGGTTATAGACAACATCCAAAATCACTTCGATACCAGCAGCATGTAGTTGATCCACCGACCACTGCAGCTCTGAAACTGGATCTGCTGTCGATGCAAACTCTTTGTGAGGGGCGCTGAAAAGTAATGAGTTGTATCCCCAATGATTCTTGCGACCACGGTTATAAATTGTGGGCTCGGTAATTGATTGTGCAATCGGCAGCAGTTCCAGCGCCGTTACTCCGATTGATTTCAAGTGGGCAATGGTGCTGGGGTGTCCAAGTGCTTTATAACTACCACGTTCGTTTTCAGGAATTTCATTATTGAAGGCGGTCAAGCCCTTCACATGTGCTTCGTAAACAATTGTTTTTGCCCAAGGAACTAATGGGCGATTGATCTGCCGAACCGTGTGGTCAGTGACAACTGAATACGGAACTTTTCCTGCACTGTCACGTGAATCTTTTTCTTTCAAGTCCCCATTACCTTCAAGATCAACTGCTACATGGCTATAAATTTCAGGCGAGTAAACAACATCACCATCGGTTACATGCGTATAGGGATCAAGCAACAGCTTTGCCTCGTTAAAGCGCATGCCGTATTCAGGAATCCATGGACCATACACGCGGTATCCATACCTTTGCCCCGGTCGAACTCCGGCAAGGTAGCCGTGCCAGATTGGACCGTTGCGATGAGACATGGCGTAGCGGGTTTCGACAAACTTTCCATTGACCTCGTTAAACAGGCAGAGCTCAACGGCATCGGCGGCGTTGCTCCAGATTGCAAAGTTGGTCCCACCATCGGTGACGGTTGCGCCAAGGGTTCGCGGATCTGCAGGAAGCATGGTGGGTATCTTGCCGTGGTTGGGCAGAAAAGGTGGGGTTTACAGCTGTGATTGAAGTAGCCAATTGGGGTTACTCACCAGTAACCTTTGGGTATGAAAATCGCCGTTTGCGTAAAGCAGGTCCCGGATTCATGGGCTGAGAAGAAGATGGTCAACGGAATTCTCGACCGTGAAAATGTAGATGCAGTTCTTAATGATCTTGATGAATACGCCGTTGAAGAAGCGCTGCGCATTGCAGAGGCACACGGCGGAAATGAAGAAGGTGGCCCAAACACTGTAACTGTTATTTCTATGGGACCAGAGCGCGCAACCGAGGCGGTTCGTAAAGCGCTTTCAATGGGAGCAAATGATGCAATCTTGATTACCGATGCAAAGCTTGCAGGCGCTGATGCGCTCGCAACGTCCGCAGTCCTTGCTGCGGTAATTGAAAAAGGCGGATTTGATCTTGTTCTTTGCGGAACAGAATCAACTGATGCACGTATGAGTGTTGTTCCTGCAATGCTTGCTGAACGTCTAAATGCGGCACAGTTAACTTTTGCTTCAAAGGTCGAAGTCGATCCAGCTGTACAGAAAGTTTCAATCACTCGAGTAACAGAAGCTGGCGTTGACGAAATGCATGCACAGTTCCCATGTGTAATTTCTGTAGTCGAAAAGATTAACGAGCCACGTTACCCATCATTTAAGGGAATCATGGCGGCCAAGAAAAAGGTCATCGACACTAAAGATTTGGCTACAGTTGGAGTATCAGTAGATTCAGCATGGTCCCTAGTTGCAGATTCTTCGCCACGTCCGGCACGCGCAGCAGGAATCAAAGTCACTGATGACAACGCTGCGGTTCAGATGGTTTCATTCCTAGCAGAGAAGAAGTTGATATGAGCAATGTATTGATTTTGGCTGACTTCATTAGTTCAAAAGCCACGAAGACGAATGCAGAATTAGCTACAGCTGGTGCGCGTATTGGCGAGGTAACCGCGGTAGTTCTCGCCCCTGCTGGAAAAGGCGCAGCAATGGCTGCCGACATCAACAAAGGGCCTGTCTCTAAAGTTCTAGTTGTTGAATCCGATGCTTTTGTGAGTAATGGTGTAGCTGCAGTTGCCGATGTTCTTGCCCAGATTATTGCTGCGCAATCACCAGCGGCTGTCTTGATCGCATCTCATGCTTTCGGCAAAGAGGTTGCGGCTCGTACTGCGATTAAGAGTGGTTCAGGAATCATCACTGATGCAGTAGATGTTGCAGCCGATGTAACTGCCACTCAGTTAGTTTTTGGTGGCTCCACAACGGTTCATTCAAAAGTTTCACACGGCACGCCGATTATCACGGTTCGCCCGAATTCAATAGATGCAAATGTTGCAGCAGCAACACCTGCAGTTGAAACTTTGTCACTTCAAGTTTCAGATTTATCAAAGAAAGCCACAGTTACTTCAACGCAACCCCCAGTTCAGGGTGGACGTCCAGAATTAACTGAAGCAAACATCGTCGTATCGGGTGGTCGCGGAACAAACGGAGACTTCTCTGCTGTGGAAGGTTTTGCAGATTCACTAGGAGCAGCAGTTGGTGCATCACGTGCAGCAACTGATGCGGGTTGGTACCCACATTCATACCAAGTGGGACAAACAGGTAAAACCGTTAGCCCACAGCTTTACATTGCGTGTGGAATTTCAGGTGCGATCCAGCACCGTGCAGGAATGCAGACAAGTAAGACGATCGTTGTCATCAATAAAGACCCTGAAGCGCCACTGTTTGAAATCGCAGATTTTGGCGTAGTTGGGGACTTGTTTGCCGTGCTGCCTAAGGCAACGGAAGGCGTTAAAGCCCACAAGTCATAGACTTAGGCCTGTGCCTTCAATCTATGTAGACCACGCAGCAACGACACCATTGTCGCCTGCCGCATTTAGGGCCATTTCTTCCCAACTTCAAGAACTTGGTAACCCTTCAAGTCTTCATACTCATGGACGCGCTACTCGTAAATCTTTAGAGGATGCTCGCGAAGCTATTGCGCGCCAAGTCGGATCCCTTGCATCTGAAGTAATTTTTACCGCATCCGGAACCGAAGCTAACAACATAGCTCTTAAGGGTTTGTGGTGGAACGGTAAAGCAAACGGTAAGAAAGTTGTTGTAATTTCAGCGATCGAACACCATGCAATTTTGGATCCTGCGCATTGGCTAGAAACACATGAAGGCGCAGAAGTCATTCTTGTTCCAGTCAATGTCCACGGTGTTATTGATCTTGAATTTTTACGAGAACTTATCTCGCAGCGTGGCCATGAAATCGCAGTAATTTCAATCATGCACTCCAATAACGAAACCGGAGTAATTCAACCGATTAGTGATGTTGTTTCCATGGCTGGAGATATTCCAGTACATACTGATGCGGTACAAAGTTTTAAAAAGGTTCCACTTTCTTACAAAGATCTTGGTGTAACTGCTTTGACTTTAAGTGCCCACAAAGTTGGCGGCCCTCTGGGTATTGGTGCCTTGATTTTGCGACGCGCGTATGAAATTCCAGCCTTGCTTCATGGAGGCGGACAAGAGCGAGAAATTCGAAGTGGAACATTAAACGCGCCAAGTATTGTTGCTTTTGCTGCGGCATCATCCGAGTCATATCCAAGTGCGGCTGTGCAAGCACTTCGTGACAACTTTATTCAGGCACTTGTTACAGCAATCCCTGATGCTTACATCAATGGGGGAGCAAGTGAGCGATTGCCAGGAATTGTTAATGTGACCTTTCCAGGGACACAGAGCGACACCTTGTTACTGCTTTTGGATAACGCACATGTTTCAGCATCAACTGGTTCGGCATGCAGCGCAGGCGTTCATGAAGCAAGTCATGTACTTCTGGCGATGGGACATAACGAAACCACAGCCCAGTCATCGTTGCGCTTTTCATTCGGGGCGGGATCTACGCAGGCAGATGTGGATTTTGTAATGTCAGTGCTGCCCGATGTAATTGTCACTGGACGGGCGGCGAACAACATATGAAATTAATCGCAGCAATGAGCGGTGGAGTTGATTCAGCAGTTGCTGCTGCCCGCGCAGTAGAAGCTGGTCACGACGTTATTGGCGTTCACTTAGCGTTGGCTGCAAACCCACAAAAGTATCGATCAGGTGCTCGTGGATGTTGCACCATTGAAGATTCACATGATGCACGTAGAGCTGCTGATGTAATCGGAATCCCTTTCTACATTTGGGATATGGCTGAAGAGTTCCATGATGGAGTTGTTGAAGATTTTCTAGCTGAATATTCTGCAGGTAGAACGCCCAATCCATGTTTGCGTTGTAATGAAAAAATCAAGTTTGCTGCTGTTTTAGATCGTGCACGCGCCATGGGCTTTGATGGGGTTGTCACTGGTCATTACGCACGTACGGAAATTGGGCCAAACGGAAAAACTTTGCATCGCGCAGTCGATCATTCGAAAGATCAGTCTTATGTTTTATCAGTTCTAACAATCGAACAAATAAATGGTGCAATATTTCCATTGGGGGATACGACCAAGGTTGATATTCGTGTCGAAGCTGAACGCCGCGGTCTAGCTGTTGCGCAAAAGCCCGATAGTCACGACATTTGTTTTGTACCTTCAGGTGACAACGCTGGTTGGCTGCGCGATCGACTGGGCAGTGAAGTTGGACCCATCGTTGATCAAGATGGAAACAAAATTGGTGAACACAAAGGTGCTTACACCTACACAATTGGTCAGCGAAAAGGTTTAGGCCTGACAGTTCCGACTGCAGATGGTTCACCTCGATTTGTTCTAAAGATTGAGCCAGTGACTAACACTGTCGTTGTCGGTGCTCGCGAGGATTTAGCGATCACAACAATGCGTGGCGAACGTCCAGTGTGGTGTGGCCCATCAGTTACATCTGAAGTTCTAGAAGGTTTTGTACAAGTGCGCGCTCATGGTGCGGCCTTGCCTTGCACCTATTTCTTTGATGGAACCCTGCTCGTAGCCACTCTTCAGGAGCCGCTCTTGGGTCTTGCAACAGGTCAAGCAATGGTTATTTATGATGGTGATCGCGTTGTGGGATCGGCAACTATTTGTGAGACAGAATGAGTAACAAAGCCCGTCACCGTATGACCGAGCTGATCAATGAAATCCGGGATCACCAGTTTAAGTATTACGTTCTAGATCAACCAACAATCACAGATGCACAATTCGATGCGCTACTACGTGAATTACAGACACTAGAAGATAAGAATCCAGAGCTACGCGAACCAGATTCACCTACTGCCCATGTCGGCGGGGGGTTTTCTACACAATTTGAACAGCGCGATCACATCGAAAAGATGATGAGTTTGGACAATGTCTTTGATGCTGATGAATTAACACAATGGTTTGATCGGGTCGAAAAAGATATCTCTAGTCCCCAGTATCTGTGTGAAGTAAAGGTAGATGGGCTTGCCATTAATTTAACCTACGAAAACGGTTTACTTGTCCGTGGCCTGACTCGAGGCAATGGTGTTACGGGCGAAGATGTGACACTTAATGTGAAAACGATCAAGAATTTGCCACATCAATTAAAGGGCGATCCATCGCCGACATTGATCGAAGTCCGCGGAGAAGTTTTCTTTCCGATTGCTGCATTTAATGAACTCAATGATTCATTGGAAGAGGCAGGTAAGCAGCTCTTTGCTAATCCCAGAAATGGGGCCGCGGGATCACTTCGGCAGAAGGATCCGCGAGTTACTGCTTCTCGGCCGCTATCTGTTGTAGTTCATGGCGTTGGAGCGCGCGAAGGCATTTCATTTGAATCCCAAAGTGGCGCATACCAAGTGCTCAAGAGTTTAGGTTTGCCAACTAGTGATCGCTTTAAAGTCTGTGGTACTCGCGCAGAGGTGCAGAAATTTATTCAATTTTATGCAGAACATCGCCATGATGTGGAGCATGAAATTGATGGTGTAGTAATTAAAGTTGATTCTTTATCGCAGCAACAACAGTTGGGCTTTACTTCACGTGCTCCAAAATGGGCGATTGCATACAAGTATCCACCGGAAGAAGTTACGACCGTCCTGCTTGATATCAAGGTCAGCGTTGGAAGAACGGGCAGAGTTACACCTTTTGCTTACATGGAGCCAGTTAAAGTTGCGGGATCTACAGTTACAAATGCAACCTTGCATAACGCTGAAGAGATTGTTCGCAAAGGCGTCTTAATTGGAGACACCATTGTTATTCGTAAAGCTGGAGATGTGATTCCTGAAGTTCTTGGTCCAGTGCTTGATAAGCGAAAAGGAACAGAACGCGCATTTGTGATGCCCGCACACTGCCCAGAATGTGGCTCCAAACTGCGTGCCATGAGCCAAGGTGATGTGGATATTCGTTGCCCAAATACCCAAAGCTGCCCAGCACAACTTCGAGAGCGAATTTATTACATCGGATCCCGTGCAGCTCTTGATATTGATGTTTTAGGTTACGAAGCAGCAATTGCTTTGTTGGATGCCAAGATCATTGAAGATGAGTCTGATCTATTTAATTTAACAGCCAAGAAGTTGGTTACATCTACTTTCTTTACAAAAAAGGATGGAACTCCTGCGGCAAATGTAGACAAGCTATTAGCCGCGCTCGAAGAAGCAAAGACTCGTCCACTGTGGCGCACATTGGTTGCACTCTCCATCCGTCACGTAGGCCCAACAGCTGCGCAAGGTTTAGCTTCAGCACTTGGTTCAATCAAATCAATTTCAGAAGCTAGTGCGGAAGAATTAGCCGCAATCGATGGTGTTGGTCAGATCATCGCCGAATCTATTGTCGAATGGTTTGGTGTGAAGTGGCATAAAGAGATTATTACAAAGTGGGAAAAAGCTGGCGTGTGCATGGTTGTGCAGCAAACTGAACAACTGCCACAAACATTGGCAGGGCTTACCTTTGTTGTTACCGGTGGTCTTGAATCATTCACCCGAGATGGGATTTCAGAAACCATTACAGCCCATGGCGGTAAGCCGTCTTCCTCGGTATCAAAGAAAACTGACTATGTATTAGTAGGAAGTGACCCAGGGTCAAAGCTGGCAAAAGCGCAAGAATTAGGTGTGCCAGTTATCGATGAAGCCAGATTTAAAGAGCTATTGGCCGGTAAGTAGTAGTATTCCAACCATGATGATTCTTGCCAACGAGGTTACTCGCGAACTTCCAGCCTCACCACTGTTTTTCGGAGTCTTCACTTTTGTCGTGATGTCACTCTTTTTGTATTTAGTACTTCGCCTAGACCGAGACTAATTTGTCTCGAGTAGGTATTTATGGAGGAACTTTTGATCCGATTCATTTGGGTCATCTGCATGTAATTACCCAACTGATTGAAAAAGATTTAGTTGACCAATTATTGGTTATTCCGGCCGGCATGCCTCTACTTCGCCAAAACGCGCCAATTGCAACAGGTCAGCAACGACGCACGATGTGCCAATTAGCTTTAGCTGACTTGCCGCCACATATCGCATCCAAGGTTCAAGTTAATCCAATTGAAATCCTGCGAACCGGTCCAAGTTACGCGATAGATACCGTTGAAGCCGTAACCCAAAATTATCCGGATGACACCATTGTTTTAGTCGTTGGCCAAGATGCTGCAGAAAAATTAGATCACTGGCATCGCATCGATGATCTGCGCGGTATGGTCGAATTCTTAATCATCGCAAGACCAGGACATACAGGCGATGGGGTTGATATCGGCGCCTTAGATGTTGCCGCCACCACAATTCGACAAGGTTTGAGCGCAGAAGTTTCGTCATCGGTAGCCGCATTTATACGAGAGAATAACCTCTATGACAATTAGCAGCAGAACTCTAGAGATTACCCAAGTTGCCGCCAAGGCTGCGATCGACAAGATCGCAGTAGATGTTGTGGCACTGGATCTTTCAGATCAATTAGTTCTGAGCGAGGTTTTCTTAATCGCAACAGGTCAAAATGAAGCACAAGTTGATTCGATTGCAGATGAAGTAGAACGTCAACTTGCAGCAATTGGTGACAAGCCTGTTCGTCGTGAACATGGCGCTGAATGGATTTTGCTTGACTACTCAGATTTAGTAGTTCATGTACAAAGCGCCGAACTTCGTAAGTACTACATGTTGGATCGCTTGTGGAATGACTGCCCAACAATTGATTTAGAAGCAGTGAGGGAGGCCGCCGTTAATGGCCGCTAATCGCGTTCTTTTGTGGCGTCATGGCCAAACTGATTGGAATGTAGTAAACCGCTTTCAAGGTCATTCAGATATCGACCTTAATGAAGTCGGACGATTCCAAGCACAACACGCAGCTCAAATTCTTGCAGGCATGAAACCGACCATGATTATTTCAAGTGATCTGGGTCGTGCACGCGATACCGCGCAATCCTTGGCAGATTTAATAGGCCTTACTGTTGAAATCGATGAAGATCTTCGTGAGACCAATGGTGGCTTATGGGAAGGAAAAACAGGTGCTGAAAATCGCGCCGAAGATTTTCATAACTTTATTCGCTGGATTGATGGTGAAGATAATCCTGCGGGCACAACGGGTGAACGACGTAGCGAAGTTGCAGACCGTGCAGTTCGTGCAATTAAAAAAGCTTTGGGCGAAAAGACAGATCAGTTATTGGTTGTCACAACACATGGAGGAACCGCTCGCTGCATCTTGGGTTCCTTGCTCGAACTTCCAATGTCTAAATGGGGCGTCATCGGCGGATTGTCCAATGCGTCGTGGTCAATTTTGGAACGTAATCCGCGACAATGGAATTTGATTGAACATAATGCTGGCTCAATTCCAGAGCCTGTTTATGGTGAAGAAAGCGGTGCAACTACTGCATAAAGGCGCTCCGCAGTAAATGCGGTAAGGTCTGCACTCGCACAAAAATTGGGGCTATAGCGCAGCTGGTAGCGCACCTGCATGGCATGCAGGGGGTCAGGGGTTCAAATCCCCTTAGCTCCACGTATGAATAACAACGTGAATGACGAGCGTGAGCACGCGGCATATGACTTTGCCTACGTGCAAGAAAAGTGGCTGCCTGTTTGGGATCAGTTGCAACCATTTAAATCAGGTCGCGCAGATGACACACGTGAAAAGAAATATGTCTTGGATATGTTCCCGTATCCATCAGGTGATCTTCATATGGGTCACGCGGAGGCTTACGCGCTCGGAGATGTAATCGCTCGTTACTGGGCGCAAAAAGGTTTCAATGTCATGCACCCAATTGGTTGGGATGCCTTTGGTTTGCCGGCAGAAAACGCAGCAATCAAGCGTAATTCAGATCCACGAATTTGGACCTATGAAAACATCGCGGTGCAGAAAGCATCGATGCGACGTTATGCATGTTCATTTGATTGGGATCGCGTTTTCAATACCTGCGACCCGGAATACTACAAATGGAACCAGTGGTTATTCCTAAAGTTTTACGAGCGCGGTTTGGCCTATCGCAAAGATTCAGCGGTTAACTGGTGTCCAGGTTGCCAAACTGTTCTTGCAAATGAGCAAGTAGTTGCAGGTTTGTGCGAGCGGTGTGATTCAACGGTTACAAAGAAGAAATTGAATCAGTGGTATTTCAAGATCACGGATTACGCAGATCGTTTACTTGATGACATGGCTCAACTTGAAGGCAAGTGGCCTGACAAAGTTCTCACGATGCAGCGCAACTGGATCGGCCGATCAACGGGTGCAAATGTCAATTTCGAAATCGAAGGTCGAACCGAGCCTGTAACGATCTATACGACTCGTCCCGACACACTGTTTGGCGCAACCTTTATGGTTGTTGCAGTCGACAGCGAATTAGCTGCAGAGCTTGTTCAAGGCACAGGTGTTGAAGCTGATTTTGCGAAGTATTTGGAAACAATTAAGGCTGCAAGTGACATCGATCGCCTTGCAACTGATCGCCCAAAGAGCGGTGTATTCCTTAATCGTTTTGCGATCAACCCAGTTAATGGTGAAAAACTACCTATATGGGCCAGCGATTATGTTTTAGCTGATTATGGAACGGGTGCAATCATGGCTGTTCCAGCACATGATCAACGCGACTTAGATTTTGCTCGAGCAATGAAACTTCCTGTGCGCGTTGTTGTCGAAACCGGCGAAGAGGATCCCAGCCAAACAGGCGTTGCAACAGTAGGGGATGGAAAGTTAGTTAATTCAGATTCTTTAAATGGTTTAAACAAAGCTGACGCAATAGCTGCGATCAACAAAAAGCTGGAAATAGATGGCAAGGGAAAATCTGCACGTAACTATCGTTTGCGCGATTGGTTAGTCTCACGCCAGCGCTACTGGGGCACACCCATCCCAATTATTCATTGCCCAGCATGCGGAGAAGTACCGGTACCTGCAGATCAACTTCCTTTGACCTTGCCTGATGCAGAAGGTCTTGATTTAAAGCCAAAGGGAACTTCACCATTGGGTGCTGCCACAGATTGGGTAAATGTAAAGTGCCCAAAGTGTTCAGCTGATGCAAAGCGCGATACCGACACGATGGATACCTTTGTGGATTCTTCTTGGTATTACCTGCGCTATGCCGATCCAACAAATGCCAACGAACCATTTTCTAAGAAAGATGTAGATACTTGGTTGCCTGTTGATCAATATGTTGGTGGAGTAACTCATGCGATCTTGCACCTGCTATATAGCCGCTTCTTTACCAAGGTTTTGAACGATATGGGAATGGTTAATTTCAATGAACCATTTACCCGTTTGCTCAATCAAGGAATGGTTGTTATGGATGGTTCTGCAATGTCCAAAAGCCGCGGAAATCTTGTACGCCTTTCAGATGAGTTAGAAAACCACGGAGTAGATGCGATTCGTTTATCAATGGTTTTTGCTGGACCTCCAGAAGATGATGTGGATTGGTCTGATGTTTCACCATCTGGATCAGTTAAATTCTTAACTCGTGCCTGGAGATTGTCGGGAGATGTGACAAGTGCGGCAGGAGTGGATTTTGCCTCGGGGGATCTTGCGTTACGTAAAGCAACTCATAAGGCGTTACATGATGCCAGCTTTGCAGTTGAATCTTTCCGTTTTAACGTCGCCGTGGCACGCGTGATGGAGCTTGTAAATGCAACACGTAAAGCAATTGATTCTGGTTGCGGCGCAGCAGATCCTGCAGTACGCGAAGCGGTAGAAGCAATCGCGATCATGATTTCACTTGTTGCACCATTTACCGCAGAAGAAATGTGGGAGCGCTTAGGTCACAAGCCTTGTGTAGCACTTGCTGGCTGGCCGGTCGTTGATGAGAAATTACTTGTAGCCGATGCGGTCACTGTGGTTGTACAGATTAATGGAAAAATTAAAGATCGCTTAGATGTCGCACCAACGATTTCAGATACTGATCTTGAAGCAGCCGCACTTGCTTTGCCAAGTATTGTCGAAGCGTTAGCTGGAGCAAGTATCAATAAGATCATTACCCGTGCTCCAAAGCTAGTAAATATCGTTATCAACAACTAAGTACTTGGAAACACCTTGGCGTATTCGCCAAGTTCACACTTGCTCAATGGAACAACTTAGAGCTGCATTTGATTCACTTTCCCAGTGGTGGTTTGACCTACATTTCTCACGTCCTCAGAAAATAGCCCTGGGAATCATCGCCGCAATAGTTTTGACCTTTTCTTTACTCATAGTCCTTCGGGGAAACACCCACATCAATTCAGCCCCTGAAATCATTCCAGTAACAATTTCTGAACCCGAAATTTTTGTAGATGTGACAGGTGCGGTAAACAAACCTGGGGTTTACTCCTTGACCGGAAGATCTCGGGTAATTGATGCCATCAAGGCGGCGGGAGATAGCGCACCTGGTGCTGATTTGAGCACCATTAACTTGGCGCGCGTACTTAATGACGGTGAGCAAATTTATGTTGATTCAACGGTTGTAAATGCTGCTGGGCATCGGGTCAGCAAGAAGGTTTCATCTGGCCCGATCAATATCAATCGCGCGACCGCTCGACAACTTGATGCGCTAGATGGGATTGGTCCTGTTATCGCAGCTCGAATTGTTGAGTACCGAAAGATCAATGGATCCTTCTTGAGTATTGATGATCTCCAAAAGGTCAGTGGGATTGGTACTGCAAAATTCGCACAGATCAAATCAAAAGTCAGAATTTAATTGATTACCGAGCTCTTGCCTTAGGAGGAGCTCTTTGGGCGGGAGCGCTGATACAGAGTGCAGTCTCGCCATGGCGACTATTTGCTTGCGCACTACTTTTCACAGTTGTTGCAATCGCCAAGAGCAAAAAGAGATTGACTCTGCTTTTGCTGACAATCATGGTCGGTGCAGCGGCAATGTCCATGCGGCAGGTTTCATTAGAAAACTCGGCAATTAGCGATTACTTTGATCAGCAGGTTTCTTTTTCAGCCCAGGTTAAAACTGACCCAAGCAAAACAGCTACTGGAAATTTCTCGTTTACCGTCCGGCTTTTGCAATTTACCGCCCACGATAAAGTTTTTACCTTGAGAACTCCGATTCGAGTTCTGACAAAGAATCAGATTCAACTGCTTCCAGGACAAACCATCGCTGGGACAGCGACGGTTCTAAAAAGTAAAGAATCACGGGTTGCTGCGCTCTTTATTGTTAATGGCCCAATCATTATCCAGACCGAACCATCTTCTTGGGCCGCTGGACTGGGCGCAATTCGTGAAGGCTTGCGTGAAAATTCTGGCGATGGTGATGCAGGGGCGTTGATTCCAGGAATGGTGCTGGGGGATACCTCTAAACAATCACCAGAATTTAAAGAGGCAATGAAACGTTCTGGATTAACCCACCTAGTTGCTGTAAGCGGTGCGAACTTTGCAATTGTTTCAACCTTTGTGCTGTGGTGCATGCAATTTCTTATCCGGCGCAAGAATCTTCGAATCATCGCAACTGCTATTGCGCTTGCTTGTTTCATCGCATTGGTACGACCATCACCTTCTGTACTGCGCGCTGCAGCTATGGCAGCGGTTCTGCTGTCGGCCCAACTTGGTAAACGGGGTTCAGACTCTTTGCCCGCATTAGGGTTTGCGATCTGCGCTGTAGTTCTTGGCGATCCGTGGCAATCACGTGATGCTGGTTTTGCACTATCTGTTTTAGCAACGGCGGGATTACTTTTACTAGCCCCACGAATCGTGGAAAAGTTACCAACACATAAGAAGTTAGCTGGCGCGTTGGCACCACCCATTGCAGCAATTGTTTTTTGTTCACCCATTCTTGTTTCTTTATCTGGTTATTTATCGCCGATGAGCATCATTGCCAATCTATTAGCAGCACCTGCCGTTGCCATAATTACAGTGCTGGGGTTTATCGCCGCCCTTGTTTCACCTTTTGCCCCATGGTTAACCCAGTTCATCATCTTTTTCATTCGTTTTCCAGCAGGCTTTATAACTGGAATAGCTCACTGGGTTGCTGCTTTCCCCGTGCTCACAATTCATAACGGTTTAATTGGCTTTGGTTTGATGGCAATAATTCTTGCTGGGCTTTTCCTGTTTAAAAAGAGTTGGAAACAAAGTGCGGCAGTACTTTTAATTATCATTCTGGCTTTAGGGTGGATCCAACGTTGGCCTGCAGGTGATTGGCAGGTTGCACAATGTGATGTTGGTCAAGGGGATTCACTTGTTGTAAATCTGGGTGCACACCGCGCAATAGTTATCGATGTAGGCCCTGACTCTGTTGCCGAAGACAAGTGTCTGAAGAATTTAGGTATTAATGAGATTCCGTTACTGATTCTTTCTCACTTTCATGCTGATCACGTCGGGGGATTATCAGGGCTGCTCAAAGGAAGAAAAGTGAATCAAGTGTGGATCAGCAATAACTTGGCACCAGAGCTACAAAGCAGAATTGCATTGAATTCACTTAAAAAGTCACAGATAGTCAGGGCGCAAAAAGGCCTGACTGCACAAGTGGGCCAGGTCAGATTGAAAGTTCTATGGCCAGAGGCAACAACAAGAGTCTTTGAAGAATTACCAGGTGAGGGTTCAGCGATTAACAATTCAAGTATTGCGGTGATCGCACAAACATCTGATTGGAGTCTTTTCTCAGCAGGGGATCTTGAACCACCAGCACAGCATGAACTGATTAATTTAGTGGGACCGGTAGATATTTATAAGCTCTGTCACCACGGTTCTAAGTATCAAGATCAAGGATTGATGAAGGCCTTGTCCGCACAGATCGCTCTGATCAGCGTGGGGGCCAAGAATCCTTATGGTCATCCAGCCAAGGAAAGTATCGACTCCCTGACTAGACTTGGGACACAGGTTTTTCGAACAGATACCGATGGCGCGATTGCAGTTACAGCACAAGCTCACCATCTTCGAGTTCGGAAAAGCAAAGGTAGGATTAAATTGTTTTACTGGAGCTAGGGAGGCAAGGAATGAATGCTTTTTACTTAATCCTTGGTTCTGAATCGGCGCTAGCAGATCGAGCATTAACCAAGCTCAATGCTCAACTCAAAGATGAAAACTGTGAAATCACCACTTTATTTGCTGCAGACACAATTGTTGGCGACATTGCCGATGCTTTAGCGCCTTCGCTGTTTTCTGAAAGACGGGCACTTATCATTCGGGATCTGCAAGATTTGCCGGAAGATAATCGAGATGAAATAACTCGATACCTAGATCAACCTGATGCATCAACAACGGTAATTTTTGTGCACAAAGGTGGCGTGAAAGGCAAAGCGCTTTTAGATGCAATAAAAAAAGCAAAGCCAGAGATAATCGCTTGTGATCCACTAAAGAAAGAGGCAGAAAAAGAAGAGTTTGTTAAATCTCTTTTTCTTGACCTTGGCCGTAAAGCATCAACCGGGGCGGTTGCAGCATTAGTAGGTGCACTAGGAAATGATCTTCGTGAGTTACAAGGCGCAGTTGGACAGATTGCAGCTGATACACCGTCAGGTTTAATTGATGAAGCAATGGTTGATAAGTATCACCAAGGTCGAATCGAAACCACCGGCTTTGATGTTGCAGATGCAACCCTTGATGGCAATCTTTCTGCTGCGCTAATTACTTTGCGCAGCGCACTAGAAACAGGCACTGACCCGGTAATGATTACTAGCGCGATCGCATCATCATTGCGTTCCTTGGCAAAAGTTTCGGGAGCAAATCGCAATCAAAAATCATTTGAATTAGCCGGGCAGTTGGGAATGGCCCCATGGCAGATTGATAAGGCGCGCAGGCAGCTCAATCGCTGGAGCCCGGCCCAAATTGCAGATGCCGTAGGGGCAATCGCCCAGGCCGATGCTGAAGTAAAGGGTGCGTCCAGTGACCCTATATATGCGCTGGAAAAGGCTGTGACCAGGATCGTCTCATCGCAATTTGACCGCTAAGCACACGCTTGCGTACGCTTACCCTCTGCCCGACGGGCTCGATTAGCCCATGGCTTAGAAGATGAACTGGAGTAACACGTGTACGCAATCGTTAAAGCTGGCGGACGCCAGGAGAAGGTCGCAGTTGGCGACACAGTAATCGTTGATCGCATCGACGCTGCTGCTGGTGCAACTGTTTCATTCCCTGCCTTGCTCGTAGTAGATGGTGCAGCCGTTACAACAGATCCAAAGGTCTTGTCAGGCATAAAGGTAACTGGCGAAGTTCTTGAAGAACTTAAGGGACCAAAGATCGATATCTTGCGTTACAAGAACAAGACAGGTCACCGTCGTCGCCAGGGATTCCGTGCGCAACTGACTCGTGTAAAAATTACCGCCATCAACGGCGCGAAGTAAGGGAGACGAAGTAAATGGCAAGTAAGAAGGGTGTCTCCTCGACACGAAACGGTCGCGATTCCAATCCACAGTACCTTGGTATCAAGCGTTTCGGCGGACAAGAAGTTAATGCAGGCGAAATTCTAGTTCGCCAGCGCGGAACACATTTTCACCCAGGCAAGAACGTAGGTCGCGGTAAGGATGACACTTTGTTTGCACTAGCTGCAGGCGTTGTTGAATTCGGTCGCGCTCGCGGACGCCGTGTAGTGAATGTGGCTCCGGTAGCTTAATTTTAGGTTTCTTGTAAAAGAGCGAGCCGTAATCATGCGGCTCGCTTTTTTCATTCAACAACATTGTAGGAAGCGAAGGGAGTTCATAAGTGACAACATTTGTTGATCGCGTAACTCTCTATGCCATTGCCGGAAAAGGTGGCGATGGTTGTGTTTCTGTTAAGCGCGAAAAATTCAAGCCACTAGGTGGTCCAGATGGCGGCAATGGTGGACGCGGCGGCGATGTAATTTTGGTTGT
>JBJONF010000016.1:0-16555 GCA_046051985.1 Actinomycetota bacterium
CCTTTGGCAGGGTTACCAGGTGATCAAGGGCGCCGTGCGGAATTCCTATTGCTAGGGCAATGACGGCGATTACTACCTGCCAACCCATTGAACCTTTACCCAAAAGATCTGAGAAGAGAAGAGAAAGAAGGATTCCAAAAATCACAGAAATAGTTGAGAAAAGGCGAACTCGCTTAAAGAGTACAACTGCGTTTTCCTGCATGTCTGCCCCCTTTTCGACAACCCTACCAAAGGTGGTGTGAGAAGATCTGACGTGGAAAAATTTGGTTACATGGCGATGCTCGCCTTCACTGTTTGTGGCTCTTTTTGGCTAGAGATTATTTTGAAAACCAGCGTTCTTCGCCGATGGAAGCGCGCACTTTTGAGCATCCTTCCTATCAGTACTCTCTTTTTAATTTGGGATGCATACGCAATCGCTCAAGGACATTGGTTCTTCAACCGCGATCGCATGCTTGGCATTTATGGACCTTTTGATATTCCACTAGAAGAATTCCTTTTCTTCATCATTGTGCCAATGGCAGCGATTCTGACCATTGAAGGCGTGACAACTGTTAAGCCACATCTTCGGGAAAAAGAGTTCGGTAAGGATGAGAAGAAATGATTTATAGCGATATCGCCGTTGCCGCAGTTTTTGTCGCGGTATGCGTAGATCTTTTCGTGTTCAAAAATTCTCTACTCAGTCGTCTAGCTTTTTGGCTTTCGTACATGATCATTCTTCCTTTCCAGTTAATGACTAATTGGTGGCTGACTCATATACGTGATGATGGAAAAGGAATTGTCATGTACGACCCAGATTCGATTACGGGTTATCGCATCGCCGGCGCACCTATTGAGGATTTACTCTTCGGTTTTGCGCTCATACTGTCCGTCATGGGACTGTGGGAGTTCTGGGGACGCAGAGGATTCCAGCGCGAGAAAAATTCAAGGTAAAGTTTGCCTCGTTAGGGGCGGTAGCTCAGTTGGTTAGAGCCCGGAACTCATAATTCCGTCGTCGTCGGTTCGAGCCCGACCCGCCCCACATCAGATCGTGAAAATTACTTCAGATCGAAGCGATCTGCGTTCATCACCTTGGTCCATGCAGCAACAAAGTCTTTAACAAACTTTTCCTTGTTATCGTTTTGTGCATAGACCTCTGAATATGAGCGAAGAATCGAATTTGAACCAAAGACCAGATCTACGCGGGTAGCGGTCCAGTCAACAGCACCGGTCTTGCGATCACGAATGTTGTACAGGTTTTCACCTGCTGGCTCCCACACATAATTCATGCTTGTGAGGTTCACCCAATAGCAACCCAAGAAGTGCTCAATTCCTGCGCCCAGAATAAGTTGCCAAAATTCAGGCACTTCCACTTTGACTGAAACCGCCCCAAAAAAGGTTCTTGACAAATCATTCCTGATCCTGTTCAATAATGATAATGATAATCATTATCATTAATATTATTATGGAACAGGATCAGAAATGACATATAAAGTGCAAAAATCCTACAAATTTGGAGTTTTCATAGTTCTCGCGGGACTAATTACATCTCTTCTATTTGCAACATCAGCCTCTTCCGCCTCAGCCGCTACAACATTCAAGCCGGTGACAATAGATGTTTGTGGCGAGAAGGTGCTATTTAACGCCCCTCCCAAGAGGGTGTTTTCTTACGACGTTAACATGCTCGAGTACCTGGTGGCTTTGGGATTAGAAAGAAAAATCGTCGCTGCTTGGGTTTACAGCCAAGATACAGCGGATGAACTAACCCCAGATTTCAAAGCACGTTTGGCTGCAGCTGGCGTAAAGGTGACTGTTGGCAAATATCCAGAAATGGAGCCGATCTTGAACACTAAAGCTGATTTCATGTTTGCTGGTTATAACTATGGTTTGAGAGTTGGCGGTGAGGTAAATACCAAGTCGCTTCGCGCGAAAGGAGTCAAGACTTACATTCTTAAAGAGTCCTGCCGGCACGTAAATCCTGGCTTAGGTCGCTCGACTATGGAGGATGTCTATTTTGATCTTCGCTCTTTAGGCGCCATATTCGGTGTGCAAAAGAGAGCAAATGAGTTGATCTCGGAATACAAGAAGACTATTAAACTTGCGCGTTCTAAGGTTCCCGCAGGTGCGAAACCAGTCAGCTTATTTCTATATGACAGCGGAGAAGAGTCTCCTTTCACTGCAGGAACATTTGCGATACCCACTGAAATGTTTAGGTTAGCAGGAGGAAGAAACGTAATCCAAAACGTGCCTAAAACATGGACCGAGGTATCTTGGGAGAGCGTTATAGCGGCAAATCCGGAAGTTATGCCTGTAGTCACATATGGCGGCTATAGCTGCAATGATCGCATCAAAACTCTCGCTACTATTCCTGGATTGCAATCGATCACTGCAATAAAGAACAAGCAGCACCCTTGCTTCGTATATGCCGAAATTGTCCCGGGCATCCGCACCGCCGATGCCACGCTTCGTCTAGCTTCGCTCCTCTGGGACAAGTAGAGGGTAAATGACGGTCACCGGATTTAATCTTGAAAATGTAGGGGTGAGCATAGACACAACTCCGATCCTGTCTGGCTTGACCTTAGAGATTAAATCCGGTGAATTCACCTCAATAGTTGGGGTAAACGGCTCTGGAAAAACTACTCTGCTGAGGCTCCTTTATCGAGCTCTAAATTGTGACTCTGGAAAGATAGAGCTAGATGGTGAGGAATTGACTCAAATCAGACCTAAGACATTTGCAAGGCAAGTGGCAGTGGTGGCACAAGATTCTGAAACCGAATTTGATTTCACCGTGGAGGAAGTTGTATCTGTCGGTCGGGTGCCACACAGTTCCAACATCATTGGATATAGCCGAATGGATCGCGAAAAAGTTAGAGAGTCTCTAGGGCAAGTCGGAATGCTTAACTTCCTAGATAGGAAGTTTTCAACATTATCGGGAGGCGAGAAAAAGCGGGTGCAAATCGCCAGAGCGTTAGCACAAGAACCTCAAGTACTTCTACTAGATGAGCCAACAAACCACTTAGACATCAAACAGCAATTCGAGATTCTTAGTCTTGTAAAGAGTCTAGGTATAACAGTTGTGGCGGTATTGCATGATTTGAACTTGGTTGCCAAATATTCAAACAAAGTGATTTTAATTGATGATACTAAACTTCAGAAGATAGGAACTACTAAAGCGGTTTTGACAAAAAAAACAATACTTAAATTCTTTGGCGTGCACATAGATCAGGTCAAGTCAAGTAGTGAAGGTGATTTCCAAATTATCTTCTTGGGGTCCGCTTCAAATGGAGAGATGATTTCAAAAGTAGGAGCTCCTAATGAGAGGGTGTCGCTATTAAGAGACTGACCAGAGATAATCTAAATCAAAAAGGGTTTCTGGGGCCTAGTGCACCTTTATTGCCTATAGTTCTGTCGTTGTGGTTTGCTATCTTGATAGCTTTACCAATTGCAATTGTTTCAGGCTCGGCAGACATACCACTCCGTGAGATCGTGGATATCCTGCTTAGTTATTTTACGGGCGCAGACAGAAGTAACTTTGAACCTTCGGATGTAAGTATTGTCTTGGAACTTCGCCTGCCGCGCGCTCTTCTCGCCTTAATTGTCGGTTCCTCGCTCGCCATAGTTGGAACCATTATGCAAGCTTTAGTCCGAAACTCCTTGGCTGATCCTTATGTACTTGGAATCTCTTCCGGAGCTTCAATAGGTGCCGCCTCGATTATCGTATTCAATCTTTTTTCCGCCACAACCCTAATTGGCGCGAGCGCCATAAGTGTCGCCAGCTTCATTGGAGCAAGCATCGCTATGGCACTGGTTTATTTAGTCGCCCGAGCCGGTCGTCAGGGGCTGTCTCCGGTTAGATTAATTTTGAGCGGATTTGCATTCAGTTATCTATTCTCAGCAATAACTAGCCTGCTCGTATTTCTGGGAGACCAGCGTGCGGCTAGCAGCATTATCTTCTGGCTCTTGGGCGGATTAGGTAGGGCCCAGTGGAGTGTGCTTCTCATTCCATTTGCTTCTCTCTTGATCCTGGTTAGTTACGCAATCTACAGAGGACGATGGCTGAATTCTATGGCAATGGGAGATGACATAGCAATTAGTGTGGGCATCAATGTAAAGAGATTTAGACTTGTTTTATTTCTGTTGTCTTCCTTAGTTACGGGAGTGGTCGTGTCTGTTTCGGGAGCCATCGGATTTGTTGGATTGGTCGTTCCTCACATTGCCCGGTTGATTGTAGGAAGTGACCACCGCAGGGTATTGATGTTTTCAATTCCGTTAGGTTCCCTTTTCGTTCTAGCGGCAGACACAATTGCTAGAACTATTGTTGCCCCACAGGTGCTCCCTTTGGGCGTTGTGACAGCTCTAGTGGGTGGACCGATATTCATAATGCTCTTACTCAAGAGATCTGGAAGGATATTTGGCGCTTAGGACTTGTGGCTTGGTGCACTTGAAACCCCCACAGAGGCTGTTTTGGAAAGGCGGCGGAACTTGAAGTTGTTTGGAAGTTACTGGGTAAACCGAGGTAGTTCGGTCTACTCCCAGTCATCGCTTCCGAACTCATAATTCTGTCGTCGTCGGTTCGAGCCCGACCCGCCCCACATCAGATCGTGAAAATTACTTCAGATCGAAGCGATCTGCGTTCATCACCTTGGTCCATGCAGCAACAAAGTCTTTAACAAACTTTTCCTTGTTATCGTTTTGTGCATAGACCTCTGAATATGAGCGAAGAATCGAATTTGAACCAAAGACCAGATCTACGCGGGTAGCGGTCCAGTCAACAGCACCGGTCTTGCGATCACGAATGTTGTACAGGTTTTCACCTGCTGGCTCCCATATGTACTTCATGTCGGTAAGGTTTACAAAGAAGTCAGTTGAAAGTGTTCCAACATTCTTAGTAAATACGCCGTGTGATGAGCCACCATGGTTTGCACCAATTACGCGCATTCCACCAAGTAATACTGTCATTTCAGGAGCGGTTAAGCCCATCAACTGAGCTCTGTCCAGTAGCAACTCTTCGGGTGTAACTGCATATTCTTTCTTTACCCAGTTACGGAAACCATCATGAATCGGTTCAAGGACGGCGTAGCTTGCAACATCTGTTTGTGCTTGGGTTGCATCACCGCGACCTGGAGCAAATGGAACAGAAATTTTGACGCCAGCGGCAGCTGCTGCTTTTTCGACACCGATGTTTCCAGCCAAAACAATTACATCAGCGATGCTCGCCCCACTTGCTGTTGCAATTGGTTCAAGTACTGCAAGTACCTTGTTTAGTCGCGCAGGTTCATTGCCTTCCCACTTGCGAGCAGGCTCTAGGCGAATTCTGGAACCGTTCGCGCCACCGCGAAGATCAGAGCCGCGGAAAGTACGTGCGCTATCCCAGGCAGTAGAAACTAGCTCTTCAACCGAAAGTCCTGCTGCTTCAATTTTTGCCTTAACTGCGGCAACGTCATAAGAATTGGTGCCTGCAGGAATTGGATCCTGCCAAATCAATTCTTCCTGTGGAACATCTGGTCCGATGTAGCGAATCTTTGGACCCATGTCGCGGTGCGTTAGCTTGAACCAAGCACGTGCAAATGCATCATCTAAATACGCTGGCTCTGCATGGAACTTCTTAGAGATCTCTAGGTAAATCGGATCAATAATCATTGCCATATCTGCATCAGTCATCATTGGGTTGTAACGAATTGATGAATCTTCAACATCGACTGGCTTATCAGCTTCGGCAATATTTGTTGGTTCCCACTGATGCGCGCCAGCTGGTGATTTAACAAGTGCCCATTCATGCTTAAACAACATTTCAAAGTAGCCGGCATCCCACTTTGTTGGCTCGGTTGTCCAAGCACCTTCGATTCCGCTGGTTACAGTGTTACGACCAACACCACGCTTGGTGTGATTGTTCCACCCTAAGCCTTGTTCAAAAATATCTGCAGCCTCTGGTGCTGGTCCCAATAGAGAAGCATCGCCATTTCCGTGGGCCTTGCCTACTGTGTGACCACCAGCAGTTAATGCAACGGTCTCTTCATCATTCATCGCCATGCGAGCAAAAGTTTCGCGAACATGTTGTGCGGTTAGTAATGGATTTGAAACTCCGTTAATACCTTCTGGGTTTACGTAAATCAATCCCATCTGAACAGCTGCTAATGGATTTTCCAAAGAGCTTGCATCAGTTGTGTCTGCATAACGCTCATCACTTGGCATCATCAGTTCAGCCTCTGGACCCCAGTAAATATCTTTCTCTGGATGCCACACATCTTCGCGGCCAAAAGCAAAACCAAATGTCTTTAGCCCCATGCTCTCGTACGCGATGGTTCCGGCAAGAATAAACAAATCAGCCCAGCTCAGTTTGTTTCCATACTTTTGCTTGATCGGCCACAGCAAACGACGGGCCTTATCTAGATTGCCGTTATCTGGCCATGAATTAAGGGGCGCGAATCTAAAACTTCCGGTTCCTGCGCCGCCGCGACCATCAGCAACACGATAAGTACCCGCAGAGTGCCAGGCCATACGAATCATCAATCCGCCGTAGTGACCCCAGTCAGCTGGCCACCACTCTTGTGTCTGTGTCATGAATTGATGCAGATCATTTTTCACTGAAGCAAAATCTAAAGTTTTAACTTCTTCGCGATAATCAAAATCTTCACCTAGTGGATTTGTCTTGCGATCATGTTGGTGCAGAATGTCCAAGTTCAGCGCATTTGGCCACAAATAAGTATTTGATTCACTTGTTTGAGTGTTTGCACCGTGAGCTACTGGGCACTTTGCGTCCATGATTTCCCCCTGTAAAGACATTTAAGTTGCTTAAGTATGGACGCAGCGGTGAAGCCCCGCAAATTAAGAGAGATAGGATTTGATCATGACCAGAACTGTGAAAAAGTGGACCACACGAGATGCAGCCAAGTGCATCATCACCCCTTCTGATCTAGACCACAAATACAGCCGCGGTGTCTTAGGTGTAATCACAGGTTCTGCGCAGTATCCGGGTGCTGCTGTTTTAACTACCGCTGCAGCATCTGCAACTGGTGTTGGCATGATTCGTTTTCATAGCTCATCAGGCCTTGCACATTTGGTTTTGCATTCAACTCCATCGGCCGTTGTCCAACCCGGCAAAGTTGCAGCGTGGCTTGTCGGTAGCGGAATCAATCCAAAGAAGTATTCGGATGTCACAACGTGGCTGCGACATCGATGGTTCAAGTTAATTCGTTTGCAATCAGTACCAACAGTTTTGGATGCCGGAGCTCTGCATCTAGCCGGATCATTAGAGCAGCCAACATTGATTACTCCACATAGCGGCGAACTTGCTGCCTTGTTATCAGCTCGTGGCGTAACGGTAAGCGCCGAAGCAATTGAGGGAGATCCCAAGAAGTGGGTTCAAAACGCGGCGGATACCCTAGGTGTAACGGTTTTGCTCAAGGGCTCTACAACTTATGTTGCAAATGATGAAGTTTTGATTCAACTTCCAGTTGCAACTCCGTGGCTAGCAACGGCCGGAAGCGGCGATGTTTTGGCAGGAATTTTGGGTGCACTAGTTGCTACTAATGCGATTGAAATTCTTAATGATTACAACCAACTTGCCTATGTTGCTGCCTCTGCCGCATTTATTCAGAATCAAGCAGCAGTGCGTGCATCTGATGGTGCACCAATTAATGCTGAAGCAATTATTGCGTCGATTCCGGCAACATTGGCGAAGTTGCTCAAGCGTTAATCAATGGCGGTGCATGTGGTGCTAACTCTCAATTGGCCATGAAGTACTTCATTTAAAAAATTACTCGGCGTAACCTTGCAGGTATGAGTGATCGCGTATTAGTAATCATTGATGATCCTTTTGAACTCTCTAGCGTAGGAGCAGCTTTAAAACTTCATGGTGTAGATGTTGTCGGAGAAGCACGTAAGAAAAGCACAGCAATTAATTTATTTAGAAGTCTGCAGCCACATGTTCTATTAATCGATATGCATAAGGGCCAGGAATATTCCGTCGATATTGCTCATGCAATCCGCAAAGAAGCACCCGGCATAGGAGTAGTCATTCTTGTACCTTGCGCTGATATGAGATTAATTGGGGAAGATCTCTCACAAATGCCGGCGGGTACATGGCTAGTTCTGAAAAATTCTCTGAGCAGCTTGACCGCGCTGTGCGATGTCATCTCAGCATCCCGATCATTTGAGAAAGACGCTCCAGTGGCTTGGGTAAATGGCGGAATAACTCTGCGTAATAAAGAATCTCACTCACTAATGTCCTCGCTGTCAGATATACAGATACAAACACTTCGTTACGCTGCTGATGGACTAACCAATGCAGAAATCGGTCGGTTGCGTTTTGTTAGCGAAAAAGCCATCGAACAGATCTTGTCTCGAGTCGCCATTGCATTAAATATTCAGCCAGATCACAGAAAAAATATGAGAGTTCAGTTAGTTAATGAGTTTCACCAATGGATTGGCGCGCCCACTCACTAAGAGAAAGCTTCTGTTCGCCTTCACGGGTAAAGTTCGCCTCTATGGAGATCGAGCAGATTCGCAGCCGCTGGAATGATGTGCTGGATACTCTCGAATCTCATAACAGAATTGCATGGATTGCATACTTTGATGCACGCCTCATTAGCTTTGAAGGTGGCTTACTGACTCTTGATTTTTCAGATAGTCGTAAGTTTGCAACTTCGCACGAGTACTCAGAAACCCGCCCAAACCTTAAAGCTGCACTTATTTCAGCTATCCACGAAGTTCTTGGATTGACAGTAGATATCAGGGAACAATGAAAATCAAGATTTTCCTTTTAGCAACCGCTTTGATTCTTGGAGTTGTAGGTGCGCCACAATCAATGGGTGCGACTTCAGTTTTAAGCATGCAGGTTCGACAGACTCCAAGCGCTTCCGAAACTTTATTGACTATGTACGGCAATCTAAAGCCAAACAAGTCAGGCACGGCAGTCAAGATTCAAGTTGATACAAATGGAAAATGGACGACGACACGGTTTGCAACAAAAGTCACAAAGGTAGGAACGTGGAAAGTTACAGCTTTAGCGACAGCGCTAGATGCAAAGGTTAGATATCGAGCGGTAGCGGTAGTTAGTGGAAAGAGTCTGTACTCCCCTATTCGTGCCATTACTGTGAAGCAACTGCCAGAACTTTCAAATGCTGATCCAGCTGAATTCATAGATTTAATGGGTCCAGGCGGTCGCATTCATGGCACCGACGTTAGCCGTTGGCAACATCCCAATGACAAGCCAATTGATTTTGTAAAGAAGTATGAACAAGGCATGCGATTTGTTTTTATCAAGGCTTCCGATACTCGAGAAACTGCAGATCGTCTTGCAGTCAAATATGCAGCAATGGATCACTATGCGGCACAAGCTGCCGGACTGTATACAGGTTTTTACCATTACGCGGTTCTGCCTGATGTGACTTCACCCGAAGAAATCAAACAAGATGCCTTAGCTCAGGCCCAAAAGGTCGTATGGAGATTAGCTTCTATGGGCGGATATTCAGATAGAGATTTGCCGTATGCCTTGGATTTAGAAAATAAATGTGTGCGTTACTCATCTGGCGGTGCATGCCAAAAGTACGCAACAAGGAGCGCAGTAACTTTGTGGGCGCTTACTTTTCTTGCATCGCTAAAGGAAAAAACAGGTCGAACACCATTTCTATATTCATATCCTAGTTTCCTTGAAGGTTCGATGGTCCGATCAAAAGAGCTAGCCCAATATCCTTTGTGGCTAGCCCAGTACGGTATTGATCCAGCCAATCCAATTAATCAACCAGGAGTAAAGCCTGGAGGCTGCTTTGTGCATTCATGGACAGGTGCTAACTGTGATTCGCAATGGACTGTTTGGCAGTACTCGTCATGTGGAATTGCACCAAAGTATGGTGTTCCAGGAAATAGATTAGATCTCAATGTTTTCCGTGGAACACCTTCGTCATTTTTGGAACTCGTCAAAGGAGCATGGAAGCCAACATTGGTTGATTTAATGCCTCAACAAGAAGCAACGACCATGAGCCTTGTTAGCCAAAGTTCAACAACCACAGACAAAGCTGCAAAGTTTAGAGTCACCGTTATCAGGCCAACAGGATTGCCAGTTGTAACAGGTGATGTGAAATTTGTTTTTGATAAAACGACAACTCCAGAAATCAAGCCGACTCAACGAATTTTGCGTGAAACAAGTGGCGCGTGGACTCTTGAGCTGAGAGGAATGTCTGCCGGAAGTTTTATCGGAAAAATTGTCTTTGAGGATGTTTCTGGAACTCATGCCAAGTCAAGCGTTGATGTCATTTTTGAACTCCTGCAAGGTCCTACACCTTCGCCGAAACCAACTCCATCACCAACAGCGACCAAGAAGCAAAGTGTTGATAGTTGTAAAGGGCAGATTAAGAATTAGCTTCGAGCAGCTCATCTAGCGCTGCAAGTTCGCGATCTACAAGCTCTTCATATGCCACGACTGATTCTTTGCGTTCCTTTGAGCTCCAACCCAAGATTGGTGCAATAAGAATTGCAACTTCTTCAGCAAGATGAACACCATGACCTTCGGCTTCAAAAGCCAAACGCGTGCGGCGTGAAATCACATCATCAACAGTTCTTGCACCTTCATGGGATGCGGCATAAACGATCTCTGCCTTGATGTAAGGAAGATCTGCGTCCAACTTCTTAGCAAGTTTTGGATCGTTGGCAATGATTTCAAGAATTTCGCTAATTAATGAGCCATAACGGTTAAGCAGATGTGTAACTATCTCAACATCAATTCCGGCTTCCTGAGCAATGCGCTCTCGTTGTTGTTCTAGAGCAAAATAACCATCTGCACCAACTAGTGGAAGTTTTTCGGTGACTGAATCTTGTGTGATTCGACGAAGTTCAATAACTGCGCGATCAACAACATCTTTACCCATAACTCGATAAGTTGTGTACTTTCCACCGGCGATTGAAACAAATCCAGGAGCTGGACGATCAACGGTGTGCTCGCGTGAAAGTTTTGTAGTTGTCGCGCTCTTTATGTTTGCGACCAATGGGCGCAATCCAGCATAAACGCCGATGATTTCTTCAGCCATTAATTTTGGCTCTAAAACTCTGTTGGCTTGATCAAGAATGTATTGAACATCTTCACGTGAAGCGTATGGCTCTGCGCGATCTCCATCATAAGGAGTATCGGTTGTCCCGACGATCCACTTGTCTCCCCATGGAATCAAGAAGAGAACAGAAACTGAAGTTTTTAAAATAATTCCGGCATCAGATTTGATTGCAGAACCTGGCAGCACAATGTGCGCACCTTTACTCATAGTTACGTGGTATCCAGGTGTTAGTTCAAATTTTTCGTGCAGTTCATCACTCCAGATACCGGCACACATAATTGTGGCTCCGGCTTTGATTGCAATCTTCTTACCAGATTCAAGATCTCGTGCATTGACTCCAACAACTCGCTTACCTTCACGAATCAATGTCTCGGCTGCAACTCGCGTTGCAATTATTGCCCCATGACGAGCGGCAGTACGAGCAACTGACATCGTGTGCCGTGCATCATCAACTTGGGCATCAAAGTATTTAATTGCACCAGTAACAATGTCATGACGCAAGGAAGGTGCAATTTCATTAATTTGCTTTTGGCTCAAGTGCTTGTGCCAAGGCAGGGCACGTTGAAATCCTCGAAGGGCGTCATACAGTGCAAGCCCTGCTCCGACATAAGTGCGTTCCTTTAACTTTTCAGTTAACGGAAATAGAAAACCAACTGGCTTTACAAGATGTGGGCACAGAGTTGCAACCATTAATTCGCGCTCGTGCAAAGCTTCGCGAACAAGTTTGAAGTCATACTGTTCCAAATAACGTAGACCGCCATGGATTAACTTGCTGGATCTGCTTGACGTTCCTGCTGCAATATCTTGAGAATCAATGAGGGCAACTTTTAGTCCTCGAGATGCAGCATCTAGGGCCGCGCCAACACCGGTGACTCCCCCGCCAATAACCAGAATGTCGAATTGCTCGGTGGCTAATTGCGAAACGGCAGATTCACGCTGGTCTGGGCCAAGTTGCGACAAGAACATATGCGTTGAATCTCCGTTACGACTGAGTACTCTAAGACTAACTTACAGCGAGAGGTTTTGTGCATCGTGGCTTACATCGGCAGCTTGGATCAAGGAACCAGTAGTACTCGATTTATGATTTTTGATCATTCGGGCCAAGTTGTGGGACAGCATCAAATGGAACATCGTCAGATATTGCCTCAGGCTGGATGGGTTGAACACGATGCCACTGAAATTTGGGAGCGAGCACAAGAGGTAATCACTGGTGCGCTTAAGCAAGCCAACATTTTGGGCTCAGATCTTGCAGCTATCGGGTTAACTAATCAGCGAGAAACAACTGTGGTCTGGGATGTAACAACCGGCCAACCTTTGAGTAACGCCATTGTGTGGCAAGACACCCGAACAACAGATTTCTTATCAAAACTGACTCAAGAGCAACAAAGCACTATCCGCCACAAAACTGGATTAACCATTGCCCCGTACTTTGCCGGAAGCAAGATGAATTGGTTCTTGTCCAATGTTCCTGCAGCACATAGCGACAACGCCAGATTCGGAACTATTGATTCTTGGCTGCTGTGGAACTTGTCGGGTGGTGTTCGCGGTGGAGTGCATGCAACTGATGTCACCAATGCAAGCCGTACTCTTTTAATGAACTTGGAAACCTTGGATTGGGATCAAGAACTGCTATCAATATTTGGGGTTTCACGAACTGCACTACCTGAAATCAAATCGTCCTCTGAAATTTATGCAATGACCGATCCCCATGGGCCTTTTGGAACATCAATTCCAATCGCAGGAATTTTGGGAGACCAGCAAGCTGCCATGGTTGGCCAAGTGTGTTTTGAGCGCGGAGAATCAAAGACAACCTATGGCACCGGAAACTTTGCTCTTTTAAATACCGGAACTGAAATCGTTCGTTCAAAAAATGGTTTGTTAACCACTGTTTGTTTCAAATTAGGTGATCAGCCAGCACATTACGCACTAGAAGGTTCAGTTGCTGTGACCGGCTCTGCGATTCAGTGGCTACGTGATCAATTAGGAATTATTACAAATGCCGCAGAAACTGAAGGCTTGGCATCATCGGTTGCAGATACTGCAGGTGTGTACTTTGTTCCAGCTTTCTCTGGGTTGTTTGCTCCGTACTGGCGTAGTGATGCACGCGGTGTAATTGTTGGACTAACTAGAGCTGCAACTAAAGCTCACCTTGCGCGAGCCGCACTAGAAGCAATTTGCTATCAAACACGAGATGTTATGGATGCCATGGTTGCCGATAGTGGCGTACCAATGAAAGAAATGCGCGTTGATGGAGGAATTACCGCAAACTCTTTATGTATGCAGATGCAAGCAGATGTGATGGGAATAGATATCACTCGTCCTTTAATTGGTGAGACAACCGCACTCGGTGCGGCTTACGCTGCAGGACTTGCAGTCGGTTTCTGGTCATCAACTGATGAGGTAAGAAAACAATGGAAGCAATCAAGACGTTGGAGTGCGACAAGCACGGAACAACAACGCACCATCGGTTATGCAGGATGGAAAAAAGCGGTTGAGCGAACTTTGAACTGGGTTGATTAAGCCTTAATAATTTCAATTACGAAAGCATTTGCTGGTGCCAGAATCGGCGCAGTTACACCAATTGAAGCAAGGGCTGAACCCGACATTGTTATTCCGCTCATCCATTCAGGTGGCGTGATCAGCATGAAGCGTGGTTTACCAGCGGGATAAACCGCTTTGATTGTGTAACTTGCAGAATGATCCAGCCCAGGGAATTTAAGTGGTGATGGATGAATTGCAACTGTTGGGGTTAATTGAACATAAGCAAAGATTGCTCGGGAAAGATCATGAGCAGTTACTCCATGCAAGTACGCATGAGTGTCAGGGTAATCAACTCGCACCATTTTTCCTGAATGCAGGTGCGCACGATTATCTTTGTAGTACTTGGCCCAAGTGGCTAGATGCTTTCGCTCTTCGCCACTTGCTTCAGTGATATTCCATTCGATTCCAGCATGACCAAAAAGAGCAGTCGTCGCACGCATTGATAATTCAAGTGTGCGGCCAGTTTGGTGTCCATGGGTTGGCCCAATATGAGTGCCTAGAAGTTCAGGAGCAATAACTTGCGCAGTCCAGCGTTGGATAGTTTGGCGCTCCAACGCATCGTTGTTATCGCTAGTCCAGAAACGATCAACTAGATCAATAATTCCAAGATCAATACGTGCTCCGCCAGATGCGCAGGATTCGATCTCTAAATCTGCATGACGCGCCTTGAGTTCGGCAAACAAACGATAAATTGCTTGTGTTTGTCGATGGACACCAGCTTGACCAAGATGGCCCGCATCAACCAGAACGCGATTGTGATCCCACTTTATGTAAGCAATGTTGTGTGCAGACAGCACTGCAGAAGTTTGCTCAAGCACATGCTTGAACGCTCCTTCATGACCAAGGTCTAGAACTAACTGATGTCTCCACAGTGGTGGAACGCGATCACCCTCATGCAAAATCCATTCAGGATGTGCGCGGTAGAGATCAGAATCTGGGTTAACCATCTCGCCTTCAAACCAGAGACCAAATTCGATTCCCTTGTCATTGATGTACTTAATAATTGGCGACAAACCATGTGGCCAAACCGCTGGATCTATGACCCAATCACCAAGTCCTGCGCGATCATCTCTGCGTGAATGAAACCAACCATCATCCAAAACTACCCGCTCAATTCCAACTTCTGCTGCTACATCAATAAGTGCTTTGATTTTTTCCTCGTTGTGGTCAAAGTACAAGGCTTCCCACATATTGAGCGTTAATGGACGTGGTCGCTTGGGATGCATTGGTCTAGCACGAAGGTGTGAGTGATAAGCGCTACTGATGCCGTCTAGACCTTCGGCAGAGAAAACCGAAACTAGTGCAGGTGCCTCATAGCTTTCACCCGCTGCCAGAGTCAATTCTCCTGGAAGTAATAGCTCACCAGCTCCCATTGAAACCGAACCATCGAAAAGTTTTTCAACTAGATAATGTGAATTTCCGCTCCAAGCAATACTTGTCGCCCAAGCATTACCCGACTGAAATGAAGTTTGTGCAGTCAACGCGATATCGGCAATAGAAAAATTATGACCGCTTCGGCCTTCGCGTGATTCGCGCACCCAGGTGCCTGTTGCAATATCTTTTCTTTGCGGATTTCTTTCATTTGACCAACGTCCTGCAAAATCTAAAGTTTGTGTGGCCTCTTTTGGCAATGGCAGCCAATGAATGAATTCATTGAGGCAATAATCAGTTGATCCAAGATTTTTAACGGAAGCTTTTTGCGTCAAGACTCCGTGAACATCTAAAGAAAAATTAAGAATGACTTCAAGTTCTGCATGAAAGTCTCGCAATGTCACGATTACATTATTTGCGCTGTGATGAAAATCAGTTACTTCAAACTTAGTTGACCAAGCTTTTCCAAGTCGATGCCCAGACAGAGTTGGACGACCCAGAAATCCACGAGAACTTTCGCGCATGATTCCTGGAAATTGAGGAAAGTCCCAAGAACTATTTGCAATTGATGGGCGGATCGCAGTTTGAACTGATGCTAAATCGCCATGAAGAACTGCGCCCCAGTGTTGAATGATTAGGGCCCCATCGACAACTTCGAGCAACAATGAAGATGTAGGGGCGCTCAATAGTGCAGATTGCTTGCTCACAAAGATAGACTAACGACACTATGAGCGAGAGTAAAAAACTTAACGCTGGCGTCACGCGAAATGATCGCCAAATGGCTGATGGGCGAACGATTCGTTACTACGACACCGCCGGCCAAGCGCGTGCAGCTCAGGATTCTCGCCCCCAAGAAGAACAACCCGGAATCGGCGAACTTCGACTAGATCCTTTGGTCAATGAATGGATTGCCATGGCGGCCCACCGGCAGGGAAGAATTTTTCTTCCTCCCAAAGAGTTATGTCCTTTGTGCCCTACAACGGGTGAACTTCTAACAGAGATTCCGGAATCAGATTTCGAAGTAGTTGTCTTTGATAACCGATCTCCATCATTGCGCCCTCCGGTCGGAGACTGGGCGCTGCCTGACATTGTTGGCCCGGATACAGATTTAGGAACAGCTGCCGGAAAGTGTGAAGTAATTTGTTTTACCGCCGAACACGGCAATGCGTTCAAGGACTTATCTGCCCAACGCGTTCGGGTGCTGCTTGAAGCATGGATTGATAGAACTGCTGAATTGTCTGAGGAGAGTTTTATTCAGCACATTGCACCATTTGAAAATCGTGGTGAAGAAATTGGTGTAACACTTTCTCATCCACATGGACAGATTTATGCATACTCGTATCTACCACCACGTGTAGAGAAGATGTTGGCCGCAGCAAGCAAGTACAAGCAACAAAATGGCAAGGTCCTCTTTGACGAAGTTGTAGCACGCGAAATTCTTGATGAAGAAAGAATTGTTGCACGCAATGAAAGATGGATTGCCTTTGTGCCATATGCTGCTCGCTATCCCTTTGAAATTCATGTAGCACCTCTGAACCCTGTTGCAGATTTAACTGAACTCACTGATGCAGATCGAGATGCATTCCCGGAAATCGCACTTGAAGTAACTCGTCGACTCGATG
>JBJONF010000017.1:0-15738 GCA_046051985.1 Actinomycetota bacterium
TCACGGCAATGTCCGTTGTAACCAGGTGCAACATTGGCTTTGCGTTGTGCTTCACGAACAGCTTCTAACTCTTCAGGTGAGCAGTAGCAATGGTAGGCATCCTTCTGATCTAGAAACTTTTGTGCCCAATGTGCATAAATATCTAAACGTTGTGACTGAAGGTAAGGACCGTTGTCTCCACCAACTTCTGGGCCCTCATCCCAATCAAGACCGAGCCACTTTAAAGTATCAATTGCGGCGTTGATGTATTCATCTGTTACACGGGTTGTGTCGGTATCTTCGATGCGGAACAAGAAAGTTCCACCTGTGTGGCGGGCATATGCCCAATCAAAAAGCGCGGTACGGATGTTTCCGACATGCAGATCTCCGGTTGGAGACGGTGCGAAGCGAACTTTTACATTCTTAGTCATTACTTTGCACTCACTTTGTTAGTTAATTCGCCAAGACCTTCGATAGCCATTGTTGCTTTCTCGCCGGCGACCATTGGGCCGATTCCAGCTGGAGTTCCGGTCAAAATGATGTCACCTGGCAACAGCGTCATGACGCGAGAAACAAAATTAACAATTGTTGGAACATCAAAGATCATGTCGCTGATCTGAGCAGATTGCTTTACTTCGCCAGCAATAGTTGCGGTGATCTTTTGAGTACCAGGAATAAAGTCGGTATCAACCCAAGGGCCAATTGGGCAGAAAGTATCAAAGCCCTTGGCGCGGGTCCATTGGCCATCCTTCTTTTGAATATCGCGCGCAGTCACATCATTTGCGATGGTGTAACCAAAGATCACATCGTTAACGCGTTCGATCGGAACATCTTTGCAAATTCGACCAATAACAATTGCAAGCTCTGCTTCGTGATCAATGCGCTCTGACATATCAGGCCACACAATTGTGTCGTTAGGACCGATGACAGAAGTGTTTGGCTTTAAGAAAATGATTGGTTCTTCTGGAACTACCCCACCCATTTCAGCTGCGTGATCGGCGTAGTTCTTGCCAACGCAAACAACTTTTGATCTTGGGATGATCGGTGCTAGTAGACGAACTTTGTTGAGTTCGATCTTGGCTGCAGTCTTTTGGATACCTGAATAAATCGGATCTCCGCTGATGATGCTGATAGTCGCATCATCTTCTAGGACGCCAAAGAGTGGATCTTGGCCTAAGCCAGCGTCAGGACCAGGGGTAAATCGAACAATGCGCATTAAACAATTCTATCGGTTACTCGGCGTCTTCAATCTCCTCTTCAAGGCGCTCAACCAAAACAGATGAAATTCTTCGACGGCGGCCTTGTGGACGCTCTGAAGTAATTGCCCAGCCTTCCCACGAAATAGTCGATCCAGCGATTGGTACGCGCCCCAATTTTTGCGCCATTAATCCACCGACGCTGTCGATATCTTCATAATCACTTTTTTCAATCTCAATCTTTAGTTCATCAGCTAGATCTTCAATATGTAGCGAAGCTCGTGCACGAGCTTTGTTTTCTGACAACCAGATAAACTCTTCTTCGGCATCATCGTATTCATCTTCGATTTCGCCCACGATTTCTTCGATGATGTCTTCGATCGTGATGATTCCAGCGGTTCCGCCGTATTCATCGACAACGATTGCCAGGTGAATCTGGTTCTTCTGCATCTCTTTGAGCAAGTCATCAGCCATCTTGATTTCTGGAACAAAGTTGGCCGGACGCATGTGCATTTCAATCTTTTCAGTGTGCTCAGCTTCATGGTGATCTAGTGCGCGCTTGGCTAGATCCTTTACATACACAATTCCCACGATGTTATCGATACTGTCACCGATAACTGGAATACGGGAATATCCGCTTCGAAGAGCAAGTGATAAACCTTGGCGCAGGCTCTTGTCTTTTTCGACCCACACCATGTCCGTGCGTGGAACCATAAGTTCACGAACCAGCGTGTCACCGAGTTCGAACACTGAGTGAATCATTTCGTGTTCATCAGATTCCACTAAGCCACGCTCGTGTGCCTGATCTACCAAGTCACGAAGTTCAGCTTCAGAAGTAAATGGACCAGAGCGAAAACCCTTACCTGGGGTCAAAGCATTTCCAACTGAGATTAGAAGCTTTGTTACTGGGCCTAACAGGAAAGCCATTCCGTAAGCAACGATGATTCCGTAACGCGCGTATTTATGTGGCTGTTGCTTACCTAATGTGCGGGGCCCAACACCAACAACAACGTATGAAAGCACGACCATGATTGCAACAGTCAGTGCCATTGCTTGGGCAGAAGAATAATTGCGAAGCAAAATAACGGCTAGCAATACCGTTGCAGTGAATTCGCAGAGCTTACGAACAAGCAGAATCACATTCAGGTAGCGAGCAGGTTGAGCGCTGTATTTGCGCAGCAGGGCTCCCCCGCGCTTGCCTTCTAGTTCATCAATCACCACACGTGAAATTGAAGTAAGTGCTGATTCGCTCGCGGCAAGAAACCCTGCAAATACAAGCAGAAGAATGATGCTAACTATTGCTATCGGACTCATGATCTCTTTTCCCAGTCGGTGACTATTTTTTCCTGTAAATCAAACATTACTTTTTCTTCAACCTTGTCTGCATGGTCATAGCCAATAATGTGAAGCAAACCATGTGTAGCCAAGATGTAAATCTCGTGTTCGGTTGAATGGCCTTGCGTCAACGCTTGGGCCGCGGCAACTACTGGGCTAATCACAATGTCGCCAAGAGTTACTGCTTCACCTGGTTCTTCGGGCATATCCATCGGAAATGACAAAACATCGGTAGTTCCCGGCTCATCCATCCACTTAATGTGAAGTTCAGTCATGTAATCATCTTCAACAAATGCAATATTTAAATCGCAATCAGGGTTTAGCTCTAAGGCTTTCATGGCGTGTGTCATCAGGGAGGTCATTTCAGCGGTTGGAACTAGCTGGCCTGAAGTATTAGTAACTTCAATTGTCATTTATTGTCGAATCGGACGCAATGCTTGTCGTTGTTCATCAAACTTATCGTATGCCTTAACGATGTCACCGATTAAGCGGTGGCGAACAACATCTTCAGCGGTTAGTTCGAGAAATGCGATGTCATCAATATCTTTCAAAATATCTCGGATTACGCGAAGGCCTGAATTCTGGCCGTTAGGTAGATCGATTTGGGTTACATCTCCGGTAACAACCATCTTTGAACCAAAGCCAAGACGGGTTAGGAACATCTTCATCTGCTCAGGTGTGGTGTTTTGCGCTTCATCCAAAATTACAAAAGCATCGTTCAATGTGCGACCGCGCATATAAGCAAGTGGAGCAACTTCAATAACACCTGATTGCATTAGGCGCGGAATCGAATCGATATCGATCATGTCATGTAGCGCATCAAATAATGGGCGCAGGTATGGATCGATCTTTTCACTAAGCGTTCCGGGCAAGAATCCCAGGTGCTCCCCCGCTTCAACTGCAGGACGGGTCAAGATAATTCGGTTGATCTTCTTGGCGTTCAGCGCAGCAACGGCCATTGCCATTGCAAGATAAGTTTTACCGGTACCGGCTGGGCCGATTCCAAAGGTGATTGTGTGATCTTCGATTGCATCAACGTAACGCTTTTGATTTGCAGTCTTTGGACGAATTGTTCGACCACGGTTGCTGACAATGTTCAGTGACATAACTTCTGCTGGGTGATCAACTGGCTCGTGTTCCAACATCTCAATGGCGCGCTTGACTGCGTCGACATTTAAAATGTTGCCGCTACGAATAACAACCATCAGCTCGTTGAATAAGTTTTCTAACTTGGCACAATCAGTGTGCGGGCCACGTAAAGTGATTTCATTTCCACGAACGGTGATGTTGACCGAAGGGAATGCAGCTTCGATTGTTCTTAAATTGTCATCATGCGGACCAACGACAGCAACCATAGGAATGGCGGTAGGTACGGTGATTAGCGTTCGCTCCATATGCAGATAAATCTATCTTTAACCGGGTGGCCATGCCATCGGACGCCCGCCCAAAAGATGCAGGTGAGCGTGGAAAACCGTTTGGCCAGCGTCTTCGCCGGTGTTAAAGACGGTTCGGTAGCCGTTTAGCCCGCGTTCTTTGGCGATCTGATCTGCCGCCAAGAAAAGGTCGGCGGTAATGGTCGCGCTATTGCGGGCTATCCCTGCCGCACTTTCAGTATGCAAAGTTGGGATCAGCAAAACATGGGTTGGTGCTTGCGGATTCAAGTCATTGAATGCGACCACGTTCTCGTTTCGCATGACGATGTCAGCGGGGATTTCACCTTCAATAATCTTACAGAAGATGCAGTTCGGATCTAAAGCCACGTAATTACCATACCTTCAACAGCGCAGAAACTGCTGAAACCGCTGCGATACCAGCGTGTGCCGAACGCAAGATTGGGCGACCCATCAAAGCAACCTTTGCACCCGCTCCTTGAAAAGCTGCAAGCTCTTCATCAGTTATTCCACCTTCGGGTCCAATAATGATCAAAAGGTTTTGCACATTGTGTGAAGAAATTTGATCTGAAAGCTTCTGAGTAGCACTTTCATGAAAAACAATTGCTAGATCACTTAACTTAATTGCTTCACAGATCTGCGCAGTTGTTGCAATTTCCAAAACTTGCGGAATTCTAAATCGGCGAGATTGCTTGCTGGCCTCGCGTGCTGTGATTGCAAATTTATCGGTGCCTTTGCCAATACTGCGGCTAGCCACCCAAGGGACAATTCGATCGACACCTGATTCAGTTAATAACTCAATTGCCTCTTTTGCGCGATCACCTTTGGGAAGTGCCTGCACAACCGTGATCGTTGTTGCTAGCGCTTCTTGATAACCAGAATCGATTACTTGTACTTGCATAGATTTCTTAGAGACTTCAACAGCCTTTACTTGTGACCATGCACCATTGCCATCACTGAGCATGAATTCGGCACCTGCCTGCATTCGCAAAACACGAATCGCATGGTTAGCATCCTCATTACTAAATTCGTAATGTGAACCTACTGTCGTAGGTAAATCCTCTACAAAGAAGAGTGTGAACATTACTTGTTAAACACTCCCTTGATTTTGCCGAAAATTGAACCATCTTGGCCTTTTACATGGGCATCGCTGGATTTTTCACCACGAATTTCAGCAAACTTACGGAGCAGCTCTTCTTCTTCTTTATTAAGTTTGGTCGGTGTGTGAACTTCGATATGCACGATCAAATCTCCACGATCACCACGTCGTAAACGGGTCATTCCCTTACCCTTAATGACAATAGGTGTTCCACTCTGTGTTCCCGCTTTAATGTTTACATCAACCGGGCCATCAAGTGCTTCGACTGTCACTGTTGTGCCAAGTGATGCCGCCACCATGCTGATATCTAGCTGCATGTGCAAAGTGTCACCATCGCGGACTAAATATTCATGGCGTTCTTCAACAATTTCTACATATAAATCCGCAGCAGGTCCGCCGCCAGCACCAACTTCGCCGCGGCCAGACATCTGAATTCTGTTTCCAGTTTCTACACCTGCTGGAATCTTTACATCGATTGTTTGGCGGCTACGAACGCGACCTTCGCCGGCGCATTCACGACAAGGGCTCTTGATGACGCTGCCGTATCCATTACATGTATTACATGGACGTGAAGTCATTACCTGACCAATAACTGAGCGAACTACTTGTTGTGTTTCACCGCGACCCTTGCACACTAAACACATTTCTGGATGGTCACCATCTTGGCAACCTGTTCCGGTGCACTTAGGACAAACAACAGCAGAATCAACTGTGATTTCGCGTTCGGTACCAAAGCAGGCTTCATTGAGATCGACTTGAATGCGAATCAGTGAATCTTGACCTGCACGTGTGCGTGGTCGTGGACCACGTGATCCACCTCCACCGAAGAATGCATCCATGATGTCGCTGAATCCGCCACCAAAGTTTGCTCCACCAAATCCCCCACCAAAGCCACTGCCACCCATGTCATAGCTCTGACGCTTTTGTGGATCACTTAAAACATCGTAAGCCTCGGTGACTTCTTTAAACTTTTCTTGGGTATGCGGATCAGGGTTCACATCTGGGTGTAATTCACGTGCAAGTTTGCGATACGCCTTTTTAATTTCATCGGCGGTTGCACCCTTGGTAACACCTAAAGTCTCGTAATGATCAGCCACTTATGCACCTTCATTGATAAAGCGGCCAACGTAGCGAGCAACTGCATCAACTGCTGCAATCGAGCCCGCATAATCCATTCGAGTAGGTCCTAAGACACCAACTGCACCAATTTGAGCCGCATCCATCCCGTAACCAACGGTTACTAAAGAGGTTGCTTGCAGATTAGCTTCAGTCTGCTCGCTACCGATTCGAACATGAACAGTCGGATGAACCTCGTTGAGCAAACTTAATAAAACAACCTGTTCTTCCAGAGCTTCAAGAATTGGTGAAAGAGTTAAGCCAATGTTGTCGCCAGAGCGGGCAAGGTGTGCCGTGCCTGAAATTGCCATCTTGTCGCGGCTAGGTTGTTCTCCGATTACGGGATAGGTAACAACTGCAACCTGCTTTGTAATATCTGCCAATAACTTTGCAGATTTCTTCAGTAACTCTTCTAGATCATTTGAACCTTCAAGAAATGTTTCAATTGCACGGCGTTCAGCACCTGACAGCGGCTTAACAGTTGCCAGCTTGTCCACAAATACGCGGTAACCCAGATCAGTTGGAATACGTCCGGCGCTTGTATGAGGCTGAATAATCAGACCTTCATCTTCAAGCACAGCCATTTCATTTCGAATCGTGGCAGGTGAAATTCCTAGACCGTGACGCTCGGCAATTGATTTTGAGCCGACAGGTTCTTGGGTCGCAACGTACTCATCTACAATTGCGCGGAGGATTTCTAGACGACGTGATGACATTTGCGCTAAGAGTACTAGATAGTTATTTCTCGCACGATTCGATCTGCGATCAAGCGCCCGGCAGGGCTCAAGACAACACGATCATCATGCAGTTCGACAAAGCCGTTTTCGCGATACACCGCTAGTACCTCCATTTGATGGGGTTGTAGCAGCTCTAGCGCAAGGCCTTCTCTCATTCGAATTCCGAGCAAAATTGATTCATCTTTGATTTGTTCTTCTGTTAACTGCTCACTATCTAAAATTGGAGATTCTCCAGCAAATACTTTTTGTTTATACGTCGTTGGGTGTTTTACATTCCAGAAACGTTTTGCGTCGATGTGCGAATGCGCACCCGGTCCTAGACCCCACCAATTCTTGTTCTGCCAATAGGCGATGTTGTGGCGGCATTGGTGTCCAGGCTTTGACCAATTTGAAAGTTCATACCAAGTTAATCCCTTGGCTTCACACATTTGATCAACCAACAAGTACATATCAGCCATTAAGTCATCGTTGGGCATGGTTAAGTCCCCGCGCTTAATCTGTGCAGCTAGCTTGGTTCCGGTTTCAACAATTAATGCATACGCACTGATGTGATCGATATCCAAAGACAGCGCAGCTTCAACAGTTTCGCGCCAATCGTCCAAACTTTCACCTGGCGTTCCGTAAATCAGATCAACGCTAATTGATTGAAAACCAGCAGCCCTGGCCATGTTGATTGCTTTTTCAACATTGGCTGGATTGTGGGTTCGATCAAGGGCTGCCAATACATGCGGCTTTGCAGATTGCATTCCAAATGAGATTCGATTAAATCCAACGTGTAGGTACTCTGCTAGCTTTTCAGCTGTCACTGAATCTGGATTGGCTTCTAGTGTGATTTCACAATCAGCGGTTAGGCCATTACGCGCCTTGATGGCAGCGATAACTCGGCCTAAATCATGGGCTGGCAATAGTGAAGGTGTTCCACCGCCAAAGAAAATGGTTGGAACAACATCTTTAGGTGCGGCATCTAATTCACGCAGCACTGCATCGATGTAATCATTGCTAACGATTTCTAAGGTTGCACCATCTTGTAGCTCTGATGGTGTGTATGTGTTGAAATCACAGTAACCGCAGCGCTTAATGCAGTACGGGATGTGGACGTAAAAGGAGAGCATTATTGCCCTGCTTTGCGAGCAGCCTTAATCTGTTCGATATCGGCATCTGTTGCAAGAGCTGCAACGAAAGCTTCTTGTGGAACTTCTACGCGTCCCACCATCTTCATGCGCTTCTTACCCTCTTTTTGCTTTTCCAAGAGCTTGCGCTTACGTGAAATATCGCCGCCGTAACACTTAGCCAAAACATCTTTACGAATCGCACGAATACTCTCGCGCGCAATGATGCGAGCACCAATCGCTGCCTGAATAGGAACTTCGAACTGCTGGCGCGGGATCAGTTCGCGAAGTTTTCCGGTCATCATTACGCCATATGCGTACGCCTTGTCGCGGTGAACGATTGCACTAAATGCATCGACGGCTTCACCTTGCAACAAGATGTCGACCTTGACCAGGTTTCCTTCGGCATCGCCCTTTTCTTCATAATCCAAAGAGGCATAGCCCTTTGTGCGGCTCTTTAACTGATCAAAGAAATCAAAAACAATTTCGGCTAATGGAAGGTCGTAGCGAATTTCAACGCGGTCTTCTGAAATGTAATCCATGCCAAGCAAGGTGCCACGACGATCTTGGCATAGCTCCATAATTGTTCCAATAAATTCAGATGGCGCAAGGATTGTTGATTTAACAATTGGCTCGAAAACTGCAGCAACTTTTCCTTCTGGAAACTCCGATGGATTAGTGACTCGAACTTGTTTTCCATCCTCCATATTGACGTTGTAGACAACGTTTGGTGCGGTAGAAATAAGGTTCAATTTATGTTCGCGCTCAAGGCGCTCACGCACGATTTCCATGTGAAGCAAACCAAGGAAGCCACAACGGAAACCAAAACCAAGAGCTGCAGAGCTTTCAGGTTCGTAAACCAGTGCAGCATCGTTGAGCTGTAACTTATCCAGCGCTTCACGCAGGATAGGAAAATCAGCACCATCTAATGGGAACAAACCAGAGAACACCATTGGCTTTGGATCTTTGTAGCCAGACAGAGCAGTCTTAGTTGGGTTGTTATACGTCGTGACTGTGTCACCTACACGTGATTGGCGTACATCTTTCACACCAGTAATTAAGTAGCCTACTTCGCCTACTCCAAGGCCCTTAGATGCAATTGGTTCTGGAGAAATTACGCCAACTTCTAGCGCTTCGTGGCGTACGCCAGTTGAAAACATTTGAATCTGTTCACGTGGTGATAGATGTCCATCAACAACGCGCACATACGTAACAACACCACGGTACGAGTCGTAGACCGAGTCAAAGATCAAAGCACGTGCAGGAGCGTTTGCATCCCCCACAGGTGCTGGAATTTGAGCAATGATTTGATCAAGTAAGTCCGCGACACCATCGCCAGTTTTTCCTGATACGCGTAAGCAATCTTCAGGCTGGCAACCAATCAACTTTGCAAGCTCTGCTGCAAACTTTTCTGGCTGCGCGTTAGGTAAATCAATTTTATTGAGGACTGGAATAATTGTTAGGTTGTTTTCCATCGCAAGGTAAAGGTTTGCAAGAGTCTGGGCTTCGATGCCTTGGGCACAATCAACAAGTAACACCGCACCTTCGCATGCAGCTAGCGAGCGCGATACTTCGTAAGTAAAGTCAACGTGTCCTGGTGTATCGATCATGTTCAGGATGTATTCCTGACCATCCAAGGATGAACGCCACGGTAAACGAACTGCTTGAGATTTGATGGTGATTCCGCGTTCGCGTTCGATATCCATACGATCTAGATACTGTGCGCGCATGTTGCGAGCTTCTACAACTTCGGTGATGCCCAACATGCGATCGGCAAGAGTTGATTTACCGTGATCAATGTGGGCAATGATGCAGAAATTACGAATCTGCGCCGGATTGGTTGCTGCTGGTTGTGGCGCCTTAGCAAGTGAAATTGCAGGCATGAACCTAGCCTCGCTTTAAATTAGTAAAGGGATTAACGTGCGCCGGCTTTGGCAGCTGCCTTAGCCATTGAAGACTTCTTGTTTGCTGCAGAGTTCTTGTGAAGAACACCCTTTTGCACTGCAACATCTAGTGACTGTGAAGCAGCGCGGAGTTCAGTAGTGATCGCTGCTGAATCGCCTGCAGCGACAGCATCGCGGAACTTACGGACGGCGGTCTTGATAGATGAGCTCACAGACTTGTTGCGAAGGCGTGCCTTCTCGTTGGTCTTGATGCGCTTGATCTGAGACTTGATATTTGCCACGTGCGTAGTTCTCCGAACTTTAGGTTGAGGGGTAAGGGTACCCATTTGAGCGCTCAGGCTCAAATCGGGGTGTTTTTAGGCGGTAATGATTCCTGAGGATGATGCGCGGCGGCGCTTTCGGCCACCGGTCTTTACCTCAGCTTGTGGTGCTTCTGCTTCAGGCTCAGAATTCAATGACTCATGAAATTCGTGCTCAGTTGCATCCTTTTCGTCAGCATCTTCATGCTGAGATGAAGGAGTATCAAGCTGTGGCATTGGTGCCTTCATCTTTACTGGCTCCATATGAATATGAATTCCGCGCCCGCTACATGAATCACAAGTTGTTGAGAATGCTTCGATAAGTCCCTGGCCAACACGCTTACGTGTCATCTGAACTAATCCCAGAGAAGTAACTTCGGCAACCTGGTGCTTAGTGCGATCGCGTCCTAGGCATTCAACGAGGCGACGCAATACCGCTTCCCGGTTTGATTCAAGAATCATATCGATGAAGTCGATAACAACGATTCCACCTAAGTCGCGAAGACGTAGTTGGCGCGCAATTTCTTCTGCAGCTTCTAAGTTGTTCTTAGTAACTGTCTCTTCCAGGTTTCCACCCTTACCGATGAACTTACCGGTGTTAACGTCGATAACAATCATGGCTTCTGTGCGGTCGATAACAAGTGATCCACCTGAGGGTAGATAAACCTTGCGATCAAATGCCTTGGCAAGTTGTTCTTCAACACGGAAGTCAGCAAATAGATCGCCGGTTCCGGTGTACTTCTCAATTTTCTGTGTTAGCTCTGGTGCAATAAATCCAAGGTAACTTGTAACTTCATCCCAAGCAGTTGAGCCCTGAACGGTTAGCTTGCGGAAATCTTCATTGAAGATATCGCGGATAACGCGAACAGCAAGATCTGGTTCTTGATACAAGGCAGCAGGAGCATGGAAGTTTGGATTCTGGCTCTTTGCGTAGATGTCTTCCCATTGCGCCTTTAAACGTGCGACATCATTGGTCAAATCTTCTTCGCTGACACCTTCTGCTGCTGTGCGAACAATGACGCCAGCTTCTTCAGGGATTAAGTTCTTTAGAATCGACTTCAGGCGTGCGCGTTCTTCTTCAGGAAGACGCTTTGAAATTCCGGACATTCCGCCGCCAGGGACATAGACAACGTGTCGGCCAGGTAATGAGATTTGGCTAGTTAGACGTGCACCTTTTTGACCAATTGGATCCTTAGTTACTTGAACTAATACTGGCTGGCCAGTCTTTAGAACAGTTTCAATTTTGCGTGGTTGTGATTCAGAGATACCTGCAGCATCCCAATTAACTTCACCCGCATACAAAACAGCGTTACGGCCCTTACCAATATCAACGAATGCTGCTTCCATAGAAGGAAGAACATTTTGTACGCGACCCAGGTAAACGTTTCCAACGTAGGAAACATTGCTGTTTCGGTTCACGTAGTGCTCGACCATGACGCCATCTTCAATAACGGCGATCTGGGTTCGATCTGCAATCTGACGAACAAGCATCTCGCGATCAACATTTTCGCGACGAGCTAGAAATTCTCCATCAGTAATAATTGTTCCGCGCTTACGGTATGGCTCGCGATATTCGCTGCGTCCACCACGATCGTTACGGTCATAGCGATCATTGCGATCGCGACGATTTCGGTTGTTGCGATCATTGCGGTCAGTACGATCAGTGCGTGCTGGACGCTCTGGACGTTCACGCTTTTCGCGAACCTTAACAACGGTGATGACACCATCTTCTTCGATGGTCTCCCCTGGTGTTACACCTTCGCCAGTTGCGCGACGGCGACGGCGTCGGCGAGTAGAGGTTGCACCTTCTGCTGAATCCTCTTCGCCACTTTCTTCATTTGAATCTTCTTCGCCATTTTCTGTGTTAACTGCATCAGTAGAACCAGGCTTGCGACGACCGCGGCCACCACGACGGCGACGGCGATTACGATTACCGCGTTCTTCAGAATCAGATGCTCCACCTTCAGTGGTTGCAGCTTTTTCTGCAGCCTCTTTTGGTTCAGCGCTGTCTGATTTAGATGTGGCTTTCTTGTCTGCAGCTTTCTTCGCTGGCTTAGTTGCAGTTTCTTTCTTAGCAGCAGGCTTTTCAGGTGCTGCTTGAAAAATAGGGACCGGAATAGCTGCGGCCTTCTTACGAGTTGTCTTCTTTTCTTCAGCTACATCAGTAACTGGAGCATCAGCCTTAGCCGATGCTTTCTTAACCGCACGCTTGCGCGGTGTTTTAGGCTCAATCGCCATGGCACCAAATCCTTTATGCCCCTTGCGGAGCTATTTTCTTAAAAAATCCTGTTGGGTTTTCCGTACCGTTCGCGCTGGGCTTGTATCGCGATTGATCGCGAGCCGCGCTGAACTGGTGCCCTAATTATGGCAGAGCGGGGCTGATTTGCCTATTTACCCGCGTAAACGAGCGTGAACATTCTGCAAAAGACCAAAGCCAATCAAAGTGGCAAACATCGATGACCCACCATAGGAAATGAATGGCAAAGGGACTCCGGTCATCGGCATCAACCCCAAGGTCATTCCGATGTTTTCAAATATCTGGAAAGCAAACCAAGCAATAACTCCGGTGCACACTAATCGCCCAAAGGGATCTGATGTTCGCCGAGCAATCGAAAATGCCCGCATCAAAATTATGAGATATAAAATCAAAATTAATCCGCTACCAAGAAAACCAAGTTCTTCACCAGCTACTGTAAAAATAAAGTCTGTCTGTTGTTCTGGAACAAATCGGCCACTTGTTTGCGGACCGTTAAATAATCCAGTTCCAAACAATCCACCTGAGCCAACAGTGATGCGTGCCTGTCGCAATTGATAACCAGCACCTTGCGTATCGGCGTTAGGATCCACAAATGTTTGCAAACGATTAACTTGGTACTCGCTAACTACGCCAGCCTTGACTGCGCCAAATCCACCTAGCACTGCAAGTAACAACAACCCGGCTACCCAACGAGCAGGTGCACCTGAAACTGCGATGATTGTGACAACTGCTGCCGAGATAATTAGAACTGTTCCCATATCGGGCTGGACAATTATTAGCAGCACCGGAATAGCAGCAATTGCTAAAGCTTGTAAAACATCTTTACTGGTTGGCTCATTACTGTCATGTCCGCGTTCTGACAAAATCATGGCCATGCCAATGATGATTGAAATCTTTGCCAGCTCTGCAGGTTGAATCTGGAAACCACCAGGAAGTGCAATCCATGCACGCGCACCGTTGATTTCAGCTCCTAATCCTGGAATCAAAACAATAACTAAACCAAGAACTCCGGCTCCCCATAACAAAGGTGTGTAGGCACGCAGCAATCGATAATCAATGACAGTGGTTCCGTAAGCCAATAAGCCACCAATCAAGATATTAATCGTGTGGCGCTTTAAATAATACTGCCCATCTAAACCATTGCGAATGTACCAATCACGGGTAGCTGACCACACCAGAAGAGTTCCGATAATCAAAAGCAAAGCTACAACCGCTGTTAGTACTGGATCCCAGCCCTTGAACAATGATTGACGGCTACGTCGATACAACCTTTGGCGGGCGTGAATCTGACTCACTTGCTCGCCTCCTTAGGTTTTGTAGCTGGTGAAATCTTAGGCAATTTGCTCGGAGGCTTGCCTTCGGGGAATAACGCCGCGCCAGGAACCACCTTGTTACCAACAACTCCAAAAAGTGATTCATAAATCCGTTTAACACCAACACCAGATGTTGATGCACCGAAACCACCTTGTCCAACCATCATGACGACGGCAAATCGCGGTTTCTTACTTGGTGCATACGATGCAAACCAGGAAGTGTCATCCTTCAGCGAGCCATTTGGATTTCGTCCGAAAACTTGGCCCGTTCCAGTCTTGCCACTGATTTCTACTGGGAAGCCAGCAAATACACCTGCACCTGTTCCACTAACAACAACTTCACGCAATGATCCACGCAAGAACGACAAAACAGATGGTGCAGTTTTGACCGTTCCAAGTTTCTGAGGAGTAAATGTCTTAACCACAGTGCCATCAGTTTTGACGATCGCTTTTGCAACCATCATCTGCCAAATAGTTCCACCGTTAGCAATTGCTGCATACATTTGAGCCAGCTTCAAAGGAGTAAGAACGGTGTCGCCTTGTCCGATAGAAAAGTTCACTGCATCGCCTGCTCGGACCTTGTCTCCATCAACGCAGTTTTCTGCGGCCAACTGCAACAAGAATGGGGTTTGCTGCGCCTTTGTTGCACGCTCCTTGTAGTTGCAGTAGAAATCTTTATTCTGCTTATACCAACTCTTTTTATAATCACGATCTGCAAGACGTGATGTGGATTCAGATGGAAGGTCGATTCCAACCTTTTGGGTGATGTTGAAAGCTTTAGCGGCCTCAAAGAAGTAGTCATTGGTGTTGGACTTTGGCCTCAAGCCGCCGTCCCGAAGCCATTCATCAAATGCGATTTGATACCAAATAGTGTCACAAGAAACTGCCAACGCCTTTTTCATGTTCATGGTGCCCTGGTTTTTACTATCAAAGTTCTGGAAAGCGCGAGTTCCAACCTGCACCTGGGATGGGCACTTGTAATTGGCGTTCAAGTTATACCCAGCAGCTGCTGCAGCAAGAACTGAAACAACTTTGAAAGTTGAAGCAGGTGCAAATAATCCTTGCAACGTACGATTAAGTGCCGGAACTGATTTCTTTTCACTAAACAGATCTTTGGCTTGCTGAACCGTCAATCCTTTTTCCCATGCATTTGGGTCATAGGTTGGATAAGAAGCAAGTGCCAGAATTCTTCCAGTTTTTATGTCCATAACAACTGCTGCACCAGAATCAGAGGTGTATCCATTTGCACGTCCACGTAGGACAGCATCCTTAAGCGCTTTCTCGGCAGCTGCCTGCAAGCGAACATCAAGGCTGGTGACCAAGTGGTCTCCTGCTACAGGCTTACTGTTCTGGCTTTCGCGAGTAATTGATTCCTTGCGATCCACAATGACGGTTCTGATACCAGGCTCACCACGTAAGAATGTGTCGTATTGAATTTCTAAACCTGATTTACCAATTGTTTCGCTGCGGAAATATTGTTTGCCGCTACTTTTTAACAAATCGCTTTCCGTTAAAGGCCCAACATAGCCAAGAACATGTGCAGCGTTAACATCTAAATAACTTGGATAACTGCGAATTGCAACAGGTTGTGCGTCTACTCCCGGAAAAGCATCTGCGCGTTCCACTATCTGCAGCGCAGTATCTGGATCTGCAGACTTTGTAATTGGAATCGGCTGATACCTAGAGCCTTGCCAACATCCAGCTTTTTCTCCCTTGGGAAGTTCTCCGCACAAACGTGTGTTTTGGTAAACATCTTCGTACTTCAAGTTAAGCAGCTTTGCTAAGCGCTGCATGACATCAACGCCTTTATCTTCTAGCTTGTCGATAGCGATTCGATCAATAGTGATCGCTAAACCAGCCTTATTCATTGCAAGCGGCACTCCATAGCCATCAACGATTAAACCTCGATTGGCAGGTGAGACAACATCTCGGCTTTGAATACTTAATGCTGCATCTTTGTACTTTGGCCCGGCGGCGACCTGCAAATAAAATAGGCGTCCAAA
>JBJONF010000018.1:0-15097 GCA_046051985.1 Actinomycetota bacterium
GGTAAACTTCACACTATGAGCAGAGAAAACGAAACAGGCCTAAAGGACGACAAGATCACCGCCTACCGAATCTTTGGTTGGGTGCCACTTGCAATCTTCTTCATCGCAGCAGGAACAACAGCTTTGATTGGCATCTTGAACACTCTTTAAAATTACTTCAGCTTTCCGCGCCAAGCAGTAAAGGAACGCACCGATAACCCGTGCGGCTTTTTCAGCCACATAAATGGATGCAACTGCGCTACATCACCAAACTTGGTAAAGCTCGGAACTGGCGCGTAGGTGACTGCAACATCATTGTCCCGTGCAAATTGGTATGGGTCACCTAGATATACGGTCAGATCGCGACGATTCGCTAGATCCTGCAGGGTCTCAAGGTAAAAATAAATCCGCTTAGATGACAGCTGCAACTTAGCCAATGCCTGTTGATTAAAGACAAAGACAACTGGAAGATCAGGGTTTGCAACTAGCGCCGGATCAGCATCGCCAAGTGAATCCACGGTCAACAAAACAACCGATGGCTTTTTACCTTTTTCAACAATCAACGGCCCAGTCGTTGCTGCAATATCTGGATCAGATGCCAACAACGCTTCAAAGGGTGCTTCATCTAAACCAATTTCATCTGGAAAACCTTCGATCGGACACTTACTCTTTAACGGACAACGCCCACACAACTGGGGCGCACGCTTTTGTACCTGCCAACGCGCAAAGCCATACGGCTTTCCGGTTCCAGTTCCTACCGTCCACTGCCACCCTAATAAATTGGCAGCACGCGACCCATCAATTAAATGGCGATACATCTGCTCTTGTCCATGCAACCAACCAAAGCCATTGCGCACAGTCCAGTGCGATGCCATCCACATACGCGATTGATTAACTAGCCAGCCATCGCGCTCTAATTCATCGGTTGCAAAATCAACACAGGCCATTCCCTCTGGCCAACCATTGCCGGGCTTATCCCACACTTGTTCGAAGCGAAGATTGTGAAACAAACGCGTACCGATTCGCGCATATAAATGCCGCGCGTATTCCTGCCACAACAGTTCATCACGAAACTTTTCACGATCTGCAAATGGAGCTTTGCCCACCGCATCCCAAACCCGCTGCAATGGCAACAAGTTATGTCGAATATAGGGCGACAACACTGAAGCTCCGCGAGCTTCATATGGCAAAACTTCGGATCGATCCTTTGCATACCCCGTGATGTTTAAATCAGCTAGCGCTTGATCTGCAGCGGTTTGCCCACCTGCAATAGAGCTTCGTCCGCCACCAGAATGCAGACCATCAAAATGTTCGGCAAGCACGGTTTCTAAATCTGCGGTGATATCAATCTTTTTCATCATGCTTCAGCCACTCTGCTTCACGTTTGTGACAGTGATTAACTGTCCAGAATCTGTGCTCATCACCATTGATCCATTACGCAGCATTTCCAGATCACGCACGCGATGGCCAACATCAACCTGAATCTTTTCAACCACCTGCAGATTCTGATTTAACTTAATAAACACCAGCACTTCTTCACGCAACGTACCCAGCACAACTGCGCCATTCCAATTACCCCAGCCCTGCTTTGGCAGTTGCACTAATTCGGTTGGCGCAATCGATGGAACCCAATAGGTAAGCGGTTCTGGATATCCTGCATGTGTTCCAGTTTTTCCGGGACGAACATAATCGCCGCCGCCATAGGGCTGACCGTATGAAACAAATGGCCATCCATAATCACTACCTTGCTTAATCAGATTCAATTCATCGCCACCACGTGGCCCATGCTCTGCCGCTAACAAATGCACCTTGTCATACATGACAATTCCTTGTGGATTGCGATGGCCTTCAGAAACTCTTGCTGCCGACATCGCCGATAACTTAAAGATAGATCCCAGATCTCCGCGCTTACTTCGATCATTAATTAGTGAATAACCCAAATCCCCAAAGGTTACATACACACTGTTCTTATCAATTACTTCAAAGCGTCCCGCGGTGTGTTGCACAGCAGAGATTGGAACACATGGCTTGGTCACATACCAGTTCGATACAAACTTAATCCGCTGTTTCTTTCGGTCGTAGGCAAGTTCATCTATAGCAATTTCAACACAAGAGCGCCCTGTTCCTAATCGCGGATATGAGATCAAAAGCTTTGCCGTAGTAGCACTTTCTGAAAGCACCGCAATATCGTTTATCGCAAACCGAGAATCAACCACCCGACGATTAGCCGGAATAAAACTGCCCAACCTTCGAAGCGTCTTGCCATCTTTATTAAAAGTAAAGATTTCTCCACCCGCGCGCCCGCCACCGAGCAGCACGGTGTCATCCTTGAGAACCGCCAGAGCTGGCCCACGAGTATTTCCGCCTTCGGTTATCGCTGCGGCAATAGAGCGAGACTTAAATGCGATTTCCACACTGCCATCTTCAAATTGATAAGCATTAACAGGTGGCATCACAGAAAGTGCCAGCGCACTGGCAAGGACAAAACCTCTAATCACACGTAAACTCTATTCCAGTGAAGTAATGAAACGAAAGAGGAGAAATACAAATGGGCGCATGTGGCTGCGGATACACAACAGATCCTGAGAAGAACTGCAACGGTACTCACAATGTTGTTAAGGCTGTAAAGGCCGATCTGATTGCAAAGCTAGAGGCCGAAGGCTTCGCTGATGCAGCAGAACACTTAAAGACCAACAAGTAACACCAAAAAAGTTACGCGGTAAATGCCTCTACCGGTAGATCGCGCTCTCCATCTTTAATCGCAAGAACAATACGTGCTGCTACCGCATCTGGATCTAATCCAGTCGGTAACTTAGGCGCTGTACCTGCAACTGGGCGATCTGCCAATCCGGTTTCAGTATGTGGTGGTCTCGCATCAATTACTTCAATACGTTGGCGTCGAAGTTCTCTAGTTGCTGCAATCATCGCACCCCACACCGCAGCCTTTGATGCGCTGTAGGCAGCCATGCCAGCCATTGGTTGTTGCGCGACAACTGCAGAAATATTCAAAAAGAAGCCATCAGCGGTGATATGTGGTGCGCTTTCACGCAGCATCACGATCGGTGCGATCGAATTAATAGCAAAAAGATCAGTCAGCGTGTTGTCATCTAGCTCTGTGATATTTCCAAAGGCAACAACTCCGGCGGCGTTGATAACCCCATCAAATGGTGCCAATTGTTCAAAGGCTGCGCGCAGTGACGCACTATTTGTTATATCTGTGATCACATGACGAGAAACGGTTGCCGAATCAAGATGGTCTGCATTACGCACGATCCCACTGACCTTAACGCCAGCCTGGCTCAAGTGCGCCGCGATCTTGCTACCCAAAACCCCTGTGGCACCTACTACGACGATGTGCATTCCCTGTAGATCACGTGCCATGTCAAAACCAACTCTCTTTTTTGATAACTTCAGAATAAAGTGCACCATGGAATTCGTGAGGCTGCAACTTATCAAACCAAGATACCGATAAACAATGAGTGATATCGACCAGAGTTCCTATCTGTATTTACTCACGCATTCACAACTTAAATTACACAAGATCGGTATCGGAACCCCAGGCAAAGACAAGGGCCAGATGGCGCAGTTAATTGATCAGGGCTGGGTATCTCATGGTTTGTGGCATGACAGCGATAAGCGAAAAACCTTTCAGTGGGAAAAAGAGATCTTTAAACAATTGCAACTGCGCTTTTCCAAACTAGCACCAGATACACCGGGCTTCGTTGGAAAATCAGATAGGCACTGGTTTGAAGCTGTGAGCGCGCAAGCGATATCACTGTCAGAGCTAGAGCAGTTAATCTCAAAGATAGTGAGAAAGAAGCCATGAACAACCAAGAACCGGTAAGCCGTTCTATTGAAATAAACGGAGCAGAGATTAAATGCACCCTGTGCGATTGGATGGGTATCCGCGAAGAGTTATTGCGCCGCATCAGAAAACCCCGTAAGGCTTAGAATCACACCATGCCTGAATTACCAGAAGTTGAAACGGTACGTCGCGGCTTGGCACATCTGCTCACTGGCTACACATTTCGCAGCGCGCAGGGTTTGCATCCGCGCGTCATCAAACCAGCCTCGCTCGCACCGCTGACTACTGTCATTGGTGCTCGTATTACCCGCATTAATCGCCGCGGAAAATTTCTCTGGTTTGAACTCAATCGAGATTACGTACTTGTTGCACACCTAGGAATGTCAGGACAATTTCTAATAGCCCAAAAAGATCGTCCCGCACCAGCCCATGTGCGTGCCCAGTTCCGATTAAGCCGTGGATTGAATAAACGAGAAGTCGCATTTAGCGATCAACGAACCTTCGGATGGTTATCCATAGAGCAGTTAATCAATGGCATTCCACAATCTGCGCTGCACATTGCAGTCGATCCATTCGACCCATCATTTGATCGCACTGCAGTTATCACGCAGATGAAATCTCGTAAAGCAGCAATCAAGAGTGTGATTTTAAATCAAGAAATCATGAGCGGTGTTGGAAACATCTATGCCGATGAATCACTCTGGCGCGCAAAAATTCACCCAGAAACACCAGCTTGTGATTTAAGTACTAGAAAAATAGGTTCATTAGTCGATGCCGCAATAACTGTCATGGCGGAAGCTATTGAAGCTGGTGGTACTTCATTTGATGCCATGTACATCAACGTCAACGGCGAAAGTGGATTCTTCGAAACATCACTTGCCGCCTACGGACAGGAACACCAACCGTGTCCACGTTGTGGCCGCGAGATCCGAAGAATTGCTTTTGGTGGTCGTTCTTCACACTTTTGCCCCAAGTGCCAGGTGAAGTAAAAGCCTTTACGCAGCTGGTGTGCCGCCTCTAACGCGCTTGTTGCGCTCTGATGGATCCTTGCGCGTAGCAAAGGCAAAGAATGCAAGTCCAGTCAAAATCGCACCTGCGCCAACTCCGTAAGAAATAACATCTTCTGCACGGTTGGTATCTACAAAGATACCGACGAAGATCACCGAGATAATTGCAACTACAACACCGATGAGCTTTGACTTCAAATCATCCAAGTCTTGAACCTGTAACCACAGTGGTACTTCCAGATCCTCATCAATAAACAATTCGTATAGGCCATAACCAATAACCAAAAGAACTGTTCCCAGCAAAATCGCATCAACGGCGGTTAAAACTTCTACAATCGTTAACTTCAACTTGGTGCCCTCGGTTATTACATCCATAATCGCCACAATCATGGCGACCGAACCTTGGAACATTAGAAGCAGCGCACCCAAGATTGAAGCAAGAGCGGGAATGAAGACTGCATAACGAGCTTTAGCCAGGATTTTGTTCATAAATAAAGGGTAAATGATCGTGCCTCAGTTGTGGGCTCACCATGCCCAAACTCTGACCACGATTCTGTTTATTTTGGAATTGCGGGTTGGTACCTTATTCGCATGACTAGAGCCCGTCTACTTCTTGTATTCGTTCTATCCATTTCACTAATAACCGCACCTTCATTTGCATCGGTTAAAGCTGGAGCTAAGTGCACCAAAGCTGGGGCCACTGCAACAGCTGGCGGTAAGAAGTTCACCTGCATCAAATCTGGAACGAAACTTGTGTGGAACAAGGGTGTTGCAATTAAGGCAGCACCTAAACCAAATCTAAATCCAGTTTTTAAACCAGTAGAACCAACACCAACGGCTGAACCGACACCGATCGCCACTCCATCACCAACGCCAGCGGCGACTCCGGCACCAACTCCAACTCCACAAGTAGTCCTTCCAAAGGAACTCACACCCTGCACACAGATTGGCGTGAAGGTATTTGGTAATGGTGGCTATATGAGATGTTCTTGGTTTGGTGGCCCACAGGGCGATATTTCCAAACAAATTTATTGGCGTTTTTTTGACACACCAAAAATCTCAACAACCCAATCAAATAATTACCCTGTAACCCCGGTTGAGAATGCAACATGTGCAACTTCTGGCGATACCTTTGATGTTCCAGCGGGAATTCTTGAGTGCCGGTGGATTTCAGGTAAGAAACTTCAGTGGATCAGGATCAACACTGTAAAGACCACATTTACAAATGCAAAAAGCCCGGTTCCTCTCGATGTATGTAAACTTCAAATGAGTGCCTCTAGAGCAGACCGTACTGGGCGAAACTCTGGAGCAGGACAAGTTGGTTTTCCGATGGTGAATACGACCAAGAATGGGATGAATCCAAAAGGTAACAATGAAGTTCTAATTGTTCCGGTTGATTTCCCAGATTTCCCAGGTACGGGAAACCCTAAAGCTCAAGTGGATTACGACACAAAGTGGATGCTTGATTGGTACAACTATTTCTCAAATGGCCAGGCAAAGTTTAACGTGACAACTTTTGATAAGTGGTTCCGTATGTCTAAACCTCGGTCCGGCTATCAAACAGACGCAAAAAGTATTGATGCCCTTGCGGCAGACTCCAATGGGCGTCAAGGTCGCCAAGCGCAAGCATTTATCGATGAGATAACTAAGGAGATTGATCTCCGCAAGTTCTCGACCGTGTATGTTTTTTTCCCAGACGGTGATTACACAATCGGATCTTTCATTACAAGAAACCATAAGTTCTCGATAAAAGAAGGTGAAAAGAATTTAAACTATTTCAGTTGGGGCAATAATCTTGAGGCTGGAGAAAATTTAAAGTGGGTTTTCTACATTCATGAGACTCTTCACGACTTCAACATCATTGGACACGCGCCGGGTAATGGTTGGCCATTTGGAATGATGACAAACAACACGGGCGTAAGTTATGCACTAAATCCATGGGAACAGTTCCTTCTCGACTGGCTACCCGCTGATCAGATTTATTGTGATGACATCAATACCCTAAAAACAACGACAATTTCGCTTTCTCCAATGGAGCGCGAGGATAAACAGACAAAGATGGCTGTGATTAAAATTTCTCCAACAAAGGCTGTTGTTATTGAGTCACACGCAATTGATAAGTGGAGCTCCTTCAATACCGGTGATCGATCTTTTCCCCCAGGTTTTTACTCAGTAATGGCTTATGTTGTTGATCTGGATAAGGCTGCTGCACCTCCAAATAATCCGGATAGCACCGCCCTGTCAAATCAAAACAACGCATGGGCCGTTTGGGCAAGAGTTGTTGGCGGAAAATCGACACAGTACCCCTTTTATCCGGCGGCTTTTGCTGAAGATATTTACAGTGCGGTTGCAGTTCTTGGCGACACATTTGAAGTTGAAGGCGTACGCATCAAGTTTGTAGGCACAGGAGATTACGAGACCATCGAAATCTCAAAGATGTAAACCAGCCACTTAAGGTGTTGGGGAATAACCCATCACCTTGATCTGCCCTTGCGTATTGGCACGCACCAAGACTCCTTCGCCGGATTCAACACCCACGCCAACAACTGCAGAGATGTTTACAAAGTGGCCCACAAAAACCAATAGCCCAGATGTGTTGCGATGACTGACAATTCTCTTTCTAATGTTGGCAGTCTGTGGATCATTCAACGCATCATCATCTTGAAACAACGAATCCAAATTCTTATTTAGCCGCACCCGCCCCAAACCAAGTAGCTCTGCAGTCTCTTTCGCGCGACACCATCTACTTGATTCAACCCGAAGAATCTTCACCTCGCGCCGCTTTATCCACTGCCCAATCTCACGCGCATCCTGTCGTCCCTGATCATTCAGATTGCGTTGCGTTGAACAATCTCCCACACGTAAATTCGCAGGATCGCCCACACCAGGTGCCAGCGCATGCCGCATCAATAAGACATAACCCTTGGGATTTGTTCCCTGCAATGTGTCCCAAATAGCCAAGCTCTTCGCCGATGCATTATGTGGAATCAAAGTCAGCGCAAGTACTGTGACAAGACCAAGGATCAAGCCCCGCACACACCGCGAGCGATATCGCATGACTTAACCTCCTGCCAGTTATAAATCAGAGGGTAGTGGGCAAATAATACGCTCGCCCCTTTGAATTCTCAGACTTTTGTCCAATTCTCTAGAAAACGCCTAACGGTTGTCATATGCTCAACCGGATTACTTTCAAGGGTGAGGGGATTTAGGTCTTGAGCACGGGCTTGGTTTCACTTCGTGGCGTCAATAAATTCTTTGATGATGTTCACGCTGTTGCTAATTTAGATCTAGATGTTCATGGTGGTGAATTTTTCTCCATGTTGGGTCCTTCTGGTTCTGGAAAGACAACTGTTCTTCGATTAATCGCAGGATTTGAAACTGCTAACACCGGAACAATTTCAATCGAATCACAAGATGTCACAGATTTAGCGCCATTTGATCGCCCGGTAAATACAGTTTTCCAAGATTACGCACTTTTCCCACACATGAGCATTCAAGAAAATGTTGAATACGGACTTCGCACAAGAAAAGTTCCAAAAGCGGAGCGAGCAAAGCAAGCGCTAGAGGCTATTGACTCAGTAAAGCTCACACATCTTTCTCAACGTTTGCCACACCAATTATCAGGTGGACAGCGCCAACGCATCGCACTTGCAAGAGCCCTAGTTCTTCGACCAAAGGTTTTGCTGCTTGATGAACCCCTTGGCGCGCTGGATAAGCAATTGCGTGAAGAGATGCAGGTTGAACTCAAGCGAATCCAGCGAGAGGCTGGAATTACATTCATTTTTGTGACTCACGACCAAGAGGAAGCAATGCGGATGAGTGATCGTATTGCGGTCTTTAATGAAGGCTCCATTGAACAAATCGGCACTCCGCAAGAGGTGTATGAGAAACCTCAAACCAAATTTGTCGCCGGCTTTTTAGGTGTTTCCAATATCTTTTCAGGAGATGTTGCACAAGACATTTTTGGAAGCCCAACGATGGTGAACATCAGACCAGAGCGCATTAAATTGGTGACTGCTAACACCAAGCCACAAGCCGATGAACGCGGTGTGGTTGGAACAATCATTGAAGCCTCATACATCGGAGCAAGCACAATATTTTTGATTCAAACAGAGTCGGGGCAGAGGGTAATAGCCTCCAGATTAAATGAAGAATTGCCAGATCAAGTCAACCGATTTGAAATTGGTGATCGGGTCGGTGCCGTTTGGAAAAGCGACCACTCGGCAGTGATACCTAGTTAATTGACTTTAAATAGTCAGGTGAGAGGAAGTTCAATGAAAGGAAAGAAGCTATCGGCATTTAGCCTGCTGGCAGTATCAGTCTTGATTCTTTCTGGTTGTTCATCAAGTGACTCAGCCGGTGTGAAGATCGAAGTACCAGATATTCCAATGCACGAGCAAATGGGCGATTTTGAAGGTGAAGTAAATATTGTTAACTGGTCTGGATTCGTCGATCCTAAGTGGACGGATAAGTTCGAAGCAGACACTGGTTGCAAGGTTAAGTCACGTGTAGCTGGAACAAGTGATGAAATGGTTACCCTGATGCGAACAGGTCAATATGACATTGTTTCTGCATCTGGTGATGCTGCACTACGTCTAATCGTAGGTGGAGATGTTCAGCCACTTAATGTTGACTTAATTCCAAACTTCAGCGATGAAATTGCAACAGGTATGCGCAATAACATCTATGACACTGTAAATGGCAAGCCATACGGTGTTCCAATCGGTCGTGGAGCAAATCTCTTACAGTACAACGATGATGTAACTAAGGGTGCTCCAAAGAGCTGGGATGTTGTTTGGGAGACAAATAGCCCATACAAGGGCAAAATCACTGCTTACGATGCGCCAATTTACATCGCAGATGCTGCTGTGTACTTGATGTATCACAAGCCAGAGCTAAAGATTCAGAATCCATACGCTCTCGATAAGACACAGCTAGATGCAGCAATTGCTTTGCTCAAGCAGCAGAACACAATTGTTGGTGAGTACTGGTCAGATCCAGTCGCACAAATAACATCATTTGCTGGTGGTAACACAGTTGTGGGAACTTCTTGGGAAATTCTCCGCAAGTTCGCAGCTAAGCCAAATCTAAAGACAACTCTTCCAGTTGAAGGTTCAACAGGTTGGTATGACTCATGGTTGGTTAGCTCAAAGACGAAGAACATTAACTGTTCTTACGCATGGATGGATTACACAAGTACAGCTTCTGTTAATGGTGCTATCGCGATGAACTTCGGAATGGCTCCAGCAAACATTGCATTCTGTGCATCAAGTCCTAAAGCACAAGCTCACTGTGATGAGTTTGCTGCAGAAGATGAAGAGTTCTTCAAGAGAATTTGGCCTTGGACAACTCCAATCTCAACCTGTATTGATGGTCGCAAAGATGTGGAGTGCACCAGCTTCCAGGACTGGACAAATGCTTGGGCAACCGTAAAGGGCTAACAAGCACCGTATGACAAATGAGTAAAGAGTGAGGGGATTTAGAAATAGATCCCCTCACTCTTTATCAAATTTTGAGATGTTCAAATATAGAAATAGGTAGAGATGAGCGCAGTTACAACGAAAGTCGGCACTAGGCCGATTTCCTCGTACCTGTACAAGCACGCCAAATTAAGATTATTTGGTCTGATTGCGCTGCCAATGTTTTGGATCGTGGGCGTGTATATCTTTTCTTTATTCCTTTTATTGATAACAGCTTTTTGGTATGTAGATCCCTTCACATCAAAGGTGATCCCTGGCTTCACGCTCGAAAACTTTACTTCCCTCTTCACAGTTCAGGCTTATGTCTCAACTTCAATCAGAACGCTGTTTATTGCGCTAGCTGTCACTGTTGTATCAGTTATCTTTGCCGTTCCTCTGGGTATCTACATGGCAAAGATTGCGCGACCTTGGGTTAGAAATGCACTAGCTGTAGCAATCACCTTGCCACTTTGGGCAGGCTATTTAGTAAAAATTATTGCGATGCGTTTAGTCTTTACAGAGGAAGGTTTCTTTAATTGGGCACTTGCTCCGCTTGGCATATCTGGGCCGACTTTTTCAATTCCAATTGTGATTTTGACGCTTACTTATCTTTGGTTTCCCTATATGGCACTTCCTGTTTTCACAGCGATCCGCCAAATCCCGCCAAATCTTTTTGATGCCTCCAGTGATATGGGTGCCAAAGGTTTCACCACTATCTATCGCATTGTTTTGCCGCTAATTGTTCCAGCCATTATCGCTGGCTCTGTCTTCACATTCTCATTAAGCCTGGGAGATTACCTCGTAGCTAAATTCACCGGTGGCTCCACACAAATGATTGGTTCAATCATTGCCTCCAACATAAATCTGAACCCACCTGTTGCAGCAGCATTTTCAATGGTACCTATCGCATTTGTTCTTATCTATCTGATGGTCGCTCGTCGCACCGGTTCATTGGAGCGAATGTAGCCATGTTACGACTTTCTAGAACCAGCAGAATAATCTTGATGGCAATTGTTACCTTCATTTTGATCTTTATGTATGTTCCGCTCTTAGTTCTGATTTTAAACTCTTTTAATCAATCCAATATTTCAAGTTGGCCGATTGCAACCTTCTCAGTGAAGTGGTGGGAATTTGCAGCCACTTACCAACCAATTCGTACCGCCCTTCTCAACTCAGTAATCGTTGCGGCAGGCTCAACCATTATCGCCGCCTTTTTGGGAACCCTGGTTGCCTTTGCGCTGAAGGGCTTTGATTTCTTTGGCAAGGGCACAGTAAATCTCTTGGTCGTATTACCAATTGCACTGCCAGGAGTTGTCACTGGTGTGGCATTTAGTAATACCTATAACTCCTTTTTATCACCAGCTGGTTTTAACATCGGCTACTTTGGCATGATCGTTGCTCACGCAACATTTTGTATCGTCATGGTCTTTAACAATGTGTTTGCCCGTTTAAAGCGTATGAACCCTTCGCTGCAAGAAGCATCAGCAGACCTTGGCGCAGGTCTGTGGCAAACATTTAGATTAGTAACTTTTCCACAATTTAGAACCGCATTCGTCGCTGGTGCATTACTGGCATTTGCACTGAGCTTTGATGAGGTAGTCGTAACAATTTTTACAGCCCCACCAGGTGTAGATACCTTGCCGCTCTGGATCTTAAAAGAGATGTCACGACCTAATCAGGCAAGTGTCGTAAACGTCGTAGCGACCCTTGTTATTTTGATTTCACTAATTCCTGTCTACATTTCTCAACGCTTAACCCGCGCCCAAGAAGAGGGCAAGTAACATATTTCATCACAACGCTAGACTCTTGCCGTGAAGAGATTTCCTTTCATCCGCACAGGTTTGATCTTTGCCATCTCACCAATTCTCCTAGCCTTTGTTACCTCACTATTTCAAGGTGGCTCTATGTGGGATGAAAGCAGCGGTACAGGAACCTTCATCTGGTTCATGTTCTTTACACTGCCCGTTGGATTTCTTCTAGTAGTTATCGGCTTAGTGTTGGCCTTGGTGCGCAGAACGCGTTAGTTGAGATCATTGTGGGGCTGAAAGCGGATTGCTACCGTTATCGCATGACGCGCAGCAGAATCCTCACATCGCTAGTCCTGTCCATCTCTTTGATCTCTGCGCCATTTACTACGGCGCCAGTTCAGGCAGCAAATGTTGAAGATTGTCGAATCCCAAGTGGACAGTGGAGCATCGTTTCTCTTGGTTTTCCAATCAGAAAGGAACGACTTGCTAATATTCAGAGCGCAAAAATTTTGGTCATTCCTTACCAATTAAAGGGAGAGCCAACATTTAGTCTGCGCGCACCGGATCTTTCGAACTTTGCTCTGGTGGCACAGGACATCCGTGATTTTTCATCTAACAAAAGTAATGTCCAGTTTATTTTCAATAAAACTGTCGAATTACCTCAGTCGGCCCTTGATTTAGACGATATCAAGAGAAACGTTAATAACACCTGGGGGAAAGACTTTGCTAATTCAACTTGGGGATTCATCACAAAAACAATAAAGGATAGCGATTCAACGATCGATTATTCGGGCGTGGATGCGGTGTTGTTGTACGGAGGATCCTGGACAAGAAATCAAGAAATTGCAGAGGCGATGATGTTCTCTTCGGATTCAGGCATAAAGTTCAACCCTGATAAAACCGATGGAGGTAAGTGGTTTGATCCCATCAAGACTAATGAGGGGCAAATTTCCAATGTTGTCCTTATGTATAACAATTGGGATAAGTCCACCATTACGCATGAGGTCATGCACCTGTATGGCTTAACGGATCTATATGGGACAGAGACTGGACCAGGCCGTTTGAGTCTTATGTCGAATAACACCTTAAATTTACTAAGTTATGAAAAATGGATTTTAGGCTGGTTGCCTAGCAGTGATGTCCAATGCATAACTAATGTCTCTTCGAATTCAATCCAGAATGTCTCACTCGATAACTCGAAAGTTAATCAAGTCGTGGTGATTCGCACGAGTGAACGTGAGGACTACGTAATTGAGACCACCAAAGCACTTGGGAAACGATATGTGGCTTTCTATTCAGTAAACAATGATCTCAGACCGCCCCTAACATTTTTTCAGGAAAGACGAAATGGCCTAACCGGTGGAGTGGAGATGGAAGATCACACCGTCATTGGGGCCCAACTTAAAGCGCCTAAATTCACGCTGTTGGTTAGCAATTTAGATTCCTCCTCAGTTTCGATGCATCTTGCACCTACATCTTTAGTCTCATCAAACGAATTCAAAGATCTAGTAACAAAGAGCGCTGAAGCAAAGTCCAAAATTGTTCAAGAGAACGAATCCAAAGCCAGAATCGCAGCTGATCTAAAGGCCAAGCAAGATGCAGATGCCAAAGCCGCAGCAGAACTTAAGGCTAAACAAGATGCAGAAGCCAAGGCCGCGGCAGAACTAAAGGCCCAACAAGACGCCGCAGCAAAAGCATCTGCCACCAAAAAGAGAACCACCATTACCTGCGTAAAGGGAAAGACAACCAAGAAAGTGACCGCCCTAAGCCCGAAGTGCCCTTCAGGCTTCAAAAAGAAATAGATCTGTCAGTCACCCTGCGTAACATCTAGACCATGCTCGAATTCATCCTGCTCTTCATCTTCTTCTACCTTGTCATCAACTCATTCACACGGCGCAAAGCCCGCCGCAAACCCCGCACCCTTGATGCCGAACTACGCGCCTTAATCCAAGACCACAACACCAACACCGGCATCGCCCTAGACATCAAGCGTTACCTCTTGGACATCATCAATGACAACAACAACGATCTCGAAAAGTTCAGCGACTCCCGAATCAACCAAGCCCAGCACCTGCTCGATCGCGCCGGCCCTGCAGCTTTCTACTGGATGGGGGAGATCGCAGCCCAATTAGCGTTGCTCTCTGCCGCGCAAATTAATGGAATCCCAACCAATGTGAATGCAGAACTGCGCGATGGAGCAACTCCTGAAGCGGTAGTTGAAGTGGTTGTAAAAAGTTAAGTTCTGTCACCTGTGCAACATCCACAGATTAAGTTTTAAAAATTCTTTAGCGTCTATCAGCATCTAACTTTCGCGATGCATGGCGCTGTAGCTCAGCGGATAGAGCGCTCTTTTAACGGAAGAGGCGGTCGTGGGTTCGAATCCTACCAGCGTCATGCACACCAAGTAGCCCCACGAGTCGTTATGTGGGGCTACTTTTTTGCCATAAAGTTTTTGTCAGTCACTCTGCGTAATCTGCACCCAAACCACCGAAAGTAAAGAGATAATCAACCCATGGGATTCTTCGCAAACTTCAAAGCCAAGCGAGCAGCAAAGCGCGCCAACGCTGTTTACCAAACAGAGCTACTTGAATGGGAGAGAGAAAACCAAGTCCTCACCCAAGCATTAGATATCTTCACAGCTGCATCATCTGGCAGCCAACCCGATGATCAATCCTTGGTGCAGAAAAAAGGCGAGTTAGTTTTATGGACCGGCAATGCTGTTTACAGCGTGGCAGGCAGAACACCCTCCACATTTAGCGGCGGCTCCCAAGGCTTTTCTATCCCATTAGTTGCAGGCATTCGTTACCGAGTCGGCTCATTTAAAGGCCAGACGATCCCAGGTGTAGAGATGCAGATGGATAAGGATCAAGGAATGGTTAAGTTAACCAACCAAAGACTTATCTTTGCCGGCCCAATCGCAACTACCGAGTGGGCATTTGCAAAACTACTCTCATCTTTTTCAAATCCTGCGCGAACCGAATTCATCTTTGGAGTTTCAAACCGACAAAAATCATCCGGCCTTAGATTTTCTCCCGAAGATGGCTACACCTTCGCCCACCTATTTGCCCTAGGCCTTTACTCCTATGAAAACGGAATCCC
>JBJONF010000019.1:0-15006 GCA_046051985.1 Actinomycetota bacterium
TCTAAGCGGGTTGTCGCAGGTTCGATTCCTGCCAGGCGCGCATGGCTAATGAACAACCCAATCTGATCTGGATCGACTGCGAAATGACGGGGCTCTCTTTGGAAAAAGATGTCCTGGTCGAAATCGCCGTCCTTGTCACCGACTCTGATTTAAATGTCATCGGTGAAGGAGTCGATGTGGTTATCAAGGCGACCCCAGAACAGCTTGCTGGCATGAATGAATTTGTGACACAGATGCACACCACATCTGGTCTGATCACTGAAATCCCTAATGGCATCTCGGTACAAGAGGCAGAAGCCAAGGTCATTGCATATTTAGAAAGTGCATCGACACAACCTGGAAAATCTCCTCTTGCCGGAAATTCGGTCAGTGTTGATCGCTCGTTCATCGCACGCGATATGCCACTACTTAATGATTACCTTCACTACCGAACTGTTGATGTTTCATCGATTAAAGAATTGACGCGCAGATGGTTTCCCAAGGCTTACTTTGCCGCCCCTGCAAAGACTGGCAACCACCGCGCCCTTGGTGACATCCAAGATTCAATCGCAGAGTTGGCTTACTACCGCCAAGCAGTCTTTATCTCAGCACAAAATGAGGGGCCAACCACCGCTTAACAACGGGTAGACTTAGTAACTCATGGTGGACGTAGCTCAGCTGGTAGAGCACCCGGTTGTGGTCCGGGATGTCGCGGGTTCGAGCCCCGTCGTTCACCCCAAGTTTTGAATTCAGAATTACCCTTGCACCAATAAGTAGAGAGCCGGACTGAAATGATTTTCGACGTCGTTGTTGAAATCCCAGCGGGATCACGTAATAAGTACGAGATCGACCACATCACCGGTGAGGTGCGGCTAGATCGCATGCTCTTCACATCAACTCGTTATCCATACGACTATGGCTTTGTTAAGAACACACTGTCCCAAGATGGCGATCCACTTGATGCTCTGATCATGTTGGATGAGCCGACTTTCCCTGGTTGCGTTGTTTCTTGTCGCGTCATTGGAATGTTGAATATGACTGATGAAGCTGGCGGAGATGACAAACTGCTCTGTGTTGCTGCCGGTGATGTTCGTAAGTCATATCTGCAAGATTTAAATGATGTGCCTGCCTATGAATTATCAGAAATTAAGCACTTCTTTGAAGTGTACAAAACACTTGAACCAGGTAAGTCTGTACAAGGTGGCGAGTGGGTTGGGCATGATGAAGCAGAGCTTGAAATCCACGCTTCATACAAGCGTTTCAAGGATGGGCACTAACCTTTCGGTAAAACTTTTTCTGGACAGCTCTTCAGAATTCGAATCATCGCTTCCTTTTCTGGAGCGGTAAACCACAATTTGTATTTTAGTTTTACCGCGATCTGCTGCGAAACATAATCACAACGGTAACTTTTTAATGGTGGTAGCCAGGTTGCCGCATCTCCATCACTCTTTTGTGAATTCAATCTTCCCTTTACCGCCAAAAGATTCAATGGATCATTTGCCAGAGCGGTACGCTCCTTAAGACTTAATTTGAAGGCACCCGTCTGCCATGCGTTGGATAATGCAACAACATGGTCGATCTGAACCTCCATGCTGCTTACATTTCCGCGGACAAAATTAATTGTCTCCCCCGAAAATGGGTCGATCAACATTCCAGATAAAACCACGCAATCACGGGTTTTCTCTTTGAAAACTTCATTAATTAAGTCGCGCTTCAAAATATCGTTACGAGTGTCGCAACCATTGCGATCAACATCGGCCCATACGGGTCCGAATTGAGCACGGGTGTAACCAGTTTTGGCTGCACGACCCTTCGTAACCTGTTGCTCAATTACAGCAAGTGCGGTGGTAGCTGACTCGGCCTGTGCTGGCGTTATCCCTGCCACAACAAGGCCCAGAACTAGGGCAATCCTTATTTCCACAAGGCTCATGATCCAAGTATGAGAGTGTCGGGAATGTGCGGCAAGGCGGGGGTTGCTGATAGGTTTCCCCCTGCATTCAAGCGTTTCCGGCGCCTGTTTGCATCGGGTGGTTAGCTCAGTTGGTAGAGCAGGTGACTCTTAATCACCGGGTCGGGGGTTCGAGTCCCTCACCACCCACTTACGCAAGTGAGCCCGAGTGCCTAATTCAGGTTATAGGCAATAATTAATGTGTGAATCCAAGGATCTGCGTAATCGGAGCTGGCCCAAGTGGCATCACAGCAGCCAAAAACTGCGTTGAAAATGGTTTAGATGTTGTGGTCTTTGAAAAGAATGACAAGGTTGGTGGCAACTGGGTCTTTAACTCTAAAACAGGACATTCAAGTGTTTATGAGAACACACATTTAATTAGCTCTAAGGCATGGTCTGAGTTTGAAGATTATCCAATGCCAGATTCTTATCCTGATTATCCGAGCCATATCCACCTGCAAAACTACTTTGAATCTTACGCAGTTCATTTTGGAGTAATGCCACGGATTAAATTTGATCACACTGTAAATCATGTGACTCGCCAACACGATGGAACATGGCTCGTTGAATATACCGATAACGGTGGAGTGAAGAGGAGTGAAGTATTTGAATATTTGATGGTTTCTAATGGCCACCATAATGTGCCGAAGTATCCAGAGTACCCAGGAAATTACAGCGGAAAGTTTTTACATTCCCATGATTTCAAGGGTGTGGATGAGAGCTGGCGAGATAAGCGTGTACTAGTAATTGGTGGTGGTAACTCTGCCTGTGATATTTCTGTTGAAGCAGCTCGAATGACGAAGACGGTTCACATGTCAATGCGAAGTCCGCAATGGTTCTTTCCAAAGTTCATCTTTGGTCAACCAGGTGATGTCTTTGCTGCGCGTAGCAAGTGGTTGCCAAGAAAGCTTCGCCAGTATGGTCTGAAGTTTTTGGTCAAAATAATTCAAGGTCCATACAGTCGTTATGGATTACCAGAGAACACCACTCTGCCCCTCACTAACCACCCAACTTTGAACTCAGATCTGATGGATTACATTCGCCATGGCCGGATTAAGCCACGCAAGGCCATTAAATCTTGGAGTGGATTAACCGTTGAGTTTATCGATGGCAGTAAAGAAGATTTTGACATTGTTTGCGCAGCAACTGGCTTCTGGACTACCTTCCCATTTTTTGACGAAGATTTTGTAAACTTTAAGAATTTAACAGAGGTCCCGTTATTTAAGAAGATGATGCATGAGAAGTATGAAAATCTTTACTTCATCGGATTGTTTCAGCCATTAGGTTGTATTTGGCCACTGGCTGATTACCAAGCCAAGATTGCTTGTTTAGAGATAAATGGAAAATACCGTAGGCCAAAAGATATGAAATCTGCCATTGATCACGAGGTCAAAAATCCTCATTTCAACTTCACACCAGGGCAACGTCACGCAGTAGAGGTGGATTTCCATCTATTTCGTAAAGAGTTAAAAAGTGAATTGAAAAAAGCTGGCGTTGAAATTGGAAAATCACCGGCAGGTAATAAGAAGCTTTATAAAAGCTTTGCTTAATCTTGTCACTTACGTGAAACAGAAAGCACTCCAAGGCACATTTCATCAGATGAGCCTTCACCCCAGGTCACATAGCGAGGTGGCAAGTTCTTGAACATGGGAAGCAGTTGACGAATTTTTGGATCATGTGTGCATTCAATCCGAATGACATCCCCACTCACCACTTCAAGCGGGGTCTTTAGTTCGATTGGTGATTGGTCATCAAAATCGTATTGTTCGACATTGATAATAACTTGCTCGCGAGCTGTTCCAGGATTGAGTGTCATCTTAAGTTTGCGACCCAAAAGATGCATGTGTGGAGCCGCCGTTACTATTGTGTAATTGGATCGAACTTTCTGATCACACTTCGTCACGACATCAGGTTGAGGGAAAAATAGATTTTTTCCACACATGGCTGCGATCCCTAGTAGCTCTAGTTGGGAGGATCCATTTGTGCGCTTGGATAAATCTTGAACCGCAGCAGCTCGATCGCATAGTGGACCACGCACGCCTTCTGGGCAAGCCAATTCAACGGGTGCTGCAAAAAGTTCAATGCTTAGCGGCTTCACAGTTGCTTCGGTAACAGGCACCGCCTCAATAACTATTCGCGACTGATCAGTTTCAATCTTTCCCCCAGTAGCTGCGAGTAAGTTGTAATGCACCTGAAGTACAAATTGCTCATCCTTCTTAAATGGGATCCCGTATCCCACGGGTGCGAGATCTTTAGTTTTGCCCGGAGCCCACGCGCTAATCCACGGCGAAGTTACAAAAGAAGTAAACATTCCGCCAAGGCCAGAGCCGCCAAAGCAAGGCCAACCCGTTCCAGAACCATCAAGTGTCTTTGCTTCTTGAAGATTGGCTTCAGAAACTCTAAAGATGATTGCGTGATGAACATAATTCTTTCTCTGTGGGATGAATTCGATGGACTGAATGATGGAGTCCACTTCAACCTTGGGATCAAGAAGGAAACATCTATAGTCGTCATAACCATTGTTCGGAGCAACCGGAAGGTGGGCTTTAGCCATTTGGACGGAATAAAGCTTTCCTTTGGGGTTTAAGGGCAAGGATGTTGAAGCCGAGGTTTTCGTCGCAATAGGTGTTGGTGTGGTTGTGGCAGTTGGCTTTTTGATGGCCACGCCTTTGTCCCAGACTAACTTCGTGCCACTTTTACTGCATGTATAGATTTTGTTTTGATAGGTAACTTTCTGTTTATAGATCTTGCACATAGATCCTGAAGTTATCTTTTGGGCTGAAAAAGCCACAACGGGAATCAGGGTGAGGAGAATTGTGATTACTACTCCTTTAGAAAAACTCCCTTTGAAACGCACGCCAAAATGGTAGCGGGAAAGTCAAGCCCTTTGGAGTTTTATCAGTCAATTCTGGTCTTACCCGGGAAAACTACAGCCGATCGGCTCTCTGCTACAAAGTTGGATTATCCTTGCAGCTATGACAATGCACCCACAGACCAAGGCATACCTCGAATACACGGCCGCCAATAATCCAATGCCGGCTGATGCAACCTTAGAAGAGCGCCGAGCAGACGTTGCTGATTACCTCATGTATGCAGGTCCTATGTCAGGTGATGTGCACACTGAACATACTTATTTCACTTCACCCACTGCTGATCTACATGCAGTGATTTATCGCCCGAAAAATGTTAAACCAAATGCACCGGCTCTTGTTTACTTTCACGGCGGAGGCTGGGTATTTAGTTGGACGCTTCGATATGCCCCGCAGATGTCTAACATCGCAGCAGAGACTGGTTTTGTTGTGATTGGTATTAATTACCAAAAGGCTCCAGAACATCCATTTCCAACACCATTTGATGATTGTTATGCAGGACTGCTTTGGGTTGCAAAAAATGCACAGCGTTTTGGAATTGATCCAACAAAGATTGGTGTGGGAGGCGACAGCGCTGGAGGTAATTTAGCTGCAGCAGTTGCACTAAAGGCTGCAGATACTGGTGATGTGAAATTGGCTTATCAAATGCTTATTTACCCTTGTCTGGATACTAATTTCCAATCTAAGTCCTATCTTGACCATGAAACTGGTTTTGGTTTAGAAAGCGTGGGGATGCAGTGGTGTTGGAGTGCCTATGTTCCCGAAGCACATTTGAACAATAAATATGCAATTCCTGCACGTGCAGCCTCATTTAAAAATGTCGCGCCAGCAATTATCGGTTTAGCTGAACACGATGTCTTGCGCGATGATGGCGCGAACTATGCCGTCGTTCTAGAAAAAGCTGGCGTCCCGGTCACATTGAAGGAATATCCAGGAATGATTCATGGATTCTTTGGTCACGGATTTATGGTTGATGATGCTTACAAACTTCGTACTTGGCTTAGCGAGCAGATAGTTAAAGCTGTTCAATAGAATCCTTCGTGTTTAAGAATTACTTTCCTGTTCTGTGTACTTTGTGATTCGCAGCCTGTGCTACCGGGCGAATAATCATGGAGTCGATGTTTACATGTGCCGGCAGGCTTACAGTCCAATAGATGCTTTCAGCGATATCTTCAGCAGTTAAAGGATGTTCCACGCCTTCATATACTTTTGCCGCTTTTTCTTTGTCTCCCGCATTTCGGACAACAGCAAACTCTTCAGTTTTCACCATACCTGGAGCGATCTCCGATATTCGAATAGGAGTCCCATTTAGTTCGAGTCTTAAAGTATTTGCGAGTGATCGTTCTGCAAACTTGGCGGCGACATAACTACCACCGTTTTCATAAGCAACATGTCCAGCAGTTGATGTCAGCACGACGATGTGACCTTTATTCGCCTTAACCATAGATGGAGCAATCGCTTTAGTCATTCGAACAGCACCCACTACGTTGACGTCAAAGCTCTTCTTCCAGATTTCAGGGTCTGAAACTAATACTGATGAGGAATCAAAAGCTCCACCAGCATTATTCACCAAGACATCTATTTCGATTCCAGCAATACCGTGCATGAAATCATCAACACTTGCTTGGTCGGTAATGTCTAGAACATGCGCTTCTATATTCGCGTGACTCTTTGCTAACTCTTGTAAGCGGTCAAGTCGGCGTGCAGCAGAAATTACTCGATAGCCATTTTTGGCAAGCAGCAGCGATGTAGCTGCACCAATTCCTGAACTAGCCCCTGTTACAACGGCGACTTTTCTCTGAGTGCTCATGCCATCAGTTAAACACAGAATTCACAGAGAAATGCCTATCGACTCTTTCCACGTTCTCGTTATGCCTTAGTTCCGGCACCCACTAAGAACTGCGAATATGCCGAAAGCGTTAAGAATGTTGGGAAGTGATCTTCATCCAAGCAAATCTGGCGGAAGATCGTGACCGCATCATCAAATCGATCATTGCTGTTTCTTTCGATTCCTTCCAAGACATCAAACATCATCTGTTCAACCAGGCTATGAGTAACGTGGCTGCCTTCTCGGGTCACAACTTCATAGCGAATCCATTGCCAAATTTGTGATCGGCTAATTTCAGCTGTTGCAACATCTTCCATCAAATTATCAATAGCTGCAGCGCCTGTGCCACGTAGCCAGGATTCGATGTAACGAAGACCCACCGCAACATTGGTGCGAACTCCCGCATCGGTGACATCTCCCCCGATTGATTGGATATCAAGTAACTGGTCTGGCGTTACATGAACATCATCGCGAAGACGACTCACCTGATTTGGGTTAGTGCCTAAAACCGCATCAAATTCTGCTTGTGCAATTGGAATCAAATCTGGGTGTGCAACCCAGGTTCCATCAAAGCCATCAGCAGCTTCGCGAGCTTTGTCATTCTTAACCGCTTCCAATGCTCGATCTGTTACCTCTTTGTCACGACGATTAGGAATAAATGCACTCATGCCACCGATCGCATGGGCTTTTCGCTTATGACATGTTGATACCAATAGCTCTGTATAGGCACGCATAAAGGGAACTGTCATAGTGATCTGTGCACGATCTGGCGTAATGAATTGTCGTCCAGAGCCGGCAAAGTTCTTGATGATTGAGAAAATGTAGTCCCAGCGACCTGCGTTAAGGCCTGCACAGTGATCGCGGAGTTCCCACAAAATCTCTTCCATTTCAAAGGCTGCTGGAATGGTTTCGATCAAAACAGTGGCGCGGATAGTTCCAAATGGAATCTCTAACCGCTCTTCGGCATAAGTGAAAATGTTGTTCCACAAAGCAGCTTCTGCATGAGATTCGATCTTGGCCAAGTAAAAGTATGGGCCGGCACCGCGGGCAATTAGCTCTTTTGCATTGTGGAAAAAGTACAGACCAAAATCAACTAAGCCAGCAGTTGTTGGGCGTGCACGATCTTCTGCATCAACAAAGAGCAAATGCTTTTCAACCATGTGCCATCCGCGTGGGCGCATAACAATCGTTGGTGGATTTTCAGCGGTGATGGAATAAACCTTTTCACCTGAATCAAAGGAAAGTTGTCGGCGAATCGCATCGTATAGAGAGACCTGTCCACCGATGATGTTTTCCCAGGTCGGACTTGTTGCATCCTCTAGATCAGCAAGCCAAACTTTGGCACCTGAATTCATGGCGTTACATGTCATCTTCGGATCAGTTGGACCGGTGATTTCGACTCTGCGATCTTCTAGGCCTGGTCCAGGACCGGCAACAAACCAACCTTCATCTTCACGGATGTGGGCTGTTGCTTGTAAGAACTTTGGACGACGGCCATTTGAAAAATGTGTGCGATTAACCATTCTGTGGGCAAGCAGATCGCTGCGGGTACCAGCGAAAAGCTCATGTAATTCTGTGATAAATGCAAGTGCGTCCGAGGTCAGGATTTCATTGAATCTCGGGTGCATTGTTCCTTTGATAGCTATGTGTGACATATAAATCTCCTTGTTAGTTGTTAAATGATTAGTGGAATTGTTCGTTTTCGGTTGATCCTGAATAAGCCAAGGTCGCGCTTTGTGGGTTGAGCGCAGTAGAGATCGCATCAAAGTAACCAGTACCTACTTCACGCTGGTGCTTAGTCGCGGTATATCCATCGGCTTCGCTAGCAAATTCTGCTTCTTGAAGTTCAACATAGGCGCTCATTGCGCGAGACTTATAACCCTTTGCAAGATGGAACATTGAATGATTGAGCGAATGGAACCCGGCCAAGGTAATGAACTGGAACTTGTAACCCAGTGCAGCTAAATCTGCTTGGAAACTAGCAATCTGCGCATCGTTTAGATTGCGCTTCCAGTTAAATGATGGCGAGCAGTTGTATGCAAGCATTTTGCCCGGGAACTTTGCATGAATTGCGTTTGCAAACTCTCGCGCAACTTCGATGTTTGGCTCACCCGTTTCAACCCAGATCAAATCGGCATACTCTGCAAAAGCTAATCCGCGAGTAACCACGGCATGCATGCCTGGGTTAACTCTGTAGAAGCCTTCACTTGTTCGTTCTCCGGTTGCATACTGTGCATCTCTTGGATCAACATCAGAGGTAATCAGATCCGCAGCGAGCGCATCGGTTCGCGCAATGATTAAGGTAGGAACTCCTGCAACATCTGCTGCTAGTCGAGCAGCATTTAAAGTACGAACATGTTGCTGTGTTGGAATCAAAACTTTTCCACCAAGGTGTCCACACTTCTTTTCAGAAGCCAATTGATCTTCCCAGTGAACACCGGCTGCTCCAGCTTGAATCATTGACTTCATCAATTCATATGCATTGAGCGGTCCACCAAAACCTGCTTCAGCATCGGCAACAATTGGTGCAAGCCAATCAATGCTTGCTGGACCTTCTACGCGCTCTACTTGATCAGCGCGCATCAACGCGTTGTTGATTCTGCGAACAACGGCTGGAACGGAATTCACTGGATACAAGCTTTGGTCGGGGTAGGTCTGGCCAGAAAGGTTGGCATCTCCTGCAACCTGCCACCCTGATAAATAGATGGCCTTGAGTCCAGCCTTAACCTGCTGAACCGCTTGGTTTCCGGTCAGGGCTCCAAGGGCTGCAACCCACTTTTCGGTGTGCAGCAAGTCCCACAGGTTTTCAGCCCCGCGGCGAGCCAGAGTCGAATCCTCGGTAATGGATCCACGTAGGCGCACCACATCTTCGGCGGTGTAATCACGCTTGATTCCTGCCCAGCGTGGGTTCACCTCCCAGTCCTTTTGCAATTCTTCTGCGGTCTGGGTGTTGCTCCCGATGTGGCTCTTCATGGCTTACTCCTTCTTTCCGTATGAAATACAAGGGTTTTTGTGCCCTTTGCTCGAATAAGTTGAGTATTGGGTAGTTCAACCCGTGTTGCACGGCTTTTCTGAGAGAAATAATCCATATTTTCTGCCAAATAGAACTTCCGCAATTCTGCTGCGGATGCAAGACTTTGGCATGAGCAATTTAGAAAACGAATTCGATCCGCTAGTTGTTGGCCGCAAGATTCGCGAGCTACGAACGGCGCAAGGAATGAACCTTGAAGTGTTAGCGCGTGCAATCGAGCGTGCACCTTCACAAGTTTCGGCGATTGAAAATGGCAAGCGCACGCCACCGATTCAACAATTGCAAAAGATTGCGCAAGCCCTTGGTGTTACTTTGAATCAATTACTTAATTCAGATGAATTAAGCGAGCGATCAGCAAATGAGCTTGAAATTGAACGAGCACAGCGTGGTGGGCTTTATGCAGCATTAGGTTTACCAGATGCATTTATTGGGAAAACAGTGAGCAACAGTATTCTCGAAATCATTTTAGGGCTTCAGCGCGAAGTTGAAAGATTGCACTTACAGCGATCTGCAACACCAGAAGAAGCACGACGTGCAAATCTAGAGTTACGACAAGAGATGCGAAGGATTAATAATTACTTTCCACACCTTGAAGATGAAGCTCGCACACTATTAGCAAAAATTGACTTTAGCTCTGGACCACTGTCAGAGCGCCTGACGGCCGAGCTTGCCAACAAGTTGGGTTTCACTTTGCACTATGTCCAAGACTTACCGGCTTCTACCAGAGTTATTACTGATGAAAAGAATGGCCGTATTTACTTGCCAATGCGACGTGAAGGTCGCGATGCCCGAACTATTCTGTTACAGGCACTTGCCGGTCACGTTCTAAAGCATCCCACACCAGTTGATTATCGAGATTATCTGACACAACGTGTTCAGACTAATTACTTAGCAGGTGCGCTATTGATGCCAGAGGCTAACGCCGTTGAATACCTACAAAATGCAAAAACAAAGCGCGAATTATCGGTTGAAGATCTGCGAGATTATTTTGGTGTTAGCTATGAAAATGCAGCGCATAGATTTACAAATCTAGCCACAGTTCATTTAGATCTTGCAGTACATTTCTTAAAGGTGCATGAAAGTGGCGCAATTTCTAAGGCGTATGAAAACGACAACGTGGCCTTTCCCTCAGATGTCTTTGGCTCAGTAGAAGGCCAAATAGTCTGTCGTAACTGGAGCGCCCGTAAAGTCTTTACTATCGAGGATCGTTTCACTCCTTATCATCAATACACAGACAAGCCTGTTGGAACATATTGGTGCACATCAAGAATCCAAAATAGCGCCCAAGGTGAGTTCTCAGTCAGTGTGGGTACGACATTCGAATCAGTTAAGTACTTCCGCGGAAGAGCTTCGACAACTCGCCATAAATCTAATTGCCCAGACCCAACTTGTTGTAGACAAGCTCCAGCTGAACTTGAAAATAAATGGGGCGGGATGATCAGACCAACTCCGCGCTTGAATTCAAGTCTGCTTGCAGCGATGCCTCAAAATGGTTTTCTCGGAATCGAACAACGAGAAATTCTCGAATTTCTAGAGGTTCAAAAAGATTCTTGAGGGGCTCGACTATCTGTTAGCTCATTAAGTTCTACTAGACTTACCGCATGCTTGGTGGAATCAATAACGGACTCTTTCTGCAATCCTTTGGTGGGTTTGCAGGCTTAGCGCTGTTAATTCTTGTACTTAAATGGGGATTTTCATCCAACCGGCGCATGATCATCACCCCGATCAAAGCTGGAAAGAAAGATCAATACGGATTACTAAGACCATTGCAAACTCCTAGTAACTACATCGAAGCTCAGATGAGTTTGCAAAAACTAACTGATGCCAACATCAAAGCCACGCTTACTCAGACCTTGGATGGCCCACAGTTAATGGTCTTTGAAAAGGACTTAAAGATCGCAGCTGCTGTACTAGCTCAGTAATTCAGCCAGTAATGCTTCTACTCGGCCCTTAATCTCATCTCTAATGACACGAACTGATTCAATCCCTTGTCCTGCTGGATCATCTAAAACCCAATCCTCATATCGCTTTCCAGGGTAAAACGGACAAACATCTCCGCAGCCCATAGTGATTACTGCATCTGATTCTTGAACTGCTTCAGTCGTTAAAACCTTTGGAGTGTTATTTGCAATATCAATTCCAACTTCAGCCATTGCCTCAACTGCAATTGGGTTAATCGAACCCTTTGGGGCGCTTCCTGCAGAAAGAACTTCTACCCGGCCTTGTCCTAGCTCGCGCATGAAGCCAGCAGCCATTTGAGAGCGACCTGCATTGTGAACACAAACAAAGAGAACGGTTGGTTTATTTGTCATTAGTAAGTGCTTTCACTAGGCCCAGTCCGATGATAGCTCCGAGGATTTGGGCTGCAATAAATTTAGGCGCACACTCTGGAGCTATTCCAGCAAATGAGTCGCTGAAAGTTCTACCAATTGTCACGGCAGGGTTTGCAAATGATGTGGAACTAGTAAAGAAGTAAGCACTTCCAATCCAGGCAGCAACGGCTGCAGGAATCACAGTGAGGTTCTTTTGGTTTATCAACAGGTTGATTACAAGGATTAAACCTGCAGTTGCAACTATCTCAGCCAAGTACAGGTTGCTTCCGGAACGAAGCTTGTTTGCCGTTTGAATTATGGCTTGGTCGAACATGGCATTAGCAAGGAATGCACCTGTAATTGCACCTGCTGTTTGAACAACTGTGTACTGCAGAAATTGAATGAATGTACTTTTGCCTTGAATCAAGTCAACCAGAGTCACAACAGGGTTGAAATGTGCACCGCTAATTGGAGCCAAGATAAGAATTAAGACTGCTAAACCAAAAACCGTGGCAATTGTGTTGATAAGAAGCTGTAGACCAACATCTTGGGTTAAGTCGGTAGCCATGATTCCGGAGCCAACAACGATTGACACTAGCAGGGCAGTACCTAAGTACTCCCCTGCTAGTTTCTTAAACACAATTTATGAAACTGCGATGACGTCTACGACGAAGATCAATGTCTCATTTGGCCCGATTGGGCCTGATCCATTTGGACCGTATCCCTTGTCAGCTGGAATAACTAGCAAGCGACGTCCACCAACCTTTGCACCTGGCAAACCTTCCTGCCATCCAGCGATTACACCAGATAGTGGGAATGTTGCTGGCTGTCCGCCAGACCATGATGATTCAATCAAAGCTCCGTTTGACCAAGTCATCAATGTGTAATGAACTGTCAAAGTTGAAGTTGGAAGAATCTCTGTTCCAGTTCCAACAATGATGTCTTGAGTTTGCAAAGTTGTTGGTGCTGCACCTGTTGGAGGTGTAATTGTTGGGGCTTCGCCAGCATTACCCGTTACGACTGGAAATCCTGCTGCTGATTCTGACACTTTGTCATCTCCTCTAAGTGTTGTAAATGATGCAAAAGCAATTGCTAACACGGCTAAAACCGCAAATACTTTTATTAAGGTTTTCTTTGGCATGGTTCTCCTTGTTATTCGATTTCGCCGATTAATTTAAACTCGCCATTACCGATCTGGCCTTGTGAGCGGTAAAGCTCCAACTTGGCACGAGTATCGGCAATATCAAGGTTGCGCATTGTCAATTGTCCAATTCGATCTACTGGGCCAAAGGCAGCGTTTTCTGTGCGCTCCATTGAAAGCTTTTCAGGGTGGTAACTAAGTCCTGGACCAGTTGTATTGATGATTGAATAATCATCTCCGCGGCGCATACGAATAGTTACTTCTCCAGTAACTGCAGATGCGACCCAACGCATTAGTGATTCACGAAGCATCAAAGCTTGTGGATCAAACCAGCGGCCTTCATACAAAAGGCGACCTAAACGGCGACCTTCTGCATGGTAATTTGCGATTGTGTCTTCGTTGTGGATAGCACTGATCAAACGCTCATATGCAATAAATAGCAGCGCCATTCCTGGTGCTTCGTAAATTCCACGGCTCTTAGCTTCAATAATTCTATTTTCGATTTGATCAGCCATTCCTAAACCATGGCGACCACCAATTGCGTTGGCTTCCTTCATCAGATCAACAACATCATCAAATGACTTTCCGTTGATAGAAACCGGACGTCCTTGATTAAAGGTGATTTTTACATCTTCGGTATCGATCTTTACCGCTGGATCCCAGAATCGAACACCCATGATTGGTTGAACAAGTTCTACGGAAGTATCGAGATTTTCTAAGCTCTTTGCTTCGTGAGTTGCACCCAAGATATTTGCATCAGTTGAATACGCCTTTTCAGTGCTGTCACGGTATGGAAGTCCATGTGCAACTAACCATTCAGACATTTCCTTGCGTCCACCAAGTTCAGTTACAAAAGCTTGATCAAGCCAAGGCTTGTAAATTCTTAGGTTGGGATTTGCAAGCAGGCCATAACGGTAGAAACGTTCGATGTCATTACCTTTATATGTTGAACCATCGCCCCAGATTTCAACTGAATCCTGGTGCATTGCACGAACCAACATGGTTCCGGTTACCGCGCGACCCAAAGGCGTTGTGTTGAAGTATTGCTTTCCGCCTGAGCGAATGTGGAAAGCTCCACAAGCAATCGCTGCAAGACCTTCTTCAACTAGAGCATTTTTGCAATCAACTAGGCGTGAAATCTCCGCGCCATATTCTTTTGCGCGACCAGGAACTGAATCAATATCTGGCTCGTCATATTGGCCAAGATCTGCGGTGTAGGTGCAAGGGACAGCGCCTTTATCGCGCATCCAGGCAACAGCAACTGAAGTATCGAGACCGCCAGAAAAAGCGATTCCAACCTTTTCACCAACTGGAAGAGATGCGAGGACCTTAGACATGCCTTAAGTCTAACGGATGTTAAGAGTAGAAAGTTTCTTCTCTAAAGCAGGCTGCACACCCCACTGAGCGGTAATTTCAAGGTATCTATCGATATCTAACTGCTCTGGCTTTGCATCAGTCTTTACTGCGCGGATCATCAAGTTGCGCGGTGTGTGTTCTCCCCCAATAAACTCAATTACTTCAACTCGATATCCAACAAGCCTTAACAGCTGTGCTCTGAATGAATCAGTCAGTAAATCGCCTAGGCGTTCCTTCATTAACCCAAACTTTGTAAGCGCTCCCCAAGGTTCAGGTGCTGCATCAATCTGCTTTTGAATATCGTGATGACAACAAGGTGCGATTAACAAAAGCTTAGATCCTCCATTTACCGCCCATGCAATTGCATCATCAGTTGCGGTGTCGCAGGCGTGCAACGCAATTGCAACATCTGCCGTTTCTGCGGTTGTCTTTGAAATCTCTTCTGCCTTGAAAGAAATGGTTTTTGTAATGCCAAGCTTTTGCGCAATTGCATTGTTGCGATCTCTAGATTCGGGTCGAACATCAATTCCTGTCACAACAA
>JBJONF010000020.1:0-14942 GCA_046051985.1 Actinomycetota bacterium
CTTCAATCTGACCAGCTAACCAATCACCAATACCTGAAAGCTTTGGGTGGCCAAATGAATCAAGGGTTTGATCCTTAACCATCATGTCGCCATCTTGAGGAATTGCACCTTCTGCAATAACGATGATCGGTGCGTAGTGAGACTTAAAGCGTGATTCGACCCATTCGCAAACTTTTTCAACAGAGAACTTTTGCTCTGGAATCAAAATACATGTTGCACCGCCTGCAAGACCTGAGTGAAGTGCAATCCAACCTGCGTGACGACCCATAACTTCTACGATCAATGCGCGATGATGTGATTCTGCAGTTGTATGCAGACGGTCAATTGCTTCAACTGCAATGTTTACCGATGTATCAAAACCAAATGTGTAATCAGTGTTGTTCAGGTCATTATCGATTGTCTTTGGAACACCAATAACCTTGACGCCAAGTGCGTCGAGCTTTGTTGCAACACCAAGAGTGTCTTCCCCACCGATTGCGATCAACGCATCGATGCCAGCTTTTTCGAGGTTTTCCTTAATCTTTTCTACGCCACCCTCGATCTTGAAAGGGTTGGTACGTGATGAACCAAGAATGGTTCCACCGCGAGGCAAAATGCCGCGAGTTACTTCGATGTTCAAAGGCATGGTTAGACCTTCTAGAGGTCCCTTCCAGCCATCACGGAAACCTACAAACTCGTGACCGTACTCTTTAACACCTTTACGAACTACGGCGCGGATAACCGCGTTAAGACCAGGGCAATCTCCGCCGCCAGTGAGGACACCAATACGCATGATTTACTCCAACAATTTTATTGTTTGATTGTGTGGCTCAAATAATTTCCGCCACCTGTGGTCAACGCTGACGGGCACAGTCTAGCCTTGCCCCATGGCTAATCGACAAATTATCGCCGGCGTGGATTCCTCAACACAATCTGTGAAGGTTGTCATTCGTGATGCTCACACGGGCGAATTAGTACGACAGGGACGCGCCTCCCACCCCGACGGTACCGAAGTCGATCCTGCACATTGGTTGACCGCAATTCATGCAGCTTTTAAAGATGCCGGCGGATTAGATGATGTCGAAGCAATTTCTATTGCAGGACAACAACATGGAATGGTCGCTTTAGATTCTGATGGCGAAGTTATTCGTCCCGCACTTTTGTGGAACGACACCCGTTCTGCAAAGGAAGCCGATGATTTGAACCGAGAAGTCGGTGGCGATCCTGTAATTGCACGAAAAGTTGGGTCGAAATTAGTTGCCTCCTTTACCGCTTCCAAAGTGCGCTGGATGGCAGATCATGAACCACAGAATGCTTCTCGTGTTGCATCCATTGCACTGCCCCACGATTGGCTGTCCTGGCAGTTGCAAGGCGGTAAAGATTTAACAAAGTTGTTTACCGATCGAAGCGATGCTTCTGGAACTGGTTACTTTGATCCCAGCACTTCGCACTACCGAGATGAGATTGTGCGCTTAGCACTTCGTCATGATCAGAATTTCACGCTTCCGCGAATAATTGAACCATCACAATTTGGTGGAACAACCCTTGCTGGTATTCCAATCGCTGCAGGTGCGGGCGATAACGCTGGCGCTGCTTTGGGAATACAAGCACAACCTGGCGATGTTGTTGTTTCATTAGGAACAAGTGGCACAGCATTTGCAGTATCTGAAACCCCGACGCATGATCCTTCGGGAGAAGTTGCTGGATTTGCCGATGCAACTGGTCGTTACCTGCCGCTTGTCTGCACATTAAACGCTGCTCGCATTCTTGATGCAGCTTGTCGCATTCTTGGAAAGACACATGATGAAGTTGGACGACTCGCACTGGCTGCACAACCTGGCGCTAACGGATTAACCTTGTTGCCGTACTTTGAAGGTGAGCGAACACCTAATCGCCCCAAGGCAACAGGTGTATTTGCAGGCATGAACCTGAACAATTCGAACCCTGAAGATATCGCACGTGCAATGGTCGAAGGAATGCTTGCCGGTCTTGCCGATGCAGTTGATTCACTTGTTGCATTAGGTGTCGGAGTTAATCGAATTCTTCTTATTGGTGGAGCGGCAAAAAACCCTGCGGTTCCTGTTATTGCAAGCGCGTTGTTTGGCCGCGAAGTATTAGTTCCGCCAGCAGGTGAATATGTTGCCGACGGTGCAGCTAAACAAGCGGCCTGGGCGCTACTTGGTCAGATGCCAACATGGGATTTGGGAGAAGTTACCCATCACAACAGCGTTGCAACACCTGAAGTTATGGTTAAGTACAAAGAGTTAAAGAGTCAGACAGAAAACTGGTAACTAAATAGTTACGCGAACACCTTTACCAACAATCACGATTCCGCCATCGCTAACAGTAAAGCGCTGACGATCGCGTTCAAGATCAACGCCAATTTGTGCACCTGGATCAACGATCACGCTCTTATCCAAAATAGCTTTGCGGATAATGGCTTTTTCACCAATGCGAACATTAGGCATCAAAACTGTGCCTTCTACGATTGCAGCTTTTCCAACTGAAACATCGTAGGAAACAACGGATCCATGAAGGATTCCGCCGGAGATGATTGATCCTGCACCAACAATCGAATCATGCGCCGAACCACCTTCGCTGAACTTTGCAGGTGGCAATGAAGGAGGGTTTGTTAGCAAAGGCCAATCGCGGTTATACAAATTAAAGATTGGGTGAACAGATACAAGATCCATATGCGCGTCGTAGTAAGCATCAATCGAACCTACATCGCGCCAGTAGCCCTTATCGCGTTCGGTTTCACCTGGAACAACATTGTCTGCGAAGTCATACACCTTTGCCTGTCCTTGTGAGGTTAGGAACGGAATAATGTTTCCACCTAAGTCATGTCGAGATTCGATATCTTCAGAATCTAGAATCAAAGCTTCTTCCATGACATCGCGCTTGAAAATGTAATTACCCATAGATACAAGTGATAGTTCAGGATGGCCCGGCATTGCTGGCGGATTAGCTGGCTTTTCATGGAAAGCCTTAATTGTGATTCCGTCATCAGCTAACTCGATTACACCAAAATCATGTGCTTCAGATCGCGGCATGCGAATCGCTGCAACAGTTACGCCAGCTCCAGTATCAACATGTTGTTGGAACATTTGCATGGGATCCATGCGATACACGTGATCTGCACCGAACACTAAAACATGCTTTGGATCTTCATCATGAATTAAATTGAAGTTCTGCAAAATTGCATCAGCACTGCCGGTGTACCAGCGTGGCCCAAGGCGCTGTTGAGCTGGAACAGGAGTGATGTAATTTCCAAGCAGTGAAGACATGCGCCACGTCGTAGTTATGTGACGGTCAAGTGAATGAGACTTGTACTGAGTCAATACTGCGACTTTGAGCATGTTTGCATTTGCAAGGTTTGATAAAACAAAATCAATCAAACGATATGAGCCACCAAATGGAACTGCAGGCTTGGCGCGATCTGCTGTCAGCGGCATTAATCGCTTTCCTTCGCCACCAGCAAGAACGATGCTGAGCGGAAGTTGCAGTTTGGCCATGACTTAACGATAGCCTTTCACCCTTGTCCAAGGAAGAGGCTCTCGAAGATATGACCGCGTTAAAGGTTGGAATCGTTACCAAAGAATGGCCACCGGCCATTTATGGTGGCGCTGGAGTGCATGTCCTTCAGTTAACGCAAGCACTTCGCACAATCAAAGATGTTCATGTTGATGTTCACTGCTTTGGTGGACCCCGTGATGATGCATTTGGTTATTCCTTACCAAGTGGTTTTGCAGATGCAAACCCTGCTGTTCAAGCTTTGGCTATAGATCTTGAAATGGCAACACATCTTGGTCATGTTGATGTCGTTCATTCGCATACTTGGTATGCAAACATGGCTGGTCACATTGCCGGACTGCAACACGGAATCCCACACATTGTTAGCGCACACTCCCTTGAACCTTTGCGTCCATGGAAAGCTGAACAATTAGGCGGCGGATACCGCATATCTTCCTGGGCTGAAAAAACTGCGTACGAAGCTGCAAGTGCAATCATCGCCGTTAGCGATGGAATGCGCGGCGATGTTCTCAAGGCATACCCAGCTATTGATCCAGCAAAAGTTGTCACGATTAGAAATGGCGTAGACACCGAAAAGTTTGCACCAAATCACGATCCATCAGTCTTGATGAGTTATGGAATCAATGGCCCATTTGCAATCTTTGTTGGGCGCATTACCCGTCAAAAAGGTTTGGCCCACTTGCTGCGCGCTTGGAAAGATGTACCCGCTGAATACGGTTTGGTTTTAGCTGCCGGAAGTCCTGATGAAGAAGGAATCGGCAATGAAGTTGCGGCACTTATCGCTGAGCTTCAGTCAACTCGTGACAATGTGTGGTGGATCAAGGAGATGCTCCCTCATGACCAGTTAACTGCGATGCTCACCGCCGCAGATTTATTCATCTGTCCCTCAATTTACGAGCCACTGGGAATCGTCAATCTTGAAGCAATGGGCTGTGAAACCGCAGTTCTTGGTTCACGTGTAGGCGGGATTCCAGAAGTTGTTGCTGACAAAGAAACTGGCGAACTTGTTGATTACAATGGTGAGACTGCACCTTTTGAAAAAGCCCTATCGGAATCAATTACACGTTTGATGTCACAACCTGAACTCCTGAAAAAATATGGAGCTGCAGGCCGCGCGCGTGCTCAAAAACTATTTGGTTGGGACGCCGTCGCAGCTTTAACTGTTGATCTTTATCGAAAGGTGCTCAATAAGTGACTCGCAAGTCAATGATTTACTTTGGTTTGGTGGGTTTCTTGTGGGGTATTCCGTACCTACTGATGAAAGTAGCCGTTGAAGATTTTCCACCTGCTGCAGTCGTTGCTGGACGTACATTAATCGGGGCATCAATTTTGATTCCGATTGCGATCTATCGCAAGAAGTTTAAAGGCGCAGTCCTTGGATTTAAATTTGTAGCGTTTTATGCGCTGCTAGAAATGATCGGTCCGTGGATTTTGATTACAACGGCTGAACAAGAAATTAATTCAGGTCTAACTGGATTACTTGTTTCAACTGTTCCTATCTTTGCAACAATTATTACTTCACTTCGTGGCGACCACTCGGTCTGGCAGTTCAAACGAATCGTTGGAATCGTTGTTGGTTTCCTTGGGTTGATCTTGGTTGTTGGCATTGAAAGTTTGACCGGAAGCAGCGATCCGCTGTCTATTGCAATGGTGATCCTGGCTTCTATGGGCTACGCCTATGCGGTGATCATGGTGACTTCGAACCTGCCTTTAGTTGATGGCATTGCAATTAACGGTCTAGCCATGGCGCTGACGACACTCTTCTGGGCACCAGTTGCTATCGCACAGTGGCCTTCAAGTATTTCGCTCAAATCAGCTCTGTCCATTGTGGCACTTGGAATATTTAGTACAGCGTTTGCATTTATTTTATTCTTCAAGTTAATGGATGAGATCGGGCCTGCCCGTGGTTCATTAGTGACTTACTTGAACACTGCCGTGGCTGTAGTTCTAGGGGTAATCATCTTGAAGGAACCACTAACGGTGGGAATCATTGTTGGATTGCCATTGGTGTTGATTGGTTCATACCTTGCAAGCCGAAAGAGCCAAGAGAAAATCGCTAGTTAGGCTTTTTCACCAAACCCAAGTTTTGCAAGCAGCTTTGGATCCTTTTGCCATTCCTTTGAAACCTTGATGTGAAGTCCAAGGAAAATCTTTGCAACCAGTGCGCGCTCGATATCTGCGCGAGCTCGTATGCCGATCTCCTTTAAACGTGCGCCTTGGTGGCCTAACAAGATTGCTCGTTGTGTATCGCGCTCTACGTGGATAGTGGCGTGAACATCAAAAAATGGGCGTGAACCCTTTTCTTCGCGCTCTCCAAATTCATCGATAGTCACAACAATCGAATGCGGAAGTTCTTCACGAACATCTTGCAGCGCAGCTTCGCGGATAAATTCGCAGATCAACTGTTCGATTGCCTGATCACTAGTTGTTCCTTCAGGGTAATACTGAGGACCTGCCGGAAGGTTTTTTCCAATAAGTTCGTTGAGCAGATCTACCTGATCATAAATTGCGGCAGATACCGGAATAATTTCATCCCACACAAAGCCTTCGGCAATCTTCATTATGCCAAGTAAGCGCGCTGCTAGCTTTTCCTTAGAAATCAAATCTGTCTTAGTAATTACTGCAAACTTTTTAGCCTTTGGGTGCTTAGCAATTTCTGCAGCAATGAAGGTATCTCCGGCACCTGATGTCTCATCAGCTGGGATACACATAATCACGATGTCGACTGAATCCATGCTCTGATCTACAACTTGGTTTAAGCGTTGACCCAATAAAGTCTTTGGCTTGTGAACACCAGGTGTATCTACAAGAACTGCTTGAAATTCGGGACGATGAACAATTCCGCGAATTGCAGTACGTGTTGTATTGGGATGATGTGAAGTAATTGCAATCTTGCTACCTACGAGTGCATTAATCAGCGTTGATTTTCCTACATTTGGGCGGCCAACAATGGCTACAAAGCCCGAACGGAAATCACTCATAGGCTTATTCTCTCATCAATTCGCACCCACAAACTCCACCGCATCTGCCACGGATGTAACTATCTCTGCTGCACGTTCACCAATTAAGCGATGACAACCTTCGCTAGTAGGTGAATTAATTGGCCCCGGAATCGCCATCACTGGGCGAAAGATCTCTGCTGCATCACGCGCAGTCCGTAAAGACCCACTACGAAATGCGGCTTCGACAACAAGTGTTGCTTTAGAAAGGGAAGCAATCAATCGATTGCGGGTCAAAAATCGATGCGGAAGTGCGCGTTGTCCGGGCATGAACTCGGTAACCATTGCTCCTGATTCGCAGATCTCGGCAAACAACCGAGTGTTACCCGCTGGATAATTGATATCTATTCCAGATGCGATAACTGCAACCGTTACACCTTCGGCAATCAGTGCACCTTTGTGCGCATATGAATCGATTCCATATGCTCCCCCGCTAACAATCGCCCATTCGCGGTCAGCAAATCCTGCAGCAAAATCTCCGGCGATTCTGGCACCGTATGACGTTGGATTGCGGGTTCCAACAATTGCCAAAGATTGTTGATGCAGGGCACTGATGTTTCCTTTCATTATTAAGCCAATGGGTGGGGCCGCTAAATCATTTACTTGTTCAGGCCAATCAGCATCAATTGGGGTAATCAACCGTGCTTGATACTTATCAATTTCAGCCAGGACTTGATCTGCACTTATCTGGCGAAGAGTAGAAATAAGCTTTTCGTTTTTAATTGAGTCGTATCCACCGGATAGTAATTTCTCATACACAGCAAGTGCGCCTTTAGTAGAAATTTCTGAGGACCAGAAGGGATGACCTGCTTCAATTGCACTAAATAGCACCGCACGTGCCAGCAGCTCATTCATGCCTCGACCTTGCCTCTCATGGTGTGAGCAGCCATCACGTTTTCTAGAGTTGGTGCTGGGTTACCGTGCAGGTCAGCAAAACTCCACGCAGTACGAATAATCTTGTGTAAGCCTCTTGCGGTAATGTGTTCGCGGTCTAATTCATCATGCAGAAAATTCATCGCACTTCTTTCTGGCTGGAAAGTTGATCGCAATGCACGTGCAGGTATCTGTGAATTCAAACTCCAACCCATCCCAGCAAAACGCTTTTTAGCGACTTCACGCGCTGCTATGACGCGGGCTCGTATAACTGTGCTGCTTTCTCCTAATTCATCCCGTGCCATATCCACGCGTCCAACAGGATCTACTTGCACTCGCAAATCAATGCGGTCCATTAACGGTCCTGACAACTTTCCAAGATAGCGTCGTACTTGTTGTGATGTGCAGGTGCAGTTGTGCCCACGGCCAGTGAACTTTCCGCACGGACATGGATTAGCTGCCAGAACCAAAAGAAATTGCGCCGGGAAAGTTAAGTTTCCAACGCTACGCGCGATTGTTATCGTTCCGGATTCCAAAGGTTGTCGTAAAGCATCTAATACACCTGGGCCACATTCAGGTGCTTCATCAACAAACAGAACGCCGTAATGTGCAAGTGAGCAGGCACCAGGTTTGATTACATGTGAACCTCCACCAACCATCGCTATTCGAGTCGTAGTGTGATGCGGCGAAACCATAGGTGCGAGCAGCGATAAAGGTGAGCGTTGCGTCAAAGTGCCAGCAATTGAATGAACTGCGGTGACTTCTAACGCTTGATCGATGGTCAACGCCGGCATGATCGTTGGAATTCTTTCGGCGATCATTGTTTTACCTGCACCAGGTGGACCAATTAACAAAATGTGATGACCACCAATTGCAGCAATTTCTGCCGCCAAACGTGCTGCAGATTGTCCAGCCACATCTGCAAAATCCAAGCGTGTATCAGTCTGCTCCCATTGTAAATCAATCTCTTGTACTACTTCTCGTTCACCGGTTCTAAGCCACCGCAATACTTGTTTCAGATGTTGCATCGGAATAATTGTCATCGCCTGCATTAGTTGAGCTTCTTCAAAGTTAGCCTCTGGAACTACTGCGGTGCGAACACCTGCTTTGTACGCCGCCATTAACGCGGGCAGTACACCACGAACCGAACGAATTCGACCATCTAGGGAAAGCTCCCCCAGAAACAAAAGCTCTTCAATCTTTTCCTTTGCAATACTTTCATGGGCGGATAGCAAGGCGATACAGATTGCTAGATCAAAACTCGAACCACTTTTGGGCAACCAAGCAGGTGAAAGTGAAACGGTAACTTTTCGATTGGGCCACACTTCCCCGCAGTTAACAATTGCGCTACGGACTCTTTCGCGCGATTCAGTCAACGCAGCATCCGGCAAACCCAACAATGAATACCCCGGAAGTCCATCAGCAATATCAACTTCTACAGTGACAAGATGACCTTCTAAACCTAAGAGTGCAACCGAACTCGTTAAGGCCAGGGTCATAGCAACTTCTCGCGGTATTCAATTTCATGTGAACCATCGGCTTTAACAAGCACAGCTGCAACATCTATTTGGTAGTCACATCCGAGACAGCCATGCGTTGCTAACCAGGCAAGGGCCAACCGCTGCATGCGATACGCCTTATCTCGATTAATTGCTTCAAATGGGTGCCCAAAAGCAACCGAACTTCGCGTCTTAACTTCTACAAATGAAAATACGCCACTTGGATAAAGGGCGATGATGTCGATTTCACCTTCGCGCACCCGCCAATTGCGTTCGATGATTTCGATATTTCGATTGATGAGAAATTGCGTCACAGCTTCTTCGCCTTGTGCGCCAGTTAATTGATTGCTCTTTGTCTTCATGATCAGAGAGGATAAATACCCCGATCACAGCTGCTGTGATTACTTGGCTTACTTGTGGATTAGCGCTGCCACATTGGCAAAGGAGCGACGATGTTGTGCACACGGTCCATGGTCGTTAAGGGCCTTTGTGTGCGCAGCGGTGATATATCCCTTGTGCCCAGCAAATCCGTATTGTGGAAATTCAAGATCCATTTCGCGCATGATGCGATCTCGTGTCACCTTGGCAATTACTGATGCCGCGCTAATGGAGACAACAACTTGATCGCCTTTCCACACCGCAAGGTTTGGCAAACCTAAACCTTCGATTGCATAACCATCTGTTAGAACGTATGCGGGTTCGATAGCTAGGCCCTGAACCGCGCGACGCATTCCATCAAGGTTTGCTGCGTGGACTCCCCGCGAATCAACCTCACTTGCAGGAACGATCACAACGCTAACTGATGCTGCAACTTGATGAATTAAATCAAAGACCGCATCACGTTTGCCTTCGGCGATTTCTTTTGAATCCCGCACAACTGCTAATTCAGGTGCGAAGGGATCGGTCAGAACAACTGATGCGATTACTAACGGACCTGCGCATGCACCACGACCGGCTTCATCAACACCTGCAATCGGTGAAATTCCGGCACTGGTTAATAGCTGTTCGATAACCTTCATAAGGTTACTTATTTAGAACATCAACTTTTGGAATATAGGTAATGTTCTTAAAGGGCCAAATCACACCAACAACTCGGCCGCTGACCTTTGATAAAGGTACAAAACCCTTATTGATATCTTCTTGGTGATAACGCGAATCAGCACTTGCTCCTCGGTGATCTCCCATGACCCATAACTTGCCCTTGGGCACAGTCACATCAAAGTTCATTTCTGATGGCTTGTTGCCAGCGAAGATATAAGGCTCAGTAACCTCAACTCCGTTAATAGTTAATTTGCCGTCTTTGGTGCAACACACGACGCGATCTCCGCCAACACCAACTACACGCTTTACTAAGTATTGCTTTGCAGGATTTGGCAGAACACCCACAGTTACAAGTGCGCTCTTTGCTTTAGCGACGAATTGGTTTGTTGTGTTGTCATATGGCTCAGGCAACCAATTATCTGGATCGCGGAATACGACTACATCTCCGCGCTTAATGTTGTTTGAAATAAATGGAACCTTGTTGACCGCAACGCGATCCTTGATCTGAAGCGTGTTTTCCATTGATCCAGAAGGAATATAGAAAAACTGCACTAGAAAACTCTTGATAAATAGAGACACAACTAATGCAACGATTACAAGGATTGGGAGCTCCTTAAGGAGCGATCCCTTATTGCGCATTGAAAAGATTATTCAGCTTTTGGAGCTTCAGCTGTTTCAGCTTCAACCACAACATCTGCTTCTACTGCTTCAACCACAACATCTGTTGTCGCTTCTACTGCAGGAGCTTCGACAACTGCTTCTTCGACAATAGCCGCTGCTGCCACAACTGGAGCTACCACTACAACAGGTTCCGGTGTTGAAAGAATTCCATCGCCGTAACCTTCAACGCCATCGCGCTTTTCGCGAATCTTTGCAGCCTTACCGCGTAGATCGCGTAGGTAGTACAGCTTGGCGCGACGTACTTCGCCCTTCTTTACTAACTCAATCTTTTCAATCACTGGTGTGTGAACTGGGAATGTACGCTCGACACCAACGCCGTATGAAACCTTACGGATTGTGAAAGTCTCACGAACTCCATCACCTTGGCGACGAATAACGATTCCTTGGAAAACCTGAAGACGGCTCTTGCTACCTTCGATAACACGAACGTGGATCTTGAGCTCATCCCCAGCACGGAACTGTGGGATGTCTTTGCGCAGGGATACTGCATCTACAGCGTCAAGAATGTTCATATTCGGATCCTTTTGTCATTTCTATTAAGCACACGCTTTGGCGGTGCAGACTGCGTATTGTGCCACAGCCACGCTCGGAAGCGTAAATCGGCCTCCGGCCTACTCAGGGCTAGGGTCAATCAGGAATATTGGCCTTGAGCGTCTCGTACAGGTGCGGGCCTGCGGCCAGGGTCAGATTGAGCCCATGCCATAGGTGCGTGCTCACAACCGCCCCGGCTTCTCGAGCGATCAGCTCGGCTGCGGCTAAATCCCATTCGTGCAGCCCGGTTTCAAAGTAGCCATCAACTAGTCCTGTTGCCACATGGCAAATATCGGCAGCGGCAGATCCAATTCTGCGCAAATCCCGAATTCGCGGAATAAGCGCATTCACAATCTTTAACTGTTCGGTGCGATCGTTTACATCGTAAGCAAAACCGGTTGAAAACAATGCGCGATTTAATTCAACGGGATTGTTGCATGCGATCTTCACATCATTAAGAAATGCTCCCCCGCCTTTGCTTGCATGCCAGGTTGAATTAACGGTTGGACTGTGAACAACTCCAACTAATGTTCCGTTTTCATCTTTGGCAGCGATACTGACCGCCCATCCTGGTAAACCATAAAAATAATTAACGGTGCCATCTACCGGATCGATCACCCACGTGATTCCGCTCTGGCTTGCACGTGATGTTCCTTCTTCACCGATGATGCCGTCGTCAGGGCGCGCCGCCAAAATGCTTTCGACAATTAGTTTTTCACTTGCGGTATCCATCTGTGTAGCAATATCAATTGCAGTTGATTTAACGGTTAAGTCCCACGATGCAGGTCGATTCACCAAGAGATCGCCAGCTTGTCGAGCAATCGTCAGCGCAAGTTGCAGCAAATCCTTCGAATCAGTCATGAACGCAGTCTAATGGCGGGCTAGACTCCTGCCTATGTTCTCAGGGTACGCAACGCTCTTTAAAACCCCTGGGGCGCTTAGATTTTCTATCCCTGGATTAATTGCCCGCATGCCAATTTCTATGGATTCACTTGCCTTGATTTTCATAGTTGTTGCTGCAAGTGATTCATATGCAATTGCAGGGGCCCTTAGTGCGACCGCTTCTGTTGTCATGGCATTTGCCACACCTCATTGGTCCCGCGTTGCTGATCGAATTGGTCAAAGCGCGATGTTGATTCGTGTGGTTCCCATTAAAGTTGCCGGGCTTTGTTTATTCACTTTCTTAGTTTTAAATCAAGCACCAACCTGGACTTGGTTTGCCAGCATCATTATTGCCGAATCAATGTCAGTAAACACCGGTGGCTTAGTACGCCGCCGTTGGTTACATGTTCTAAGTCCCGATAAATCTACAACTGCTGAGGATGAACAAGATCGTCACTTGGTAAACACTGCTTACTCTTTTGAAGCACTTATGGATGAAATTGTTTTTATTCTGGGTCCAATCATTGTCACTGCTTGTGCGACAACGATTGCCCCAGCTGCCGGAATAATTGTCGGAATCATCTTTGTGGCAATCGGTGTTCCCTTGTTTGTCAGACAGAAATCAACCGAACCTCCTTCTACCCCGAAGCGCATAGTTGATCCCCATCCTGCGGTAATTCGGAACAAGCGGGTTCAGGCGGTAGTTCTTGCCACAACATTGTTGGGCGGTTTTTTTGGTTCAATCGCAATTGTCACCGTTGCCTTTGCCGAACAACGCGGCCAAGAAAGTAAATCTGGTCTGCTGTTAGCCATTTGGGCTTTCGGTAGCGGAATCGCGGCAATTATCAATGGCACAATCAAATGGAAGTTATCCAGTTCTTCACGATTCTTGATCTTCTTGTTCGCACTTACTGCGCTGTCGGTGCCGATGTTGTTCACACATACTTTGGGTTGGCTTGCTGTTGCCTTGTTCTTTAATGGCTTTGCAGTTGCACCCTTAGTTATAAATGCTTACGGCGTTGCAGAAGGTGCGGTACCGCCAGATCAAATAACCGAGACTTTGACGTGGGTAGTTGCAGGAATGCCTATGGGTGGCGCAATAGCTAGCGCAATGTCTGGCGTCATCATCGACCGGTTTGGTTCCGACATCGCATATTGGGTACCTCTGGGATTCATGATTGCGGCATGTGCAGCCACACTTCCGTATTTCCAGACTTATAAGGCCCTCATCGGCTACCCTCGTGCACGTGACTGAACTACGACTAGACGGAAAGACCGAGGACGGTCTCTATCTGTCTTTGCATGACAATGATGGAAATGAATTCACTGTTCGAGTTAGTGACACATTGCGTGCAACTGTAAATCAGCAAAGATTGATGGCTGTTCCAGCTAATGATGATCCAACTGTTTCAATTAAAGAGATTCAACGTTTGCTTCGTGCAGGACAAACCGCAGAACAAGTTGCACGCGAAAACAACACAACTATTGAAAAGGTCGAACGTTTTGCAGGACCAATTCTCTCTGAACGCATTTACATTATTGATCAGGCCCAACAGATTGTTATCCGCAAAGAAGGCGGACGTGATGCCGTTACTTTGCTTGGAACCGTTATCTCTCGTTTAGCGCCACGCAACATTGATTCATCTGAATTGTCATGGGACACCTGGCGCTTAGAAGATGGCACTTGGACCTTAGAACTTCACTACCCAAACAGTTCAGGTATTGGAATTGCACAATGGAGCTTTGATTCAATCCTGCGCACCGTTACATCTATGGATGAAAACGCGCGTTGGATGATGGGTGATGATCCTGCTCCGCGCCAACTTCCAACGCCTGCACTGGTTCCCACCGAGAGTTCTCACCCCTCCGAACGTCGCATCATTGATGTGTACAGCGAGTTCCGCAAAGAGAGTCCAGACCAAGAGCTTGAAGAAGAAATCGAGCCGGTTCGCGAGGTTCCACGCCTTGCAGTTATTCGTGAAGAACCAGATGATGAAGCCACGCGCGATGGAATAACCGCACGCGCCAAGGTTCCAAGCTGGGATGAAATTATGTTTGGAATAAAGCCAGAGGATCCAAAGAACTAACTCAGCGTTGTTGTTAGTAAACCAACGTGAGATTCAGTTTCACTATCTCCACCATGATGTCCAACCATGGCACCTTCTTTATCATCCCGATCTGCGACAACCAGAATCAGTCCGCCACGAGCGATAGCGATAACTTCACCCATGCGATCGACGGAATCAGGGCTTAAATCTGATCCGAAAAGATTGCTAGAAATAGCTTGTTCACGGGTTAGAACAAGGGCTTTATCCCGCAAATACTGTTGCCACACGCCGGCTACATCTTCGCGTGCCACAACTGAATCTTCGGTCAGATAAATGTGTCGTGCACGGGGTTCTCCTGCAACAACGCTTACTCCGGTTAACAAAGGATTGTCACGCCCCATGATGATTTTTTCTTCAACATTTATCATTCCATGATCTGAGGTAATCCAGATACGTGTTCCTTGCGGAACTTCTTTCATTAACTGAGAAACCATTTGATCAATTGCAGCTAATGCAGCTAGCCATTTGTCGCTACCAACTCCATCGGAATGACCTGCAGAATCTAAATCATTGACATATAGGTAAACAAAGGAAGGCGTCTTTTGCAGAGCCTGTTTAGTTTCACTGACTAAATCTGCAACAACATTGGCGCCTTTGTATTCGGCCCCGCGAAACACCGCGCGAGTAAAGCCGGTATTTTCATAACGCTTAGCAGCTACATGTGTGACATTGATTCCAGCCCTTGCTGCGCGTTGAAATAAAGTTTCAACTGGTTGCCAATTTTCTGGATCTACGCGTTCATCCCATTTCAAGGCATTTAATAATCGCCCGCCACTTCGCGGAACCTGAACGGTGTAACCCAACATTCCGTGAAC
>JBJONF010000021.1:0-14753 GCA_046051985.1 Actinomycetota bacterium
CGCCGGGACTTACGGCGTTCTAATTCACGTGAGCTTGGCGACCACGCAGAGCTTTGTTTCTCTGACATGGTCGCCAAACTACCGTCTTTACTTCTTAGTTCCTATTACGGCTTCAATACAGGTGCGCCAGCATCAGTTGCTAGCCACTTATCTGTAATTGCTGCCAGGGTGCCATCTGCAGTGATTGCATCAACCGCACCAGAAACACATGAAGTTAGCTTGCTGCCCTTAGTTAGCAAGAGACCGAACTGGTCGCCTGTTCCTGTTGATGGCAACTGACCAACGATTAGACCGTTTGGAACTTCAACGCCTGCTAAGTAGAAAGCAGTTGGTAGATCTACAACGAGACCATCGATCTGCTTGTTCTTCAGTGCTGAAACACCGGCAGCATTGTCATTGAATACCTGTGGCTTTGAACCGATCTGCTTTTCAATCGCATCTAGTGATGTTGTACCAACAGCTGCACCAAGCTTTGCTCCCTTAAGTTCTGCAAGAGTTGTCTTTCCAGCGATCTTGCTTCCCTTGAATGAAACGATTGCTTGTGGCGCCGTGTAGTAAGGAGATGAGAAATCAACTGCATTCTTGCGCTCTTCTGTAATTGAGAACTGCTGCAAGTTGAAGTCAAAGTTCTTTTCTCCTGGTGTTACTGCAGAATCAAATGTTGTACGAACCCATGTGACATCTGCTGCATCAAATCCGAGTTGCTTTGCAACTGCATATGCAACTGCGCCTTCAAAACCATTTCCGGTCTCTGGCTTGTCATCAATAACCCATGGGTAGTAAGCAGGCTCGCCAGTTGCGATAGTTAGCTTGCCTTCAGTAACAGTTGCAAGATCTGCCTTTGCACATGATGCTGCTTCAGATGTTGATGAATCTGATGACGCACATCCTGAAAGTGTTAATGCTGCTGCAATTACAACAGCTGAAAAAATACTGAAACGCTTGTTCAACGTAATCTCCTAAAGTGTCAGGGGATCATCACTAACTAAACTAACTAGATCAGAAAAGTTAGTTAGACCCACGCTTGCCGATGATGTTGGCTATCGGCCTGGTCTTCACCCGGAGCACCCCGCCGCGGTGGAGGGTTGCCGTCCAGTTAGCCGGGGCTTGATGCTGGAACTCGTGACCACCGCAAATGTTATTAGTGGGTATGCAAGTTGTCGACTTGCGAACTAGATGCAGGTGAGCCAACGGTAAAAAAAGCTGTGGTGGCGGGTGAAGGATTTGAACCTTCGAAGGCAGAGCCGGGGGATTTACAGTCCCCTCCCATTGGCCGCTCGGGCAACCCGCCAAGGTCGAACAAGTAGTGCGGCAATTATGGATAGTGCGAGGGGAAAGGATACCTTAGGCAGGTACACGCACAAAATGCGTTTTTAGAGTGAAGGAGCCATCACCATGGCAGCAGATGCAAGTTTTGACGTAACCTCCAAGATCGACCGTATGGAGCTCGATAACGCCATTAATCAGGCGGTTCGAGAGATTGAGACCCGCTTTGATTTCAAAAACACAGGTTCAAAGATTGAACTTGAAGGCGAAAAGGTTTTGATTGAAGCAGACACTGAAGAACGCGCAAAGGCGGCTTTAGATGTTGTGAAGGACAAGATGATCAAGCGTGGAGTTTCACTGAAGCATTTAGATGCAGGTGCGCCACAACTATCAGGAAAGATTTACAAGATTGCAGCGCCTTTGAAGGAAGGCATCTCAACTGAGAATGCAAAGAAGATTGCAAAGATGATTCGCGATGAGGGTCCAAAGTCAGTCAAGACTCAAATTCAAGGTGATGAACTTCGTGTTACTTCAAAGAGCCGTGATGATCTACAGGACACAATGGCCATGATCAAAGATGGTGGCTGGGATTTCGCTGTTCAATTTACGAACTTTAGATAATTGAGTAAAAATAAGCTCGGACTTTTATTTGGAGTAAGTGCATACTCTTTATGGGGCGCATTTCCTTTGTACTGGCCGCTGCTTGAACCAGCTAATCCGCTAGAGATTGTTTCTCACCGAGCAGTATGGACATTAGTTTTTTGTTTCATAGTTTTAGCTGCAACAAAGGCACTTAAATCAACGCTTGCAACTTTGAAGCGTCCAACCGTTGCAATAAAACTCTTTCTCTCGTCTCTTTTGATTTCAGTTAACTGGCTTGTTTATATCTGGGCTACAAATAATGAGCACGTAGTAGAAGCATCGTTGGGTTACTACATCAACCCACTGATCATTATTGGTTTTGGAGTTATCTTTCTTAAGGAAAAAATGCGGCCCCTGCAGTGGGCGGCTGTATCTATTGCAACCTTTGGGGTCTTAGTTTTAACTTTTGATTACGGACGCTTACCGTGGATTGCCCTAGCTCTAGCTGTCTCATGGGGCAGCTATGGCCTGATTAAGAAACAGTTAGGTCTAGGGGCTTTAGAAGGTCTTGCGATTGAAACCTTCATCTCTAGCTTCTTCTATCTGGCGTACCTGATTTATATAGGCAATCAAGGCACCGGACAGTTTGGTCAAAGCTGGGGCTTAACACTTCTACTTATTAGCGCAGGAGCGGTTACGGCTATCCCGCTTCTGTTATTCAACGGCTCAACTAACAGACTTCCATTTACAACAATCGGTTTATTGCAGTACATAACCCCGACACTTCAATTTTCAATCGGTGTATGGGTACTCAATGAAGATATGCCAACCGCGCGTTGGATTGGTTTCCTAATTATTTGGGCAGCGCTAGTAGCTTTAGCTATTGATTTGATTAGGTCAAGCAGAACGGTCGATAACAGCGTCGCATAACGACATCAACGCACCAGTTGCATCATTGATTGGCAATGGGCCAAGAGCGCCGCGAGCTTCTTTTGCCACTTGAACCAATTGCTGACGAGATTCATCTAATGCCTTGTGATTTCGAAGAGCAACCAAAACTTCTTGAACCGTTATTTCATCTTCAATTGGTGCACTGAGCAAGCGCTTTAGTTCTGCATCTACTGAATCAGTAGATCTCATGACGTTGAGCGTTACCAACGTAGGAACGCCTTCGCGTAAATCTGTTCCAGGAGTCTTACCTGATTGATTTGATTCACTTGCAATATCAATAACATCATCTGCTAGTTGGAAAGCAACACCAATTTTCTCACCAAAGATAGTTACTGTGTCGGTAATTTCTGCAGGTGCTTTAGAGATCATTCCACCGTAACGCGCAGAAGCAGCAATGAGTGACCCTGTCTTATCTGCGACAACCTTGAGGTAATGTTCTAATGGATCTTGGCCGGGCTTTGGACCTTGGGTTTCCATGATCTGGCCAATAACTAAGCGCTCAAATGTTCGTGCTTGTAAGCGCACAGCTGCAGGACCAAGATCGGCCAAAAGATCTGAAGACTTTGCAAAGAGAAAATCTCCAGTCAAAATTGCAATCGTGTTTCCCCAACGCATGTTGGCGCTTTCAACTCCGCGACGAAGTGGAGCTTCATCCATAACATCATCGTGATACAAAGTTGCTAGATGAGTGATTTCGCAGGCAACGGCGGCAGCAATAACGCCTTCGGCATTTGGGTCACCATATTGAGCGGTCAAAAGGGTTAGTAGGGGGCGTAAACGCTTGCCACCAGCTGCCACCAGGTGGTGGGCGGTTTCATCAACAAAGGGGTATTCGCTACGAGTGTGACTGCGCAGAAGTGATTCCACTTGTGCCATTTGGCTTACAAGTTGCGTCGCTAATGCCGGCGCAACGTTGGGAATGCCAAATGTGGACATTAGCGAATGAAGATAGCTAGGTCGGTAATGAAATCAAGTACTGGTGCTGGATAAACACCCAATACCAATGTGATTACCGCCGCGATAACAATTGTTGCGCGGGTAAGAATTGATGGAACTTCAACCGCAGTTCCATCCTCTACTGCATCTGTGAAGAACATCAACACAATTACGCGAATGTAGAAGAAGGCGGCGATCGCACTTGAAAGCACACCAGTGATGACTACCGCTGTTGCACCATTTTCATACGCTGCAGAGAAAATGGAAAACTTTCCGATGAAACCGCTTGTAAGTGGGATTCCAGCAAAGGCAAGCAAGAAGAGCGCAAAAGCAGAAGCTGCAAAAGGTGAACGCTTTCCAAGACCTTTCCAGCGATTCAAATCAGTGACTTCACCTGATGAATCGCGAACCAATGTCACAACTGCAAATCCACCAACCGTTGCTACACCGTAGGCAAACAGGTAGAAGATTGTGGCATCTAGTCCAGCCTTGTTAAGGGCGATTATTCCAGATAGCAAGAAACCTGCATGAGCGATCGATGAGTAAGCCAACATACGCTTGATATCGCGCTGTGAAATCGCAACAAGTGATCCTAAGAGCATGCTGATAATTGCGATTAGAGAGATAACTGGATTCCAGGACCACTCTGCATTTGCAAAAACTGTGTAATAGATTCGAAGCATTGCGCCAAATGCTGCAACCTTGGTTGCTGCGGCCATAAAAGCTGTAAGTGGAGTTGGCGCGCCTTGATAAACATCCGGAGTCCAAGAATGGAATGGAACTGCGCCAACTTTAAAGAGCAAGCCAATAGTTAGGAACGCCATGCCAATCAGCAATAGAACATCATTACCAGCGCCACCAACTACTGATTCGCGGATTCCAGCGAAGGTCAGTGAGCCTGAATAACCGTATAAATACGCGGCTCCGAAGAGGAAAAAGGCTGATGCAAATGAACCTAAAAGGAAGTACTTAAGCGCTGATTCCTGCGAAGCCAATCTGCGTCTGCGTGAAAGTCCTGCCATTAAGTACAGCGGCAACGACAACACTTCTAGAGCAACAAAAAGCATGATCAAATCACTTGCGATCGGGAAGATCATCATTCCGGCGATAGCAAAGAGAGTAAGTGGGTAGACCTCAGTTACTTGATTTCCAGCTTGCGCTGCTTCACGCTCTTCATCTGACCCAGGCAGGGCTGCTGCAAGTGGTGTGAAGTGTTCGGTATCTGCAATCAAGAAAATCGAAATGATTGCAATAATCAAAATTGAACCCTGAATGAGAACAGCGGGACCATCAATAACTAATGAACCCATCGCAGCCGTTAATGATTGTTCTCCACGAATTCGCCACAACTGCATCAAAGCCAAGAGCAGAGTTCCAAGCGAAAGAGTTAATTGAACAACTGGGCGAAGTGCTTTAGAGACGAAAGCTTCAACAAGTACGCCAATCAGTGCTCCACCAAGCACAATTAAAATTGGTGAAAGCAGTGTGTAGGAAAGAACTGGTGATACAAATGTCGTCATTACTTGCCCCCATTGGTTGGTGCAGGATCAGTGAATCCCATTTGTGAAACTACATGCTTGGCTGCAGGGTTAATTACATTTAACAGTGGTGATGGGTAGAAGCCCAAAACAACAATGATTGCAATTACTGGAGCAATGACTACCTTTTCACGCAGATTAAGATCCTTCAGGTTCTCATTTCCTGCAGTTGTTGGGCCATGTAGCGCTTTTTGAACTGGAATCAAAATATACAAAGCGGCCAAAACAATTCCGAAAGTAGCAATGATTGCGTGAACTGGGTAGCGCGTAAATGTTCCGACAAGAACCAGGAATTCGCTAACAAAGCTCGAAAGTCCTGGAAGTGCCAACGATGACAATCCAGCAATGAAGAAGCTCCATGCCATTATTGGAGTGACTCTCTGTAGTCCACCAAAATCGGCAATTGTTGAAGATCCACGACGTGAAATCATCCAGCCAGCCACTAGGAATAGTGCTGCTGTAGAGAATCCATGATTAAACATGTACAAAATTGCGCCACTTTGCGCTTGGCTCGTCATCGCGAAAATACCCATTGTGATGAAGCCGAAGTGAGAGATTGATGTGTAGGCGATCAAACGCTTTATGTCTTTTGCACCAATTGCTAAGAATGCGCCGTAAATAATTGAAACAACGGCCAAAACCATAATTACTGGTGTAAATGTCTTACTTGCATCCGGAAACAAAGTAAGGCAGTAACGGATCATTCCGAAAGTACCAACTTTATCTAGAACGCCAAGTAAGAGAACTGATGTTCCCGGAGTCGCTGACTTTGCCGCATCTGGCAACCAGGTGTGGAATGGCCAAAGCGGTGCTTTGATAGCAAAGGCAATAAAGAAGCCAAGGAACAAGAGATTCTGAGTTGTAGAACTCATCTCAAGTTGTGACAGCTTATCTAGATCAAAGGTATGTCCACCTTGAGCACCAGACATCACGTAAAGCGCGATGATGGATGCAAGCATCAACAATCCGCCAAATAGTGAGTAAAGCAAGAATTTAACCGCTGCTGCTGAACGTTCTCCGGTGCCGTATCCACCAATCAGGAAGTAGACCGGAATCAACATTGCTTCGAAGATTACATAGAACAAGAAGAGATCAGTTGCTGCAAATACACCAATCATCATTGTCTCAAGAACAAGAATCAAAATGTAGAAAGTCTTTACGCTCCAACGGCCACCATGTGCCTCATCCCAGCCAGCAAGCACAACGATTGGCGCAAGAATTGTTGACATCAAAATCAATACAAGTGCGATTGCATCTAAACCTAGTGCAAAGTTAATTCCAAAACTTGGAATCCATGAATACTTTTCTACAAACTGCAGATCAACGTTGTCGCGCTGGAATCCAACAGCCATCGCGATTGTTACCGCCATCACGACAAGAGTTGTTCCTAATGCAGCTTGCTTGGCAGCTTTTTCATTGCTCTTTGGAAGAGCGGCAATGATTCCTGCTCCAGCCAAAGGCAAAAGCATTAATAGTGATAACCACTTCATTACTAAACCACCACCCAAATAGCTGCGATAAGCGCAATTGCGCCAACCAAAATCATTGCTGCATAGCTTCGAACATAACCATTTTGAAGCCCGCGCAGAGCTGACCCTGAACTCATCGCTACCTGACCAACACCGCGAACTGCGCCATCAACAACGGCTTCATCGGTTGCAACCAAAGTTGTTGTTAATGCTTGTCCTGGACGCATGAATACCGCTTCGTTGAATCGATCCTGCATCAAGTCTTGACGAGCAATCTTTGTGAAGACTGAAACATCTTCTGGCGCTGTTGAAGGAACTTCGTTGCGCGCATACTTAAAGTAAGCAATCGCTACTCCTATTGAAACCATTGTTAATGCAAGGATAGAAACCACGATTGGTTCTAGTAAGTGCTTCTGGTATTCCTCGCTGTGATTAAACAATGGGTGTAGCCAGTTTTCTAAAGCATCGCCACGATGAAGTAGGTATCCAGATGAAACTGAACCAATTGCAAGAATTGCCATTGGTAGCCACATTAACCAAGGAGATTCGTGTGGGTGGGCATCCTCATCCCAGCGCTTTGTTCCGGTAAAGGTAAGGATCATTACGCGGGTCATATAGAAAGCAGTTATCGCTGCACCGATCAAAGTTGTTATACCAAGAATAATTCCCTTGGCACCGCCCGCATCAAATGCAGTTTCAATGATCATGTCCTTTGAATAGAAACCTGCAAATGGTGGAACACCCAAGATTGCAAGATATCCAAGACCGAAGGTCACAAATGTAATTGGCATGAATTTACGAAGTGCACCGTATTTGCGCATATTCACTTCATCATTCATTCCGTGCATTACAGAACCTGCACCCAAGAACATTCCAGCCTTAAAGAAACCATGTGTTAGTAAGTGCATGATTGCAAATGCGTAACCAACTGGACCAAGTCCAGCAGCCAAAGTCATATAACCAATCTGCGACATGGTTGAAGCAGCAAGTGCTTTCTTGATGTCATCCTTTGCGGTACCGATTAGTGCACCGAACATCAAAGTAATTGCACCAACAATCACAACTAATAGCTGAGCAGTTGGCGCGGCATCAAATACAAAGTTTGAGCGAGTAATCAAGTAAACGCCAGCTGTAACCATAGTTGCAGCGTGAATAAGCGCTGAAACTGGAGTCGGTCCAGCCATCGCATCACCCAACCAAGCCTGCAATGGGAACTGAGCAGACTTTCCTGCCGCTGCAACCAGAAGCATGATTCCCATGCCGGTCAATGCTGCTTCTGATGTGTTGTTTACCTGCTCTTGAACTCCAACAAAGGAAACTGTGCCCATAGTTGCAAACGCGATCATGATCGCAAAGGACAATCCCATATCGCCAACGCGGTTCATAACAAAAGCTTTTTTAGATGCGGTTGCATATGCAGGCTTCTGATTCCAGAAACCAATAAGTAGGTAAGAGGCAAGACCAACGCCTTCCCAACCAACATAAAGACTGAGATAACTATCGCCCAACACCAAAACCAACATGGCTGCGATAAAGAGATTTAGGTAAGCAAAGAAGCGACGACGATCCTTGTCGTGTGACATATAAGAGATTGAATAGATGTGAATCAACGTTCCAACACCTGTAATCAGCAGTACGAAACAGATTGAAAGCTGATCTAGCAATAAGCCTGCATCGACGTTGAAATCTCCTACGTTGATCCACTCAAATAGCTTTTGCCCGACAGGACGTTGCTCAGTTGGGCGATCAAGCATCAACATCAATTGATAAAGACCGACTCCAAATGCTGACGCCGACATCGCAGTTCCAAGTAGGTGTCCCCACTTATCTGTACGGCGCCCACCTAGCAGAAGAATTGCTGCACCTGCCAGTGGCAGTGCAATCAAATAAACCAATGAAGTTGAATTAGTCATTATTATCGCTTCAACAAACTAGCATCATCAACAGATGCTGATTGGCGTGATCGATAAATAGCAACGATGATTGCAAGACCAACTACTACTTCGCAAGCAGCAACAACCATGGTGAAGAAAGCCATGACCTGGCCGTCTAGGTTTCCGTTGATGCGTGAGAAAGTCACAAATGACAGGTTGGCCGCGTTGAGCATGAGCTCAATACACATGAATACAACGATCGCATTACGGCGTACTACAACGCCGACAGCTCCGATAGTAAAGAGGAGCGCTGAAATGTAGAGGTAATTGGATGCATCCATTTACTTCTCCTCCTCAATCTGTGTATTGACTTCCGAAAGATCAAACTTCTTGTAATCCAACATATCTCCGCGGGCTTCAAGGCTTGCGTTAACAGATGTTGGTGCAGGAGTTCCATCTGGAAGAAGTGCTGGAACATCTACCGCGTTGTGGCGAGCATAAACACCTGGACCCGGAAGTCCGGCTGCGCTTGCAAGTGATGTTCCACGGAAACGATCAATTGAAAGTTGACGCTGAGTTGGGCGAGCTTTGGTCCGTTGAGTATGCGCAAGAATCATTGCGCCCATAGCAGCGGTAATCAGCAAAGCTGAGACAACTTCAAATGGGAAAACATAAGTTGAGAAAAGCGACACCGCAATTCCTTCGACATTGCCATCAGCATTTGCTGCAGACAATCCAATTGCATCGCGGCCTAAAGTTGCTCGACCTAAAAGTGCAACCATCAATCCACCGAAACCAACTGCAGCGGTGATTGCAATTAGTCGAAGGCCCGCGATTGTTTCGGTTAATGAATCTGATGAATCAACACCAACTAGCATCAAAATAAAGAGGAAGAGCATCATTACTGCGCCGGTGTAAACAACTACTTGGACAATTCCAAGGAAGACTGCATCTTGTGCGATATAAAAAATTGCCAAAACAACCATGACAAATGCCATCAAGATTGCAGAGTGAACTGCTTTCTTAACAAGCAGCATTCCTAGAGCTGCTGCGACTGCCATTGGTCCAAGAATCCAGAACATAACCGCTTCCGGTTGTGCCGTTTGGCCAACTTCTAAAGCTAACTGCATCATGACTGAATATCCCCTGGGTTTTTAGCCTGTGATGGATGTGCACCCTTCACATCACCGTTGTAATAATTTGTATCGTTCATATCTGGATACATTGGATGCGGCGGCATAAGCATTCCCTGACGCAATGGAGCCAACAGATCCTGCTTTTCAAAGATCAGCTTGGCACGAGTGTCATCAGCAAGTTCGTACTCATTTGTCATTGTTAACGCACGAGTTGGGCACGCTTCAATACACAACCCGCAGAAGACACAGCGCAGATAGTTAATTTGATACACCTTGCCATAGCGCTCACCTGGAGACATACGGTTTTCTTCAGTGTTGCTTTCGCCTTCGACATAAATCGCATCTGCAGGACATGCCCAGGCACATAGTTCGCAACCAATGCACTTTTCTAAACCATCTGGGTGACGATTGAGTTGGTGACGACCATGAAAACGCTCTTCAGTTGGTGCCTTAACTTCTGGATACTCAACAGTTAATGGCTTCTTGAACATCGTTGAGAAGGTGACCCAAAATCCCTTCATGGAACCAAAAAAGCCCACTGAAGGTGTTTGTTCTACTTCATAAAATTCCACATCATTAATGCCAAGATCTTTTGGCTTTAACGGTTCGAGGTTTTCAGCCACGGTCGCCCCCTATGTTTTTTGAGACATTGATAGTTGAAACCTCCATAGGTAATGAAGGAACTGCAAATGTTGGTTCAGCTTTATTGTCGCCTTCAGGGATTGCTGCTTCTTTTCGCTTCTTCGAATTCTCAAAACCGATGTTAACCGCCATGATCAGAACAACAACGGTGCTTGCAAAAGCGATTACAACTGAGCGAGGTGCGCCCTGAAGTGAGAGAACGCGCAAAGTTGCAACAACCAAGATCCACAGAATTGAAATAGGAATCAAAACTTTCCAACCAAACTGCATGAACTGGTCGTAACGAAGGCGCGGCAGCGTTCCACGTAGCCACACGAATACAAAGAAGAAGGTAATTACCTTGGCAAAGAACCAGACCGCGGTAAACCATCCACCAAGCCAAGCTTCAGTAAAGCCCAGCCCTGGAGGCGCTTTATAGCCACCTAGGAACAGGGTTGTTGCAAGAGCGGAAACCGCAACGATGTTTACGTATTCAGCCAAGAAGAAGAGCGCGAACTTTAGTGATGAGTATTCAGTGTGGAAACCACCAACAAGTTCACCTTCAGCTTCAGCAAGGTCAAATGGGGCACGGTTAGTTTCGCCAACCATTGAGATCGCATAGATAGCAAAGGATGGGAAAAGAACTACCGCATACCACCACGAAGATTGCGCAGCAACGATTTCTGATGTTGACATTGAACCTGCATAAATAAATACCGCAACAAGTGAAAGCCCCATCGCGATTTCATAGGAAATAACTTGAGCACTTGAGCGAAGTCCACCGAGAAGTGGGTATGTCGAACCTGAAGACCAACCTGCCAAAACAATTCCGTAAACACCGACTGATGCAACTGCCAAAATGTAAAGAACGCCGACTGATAAGTCTGTTAATTGCATGGCAGTTTGGCGTCCAAACAAATTAACTTCACCAGTAATCGGAATAACTGCAAAGGCCATAAAGGCTGCGGTTACGCTGATGATCGGAGCAATAACAAAAACAATCTTGTCTGCCGCTGTCGGAATGATGTCTTCCTTCAGAGCCAGTTTTACTCCATCAGCTAGCGATTGAATTAAACCAAATGGGCCTACACGGTTTGGTCCTGGACGCTGCTGCATGCGACCAACAATGCGTCGCTCGCCCCAGACAGACAACAGGGTCAGCAATACACAGATTGCGAAAACAAGCAGAGCTTTGACTGCAATCAGCCAGCCTGGATCTCCTGCAATTAGTTCTGCATTTGTCATGCTTTCACCACCGTAACTACTGCGCCATGTGCGACGCCTAGGTTTACCAACAATTGAGAACCGCGTGAATTACGAGGTGCCCAGACCGCATCATCATGAATATTTTCAACAAGGGCTGAAAGCGTTACAGAGCCTTGCTCAGTTGAAATCTTGAGTTGATCTCCATCAACTACACCAATCACTTGAGCACGCTTTGGAGAAATAACTGCAACTGTTCTGCGAGCAGTACCAGCTAGATGTTCTTCGCCTTCTTGCAAAGTTCCTAGATCTAACAAACGACGCCAAGATGTAATTAAAGCTTGATCTGCATTAAGCGCCGGTTGAGTCTGAGCAGAAACTGAATTCAAGGTTGCACGAGCTCCATCCCATTTTCCAAGAGATGCAATTTCTTTAGCTGCTGCAGTTACTGTTCCAAGATTTAAGGAGATGCCCATCTCTTCAGCGATCATGGAAAGAATTCTTAAGTCACTGCGATTGAGCGAATCTGCAACCGCTGCATCAAATGAGCGAGCACGGCCTTCCCAGTTAAGGAAAGAGCCAGACTTTTCAGTCACCGCTGCAACTGGAAGTACAACATTGGCTCGTGCGGTAACCGCACTTGGTGCAATTTCAAGTGAAACTACAAATGCCTTATCTAAAGCAGAAAGTGCTGCGTCACTGTTGTTGCTATCCAATGGATCTACTCCACCAACAAGTAGTGCGCCGATCTGACCCGCGTTAACAGCTTCGATGATCTGTGATGTTGAAAGACCGATTTCAGTTGGAATTGATTCTGTGTTCCAGGCAGCTGCGATATCAACACGAGCTGCAGCATCTGTTACTGGACGTCCACCTGGCAAAAGATTTCCAATTGCGCCAGCTTCGATCGCGCCACGTTCGCCTGCGCGACGTGGAATCCATGCAAGTTTTGCACCAGTTGAATCAGCAAGTGCTGCAACTGCGCTCAGCGCACCAGCACTTTCTGCTGCGCGTTCTCCGACAAGAATTACTGACTTATCGGTCAACTTCTGAACTGCAATTGCTGCTGCTTCTTGTCCCGGAGCAACCTTTACAAAATCTGCCTTTAACTTGTCTACTGCAATTGATTCCTTGGAGCCGATTGAAACCACCTTTAAGGCACGCTTGCGGAACTGCTTATTGATGCGCAAGAAAACAATTGGTGACTCTTCTTCTGGCTCGAACCCAACGAGAAGAATCTGATCCGCCTTATCGATGTCACGATAAGTCGTTGATGAGCCAACAACACGTGCGGCGATGAATTCACGTTCTTCATCTGATGAAAGACGTGCGCGGAAATCTATGTCATTTGTTCCTAATGCAACACGAGCAAACTTGCTGTATCCGTATGCATCTTCATGTGTTGCACGTCCACCAACAAGGACTGCAGCCTTTGCAGACTTAAGGCCTTCGGCAGCAACAGCTAGCGCTTCTGGCCATGATGCTTCAACAAGTTCACCTTCAGCGTTACGAATCATTGGAACTTTAAGACGATCTACCGCTGTTACATACTTAAATGCCCAGCGACCCTTGTCGCAGTTCCATTCTTCGTTGACTGATGCATCTTCACCAGCTAAACGACGCAAGGTTTTTCCACGACGAACATCCGTGCGCATATCGCAACCAGATGCACAGTGTTCGCATGCTGATGGTGTTGACACTAAATCAAATGGACGTGCTCGGAAACGGTATGCAGCGCCAGTAAGTGCCCCTACTGGACAGATCTGAACAGTGTTTCCAGAAAAGTAAGATTCGAAAGGTTTGTTTTCGTAAATACCAACTTGTTGCAATGCTCCGCGCTCATTCAAGGTGATGAACGGATCGCTAGCAATTTGCTCAGAAAAACGTGTACAGCGAGCACAAAGAACACAACGTTCACGGTCAAGAAGTACTTGTGAGGAAATATTGATTGGCTTTTCAAATGTGCGTTTAACGCCTTCAAAACGAGATGAACCTTGACCATTACTCATCGCCTGATTCTGAAGCGGGCACTCGCCACCCTTGTCACACACTGGGCAATCAAGTGGGTGGTTTACAAGCAAAAGTTCCATAACTCCACGCTGGGCTTTTTCAGCAACGAGTGAAGTTAATTGAGTCTTTACGATCATTCCAGTTTCAACAGGAATCGTGCAAGAAGCTTGTGGCTTTGGAAATGCGCGACCATTGATTTCAATATCAACTAGACACTGACGGCATGCACCAACTGGATCTAGCAACGGGTGATCACAGAAGCGTGGAATCTGAATTCCAAGTTGTTCTGCCGCACGAATTACAAGAGTTCCCTTTGGAACCGTTACTTCGAAACCGTCAATGACGACGGTAATCATCTCTGAAACTTCAGTGCTCAACTTACGCACCTGCCCCAACAAATAGTGTTGATGCAACTGGATCAAATGGGCAAGAACCATTTGTTACGTGCGCAATGTATTCATCGCGGAAATACTTAATTGAAGATGTAATTGGACTTGTTGCTCCGTCGCCAAGTGCGCAGAATGAACGTCCCATGATGTTGTCGCAAAGGTCTAGCAACTTAGCAAGATCTGCTTCTGTTCCCTTTCCTTCTTCAAGATCACGAAGAATCTGTACCAACCACCACGTACCTTCTCGGCAAGGTGTGCACTTTCCACATGACTCGTGCTTATAGAACTCAGTCCAACGAAGAACTGCGCGAACAACACATGTTGTTTCATCAAAAATTTGAAGAGCTTTTGTTCCGAGCATGGAACCAGCTGCTGCTACACCTTCATAATCCAGTGGAACATCAAGATGTGCATCGGTAAACAAAGGTGTTGATGACCCACCTGGTGTCCAGAACTTCAACTTATGTCCTGGGCGAACTCCACCGGCAAGTTCCAAAATCTCACGAAGTGTGATTCCAAGAGGTGCTTCAAACTGTCCTGGATTAACAACGTGACCTGACAATGAATAAAGCGTTGTTCCCTTGCTCTTTTCAGTTCCCATTGATTGGTACCACTCGGCACCATTCATCACGATTGCTGGAACTGATGCGATTGATTCGACGTTATTTACAACGGTTGGACGGGCATAAAGTCCAGCAATAGCAGGGAAAGGAGGACGTAGACGAGGTTGTCCGCGGAAACCTTCTAGTGAATCCAGAAGTGCTGTTTCTTCACCACA
>JBJONF010000022.1:0-13436 GCA_046051985.1 Actinomycetota bacterium
CTTACCGCCGCTTCGATACCTCAATTTTTGAGGCACAGTCGCGACGGCGCAGAAAGTAGGAATTAAAGGTTCTTGCTTTTTGTTCTAGTAATTGACAATTAAATAGGGAAAAGAAATACGTTTCTTTTTCTCCAAGCAGTAAGTGTGAAAGCACTTTAAATCTTGGGGGTGAACGGTCTCGACTTTGGATGTTGAGTCAGGGGAAGCGGGCCGAGGAAGCCGGAATGATCTCGTAAACCAATAATCCGTGCAAAAAATAACTGCAGACCTTAAAAAGTCTGAATACACACTAGCTGCATAAGCTACTGTGATTCCGTTAGCCCAGGTGCCGCTCTCGACCTGGAATCTAGCGTCGACTAGGGGGCTTTTCACTTCATTGGTGTTGCAGACAATGAAGGAGAACAGTTTTGCAACTGAGTTCGTCGAAGATATGTGTGTAAAAACTTCGGGACTGAGAAAGCGTTAAGCACACTACGCCCGTAGAAGCCCTGTTTTAATACCGAAGGACCCGGGTTCGATTCCCGGCACCTCCACTTGTTTTACTAATGCTGTCCTTCTGGACCATGCCCGTCATTACCTGATGAACGACCATTCTTGCGAGATACGCCAAACTTGGCGAGTAAGTCACGCACGAAGAAGAAATCAGGGAAGTACTCACGTCGCAATCCAATGTAGCAAGTTACAACTGAGAAAAGACCAATCAGACGTGGAATAAGGGGCAGCCCTGCGATGAATAAGAACTGAACTCCAATCAAGTTACCAAAAGCAACAAGAATGAAATGTACTAATTTGCGAAGTACATTCAGGATTACGATCGCTAGAGAAGCCCTAGTTTCTAGCCGCGACTTAATAAATTGCGAAGAAAGTGCAATCGAAATGGGTCCGGCGAGCAAGGCAATCAAAAAGAGAATGACTACGACGATAGCTAAGGACTCCACTTATCTACCCCAATCAGTTCTAATAGCTGCAAACAAGACCATATCTTCACGGGTGCCGTCGTCTTGGCAACATGCATCGCGCTTAATTCCTTCTTGCATGTAACCGGCATTCTTCAAAACCTTCAATGACGGAACATTGGATGCAACAACTAAAGCTTCAATTCGGTGGAATCCGATTGTTTCAAAACCATATTCAGTAAGTAAGCGAGTAGCAGCAGTTGCTACGCCTTTGCCTCGCACATCTGCGGTTAACCAGTAGCCAATCTCAGCTTTTCCAGAATCAAGATCAAGAGTGTGGAATGACAGCGCACCAGCAAATTTGCCATCATATTCAAGGGCTAACTGCAGCTCTGTTCGCATTGTGAAACCATTTGGTGAGCGTTCACGAACATAATGCTCTGCATTAGCCATTTGGTAATTAGCTGGAATGCGAGTGAATTGCGGAATGATCGGATCCTGAACACCTTCAAAAAGCGGAACGATGTCGCGCTCTTCAGGCTTGCGAAGTGTGATCAACCCATAGTGCAGGGTTGGAACTTCAGTAGGCCACCAAATCATTGGTGAAGTATCGCAGGTAATGGATTTCAAAAGTGCCCGCGGAGAGTAGTGGTTAAGAAATCTCACACGGCTTCAAGGAATGGGCGAGAGGGAACGAAAAAGGTTTTACCCTTAGGCGATTTCCACGTGCATGAGCCATCGGAATTGCTTTCAAGGCTCCAACCACCATGTGTTTTCATCCTGTGGTGACGTCGGCACAGCAAACCAAGATTTGCCGGATTTGTTTCGCCACCTGTTTCCCAACTCTGAGCATGATCGATATCTGAACTTTGACCTGTTCGTCTACATCCAGGGAATCTGCATATTCGATCACGTGCAAGTAAATAATCAACAAGTTCTTGAGGTGGCGTGTATTTCTCTCTTCCAAAATCTAGGAGATTTCCAGTTGTTGGATCACTAACAAATCGTTGCCAATTTCCATCTGCTGCTAAGCGACGTGCAACAGAGGCTGGAATCGCCCCGTAACCAGCAAGTTGTCCAGGATTTTCTGCCAACCCCATCAAAGTTGGCAGATCTATTGCAACACTTATTGTTATTGGACGTCGATGTGGTTGCACATCATTGGCCATTGCAGCTAAAGCTTGAGAGGCAATTGCAGTTAATGCATCTGCACGTCTCATGTCAGCAGATAACACAGACCATTCAGCCGCATCCTGCGCATCTTGCTTGAGAATATACGCCTCAATAGATTTCATAACAGTTTGAGCATCTTCTGCTGGCAAAATTGCGATAACGGTTGCCATACCATCTGCCTCTGGATAAAAGGTAACGCGTCGTGAATCGCGCGCACGATCAACAATTTCTTCGAAATCTTCTGGTGCAAGCTTTGCAATAGCGGTCTTAACCTTTGATGCAACCTGTCCTGGAGTATGAAACTCAGCATGTGCAAGCGCGGTTTGTTCGACTCGGAAAACTGATTCTGGGCTCAAACCATTTTTGATCGCAGTTGCTGTTTCTCGAGCAATCACAGTTGCATGTGCTACCGAGATTTCACCAGTAGAAAGTGCTGAAATAGTGTTGGGAAGATGTCCTACCAATACACGCGCTACATCGATTCGGCTCTGTGCAGTTGTTGGCGACAGTCGCAAAGCGGTAGCAACATCTTCTCGTTCTTCGTCATCAACACATCCGAAAATTCCTCCATCTTCATCGGCATATTCACCAGCAATTGCCACCAAAGCCTCTTGCTTGAGTGCGCAGATCCAGGACTCTTGGCGATCAAGGGCGGACAAGTAATCAATTCGGCCAGTAGAACTTAATGAGTGTGGATTAATCTCAATTAATTCGCCTAACGTTATGTATCCAGGCTTTGCCTTTAGTAATTCAGCAACCTCAATATCGAGAATCTCTCGAGGAATACGAAGCGTGGTTGTCATAGATCGCACTATCGTGTGCGCTACCGACAGATTTAAAAGTTATTCACACCCCATATTTAACGCTTGGATTTCGATGAACTGCGCCATCCGTCTGCTCAAAGTTCAATCGCAGTAAAGAGTTCTAAGAAATCGTATCTTTGTCTAAAGCGCCCACAGACGTCAGGTTTGTTGAGTAAGGAGGCCCTGGATTTCGATGAACTGCTTTACAAGAGTGAACGATTAACCCTCTTGTAAGTCAGTAGGTGCACCGTGTACATCAAGAATTTGCTGCCCAGCAGGCTTCACATCCCCACCTAATTTCGATCCCTCGCCACTGCGGTTAAGCGGTGTCTTTGGCTTGGCATCTTCCTTGTAGATAGCAGGAATTGAGCCCAATAAGCCCTTTTGGAAATCTTCAAATGCCTGCAGAACTTCACTCTTTGTATTCATAACAAAGGGACCCATCCATGCAACTGGCTCTTTAATTGGTGCGCCGCCAAGAATAAATAGTTCTAGCTCTGGCGAACGTGCTTCCTGCTGATTTGCAGCGCGGACAACAATGGTGTCGCCATCTGCAAAGACTGCTAACTGGCCAGCTTGAATAGGTCGCGCTTCATCGCCAACAAATCCAAATCCACTCATTGCATAGACAAGTGCGTTGTAATCCTTGCGCCATGGCAAACGAAGTTCGGCCCCTGGTGCAACAGTTGCGTGTAGCAATGTAATAGGAGTCTGTGTTGAACCTGGACCAAAGTGTCCATCAACTTCACCGGCTATAACGCGCAGCAAAGTTCCACCATCTTGTGTTGTTAATAGCGCAACATCTTTTGCGCGAACATCTTGGTATGCAGGAGGCGACCACTTCTTTGCTGCAGGCAAGTTAACCCATAACTGGAATCCGTGGAACAAACCACCAGACATAACTAAACTCTCGGGTGGAGTTTCAATGTGCAGAATTCCAGCACCAGCTGTCATCCATTGTGTGTCGCCATTTGAAATTGTTCCGCCACCACCATTGTTATCTTGGTGATCAAAGATTCCATCAATAATGTAAGTAACTGTTTCGAAGCCGCGGTGTGGGTGCCAAGGAGTTCCCTTTGGCTCACCTGGTGCGTATTCAACTTCACCCATTTCATCTAAGTGAATAAATGGATCAAGCTCTGCCAGATCAACACCTGCAAATGCACGACGAACTGGAAAGCCTTCACCTTCGAAACCTTGCGGCGCAGTCGTAATGCTCTTTACCTTGCGTGCACGTGCACCAGGAAGTTCGCTGACGCGAGGCAATACGGTGATGTCATTAACGGTTACTGCAGGCATTGGTTTCTCCTTAATTCAGACTCGAAGAATAATTGAACTTTCAACTACCTGCAACCTGGAAATTAAAGGGCTTTGAGCGCAGAAACGACCTTGGTCAAGGAAGCCTTGGCATCGCCAAAGAGCAACATTGTCTTTGGATCATACAAAAGCTCGTTCTCGATTCCAGCAAAACCTGGGCGCATTGAACGCTTCAGGAAGATGATGTTGGCTGCATTGTTCACTTCTAGAATTGGCATTCCGTAAATTGGGCAGCCCGGAGTTGTTTGCGCTGCAGGATTAACAACATCGTTTGCACCAATAACGATTGCAACATCTGTTTGACCAAAGGTTGGATTAACTTCATCCATTTCGGCTAATTGATCGTAAGGAACATTTGCTTCTGCCAACAAAACGTTCATGTGTCCTGGCATACGACCGGCAACTGGGTGGATTCCGTAAGCAACATCAATGCCCTTTGAAATCATCAAGTCAGCAAGTTCGCGAACTGTGTGCTGTGCTTGCGCAACAGCAAGACCAAATCCTGGAACGATCACAACGCGGCGTGCATAGTTAAGCAAGATCGCAACGTCATCTGGTGAACCTGAACGAACTGGTCGTTCTTCGCCCGCGGCTGCAACATCTTGTGTCTTTGCGGTAAATGCACCGAACAAAGTTCCAAACAATGAACGGCCCATCGCCTCTGCCATCAAACGCGTCAAGATTGTTCCTGATGCTCCAACGAGTGTTCCGGCAATGATCAACAGCGTTGAATCAAGTACATAACCACTTGCGGCAACAGTTAAACCGGTAAATGCGTTGAGCAATGAGATAACGATTGGAACATCCGCACCGCCAACTGGCAGCACGAACAAAATACCGAATAGAAGAGATAGACCAGCAAGAATGAGTAGCGGAGTTGTACCCAATGAGTTAACAACCCAGCCGCCAACGCCTAATACTGAAACCAGTGTCGCAGCGATAATAAAGCGGCCCGCTGGGAAAATTACTGGACGAGTAGTCATCAACTCTTGAAGCTTCATGAAGGTGATAATCGAACCACTGAAAGAAACGCAGCCCACGATTACCGTAAACACAGTGAAAATAACGACGGCGGTTGTGGCTTTATCACCAAGGTTGAGGTATTCAACAATTGCAACAAGGGCTGCTGCGCCACCACCCACACCATTAAATAGTGCAACAAGTTGTGGCATTTGAGTCATCTGAACCTTGCGAGCTGCGGGAACGCCAATGACCAAACCAACTGCGATTGCGCCAAGAATCCAGCCAAGGTTATTGAGCGGAAGTGATGAACCTTCATTGGTATGGAAGAAGACAACCAATGTCGCAAGCGCTGCACCAAAGGCACCAATTAGATTTCCGCGGCGTGCAGTCTTTGGATGTGAAAGACCCTTCAATGCAAGAATGAAAGCGATACCTGCGGCAAGACCAATTAGGTCATATACGGTGCGGCTCATTTCTTATTTCCTTTGAACATCTCAAGCATTCGGTCGGTAACAACAAAACCGCCCACCATGTTGATAGTTGCCAAAATAATCGCAGCAACTGAAAGTCCAAGCTCTAAATTAGTTTTGCTGTGGTCAGCAACAATGATCGCACCAACCAGGATTACTCCGTGGATTGCGTTAGCACCTGACATCAATGGTGTGTGCAATGTAGATGACACCTTTGATACAACTTCAAAACCAACAAAGACTGAAAGTACGAAGATCGAAACAATTGCCATTGGTTCCATTATTTTGCTCCTCTTCGTGCGCCAGCGTGCGTTACCGCAGCGCCATTGATGATTTCATCCTCAAAATCTAAATTAAATGCAACCTTTTGATCATCTTTGGCTGGAGTCGTAAACAAGGACAAGAGATTGACTACATTTCGTGAATACAAGAATGATGCGTGGTAAGGCAGTTGGCTTGGCACATCTTTGCCGCCCCAAATGCGAACTCCACCTGAAGTTTCAACAATTTCACCAGGCTTTGAACCTTCAACATTGCCGCCAGTTTCTGCAGCTAAGTCAACGATGATTGTTCCTGGCGCCATTGAATCCACCATTGCTTGCGTCATCAAACGTGGTGCTTGTCGTCCAGGAACTGCAGCAGTTGTAATAACCACATGAGATTTTGCAATGTAAGGCGTCAAAAGTTCGCGCTGCTTTGCTGCACGATCTTCAGTCATCTCACGTGCGTAACCTCCAGCACCTTCAAGTGCTTCCAGTTCAAGTTCAATAAATGCTGCACCCATTGAACGAACTTCATCTGCTGAAGCTGGTCGAACATCGTATGCAGAAACAACTGCGCCTAAACGTCGTGCAGTTGCTATGGCTTGCAAACCTGCAACACCTGCGCCAAGTACCAATACCTGTGCAGGTGTAACTGTTCCTGCAGCAGTCATTAACATTGGGAAAAAGCGTGGTGATAATTCAGCACCAACAATTGCTGCACGGTATCCGGCACACAGTGCTTGCGACGTCAGTGCATCCATAGATTGTGCGCGAGAAATACGTGGGACGAGTTCCAGTGAAAACGCGGTTACACCTGCTGCAGCGGCAGCATCGATGGAATCAACGGCGGTAACAGGGGATAAGAAGGAAATTGTGATCGCACCTTTTTTCAAGGTGGCCATTTGTTTTGGCGTTAATGGCTGAACAGATAGAACAACATCTGCATCAGATAGGACATCGCCAGACTTTACCGTTGCACCAGCTGCCGAAAAATCAGCATCTGTTGCTTGAGAATGTGATCCTGCGCCAGATTCGATACTTACATCGAGTCCAAGGCGAGTTAATTTACTGATGATGTCAGGGACAAGCGCAACGCGCTTTTCTCCCTCTTTGATTTCCCGTGGGACGACTACGCGCATGGCCGAAATGTTAGTGCGTATAGCCCTTTAAGTCACCACGAACTAGGTGATACAGGATGGATTGAATCGTAGTTCTGCGGTGGAAAGCCTCGCGCCAGATGACCGAACGTGGCCCATCGATGACATTTGCCTCGACTTCTTCACCACGGTGGGCTGGCAGACAGTGCATGAATAATGAATCCTTGCCAGCCAATTTCATAAGGTTTTCTGTCACTGCAAATGGAGAGAGAGCCAGCACCTTCTCCTTGCGATCATTTTCTGAATCACCCATCGACATCCACACATCTGTGTAAAGAACAGATGCATCTTTTGCCGCAGCTTCTGGATCATTTGTTACTTCAACTTTTCCGCCACTTTGTGCTGCAATATTTTTTGCTACTGCAACAACAACTGGATCCGGTGCCCACTTGCCGCTTGGTGTTGCTGCAACAACATGAGCGCCCATGATCGCACCCATGATTAACCAGGCATGCGACATATTGTTACCATCGCCTAAGTAAACAAATTTACGTCCTGCAATATCTGTTCCAAAGTTTTCACGAATAGTTAACCAATCTGCCAACAACTGTGTTGGGTGATCCACATCGGTTAATGCATTGATTACTGGAATTGATGCATAAGCACCTAACTGATCAACATCCGTTTGTGCAAAGGTTCGAATAATTAATGCGCTGCAATATCCACTAATGATCTTTGCGGTGTCTTCGATAGTTTCGCCACGACCCAATTGCAATTCATCGCCGCGAATAAAAATTGGAGTTCCGCCTAAATGGGCAACAGCTGTTTCGGAAGAAAGCCGGGTACGGGTTGAAGGCTTTGTCATATAGATCGCCACAGTTTTATTGGCTAAAGCTGTGTTTGATCGCAGTGGATTCTCAGCAAATTCAGCCGCGGTCGATAGTAATAATTCGACATCAGCACGGCTCAAATGCTCGGTTCGCAGTAAGTCCTTCATTTGTGAATTCTACCCGTAGTTTTGGGCTTCACATAGGTATTCTTATCCACCTCATGGGCATCTTTCGAAAAATAGGAAATGAATCGGAGTCTGATACCGATCTCTTAACCCGCCCATCCCTGGATGAAAATCTTCAAGAAGATGATGGTGGCCACGATCGCTTTGCTCACTATGTGAAAAAAGAGAAAATTGTTGAATCCGCAGTAACAGGAAAAGCAGTAAAAGCTCTTTGTGGAAAGAAGTGGACACCATCTCGTGATCCCGAGAAGTATCCGATCTGCCCAACCTGTAAAGAGATTCACGCTGGGTTGAAGCCAGATCCCGAAGACAAGTAATGATGAAGCGCTTTATTGCCTTCACCCTGACATTAATTACAGTTGCAACTCTTACAACTCACATCACGACCGCACAAACAGCAACTGCTGAGGATAAGCCACCGCGCAAAGTTGTAACTGGTTGGCTTCCATATTATTCAGTTCGAACAATCATGCCTCTGGTAAGAAAGTTACCAACGGCGCAAGCAACAGTGCCTGGTAAGCCACCAGTATGCGACGCCTCCCAATATGGTCCAGCTGAAAATCAGGCAATTGAATCCTCATATTTGTTTACTAATAAAGATTTAATGAAAGAGGTAATGCCTTTCTGGTTTTCAATTAAATCTCCGACGGTTATTCGAAATGATTATGTAACGGGTAATCCTTCGTGGCCAATGGCAGACACCATTTGCTTGATTCGTCGAGCAGGATTGCAAGTAATACCAACAATGACTGATGGAACGGAAAAGTTAGAGCTTTCTAATTACTTAGCAAATCCCGCCACACGAACAACAATTGTAAAAACTATTGTTGATTTAGTTCTGACAAATAACTTCGATGGAATTGATCTTGACTATGAAGGTTTTGCATTTGTTGATGGAAATACAACATGGACAAAAACAGCACCTCGTTGGGTAGCTTTAGTTAAAGAACTGAGCGTTGCCTTGAGGTCCCACAACAAATTGCTATCGATTTCTACTCCGTATGTGTATGACCCCAAGGAAAAACAAAAAGGCTACTTTGTATACGCCTGGGCCGATGTTGCAAGCAGTATTGATCGTTTGCGCATCATGACGTATGACTATTCTGTAAGTAAGCCAGGTCCGATCGGACCAATTTCATGGACTGAGAAAACTCTTAAATACGCGGTCAGTATTATGTCTCCGTCAAAGGTGTACATCGGCTTTCCTGGATATGGTCGTGATTGGATTACATCGATCCAAGGAAAGTGCCCCGTTAATGCACCTCCTGGATTAAAAGCTGGAGCAAAGGCTGCAACATTTAAAACAAGTTACGCATTAACAAAGGCAGCTATTGATAAAGCAACACCTATCTTTGATGAAAAATTTAGCGAAGCTACTTACTCATATTCTCAAATTTATAATGGATTGTCGGCAACGGGTGCATCAACAGAGTGCACAGTGAACCGAACCGTTTGGTATCAAAATGAGCGAAGCTATGCAGAACGCATGGCACTAGTTGCTAAATATCGTTTAGGTGGCGCAGCCTTATGGACGTTGGCAATGGAGTCTCCTGAAGCAACATCCGAGTTACGTAAAGCAGCACTAGCTATTGCACCAGATCCAGTTGTAAGCACTTTGAGTATCGAGGGCGCTCCACAAAACACAATCAACTATGCCGGCTTGTTTACAGTCAAAGGCTTGCTGACACTAAAGGACAAAACACCTATTGCAGGACTAGCGGTTACTTTGGAAATTAAACGAGCTAGTGAAACTGCGTGGAGCAAAGTAACCGAACTTGTAACAGGTGTGGATGGAACGATTTCTACGCCTATGACACTGGGCGGAAACGCTGCGCTGCGTCTGACAACTGTTGGAACATGGGAGCAAGCAGAATCAATTTCGCAAGAAGCAGCAATGATCGTGAAGAATTTACTGCAACTGGATCGCCCGGTATCTGTCTCAAAGGGTGCACCAATAGTTGTAAAGGCGCAGTTACTTCCACGTTTGGCAGGAAAATCTGCGCAATTGCAGAAAAACATCAACGGTAAGTGGCAAAATGTAGGTGCACCAGTGCTCTCTGATGCAAGTGGGTTGTTTACCCTTTCTACCGTTGAGCCAAAACGAGGAGTCATAACAATGCGAGTTCAGTTGATCGGTGATATCGCTTCTGAGCAATTTGCCATTGTTGTTCGTTAATCATGCCAAAAACTAAAAGCAAACCTGATGTTAATGAAAAGATTGAAGAAGAACTCAAAGCAATCTTTAGTGGTGATATTCCGTGGGTAACAATTGTCTGGGATGACCCAGTTAATTTAATGACGTATGTAACGTATGTTTTGATGGAGCTTTTTGGATTTAGCAAAGAAAAAGCTCACGAACTAATGATGAAGGTACATACAGAAGGCAAGGCAGTTGTTTCAAGCGGCAGTCGCGAAGAAATGGAACATGATGTTGCCAGACTTCACGAATACGGTTTGTGGGCAACTCTTCAACGTGGTGATCAAGCGCTATGAGCGAAATACAACACGGATTCTTTCGTCACGGTGATAACGCATACCTGGCTAATTTCACTGAAGCAGAACGCGAAGTTTTGGTAAATCTGACAGAGCAAATAATCGAACTGCTGGCAGAGCGAGTCGATCATCACAACGATGACCCACTTGCAGCAATGGTTGGTATCACAGCTCATGACACACCACCAGATGATGACGTTTTGTTGCGACTACTACCAAACGCCTACGCTGATCAAGTAGATGCATCTGAATTTCGTCGCTACACCGAATCAACTTTGCGCCAGAAAAAACAGGCACATGCATTGGCGATGAGGATGCATCTTAAAGCGGCTATAGATGGTGTTGTTGAACTTGATCATGATTCAGCAAATGCTTGGTTAGGTGCGATGAATGATGTGCGACTTGCCTTGGGTGTTCGTTTAAAGGTTGAGGAAAATACACATCAAGAATTAGAACTGTTGGCACCAGATGACCCAATGCGCGGTGTTTACGCTGTTTATAGCTGGTTGGGCTGGCTGCAAGAGAGTTTGATTGATGCTCTTATGGATGAAAATCAATAGTTCACCAGCCAGTTAGACCATAAGTGCAAGGTAGGCTTGGCCTGTGAGTGATGCCCCAATTGGAATCTTTGATTCAGGTGTAGGTGGATTAACCGTTGCACGTGCAATTCTTGATCAACTTCCTAATGAGTCAACTCTTTATATTGGCGATACTGCTCGTGGACCTTACGGACCGCGTCCACTAGCCGAAGTTCGCGAGTTTGCCCTTGAGACAATGGATTTTCTTGTTTCGCAAGGTGTGAAGGCAATCGTGATTGCATGTAACACTGCATCGGCTGCCATGCTTCGTGATGCACGTGAACGGTATTCAATTCCGGTAATTGAAGTAATCCAACCCGCAGTTCGCCGTGCAGTTGCGGCAACCCGAAGCGGGAATGTTGGAGTTATTGGAACTCGAGCCACTATTGATTCAAAAGCCTACGTTGATGCTTTCGCTGCAGCGCCTCAGCTGCACATCACATCCATCGCATGCCCACTTTTTGTGGAATTTGTTGAACGTGGCGAAACATCTGGAACAGAGATCACAAAAATTGCCCGCGAATACTTAGCACCAGTAATGGAAGCAGAAGTAGACACATTGGTTCTTGGTTGCACGCACTATCCGCTGCTTACTGGCGTTATTTCATATGTAATGGGCGAAGGCGTGACTTTGGTTTCTAGCGCAGAAGAAACTGCAAAAGATTTGTATCGAACATTGGTTGAAAACGGATTGCTCCGTGAGCAGTCATCAACCCCAGCCACACATAAATTCTTAGCTACCGGTGATGCCAAGGCCTTTGAAACCTTAGCCCGTCGTTTTCTAGGTCCAGAAGTAACTAAAGTCGAACACCAAGTTCTATAACGCTCTACCTCAATAACTCACTACCTAGGAGTAAAAATGTCACGCAACGATGGACGTACTGAGAAAGATTTGCGCGAAATTAAGTTCACTCGTGGCTGGCTAGATCATGCAGAAGGTTCGGTCTTAGTTGAATTTGGAAAGACTCGCGTCTTGTGTGTTGCCTCATTTACACCAGGTGTTCCACGCTGGTTGAAAGATTCTGGCAATGGTTGGGTGACATCAGAGTATTCAATGCTGCCACGTGCAACACACACACGTTCAGATCGTGAAAGCGTTAAGGGCAAGCTGGGTGGACGCACGCAAGAGATTTCTCGACTAGTTGGTCGTTCATTGCGCGCAGTAGTAAATATGAAAGAACTTGGGGAGAACACGATTGTTATCGACTGTGATGTTTTGCAGGCAGATGGCGGAACACGAACTGCTGCAATTACAGGTGCATATGTTGCATTGGCTGATGCAATCTCTTGGGCAAAAGCGCAGGGTCACATCAAGGAAAGTGCAAAGCCACTTAATGATTCTGTTGCAGCGGTAAGTGTTGGAATTATTGATGGTGTTCCGATGCTAGATCTTTGCTACGAAGAAGATGTTCGTGCAGGAACTGATATGAATGTTGTTGTCGCAGGCGATGGACGTTTTATTGAAGTACAGGGAACGGCAGAGGGTGAACCATTTGATCGCGCATTACTTAACCAGCTACTTGATTTAGCTGTTGCTGGTTGTTTGACACTCAATCAATTACAGAAAGATGTGCTTGCTAAGTAATGTCTCACAAACTTGTTCTTGCAACACGCAATCAAGGAAAGATCGCAGAATTTCGTCGAATTCTTGATGAGCTTGCTCCAGGACAAATTGAATTAATTGGTGTGGATCAATTTCCAGATCTTGTAGATGTAGATGAAACTGGCTCAACCTTTGAAGAAAACTCTCTTCTAAAGTCGCGTTACACCTGCGATGCAACAGGTCTGCCCGCAATCGCAGATGATTCGGGGCTATGCGTTGATGTTCTAAACGGTGATCCGGGCATTTTTTCAGCGCGCTGGGCGGGAATCCATGGAAACGATCAAGCAAATATAGAAAAATTGTTAGAACAACTTAAGGATGTTCCAGATAACAATCGCACAGCTCACTTCACCTGCGTTGCTTCATTAGCTATGCCGGATGGACGGGTACAGGTTGCCGAGGGCCGTTTTGAGGGCCACATCCTTCATGCTCCAGTTGGCGGCAATGGGTTTGGCTATGACCCAATTTTTCAGCCCCTGGGATTGAGTATTTCCTCCGCACAAATGAGCGCGCAGGAAAAGGATGTGGTCAGCCATCGCGGAAAATCACTACGCGCTATCGCACCTCATGTCATCCAAATGCTTGCGAGCCTGGGGTAACCTTTACCTATACAAGTGCGTGAATAGCGTGCGTACCGCAACCCAAGGAGTTCCACGTGGCCGTTAAGAAGACCGCAAAGAAAGCAGCAAAGAAGTCAGCTGCTAAAAAGTCACCAGCTAAGAAGGCTGTTGCAAAGAAGAAGTCACCAGCTAAGAAGGCTGTTGC
>JBJONF010000023.1:0-13388 GCA_046051985.1 Actinomycetota bacterium
AAGTCACCAGCTAAGAAGGCTGTTGCAAAGAAGAAGTCACCAGCTAAGAAGGCTGTTGCCAAAAAAGCTGTAGCAAAGAAGAAGACTGTAAAGAAAGCAGCAGTTAAGAAGACAGCAAAGAAAGCTGTTGCTAAAAAAGCTGTAGCAAAGAAGAAGGTTGCTAAGAAAGCTCCTGCAAAGCGTGTTGTTAAGAAGGCTGCAGTTGCAGTTACTTCTGCTCCACGTCCAGCAGTTGCAGCAGCAGCACCTGCTCGACCAGCAGCAGCACCTGCTAAGCCAGTTGCGGCACCAAAGCAATCAACATCTAGCCGCACAGCATGGTTAGTAGTAATTGGAATTGCAGCACTAGCAATTATTGTTTGGTCACAATCATCAAGCAGCGACACTGATGATGCAGCACCTGCACCTTCAGCTTCACAATCTGCTGAGCCATCAGCATCTGCAACACCATCTGAATCTGAAGAACCAGGCGCAGCGGTTGCAGTAGTGGAAGCACCATCAAAGTTTGTTGCACTCAATGCTGAAGGTGGATTAAAGCTTCGTTGGGTAGCACCAATGGCAGTTGAAGGTCTAACTGGTTATAACGTTGAAATTCGTGCAAAAGGCGCGGGAGAGTGGACAGTTATTGCAACTGTTCCTGCTGATCAACTGACTCAGAATGTAACAAAGGCAAGTGATTCAGGGTGGACTCAGTTCCGTGTTTCATCTGTGTATTCAGATGGACAAACTGCATCAGCAACAGCTTTTGGAATTGCCGGAGAATTCAAGTAAAACGCTAATTAAGTAAAAAACCTCTCATCGATTGGTGAGAGGTTTTTTATTGTCCGTTTGTTACTTCTTTTGCGATTGAAAGTTCTGCTGCGATTGCATCAACATATACACGAACACCGGCAGGAACTAAATGAACTCCATCTGGCCCAAAGTATTCGGGATGTCCATTGGAGATACTGGCCCAATCAATTAAGCGTGCACCATATTGCGCTGCATACTTTGCGATCAATGCATTGTTCTCATCACGCCAACCCCGAGGGACTGCAGTGTTTACAACAATAATTCGAGGTTGCTCGGCGATTTCAGCAAAAATAGCTGCCACTTGTTCTTCACTTAATTTGTTGTTGTTTCCAAGGTTTAAAATAATTGTGGAGCCAACCATATTTGCTTTATCGTTTTTAATTACCTCTAATAGCTCTGGTGCTTGACGCCCGACACGAGCATTGATTAGGCCAATATTTTCGCGAGCATCTAATTCAAATCTGATTCCAAGAATTACTGAATCTCCAGTTACCCATAGATCTCCGGCTACGGCCGGTGCCACAACGGCTGGTTGTTCTAACTGTTGCTTTAACTGATTAAGTTGCCTATCTCCTTCTGCGATAGCACTGATTGCAGAAGTCGCAGTAATACCTACAGTTGATAAAACAATGAGCGCAACACCTAACTTTTGTCGCAGTTGAACACGCTTGGTTCGATACTTCATGCCCTTGAACCAGTAATCAATAAGCCCAGTTCTTATCGGTAATTCCACTAGGCGTAAGGAAATATCAGCTAAGGCAAAAACAATGAGCACTCTTAATGTATAAAGCGCCCAAGGAGAACCTTCTAAATCAAATTCTGGGCGAGTCAGTTGAAAGACAACCCAGTGCCAGAGATAAATTGCGTAAGAGCGTTCGCCAACCCAAACAAATGGCTTGCTACTAAGTATTGGTGCAAATCGTGATGCGGGATGGACAATCGATGTGATGATCGCACACCCAAATAGTCCAGCAAGTGGAAACGCGATTTTATAGAGTGTCGGATCATTTTCATTGATAAAGAGAAATGTTGCAATTATTCCAACTAAACCAAAGACACCTATTCCATCAATGAAATCCTGCGCTTTTTTGGAAACAGTCTCACTGAGGTTTTGTGGAATCCATCTAACAGCTAACGCTGCACCAAGGAACAATCCAATACTGTGAGTGTCAGTTCCAAAGTAAACATGGCTAACCTTTGAGCTGTTAGCTGCATCAATTTGCAAGGAAACGACAAACAGGGCGATGCCAGAAAATGCGGCGATTAAGAGCGCTGCACTAGAGATTCTATTTTTACCAAAGTAACGTAGAACGAGCAGCAGAATCAGTGGCCACACCAGATAGAACTGGGCTTCAACTCCAAGTGACCATGCGTGTTGCAGCAGGGGCGGGCGACCAATAGCTTCGAAGTAATCTGTCTGGCGGAAAACTAGCCACCAATTCATACCGCCAAGGAGTGCAAATGGAGTATCTATAACGAACCTGCGCATGGTGTCTGGTGCCCACACCCCAATGAAAACCATAGTTACGATGATCATGAACAGAAGTGGGGGCAACAAACGCCGGATGCGGCCGGCATAGAAAGCTCGCAGATCTAATCCGCCACTTCTCTGAATCGAATCAAGAAGCAATCGCGTAATGACATATCCTGAAATTACAAAGAAAAGATCAACACCCAGAAATCCGCCTGGAATCCAATCAAAACCAAGGTGGTAAAGCATCACCGCAATAACAGCAACGGCACGCAAGCCATCAATGGCAGGTATGTAACGAATGCCGCGGGAAGTGGACATGGCTGTTATGAGCTAAATGAAATTAGCGCTTTGCAGTTTTCTTGGCTGCGCTCTTCTTTGCCGGAGCTTTCTTAGCCGCCTTCTTTGCAGTTTTCTTAACACTCTTTGTAGGAGCAGCAAGTGCCGGGCGTGTGCGCTGGCTAGAAACTTTAAGTGGACCTGGATTTATCAATGTGTCATCGGCATTGAGATTCTCAATGACGCTCTTCTGCAACTCTTCAAGACGTTGGAACGCACCATCAAGACGGTTACGGGATTGCTGAATTGCAGACTCTGCTGCATCAAGTGATTGTTTTTGAATTCGATACAAACGTTCGGCCTCTGAAATAACACCTGATAGCCATTGGCGGTAACCAGAGACTTCGGTAGTTGCTTCGGCAACAATTCTTTCACCTTCACGACGAGCAGCTGTAGCAAGTGATGCGATTTCTCGCTTCTTGCTCTCAATCAAACCTTCTGCTTCAGCTTCTGCAATCGCAATCTTTTCTTCCGCTTCAGCTTCTGCTGTCTGGATGTATTTACGTCCACGAGTTTCAGCTCCAGAAAGAATTGAGCGCGCTTTGGCATCGGCTGCTTCTAGCTCTTCCTTGGTTGCACGAGTTGTTTCAGCAACTAAGCGCGTTGCAGCGAGTTGTGCTTTGCTTTCTCGGGCTTGTGCAGATTTGATCATGGACATTGCTGTCTCAGTTGCAAGAATTTCAAACTCTTCTTTTGTTAAGCCGGTGATGTCACGACGTGATTTCAGGTCTGCAATTTGTGCTTCAAGTTCGCGGATACGATCAACGGATGAAGGTTGGTTAGAACTTTCATCCTCGCCAGTAAAACCAACCCAGTTAAGGAAGTTTTTCTTTTCAGCCATCACGCACCCCGCAGCTCAATAATTACCTTTAGATGGGGCTTAGGTTAGAGCACGGGCCTATTTACTGTAAATCGCCACCGAAATGGCTATGTATTGCGAGATCCACGCGGCTAATACAAAGATATGGAAGAGCTCATGGAAGCCGAAATACTTGGCCTCGCGACCTGGGCGCTTGAGCGCGTAGAAGATTGCACCGACCGAATAAAAGAGCCCTCCAATTGCGATCGGAAGTAACACCCATAAACCACCCGCCCGATACAGCGCTGGAGTGTAAAAAACCGCGACCCAACCCAAGAGCAAGTAGTTAGCAACATAAAGCCAACGTGGTGCGTTCAGCCAAAAAATTCGCAAGCCAACACCGATTGCTGCACCAATCCACACAACTAACAACAAGATGGTTCGGTCGCGACCCTCTAATAATGCAACTGCAAATGGCGTGTACGAACCGGCAATCAGCAAATTGATATTGGCATGATCCCAACGTCGCCAAATCTTTTTCTTTGCGGGAACCCACGGAACGCGATGGTAAACAGCTGAAACACTAAAAAGCATGATCGCCGTTATTGAATAGATTGCCACCGCAAATTTCAAAGATGATTCACTCAAAATGAAAAGTACGAGCGATGCAATTATTACTGCCGGAGTCGCACCCAGGTGAAACCAACCACGTAGCTTTGGAGGAATCACAGGGGTTTGGCTCACTTGGTAAGCCTAGGGCACCTGATTGAAATTAACCGTGGACAAAGGCCAAACCCACTGCCAAACTTGCGCAATGACACATAGATCACCCATATTCGAAATCAGCGATGTATATATCGATCAAGAAGCAGCATTAAGCCCGATGGGTTGTACCTATCTTGGCAATGGATTAAACCAGGACAAGTTAGATGACTTCTCTCTTGCAGCTGCTGAAATCAGTGCAAACCTGACCCTCGAGACATTAAAGAAGTTGGAATCACTTGAGCCAATTGATGAAATCGATCGCATCGCCAAGGCGGTAATGACTGAGCGCCTTGAATCAGGTCTTGCACTTTACGATAGTCAAGAATCATTTGTCTTGTGGAATGTTTTGACATCTCCACCATCAAATGTTCGCTCAATTTTTGAGTTAATGCCTAAGAACTCAGCTCAAGATTTCGACAATATTGCAAAGCGTTTAGCGGCGGTAGATGGCGCATATAAGTCTTGGTGTGAAACCATTTTGACCGTTGCGAAATCTGGAAAAACCACTGCGCAGCGTCAGGTAAATGGTGTGATCGCACAACTGGATAGCTATGCCAATGGCGGTTACAGCGCTATGTGCAAAAATTTTGATGCCGAAGGCAAGTACCCAGCAATTCACGAAGCGGCAAAGCTTGCAGAAAAAGCTTCGGCTGATGCTGCTGAATTCTTGCGCACCAAATACCTGCCAATTGCAACACCAAATGATGCAGTTGGCGCAGATCGTTATGCGGTCTGGGCGCGCTACTTCACGGGTGCAAAGCTTGACCTTCCTGCAACATATGAGTGGGGTAAGCAAGAACTCAAGGCGATTAACGATCGCATGTGGGAGCTTGCAAAGATTATTAACCCTGAGGCAAAGACCCTGCGCGAAGTAGCAGATACTTTGGATAATGATCCTAAATACAAGGTCGTTGGCCCAGAAAACGTCGTTAAGTACTTGCAGGATTTCACTGATGCTGCGATGAAGCGCATGAATGGCGAGTTTTTTGATATCGATCCCAAAATCGCAATCTGTGAAGCTCGACTTGCGCCAGAAGGCAGTGCATCTGCGCCGTATTACAACCCACCATCTGAAGATCTTTCACGTCCAGGTACAACCTGGATTCCGATGTTGGGTAAAAATGAAGTCAGCAACTGGCATTTGGTTTCAACTTGGTATCACGAAGCAGTTCCTGGTCACCACCTTCAAGTTGGAACTACAACCGTTGAAAAAGATCGCCTGACACGATTCCAGCGAACATCTGCTTGGATCAGTGGTTACGGTGAAGGTTGGGCGTTGTATGCAGAACGTTTCATGAATGAACTTGGTGCATTTGATGAGCCAGGAATTGAAATGGGTTACCTATCTGCCCAAGCTCTACGTGCAGCTCGTATCGTTGTTGATATCGGAATGCACCTTGGCTACAAGGATTTTGATGGCAATGTGTGGAACGCAGAAAGTTCACGCAAGTTGCTTAATGAGCAAGCACTGCTAGATGAGGATCATTCCCGCAGCGAAACTGATCGTTACTTGGGTTGGCCAGGACAGGCAATCTCATACAAGGTTGGTGAACGTGTTTGGATGAACGCCCGCGAAGATGCAAAGGTGCGACTGGGCAGTGATTTCAATATGAAGAAGTTCCACAACTATGCGTTGAAGTTAGGACCAATGGGTCTTGATCCATTTGCTGCCGAAATGAAGATTTGGGCGGGTCAATAAGTTACTAACTAGTAATAAATTGTGGGGGCGGTTTCGGTGTTTTGCACCGGTTCCGCCCCTTTTTCATGCTCAATTTCGGAAAAAATATTTAAAAAAATCTGGAAAAAATGCTCCAGGATGATGCAAAAGGCTCGCAAGAGGTTCACACTACGGTTATCGATGGTCAAGGGAGCTCCTCGAGGTCTCCCAGGGTCAACGGTTTGCGAGAGGTCAAAAGGATCTCTCCACATAATCCTCACGGAGGCTAATTAAATGCAACTAGATAGCAACCAATGGCAACTGGTCTATAACATATTCTCGTTTGGACTAGTTTCAATGCTCGCTTGCACGATTTACACACTAGTTTCTCAGCAACGTGTTCTACCTAAGTACCGTAACGCTCTTGTAATGTCATCAATGGTTACATTCATCGCTGGCTACCACTACCTACGCATCTTTGATTCATTCAAGCATGCATCAGAGGGTGGAAAAGTTCTGCTTGATGGTTCACAGAATGCATTCAACGAGGCATACCGCTACGTAGACTGGCTACTAACTGTGCCACTACTACTAGTAGAGGTAATTGCAGTACTAGCTCTTACTCGCGAAGTTTCACGCTCACTCATCATGCGCCTGGTCCCAGCTTCAGCTGCGATGATCGCGCTTGGTTACCCAGGTGAGATTTCAAACGATCAGAACACACAGGTTCTATACGGTGTTCTATCAACACTTCCATTCCTATACATCCTTTACGTTCTATTCGTAGAACTAGGAAAGTCATTGGATCGCCAGCCAGCTGGTGTTGCAGAGACAGTAGGCCGTTTGCGTCTGCTCCTTATCGCAACATGGGGTGTTTACCCAATCGCTTACATCTTCAACATCGTTGGTGACGCTTCAGCATCATCATTCGTAACTGTTCAGGTTGGATACACAATCGCTGACGTTCTAGCGAAGTGCGTATTCGGTCTAACAATCCTGAAGATTGCACGCATGAAGTCAATGGCAGAAGGAATGAAGGACGATCACTAATCTTTGATTAGTGGTTTCTTTTAGCTAAGAATCCTTAAAACAGGAGTGTCGCGAAAGCGGCACTCCTGTTTGCATTCATAGACTATTCACATGAGTCAAGAAAAATTGGATAAGTACTGGATCAACAACTACCGCATGGGTGGCTACATGCTCTTTGCATGTGGTCTCATTAATCTGCGGTACCAATGGGGAGAGCCAGACATCATCTCTCGCAGCCTTTTAATTTTTGGTCCAGGTGCGGCAATTTTGGGTGCAACATTTGTTCCAGCATTTGTTTCGATTCTGGGGCGACGTGAAGTAAAAGTGCTAATGGCAGTTGCAGGTGTTGCAATAATTGCCTTTGCCTTCAGCAACTAGTACTTAACTTTTTAGTGGGCGCACTTACTTTCTAAAAGATAAATCTGCTTTTTTCATTTCAGTAGTCAAAATTCGAATCGCATTTGGCCCCATGCCGTGTAGCTCTTTAACCGCTGCCAATGAGGTTTTGCGAAGATCGGACAGCTTGAACAAGCCATCATCAATGAGTGCCCGTCTAGCAGGTCCTGCCAGCCCTAATTCACGCCAGACTTGATCCACCGATGCGTAGTAATCCAGATCAACATCGCTATTTGTTGGGTCTGCTTCAGATTTGGTATTGAACCGTTGTGACTTTTTTTCTTCGCGGCGAGCAGCAGCGGCACGCTTTATTTCAGCGGCTTCTTTTTTGATTTTGGCTGGAGATTTCTTTGCCATGGTTCAACTCTAACTTTGAATTGGGTAACTTGTATTTGAAAACTAGTGTGCGGGAGGCGGGACTTGAACCCGCACGTCCGAAGACACAGGTTCCTAAGACCTGCGTGTCTGCCATTTCACCACTCCCGCAAACCCTTACCAAAGCGTTACCGCCTAAGTATGGATAGGGGACAAGATTAGAGGTAAGTTAGCAATGTTCCAAAACGCCCCCATCGGGCCTTCATAGAGCGAGAGGTTCACGCGCAATGTCACTCAATCCAACCCCTGCAGACAAGTTCACCTTCGGTCTCTGGACTGTTGGCTGGCAAGCACGCGATCCCTTTGGAGATGCGACCCGTGAAGCCTTGGATCCAGTTCGCACTGTTAATGAATTAGCTGCCCGTGGAGCACACGGTGTGACCTTCCATGATGATGACTTGATCCCATTTGGAAGCGATGACAGCGCTCGACGCGGACACATTGATCGTTTCAAGAAGGCACTTGCAGATACCGGCATGAAGGTGCCAATGGCGACAACAAATTTGTTTACGCATCCCGTTTTTAAGGATGGTGCATTTACCTCTAACGACAAAGACATCCGCCGTTATGCAATTCGCAAGGTGATGAAAAATATTGAACTTGCAGTTGAACTCGGCGCAACCACATATGTGTGTTGGGGCGGTCGTGAAGGCGCTGAATCAGATGGTGCCAAAGATGCATATGTTGCACTTGATCGCTTCCGTGAAGCTTTCAATACTCTAGGTGAATTTGTAACTGACAACGGTTATGACATTAAGTTTGCAATTGAACCAAAACCAAATGAGCCACGCGGAGATATCTTCTTGCCAACAATTGGTCACGCGCTCGCTTTCATTAACTCTTTGGATCGTCCCGAATTAGTAGGTCTTAACCCAGAAGTTGGCCATGAACAAATGGCCGGACTTAACTTTGTACATGGAATTGCACAAGCTTTGTGGCACAAGAAGTTGTTCCACATCGATCTAAACGGACAACATGGTCCAAAGTTTGATCAAGATTTAGTCTTTGGTCATGGAGATTTGAAATCTGCATTCTTCTTGGTAGATCTTCTAGAGCGCCATAACTACAGCGGTCCAAAGCACTTTGATTACAAGCCAGCACGCACCGAAAGTGACAAGGGAGTGTGGGAATCTGCCACTGCAAATATGCGCACCTACCTTGCTCTTAAAGAACGCGCAGCAGCCTTCCGTGCTGATTCTCGCGTAATCGCTGCAATGAAGGAATCAAACATTCCTGGACTTACAGAGCCAACACTTGCTGCAGGTGAAACCTGGAAGGATCTTGCGAAGGATTCATTTGATGTAGAAGCTGCGGGCAAGCGTGGTTACGGCTATGAAGCCGTAGATCAGCTAGCTCTAGAACACTTAATGGGTCTAAGCAACTAAGTAGCGTTGGCTCCGCGGCGTGAGATTGCATCAACTCCTGCAGAGATCAGCAATACAAGTCCTGTAACAATGAACTTGATACCTGCTGCATAACCCAAAAGACCCATGCCGTTATCGATAACGGCAACTACAAGGCCACCAAGGATTGCATCGCGCATCTTTCCTTTGCCACCAAACAGTGATGTTCCACCAATAACTGCCGCACCCACTGCGTATAGAAGCGTTGAACTTCCACCAGTTGTAGGTGAAACAGAGTTTTGTCGTGAGGCAAAAATCATTCCTGCAATTGCTGCAAGTGATGAACAGATCATGAAAGCTGCAATGCGAATGCGTTTTACATCAATACCTGCTCGGCGTGCGGCTTCTGCATTTCCACCAACTGCATAGATGTGGCGACCAAATGCGGTGCGTCCTAACACAAATGTTCCGATAACCAGCAGCAACAAGATAACTGGAACAACGTAAGGAATTCCCTTAAGGCTGACTAGATCTGGGTTGTTGCTTCGCTCAAGGTTGAGTGCAAATACTGCCAACCCAGTAATCAATAAAAGACCTGCGGTCTTGATGATCCATAGTTTCTTTAGCTCAGTCTTTAAACCAGCTTTGCGACGAGAATTCATGGAAGAAAGTCCAGAGAGAACATAAGCGACAGCAACCATCAGGAAGAAAATCCAACTAACCGTTGGTGACATGTTTGAGTTTTCAACTGCCAGAATGGTCGGATCTTCAATTCGAATAGTTCCACCTTCACCGGCCAGCAACAGCAGAATTCCCTGAAAAGCTAAGAAGGCAGCCAAGGTAACAACGAAGGATGGAATTCCAAGTCGTGCAACTAATGAGCCAAGAACAAAACCAAGTAGCGCACCTACTGCAATACTTACAATCAGCGCGACATACCAAGGTTGTCCCTCGTTGGTAATCAAAATAACTAGAACCGCACCTGTCACACCTGCTGTGTAACCAGCTGATAAATCGATCTCACCTAACAAAAGAACAAAGACAAGACCCATTGCAATAACAATTACTGCAGCTGCCTGTGTAATTAGATTGGCAAAGTTTCCAGGCGTCAAGAAAACACTAGACATTGATCCAAAGACAATACATAGGACAACCAAGCCCAGAACTGCTGGCAATGAGCCGATATCTCCAGCCTTTACTCGTGACCAGTAATCGGTGGCAGCACCCTTAAGTGTTGGTACCTCAACATCATTAGTCATGCTCATTTGTTGGCCCCTGTGTTTGCAGTTGGAGCTTCTACTCCAGCAGATTTTCCGGTCGTGATCAGCTCAATAACTTGTCGAGGAATAACCTCATTTTTATTTACCTGTGCCGCCATATTTCCCAAGTACAAAGCTGCGATGTTGTCTGCAACCTCAAAAACATCATTTAAATTGTGGCTGATCAAAACAACCGCCAAACCATTATCTGCAAGGCGACGAACCAGGTTTAGGACTTGTTCCGTCTGGGCCACACCAAGTGCTGCGGTTGGCTCATCAAGAATTACTACCTTGCTGTTCCATAGAACTGCGCGAGCAATTGCAACGGTCTGACGTTGGCCTCCAGATAGAGATGAAACAGTTTGGCGAATTGATTTAACGGTTCGAACACTCAAGCCATCTAAAGTTTTGCGGGCGAGGGCTTCCATTGCGGTTTCATTTAGAACAGGTCCGCGCTTTTGTTCGCGGCCCAAAAACATGTTGTGGACGATGTCCAAGTTATCGCACAGTGCCAAATCTTGATAAACAATTTCAATTCCAAGAGCGGTTGCATCACGAGGGCCGCTAATTGAAACCTTGTTACCGTCAAATAGGAATTCACCAGCTTCAGGTGTGTAGATACCTGCGATGCATTTAATTAGCGTGCTCTTACCCGCACCATTGTCACCGACAAGTGCGGTTACTTGACCAGCATGAACATCGAAGTTCACATCCTTAAGTACATGAACGGGTCCGAAGGATTTATTAACTCCTCGTAAGGACAGAATCGGTGATGTCATGAACTCTCCCATTTTTTGAGTGACGATTGGTTCTCTTTTTAATTTCTAAGTAAAGAAGTTGCGGCTCGGAGTAAGAACTCCGAGCCGCAACCTATATCTGTTACTGCTTTAACTGACGGGGATTAAAGACCGTTAGCTACGCAGATATCTTCGATGCCCTTACAGACATCTTCACGCTTCTGGAATCCATCAGCAATAACGTCCTTGACGTTTGCCTTTGTGATACCAACTGGAACCAATAGAACAGAAGGAACATCGATTGAACCGTTGTTGACCTTAGCTGTAGCTGTTGTTGCATCTTCGCCGCGTAGAAGTGCAATAGCTAGTGCTGCTGCGCCTTCTGCTTCAGCCTTGATTGCTTTGTAAACAGTGTTTGACATGTCTCCTGTTAGAACTGCACGCAGTCCATCAACAGTTGCATCCTGACCAGATACACAGACCTTGCCGTTTAGCTTGTTCTTCTTTAGAACAGCAATCGCTGCAAGTCCAAGACCTTCGTTAGCTGATACAACTGCATCAAGCTTTCCGCCAGCCTTTGAAAGCTGCTGTTCGAAAATTACTCCACCCTTTGCGTTATCCCAGTCTGGGACAGCTTGGTCATCAACAAGTGTGTACGCCTTTGAATCAATTGATGGGCGTAGAACTGAGTCGTAACCTGCCTTGAATAGAGTTGCATTGTTATCTGTTGGTGAACCGTTCAAGTAAACGATACGTGCAGTCTTCTTTCCTGCTGCATCGAGACATGCCTTGATACCTTCACCCTGTAGACGACCAACTGCTTCGTTGTCGAATGAAACGTAGTATGAAGCTGAACCATTAAGTGTTAGACGGTCGTAGTCGATTGTCTTTACACCCTGTGCTGCAGCCTTGTCCTGAACAGCCTTAGCTGAATCTGAATCTAGGTTTACAAGGATAAGAACCTTTGCACCAGCTGTAAGCATCTGGTCTGCAATTGTTGCGAATTGTTCCTTGTCGCCGTTTGCGTTTTGAATATCAACCTTTACTCCTGCTGCATCAAATGCTGCTTGCAAGAATCCGCGGTCAGCAGTTTCCCAACGGTTTGATGAAGCTGCATCAGGAAGAATTACGCCGACGAAACCATCGCCAGCTGAGTCTGATGAGCTTGAGCAACCTGTTAGTACGAGTGCGAACACAGCAACAAGTGCTGTAAGCGCGTAACGAAGCTTCTTCATATATCGAACCTTTCAAAGGTGTCTTGCCCCTGGCCGAGCTATTTCGACCAGATGTGGAGGGCAATAACGTGGTTAAAAACTAGTCCGAAAGGCGCGAAAGGTCACTAGATTTACCCAGAAATCTCACCCCTTAACCTAACGATTCGGTAACGCCTTTGCGGGTGCACGATAACCTTGCCCAATGTCCACACAGGTCGAACAGCTAGAAGCCGCGCTTATGGCCGCTATCGGCCGTGCGCTGGATTCAGGCTCGCTTAAGGGCCCAGCGCCTGAATCAATCAAGCTGGAACGCCCCAAGGATCGCACCCACGGCGACTATGCATCTTCTATTGCATTGCAGTTAGCAAAGCCTGCCGGGATGAACCCTCGCGAAGTCGCACAGATAATCTCAGACCAATTAACCGGTGTTGCTGGAATTTCAAAGGTAGATATCGCAGGTCCCGGATTTATCAACATTACTTTGAACCGTGCAAGCCAAGCTGCACTGGTTGAAACAATTCTGAAATCAACTAAGGATTTCGGAAAAGGAAATGCGCTCGCTGGCGTAAAAATCAACCTTGAATTCATTAGTGCTAACCCAACCGGACCGTTGCACCTTGGTCATACTCGTTGGGCAGCGGTAGGAGATGCGTTAGGTCGCGTCTTAACTGCGGCAGGTGCACAAGTAACGCGAGAGTTTTATATCAATGATCGCGGAAACCAAATGGATTATTTCGGTCAATCTGTTGAAGCGGTTGCACTTGGTAATCCAGTTCCTGAAAATGGATATCAAGGCGAATACATTAAAGATTTAGCTGCAGATGTCGTTGCCCAAAATGCAGGGATTAAAGATTTACCTGCCGATGAACGTCTGATTGCATTTAGAGAAGCTGCATATCAATTACAGCTCAAAGATCAGCAACGCGTTCTGGATTCTTTTAATACCCACTTTGATGTGTGGTTTTCAGAGCGCTCATTGCATGATCAAGGCGCAGTTGAACATGGCATGGAAAAATTGCGTGCACAGGGCCATGTTTTCGAGGTAGATGGCGCGGTATGGCTGCGAACAACTGATTTTGGCGATGACAAAGATCGCGTGATGACAAAGAGTGATGGTTCCCTGACTTATTTCTCTTCAGATACCGCCTATTACATTAACAAACGTGAACGTGGTTTTGATATCTGTATTTATATGTTGGGCGCCGATCACCA
>JBJONF010000024.1:0-10720 GCA_046051985.1 Actinomycetota bacterium
GAAGGTCGTTTGATTCAAATTACCGCTGCAGGATTACAAGAAAGCCATCCGCACGATGTGGCACACGTTGCCGATGCACCGAACTATCAGAAGAAGGGCCGCTAATGAATAACATCGAAATCGCCCCAGGAAAGCGCGCTCGCACCGCTTACTCCTTTGATGACATCGCCATAGTTCCTAGCCGACGCACGCGTGATCCGGAAAATGTTTCAACCACCTGGCAGATCGATGCCTACAAATTTGATTTACCAATGCTTGCAGCTCCAATGGATTCAGTGGTTTCACCAGAGACTGCAATCGCAATCGGAAAACTTGGCGGTCTAGGAGTACTCAACCTTGAAGGATTGTGGACTCGCTACGAAGATCCTCGAATTCCTTTGGGCGAGATTGCATCAATGCCTGACAAGCACGCGACCAAGCGCATGCAAGAAATTTATGCCGCCCCAATTCGCCCAGAATTGATTAAAGACCGCATCCAGCAAATCCGTGATGCCGGAGTAACTGTTGCTGCCTCTTTGTCGCCAGCGCGTACAGCTGAATTCCACAAAGCAGTAATTGCTGCGGGAGTAGATATTTTCATTATTCGTGGAACAACCGTTTCTGCAGAACATGTTGCAGCAGCAGATGAAGCGCTTAATCTAAAGAAGTTTATTTACGAATTAGATGTTCCAGTAATTGTCGGTGGCGTTGCAACCTCAACGGCCGCCCTTCACTTGATGCGTGCAGGAGCAGCTGGAGTACTGGTTGGATTTGGTGGAGGCGCAACACATACAACACGCAAAGTATTAGGAGTAGAAGTACCTATGGCATCTGCAGTTGCTGAAGTTGCTGCTGCTCGCCGCGAATACCTCGATGAATCAGGTGGACGCTATGTTCATGTGATCGCAGATGGTTCAGTCGGTCGCAGTGGTGATATTGCAAAAGCGATTGCATGTGGCGCAGATGCAGTGATGATGGGATCACCTTTGGCTAAAGCGGTTGAAGCACCAGGTCTTGGCTGGCACTGGGGATCAGAGGCACACCACCCAGTTCTTCCACGTGGTGAGCGCGTTAATGTTGGAACTGTTGGAACGCTTGAAGAGATCTTGCTTGGGCCTTCACACACATCAGATGGCTCAATGAACTTATTTGGAGCCCTACGTCGCGCGATGGCAACGTGTGGTTACTCAGATGTTAAGGAGTTCCAGCGCGTAGAGGTTCTTATTCATCGTGGCTGAAACGCGCGGAGTACTAGTTGTTGATTTTGGCGCACAGTACGCACAATTAATCGCTAGGCGAGTTCGCGAAGCACATGTTTACTCTGAAATTGTTCCATCAACTATCACCGCCGCAGAAGTAAAGGCAAAGAATCCCGCTGCAATCATTTTGTCTGGTGGACCATCCAGTGTCTACGCAGAAAATGCTCCTGCACTAGATGCTGAAATTTTTAATTTAGGCGTCCCGGTTTTTGGTATTTGTTATGGATTTCAAGCGATGGCGGTAGCGCTCGGCGGCGTTGTTACGCAAACAGGTAAATCCGAATTTGGTCGTACAGATACAACAGTAGTTACAACCTCCAAGTTGTTTGCCGGATTACCAGTCCAGCAAAAAGTATGGATGTCACATGGGGATGCGGTCTCACAAGTTCCACCCCAGTTTAAAGTTTGTGGTGCAACCGCCGATACATCTATTGCAGCCTTTGAAAATGAAACCGCGCTATTTGCTGGTGTTCAATTCCACCCAGAAGTTTTACATAGTGAATACGGACAAGTGATTCTTAGCAATTGGCTAGTAAATATTGCCAAGTGCGATGCCACATGGACAACTGCAAATATTGCCGAAACCGAGATAGCTAAGGCCAAGCAATTAATTGGCGATAAGAAAGTGATTTGTGGATTATCTGGTGGCGTCGATTCAGCCGTTGCGGCAGCAATAATTCAGAAGGCGGTCGGAGATCAACTCACCTGCGTCTTTGTCGATCATGGCTTGTTACGCAAGGGCGAAGCCGAACAAGTAGAACGTGATTTTGTCGCTTCAACTGGAGTTCAATTGGTTGTAGTCGATGCTAAGAAGCAGTTCCTGGATGCCTTAAAAGATGTGACAGATCCCGAAGAAAAGCGAAAGATAATTGGACGCGAATTCATCCGTTCATTTGAATCAGCAGCTCGCGAAATTGCATCAGATTCAGATGTTGAATTCCTAGTACAGGGAACTTTGTATCCAGATGTCGTCGAATCAGGTGGCGGAACCGGAACTGCAAACATTAAGTCGCATCACAATGTTGGCGGCCTACCTGATGATCTGCAATTCAGATTGGTAGAACCACTTCGCACATTATTTAAAGATGAGGTTCGACAGGTTGGTATAGAACTTGGATTACCTGAAGAAATTGTGTGGCGTCAGCCATTTCCTGGCCCAGGTCTTGGTATTCGAATTGTTGGTTCAGTAACGCAAGAACGTTTGGATTTGTTGCGCGAAGCTGATGCTATTGCGAGAGAAGAGTTAAAGTCTGCTGGGTTAGATCGTGAGATCTGGCAGTGCCCAGTTGTTCTTTTGGCTGATGTTCGCAGCGTTGGTGTGCAAGGGGATGGGCGTACTTATGGCCACCCGATTGTTTTGCGCCCAGTTTCTTCTGAGGATGCCATGACCGCAGATTGGTCACGCGTCCCATACGAGGTGCTTGAGAAGATTTCTACCCGCATCACCAATGAGGTCCGCCAGGTCAATCGAGTCGTTCTTGATGTGACAAGCAAGCCACCTGGCACCATTGAATGGGAATAAATTAAGGGTTTTCACAGGGTTTCGATTTACCATTAGGCCATGTCAAGGGGAGTCCGCGTGAAGAGAATTGTCGTTACAGCGATTGCAATGTCGCTGATTCTTTCACCTTCTGCATTTGCTGAAGCAAAAAATAAATCAGTGAAGTCTGCAAAAGTTCCTGCAATCAAATGCACTCCAACCAAATCTGTTGGACATACACCGCCATCTATTGCACCGGCAGATAAAGTTTTAAAGCGCTTTCCTCGTACATTTACTTTTGTAACAAATTGCGGAAACATCGTTGTAACAACGGTTGGTGCTAAAGCTCCAATCACAATTACACAGTTAGCAACGCTGGCACGTGGTGGTTATTTCAATGATTCTTTGTGTCATCGCTTAACAACTAAAGGTTTGTACGTTTTGCAATGTGGAGACCCAACAGCTACTGGTGGTGGGGGGCCAAACTTCACGTACCGTGATGAAAACCTTCCGGCCGAAGGGTTGAACAACTATCCAGCAGGAACAGTTGCAATGGCTAATTCAGGTCCTGGAACAAATGGAAGCCAATTCTTTTTAGTTTTTGCGGACACAACGTTGGGGGCAAATTACACAATTTGGGGAACGATTACCCAAGGTTTGGATATCGTGAAAGCGATTGCTAAAGCTGGCGTCAAAGGCGGCGGCGCAGATGGCACACCAAATCAGTCAATTTCAATTAATCGTGTAACTGTTTCAAACAACTAAATTATTAAAGGAAACTTAAGCAGTATTAACAATCTTAAAAGCTTCAGCGATACGACCTTCTGGAAGTCCGCCCATTCCTGCGTTGCGTTGACCCCATTCTCGGACCATCTTCTCTAAATCTTTGTTGTGCGCAGTTTGTGATGCATGCGCGTGCAGCGCCGCCATCTTGAGATCAAATGTGTCGGTGATATCAACCCAATGATCTGGGTGTGCAAATCCAGAAACCCAAACCTCTTTAACACGCCAAGGCTGTAGTCCCTCTTTTTCCATTAAATCAGTGAAAGCAAAAGGGTTACGCGCATCAGGATAAACAGCTTGAATTGTTGCCTCTCCTGCAGCTAGGTGATCTGGGTGACTTGCACCGATTCGATCCCAGTTACGTTCAGGACTTTGACACACAATTCGATCTGGTTGCGAAATACGAATCTGGCGGACAATGTCTTTGCGAAGTTCGATAGTTGCTTCTAAATGTCCATCAACATAATTTAAGAAAGTTATGTCAGTGACACCAATTGCTGCACCTGCAGCACGTTGCTCGTGCTGACGAATTGCCGGCATCTCCTCTTTTGTAAAACCGGAATCTTCTCCACCTTGATCGCCATTTGTGCAAAAGACGTAGGCGACTTCAATTCCCTTTTTTACCCACTGAGAAATAGTTCCCGATGCTCCAAAATCTGAATCGTCAGGGTGGGCATTGACGACCAAAACTCGCTTGATCTCGGTATCTGCGATCGGTTCCATGCGTGAAGCCTAATAGACTCGACCTCATGACTGAAATCGATCCACTCATTGAGGGACTCAACCCTCAACAAGCGGAAGCGGTGACCCATGCAGGCGGCCCACTTTTGGTTGTCGCAGGTGCTGGATCTGGAAAGACTCGAGTTTTGACTCGTCGAATCGCATATTTGATGTCGCGCAGAAATGTTGCTCCCTACCAAATCCTTGCAATTACTTTTACAAACAAAGCTGCAGGAGAAATGAAAGAACGTGTGGCTGAACTTGTCGGGCCTATTGCAAAGTCCATGTGGGTTTCAACTTTCCACTCGGCATGCGTTCGAATCCTGCGCCAAGAAGCAACTCGTCTTGGGTACAGCAACTCATTTAGTATCTATGACTCAGCAGATTCCAATCGACTAATAACTATTGTGGCTAAAGAGTTAAACCTTGATCCCAAGCGTTATCCGGCACGCCAATTCCAGTCCATGATTTCTAATGCGAAAAATGAGTTACTAGGACCACAGGATTATCTGAATGTAACCACTAATCAATTTGAACAAGTTGTCGCCGATGTCTATGCGGTGTATCAACAACGATTAATGCGCGCTAACGCGATGGATTTTGATGATTTGATTTTAAAAACGGTAGAGGTGTTGCAGCGATTCCCAGAAGCAAAGGCTCGATTTAGATCACGCTTTGGTCATGTTTTAGTTGATGAGTATCAAGATACTAACCATGCCCAGTACATCCTTGTAAAAGAGTTAGTTGGGACCGACCTTGAGGGCCAACCACCTGCAGAGCTTTGTGTTGTGGGAGATGCAGATCAGTCTATTTACGGCTTCCGAGGTGCGACGATCCGTAACATTTTGCAGTTTGAACTAGATTATCCAAATGCACGGACCGTGTTGCTAGAGCAAAACTATCGATCAACTCAAAATATTTTGAATGCGGCTAATGCGGTAATCACTCGTAATGAGAGCCGCAAAGAAAAGAATTTGTGGTCAGATGCAGGTTCTGGAACTCCACTAGTTGGTTATGTTGCCGAGAGCGAACATGACGAGGCGAACTTTATTGCCGATGAAATTAGGTCACTGCAGAGAGAAGGTGTTTCTACTCCTGGAGATACTGCGATTTTCTACCGCACTAACGCTCAATCACGTGTCTTTGAAGAAGTCTTTATGCGTAGCGCGCTTCCGTACAAAGTTGTCGGTGGTCTACGATTCTACGAACGCCGTGAAGTTAAAGATCTATTAGCTTATTTGCGGGTTTTGGCCAATCTTGAAGATGAAATTTCCCTCCGCAGAATCATTAATGTTCCAAAACGAGGTATTGGTGATACCTCATTGGATTACGTGGATTTATTTGCCAGGGATAACGACATTTCATTTTGGCAGGGTTTACTTCGCTGCCAGGAAATTGGATCCGTACCTGCCCGTGCAGCACAAGCAATCAATGAGTTCACTTCTATGGTCAGCGCATTAAGCGTCTTAGTTGAAGCAAAGACCAAGCCATCTGTCATTGTCGAAGCCGCGCTTGAACAATCTGGTTTGCTCAAAGAGCTCATCGATAGCACCGATCCACAAGATGAAGTTCGCGTAGAAAACCTAAAAGAACTTGTTGCAGTTTCAATGGAGTATGAGGAAAGACCATTTGAAGAACTTGGTGAGGATGAAGAAATTTCACTTGCTGGTTTTCTAGAAAAGGTTTCCTTGGTTGCAGATGCTGATGAGATTCCAGAAGGTGAAGATCATGGCGGCGTTGTAACAATGATGACTCTGCACACCGCCAAAGGTCTTGAATTTCCAACTGTTTTCTTAACCGGCATGGAAGATGGAATTTTTCCTCATTCCAGAACTCTTGGAGAAAAAGATGAGATCGAAGAAGAACGCCGTCTTGCATACGTTGGATTAACTCGTGCGCGCCAACGTCTTTATATTTCGCGTGCCGAATACAGATCAACGTGGGGCGCGCCAAACTACAACCCACCTTCACGCTTTCTTGATGAAATTCCGGAAGAGGTAATCGAATGGCGCAATCAATCACGCACTTCTGTTTCTCCTTCTTTGATTAAGAAAACAAGAACTGCCACAACGCCGCCGCCACGAGCGACTGGAAAGAAAAGCGTTGCGATGGAGCTCGCTGTCGGTGAGCGTGTGTCACATGACACATTTGGTTTGGGCACCGTCGTTTCAGTGGCAGGGGCCGGCGATAAGGCTGAAGCGACAATTAACTTCGGCCAATACGGTGAGAAGCGTTTGCTGCTGCGTTATGCACCCGTAGAGAAGCTCTAGGATTACCCTCATTAGCGCGTCAGAACTGAACTGATTGGAACCCCAGTGGATCTCTTTGAATACCAAGCTCGCGACATCTTTGAAAAGCATGGCGTACCCGTACTAGCTGCAAGCGTTGCAACAACTGCAGATGAGGCAGAAAAAGCAGCAGCAACTATTGGGGGAAAAGTTGTCGTCAAGGCACAGGTCAAAGTTGGCGGACGTGGAAAGGCTGGCGGAGTAAAGCTAGCTGAGAACCCACAAGACGCTCGCGAAAAAGCTGGTGCAATTCTTGGAATGGATATCAAGGGTCACACAGTTCGAACAGTAATGATCGCCGCGGCTGCTCCCATCGAAGCTGAGTACTACTTGGCTATCTTGCTCGATCGTTCAAACCGAACCTTTCTAGTAATGGCATCTGTTTCAGGTGGAATGGATATCGAAGAGGTTGCACACACCGCACCTGAAAAGCTTGCAAAGATTCCAGTATCTGCTGTTGATGGCATCTCTCTTGCTAAGGCAAAAGAAATAGTTGCAGCTGCGCAGTTCCCAGCAGATGTTGCAGATCAAGTTGCTCATGTTTTGCTCAAGCTATGGGATGTTTTTCAGGGCGAAGATGCAACCCTTGTTGAAGTTAATCCATTAGTGAAGACAAAAGATGGCAAGGTCATCGCACTTGATGGAAAAGTTACTCTTGATGACAATGCTGATTTCCGTCAACCAGATCATGAAGCACTGGTTGATCAAGCCGCGGAAAATCCGCTAGAAGCTGCAGCAAAGGAAAAAGGACTTAACTACGTAAAGCTTGAAGGCGAAGTAGGAATCATCGGAAACGGTGCAGGTCTTGTAATGAGTACTTTGGATGTTGTTGCTTACGCAGGAGAAAAGCATGGTGGAGTACGCCCAGCTAACTTCCTTGATATTGGTGGCGGTGCATCTGCACAAATCATGGCTGATGGTCTTTCAATTATTCTTGGCGATAAGGATGTAAAGAGCGTATTTGTAAATGTGTTTGGCGGAATCACTGCATGTGATGCTGTTGCAAACGGAATCGTTCAAGCCCTTGAATTACTTGGCCCTAAGGCGACTAAGCCAATCGTGGTACGCCTTGATGGGAACAATGTTGTTGAAGGACGAGCTATTTTGGCTAAGGCTGCGCACCCACTGGTTGAGCAGGCAGACACAATGGATGGAGCAGCAAATCGCGCTGCAGAATTGGCGGCGAAGTAATGTCTATTTTTATCAATGATTCGAGCAAGGTAATTGTTCAGGGAATGACTGGTTCTGAAGGAACCAAGCACACCCGTCGTATGTTGGCTTCAGGCACAAAGGTTGTTGGCGGAGTGACACCAGGTAAGGGTGGACAGGTCGTTGATATCGATGGTCACCAGCTTCCAGTATTCAACACAGTTGCCGAAGCAATGTCTGCAACTGGTGCCAATGTTTCAGTTGTGTTCGTACCTCCAAAGTTTGCCAAGGCAGCTGTAATTGATGCTGTTGATGCAGCGATGCCATTAGTAGTTGTTATTACTGAAGGTATTCCAGTTCACGATTCAGCAAGTTTTTACACATATGCCCAGACCAAGGGAACAACACAGATCATTGGGCCAAACTGCCCAGGTTTGATTAGCCCAGGAAAATCAAATGTTGGAATCATTCCGGCAGATATCACTGGCGCAGGTCCAATTGGTTTGGTGTCAAAGTCAGGAACTTTGACGTATCAAATGATGTACGAGCTTCGTGACATCGGATTTAGTACAGCGGTGGGAATCGGGGGAGATCCTGTAATTGGAACAACACACATCGATTGTCTCCGTGCATTCCAGGATGATCCAGAGACGACTGCGATTGTAATGATCGGTGAAATTGGTGGAGATGCAGAAGAGCGCGCAGCTGCATTTATTGCAGAGTATGTAACTAAGCCAGTTGTTGGTTATGTTGCAGGCTTTACCGCTCCAGAAGGAAAGACCATGGGTCACGCTGGTGCCATTGTTTCTGGTTCTTCAGGAACTGCCCAAGGTAAGAAAGATGCATTAGAAGCAGCGGGTGTAAAGGTTGGCCAAACACCAAGTGAAACCGCGCGTTTGTTACGCGCAATCATGGGTCGATAACAATGTTGACGCGAGTACTTGGAGCTGCATTGCCTCAAGTCTTGCGTAGCGTTGCATGGCTTTTACTTCCAACATCCTTCATCGCACTTCTTGCGTGGGTTACCGCAGGTAGCGCAACAGGCAATACTGGAGATCCATTACGTGCAGCGTTATGGATCTGGATCGGTGCACACTCAATTCCTTTTGATCTTAATCTGCCACCATCAGGTTTAGCCGGTCACCTTTCATATCTGCCATTGGGAGCTTTGATCTTCCCAGTTCTTGCGATTCGAAATGGCGTATCCCGCACAATCGAACGTTTAGACAATGACATTTCTCTAGTTGGTCCAGCGCGGGCTGCCTTTGCCGTTCTCTATACCTTATTTGCTGTAGGCGCTTCCTTTTTCTCTAAGACCGACTCAATTCGCCCTGTCTGGTATTTCGCAATTATTTATGTTCTGCCCTTCACATTGCTATGTGTGGCAACAGTCGGAAGAAGAGTAGCTTTAGGCCAAGGATTTTTATATGGCTCGCGCATCATTGCTTTGTTGCTTGGAATCTCTTCAATTGTTTTTGGAATCTTGCTGCTAGTTAATATCTCAATGGTTAAAAATCTAACCACGGTTTTGCAGCCAGGAATCTTTGGCGGTTTCCTTTTGCTTCTGTTAAATATTTTGTATATCCCCAACGCGATTGTTTCTACTTTGGCTTACTTTTCTGGAGTCGGCTTTGCCGTTGGCTCCGGAACCCTGGTATCACCAACCTCATTTAGATTGAACAAGATCCCGGCTATGCCATTGCTAGGAGCGCTGCCTGGAGATAAGTCTTTGATTTCACTAGTTGGTGTGCTCGTTATTGTTGCAGCAGGTGCACTCTTGGTTACCTGGACAATCTCCCTGAATCAGCGAGTACTTGTTCAGAGTTTGCTTGTCGCAGTCTTACTTGCAGCATTTGTTGGATATTCAGGAAGTGGTGCCTTGATTACTGATGCAATGTCTGCAGTAGGCGTCTCTACCTGGAAGTTCACCTTAGCAATTGCAGCCCAACTTGGCCTTGGAGCTGCATTGGCAATTTATCTTCCGAGACTTATCAATCGCAGATGAGAAAGCGCATTGTCATTCTTGCTTCAGGGCAGGGGTCTCTAGCACAAGCAATTATTGATGCAACTGAACTAGAGATTCAAATTGTGGCCGTTGTCTCTGATCGTGCCGATGCACCTGTCTTAGATCGAGCTAAAATAGCCTCAATCAATACTTCGATAGTTGAATTAAATTCAGATCGACAAAGTTGGAACACAAAACTTTTTCAACAAGTGGAGCATTACAAACCAGATCTAGTTGTTAGTGCTGGCTTTATGCGAATTTTGTCCCCTGAATTTGTGAATCATTTTCCGACAATAAATAGCCATCCTGCATTACTTCCTGAATTCCCTGGGGCGCATGCCGTTCGAGATGCATTAGCGGCGGGTGTATCGGTAACAGGTACAACTGTGCACTGGGTAGATGCGGGCGTAGATACTGGTCCAGTTATCACCCAAATGGAGGTTCCAGTGTTGCCCGAAGATGATGAGGCAACTCTTCATGAGAGAATTAAGAAAGTAGAACGGGGTCTCATCGTTGCGACCATAGCCTTGATTATTCCGACACTGGAGACAATTTCACGATGAGAAAACCTATACGTCGCGCGCTTGTCAGTGTCTACGATAAAAATCGATTAATCGAAATTGGTACAGCTCTTAGCGCTAGTGGTGTTGAAATTCTCTCAACTGGATCGACTTCCAAGAATTTGGCAGATGCTGGAATACCTGTCGTAGAAGTCAGCCAGTACACAGGATTTCCAGAAATCATGGGTGGCAGAGTTAAGACCTTACATCCTCGTATCCACGGTGGAATATTGGCGGATCAAGATAATTCAGAGCATATGGCTGCTATTGCTGACCTAGAAATAGCGCCCTTTGATTTAGTGATTATTAATCTTTACCCATTTGCCGAGACCATCGCTTCGGGTGCCAGCTTTGAAGAAAGCATTGAACAGATTGATATCGGTGGACCATCAATGCTTCGTGGCGCTGCAAAAAATCATGGCTCAGTTGCGGTTATTTCTCACACATCTCAATATGACCAACTCCTTGAGGCAATTAAATCTGGTGGCTTTACAGAA
>JBJONF010000025.1:0-10538 GCA_046051985.1 Actinomycetota bacterium
CCACATGAATATGACGCAGTAGATGATTACCCAGATTTTTGTATTCCAGCAGCGATAGCAACAGTTGCTGACCCGGCATCACTTGGAATTGTTTTAGGTGGTTCAGGAAATGGCGAACAAATCGCGGCAAACAAGGTTAAGGGTGTGCGCGCAGTTCTTGCGTGGAGTGTTGAGACAGCCAAGCTAGGCCGTGATCACAACAATGCAAATGTTGTTGGTATCGGTGGACGCATGCATTCGATTGAAGATTGCAAAGCGATTATTGATGCGTTTATCGAGACACCATTTTCAAATGATGAGCGCCATGTTCGCCGGATCAACAAGATCGCTAAGTTTGAAAATGAAGGTTCGCTTTAAGGCTTTAAATACATCATGTCATTAACGGCATGATCTTTATCGATTCCTTGTCCTTCAAAGCGAGTTACTGGTCGCCATTCAGGTTTATCGATGACTCCCCCAGTAAACAAAGTTGAACCGGCAAAGACTTCTTGAATACTCACCGCGTACGGAACCCAGTCGGTTGCGATGTGAATATATCCGCCCTTTTTTATCTTTGGGTGAATCAGCGACAAGAATCCTTCATTAACAATTCGGCGCTTGTTGTGCTTCTTCTTGGGCCATGGATCTGGAAAGAAAAGGTGAATGCCGTCGAGAGATTCATCGGCGATCATGTGTTGCAAGACAACATGAACATCTTCTTCCATAACCTTTAGATTAGTTAAATCATTTTCGCTAATACGGGCTAGCAACTTTCCAATTCCAGGTGGGTGGACGTCAACCGCGATGTAACCATTGTTGGGATGATTCTTAGCAATGATCGCGGTGGCCTCGCCCATGCCAAAGCCAATCTCCATGATGACTTTTTCACTTGCTGGGAAAATCGATGGGATGTTTATTTGCTCTTGCTTGAACTCAAGTCCATGAACTTCCTGCAGTGCATCTTTGGCTATTCGCTGGGCTGCCGTAATTCGGGAGCCGCGGATGCTGTAGCTGCGTACCGAAGGGCGTTCCATGGGGCAACTCTGTCATGGTTGGATATGAACCTACAAAATCCGATGAACAGTCGGAATCATCTAAAGGGAGATCCAAGTGCCAGGTCTAAATTTGAGCCGTGTCGAAGCTAAAGAGCGTGCGGACCATCTTTATGTAAATAGTTACGTTGTAACCCTTGATGTAACTAAGGGCGAGGAAACCTTTTATTCCAAGTCTGAGGTTTCCTTTACATGTAACAAGCCTGGCTATTCCACCTTTATTGATGCAGTTGGTCGCTCAGTAATTAGTGCAACCCTTAATGGTGTTGCAGTAGATACAAGCAACTTTGATGGCGAAAGCATTTTCTTGACTAACTTGGCAGCAGACAATCTCTTGGTAATTGAAATTGAAGCTGAGTATTCAAAATCTGGTGAAGGTCTGCAACGCTCAGTCGATCCTTCAGACGGAGAGGTTTATCTGTACTCACAAGGCGAAACCGCGCACATTCGCAATATGTTCCCTTGTTTTGATCAGCCTGCACTGAAAGCAACATTTACATTAACTGTTACAACTCCAGGTCACTGGGAAGCGGTTTCAAATAACCCGGTTGAATCAAAGGTTGCAAAGGGCGACTTAGTTGAATGGAAGTTCTCAACTACTCCCCGGATCGCAACGTACTTGGATGCATTAATTGCTGGTCCTTACTCATCTGTTCATGATGTTTACAAGGGTCAAAAAGAGATTCCAATGGGAATTTACTGCCGCAAGTCCATGATGCAGTACTTGGATCCAGAAGATATTTTCCTCATTACTAAGCAAGGTTTTGAATACTTCGAAAAGACTTTTGGTCTGGCGTATCCATTTGAAAAGTATGACCAGATCGCAGTTGTTGACTTTAACTTTGGCGCAATGGAAAACGCAGGAGCAGTTACTTTCCGCGAAGATGTTTTGGTATTCCGCAGTCACATGCCAGATAAGGCATACCTATCCCGTGCAAACACCATCCTGCACGAGATGGCGCACATGTGGTTTGGTGACATGGTCACCATGTCATGGTGGGACGATCTATGGCTCAACGAATCATTTGCTGAATGGTCTTCATATCTAGCACTTGCTGAAGCAACTCGCTTTAAGGGTGCTTGGTCTGAATTCAACTCTGCACGTAAGAACTGGGCATACCGCCAAGACCAATTGGTATCGACTCACCCAATCATCGCTGACATGGTTGATATGGAAGCGGTTAATGCAAACTTTGATGGAATTACATATGCAAAGGGAGCTTCGGTTCTGCACCAACTAGTTGCACACGTTGGTCGCCCGCAATTCATTGCAGGTATTCAGAAGTATTTTGAAAAGCATGCCTGGGGAAATACAACCCTTGAAGATCTACTGGTTGAACTAGAAGCATCAAGTGGTCGCAAGCTTGATAGCTGGGTTAACACCTGGCTGCAAACCGCTGGTGTAAATACATTGCGTCCAGCTTTGGAAATTGAAGGCGATGTCTACAAGAGCATCACGATTAAGCAAGAGACACCATTAGTTCCTGCTGATTCAAAGGAGCTACGTCCGCACCGTCTAGCAGTTGGTCTGTATGACATCAGCGGAGACGTACTAAAGCTGCGCAAAACTGTTGAACTAGATGTTGCCGGTGCTTCAACCGTTGTTGCAGATCTTGCAGGTGAAAAGGTTGCAGACCTATTGCTTATCAATGATCGTGATCTTTCCTATGCAAAATTGCGCTTTGATGATCGCTCTATTGCAACGCTAAAAACACATCTTGGAAAGCTCGATGATGCTTTGGCGCGCGCACTGTGCTGGGCTTCTATTTGGGACATGCATCGCGATGCTGAAATCTCTTCTGCAGACTTTATAGAAATTGCACTGAACGGCCTGGCAGGTGAAACCGATGATGCAATTGTAAACATTGTCTTGATGCAATTAAATACTTCTGTAGAAGCATATGCAAAGGATTCAAACCGTGATGCATACCGCGAGAAGCTGGCCAATGGTTTGTGGGCGCTGACTCAAAACTCTGCTCCAGGAAGTGATCTTCAGCTACTTATTTCTCGCGCATTTGCAATCAATGCTCAAAGCGCAGAACAGACCGCAAATATCCGCGAACTTCTGAATGGCAGTGCGGCTGGGCTAAAGGTGGATACAGATCTTCGTTGGTACTTCTTGATCGCACTTACCGAGCGGGGTGCAACTACAAAGGCTGAGCTAGAAGCAGAGCTTGCAAAGGACAACACAACAACCGGAAACCTTGCCTATGAAACTTGCTTAGCGGCAATGCCAAATAGCGAGGCAAAAGCGTATGCATTTAACAAGGTTCTAAATGAAGACATTGTGACCTCAATTCGCACCGCATTGATCGTTGGTTTCCAGCGCCCAATCCAGCGTAATCTTCTAGAGCCATTTGTAACGCTGTATTTTGAGAACCTGATCACTGCTTGGGAATCAAAATCATATGAAGGCGCAGCTAAGTATGTAACTGGTTTCTATCCAAACTGGATTGTGAAGCAATCAACCGTTGATGCGACTAACGCATGGCTCAATGGAGCTGGAAAAGATTCTCCAGCGGTGCTTCGTAAACTTGTGAAAGAGTCACAGGATGGATTAATCCGTGCTCTCAAGGTTCAAGCCCTAGATCGCTAACTATTCGATAGTTGTGATTGAAGATGTCTTAGCCTTCTTAGGCTTTGACATCGCATAAGCAAGAACTGAGATCACAACAAACAAAATTGTTGGAACTACAAAAAAAGTTACAACAGTTTCGAGGACCGAGATTCCAGGGTATTCGACAATAGGACCTTCGTTATTGTTCATAGGAAAAGTGTAATTTACTTATGCAGTTGCTGCAGCCACACCAAATGGCTCTAGGTACTGCAACCATCTGTGATCTGTGCGACCTGTTCCAAGGATTCTCCATGCTGCGCCAACTGGCTCGCGTGGAAGCGTCCTTAATCGCCACCCTAATTCCTTCAAATGTTTATCAGCCTTTAAGTGATTGCACTTGTGACAAGCGGAAACGACGTTTTCCCAATTGTGTCCGCCACCGCGACTGCGCGGAATCACATGGTCAATCGATGTCGCAGGTGCGGTGCAATAAACACATCGACCACCATCTCTGGCAAAAATTGCGCGACGAGAAAGTGGAACAGCGTGACGATATGGAATTCGAACAAATTTATTGAGTCGGACCACAGATGGCAAAGAAATTTGCCCACCAGCAAAACGTAAAACTTCGCCGGAATCTTCAACCATTGTTGCTCTGTGGTTGAGAACCAAAATGAGCGCGCGACGATCTGTGATGACACCCAATGGTTCATAGGTGGCGTTCAGAACTAGTGTGCGCGACATCAATCGCTCCCGATCTGGCACGTGGCTCGTGCCGATTGGGTTATCTTGCACCAAAACACCCGACCGCGTGGGTATTTGATGAGGGCTTTTCGGTAAATGTTTGGATAAGGTCGCTTCATTATGAGTGAGACTGTGCGTGAATTTCTGGACTGGATGGCGGGTACTCCCCTTCGAGTTTTAACTATCCTGTTGGCGGCGATCCTGGTCCAATCCTTCGGCTCACGGGCAATCGCACGAGCTATGGCGAAATTAGCTGCGGCAGATTTAGTTCCAGGACCTCGCAACATCGTGTCACGTCAAAAAGAGCGAGCAACCACTTTAGGTGGCGTGCTCACTGCAACCCTTAAGTCAGCAACGTGGATTATTGCACTTGCGATGGCACTAGGTGAATTTGGTTTTGATTTGGGACCACTTATTGCATCAGCTGGTGTAGTGGGTGTTGCACTTGGTTTAGGTGCCCAAACTTTAGTGCGCGATATTTTGTCTGGAATCTTTATGTTGATTGAAGACCAATACGGTGTAGGCGACTCAGTTTCAGTCTTGGAAATTGAAGGTGTTGTTGAAAAGGTTGGTCTGCGTGTAACAACAGTTCGAGATGGTCAAGGAACATTGTGGTACTTACGCAACGGTGAAATTCTAAAGGTTGGAAATCAATCTCAATCTGGTTGATTCACCATTGCGTTAGCTGCCATTTCAAGATAAACCCATAGTTCTGCTTTTAATGCGGCGTCCATCTCAACTCCATTAACTGCCTGATGCATTGCATTTAACCAGGCATCACGAGCAGCTTGGGTAATTGGAAATTCAGCATGACGCATGCGCAAACGGGGATGCCCACGATTTTCTTGATACGTGCTTGGTCCACCCCAATATTGTTCTAGAAACCACCGCAAACGTTGTGCAGCACCTTTCATATCTGTTTCAGGGTACATCGGACGCAAAATAGGATCCGTTGCAACCACTGCATAAAACTGAGACACAAGATCTGCGAAGAATTTTTCCCCGCCTACTTGTTTATAAAAAGTGCTCATAAGGGAAGGTTAATCTCATTGCTTGGATTTGGCATAGATTTAAATCTGAGAGACATAACACCTAGTGCCAGTACTGGTACGGCAGCAAAGAAACAAAGCCATCCATAACTAAGCGTTCCAATAATTACTCCTGCTAATGCACCACCAGCAGCACCAGATAGGTTCATTACTAAATCACTTGCACCTTGTGATGACGCCTTAAATACAGGTTCAACGCTTTCGGATAAAAGTGCAGAGCCAGCGATAAGAGTGCATGACCACCCCAGCCCAAGTAAAAATAAGCCAACACCAAGGGTGTAAGCATCATCTGCACGGGCAAAACCTGAAATAACAGTAGACAGAAGCAAGGTTGCAATTCCTATTTGAATAACTCGAACGCGACCCAAACGATCGCTCAGCGATCCAACAAGTGGAGAAAAGGCATACATACCTAAAACGTGAATACTGATTACCAAACCAATAATTGTTAGCGTCACATCAACATGTGCCATGTGAACTGGTGTCATAACCATGACTGACACCATTGCAACATGTCCAATTGCTATTGAAAGAATCGCAAAGAGTGCCTTGGGGTTATTGCGAATGTGCTTCAACGCTTTCTTGGTGTCACCCTTTGCTAGCTTGGTAGCTGACTCTTTATTTGCAACCAAGTAAGGGTCTGGTCGAAGAAACATTGCAATAACAATTGTTGCCAAAGCTAGCGTCGTTGCAGAGATCAAATAAGGTCCAACTAAACGCGGCAAACCAAAGTTTTCAGCCAAGTTTCCTGCAGGCTGCATCAGGTTTGGACCTGTTACTGCACCGATTGTTGAACCCCACACAACAAATGACAGTTGCTTTGCACGGGTTTGATCAGTTGCTAAATCAATTGCAGCAAATCGAGCTTGATATCCAGCAGCAGAAGCTGCGCCAACCATGAAGGTTCCAAGCAACATCAAAAAGATATTACGTTGTGCTCCGCCTAGGATTGCAAATATCGAACCAATCGCACCTGCGGTGTAACCAACTGATAGCGCTAATCTGCGACCACCTTTTGCAGTTAAACGCGCAAGAGGTAAAGCTAAAGCGGCAGCTCCCAGTACCGCACTTGTTTGCGCAAGTCCGGCCAAGGTTTCTGAATCGGTAATCGATGAAACAAGAAGTGAACCAGCTGCAACAGTTCCGGCAACGCCAACACCACTTAAAACCTGCGCGCTTGCAAGAGTCCTTACGGTTCTATGTTGCAGCGCAGAATTTGGCATTATGGAATCAATCGCACCCAAACGGCTGTATCCGTTGGCAATGTGTGTCCTGTTACTGGACCACTTGCAACAAGTATCTGACTGTTACTTGGCAGTTGAATTGGTGCACCAAAGTTGATGTAGCACGCGAAATCTCCGGGGCGTTCGAAAGCAACAACATCCTTACCCGCTTCGATCCATTCCATTGGACCATCGCCAAGACCTGCTTCTGCTTTACGAATAGCAAGTGCTTGGCGATACATAGTTAGCGTTGAACCTTCAACACCATCTTGCGTATCCACTGCGTACTTGCCCATCCATGGTGATTGTGGCAACCATGTTTCATTGAGTTTTAATGAATCATTAGTTGAGAAACCAAATCCACCCTTTGGATCAGATGACCAAGGCAATGGAACACGACAACCATCGCGACCACGATCCTGGAAACCGCTCATCTTCCAGCGCGGATCAGTTAAGCGATCCTCAGGTAAATCGCGAACTTCTGGCAATGCAAGTTCTTCGCCTTGGTACAGATAAGTGCCACCCGGAAGTGCCAAAGTCATCAACGTTGCACTGCGTGCGCGAAGTGTTCCGCGAGCAATGTTTAGCTTTGATGCATCACCTTGGCGAGACAGAGTTGTGTCGCCGTGATTAGTTAATCCCAAATCCAAGCGGTCGACTGATCGCACAACATCGTGATTGTTAAATACCCACGATGTAGGTGCTCCAACTTCGGCTAACGCTTCGATTGAGTTATTAATCTTCTTCTTAATCTCTACAGCATCCCACAGCGTGGTTAGCATTTCGAAGTTAAATGAGTTCTGAAGTTCATCTGCACGAACATATCGAGCGATACGTGAAGCAGGACTTACCCAGGCTTCCGCAACTGCCATGCGATCTCCTGGGTATGAATCAAAAATCTTGCGCCAAGAACGATAGATATCGTGAACGCCTTCTTGATCCCAGAATGGTTTGTGTTCTGTGCCCAGCATTGTTGCGGTTGGATCGATACGAATATCTGGCAGACCAGCTTCTTTCACCATTCCATGTGCAACATCGATACGGAATCCATCGACACCGCGATCTAGCCAAAACTTAAGAACATCTTCTAAGTGATCTTTTACTTCTTGGTTTTCCCAATTCAGATCTGGTTGTTCGACTGCAAAGAGGTGTAAATACCACTGACCTGGTGTGCCATCAGCTTCGGTAATGCGATGCCAGGCTGGTCCGCCAAATACTGCTTCCCAGTTGTTTGGTGGAAGATCCCCGTTTTCACCTTTTCCGTCACGGAACATATAACGATCACGTTCTTTTGATCCTGGCTTTGCAACTAGTGCCGCTTGAAACCATTTGTGATCACTTGAAGTGTGGTTAGGAACGATGTCTACGATTAATTTAATTCCAAAATCATGTGCCTCTTTGATCAGCTGTTCTGCCTGGGCCAGGGTTCCGTAGGCAGGCTCGATATCCATGTAATCAGAGACGTCATAGCCATGGTCATGTTGTGGTGATGGATACCAAGGAGAAATCCAAATTGCATCAATACCTAATGAATGTAGGTAAGGAAGACGTGAACGAATGCCCTCAACATCGCCGATGCCATCACCATTTGAGTCAGCAAATGAACGTGGATAAATTTGGTAGGTAACTGCATCTCTCCACCAAGGGCGCTCTTCGCGTGAAGCCAACGTGCTCATCATTACTCCGTTTCGAGATATTGAGTCAGGAACTCTCGCTCAGCATCATTGATGGGCCGAGATTTCTTTGTATCCATAGAGACAGTTACTTGAACTGTTTTAACTCGTGCTACTAATTCATCTCCGTTTTTCATCTCGTATGTAAGACCAAAGGATGAGTTTCCAATTTTATTTACCCAGATTTCGATATCAAGATAAAAATCGCCTGTATAAATCGGTGCAATGAAATCTACTTCGGCTCTAGCCACAACCATCTCGAGCATTTTCGACCAGGCGTAACGAGCTTCTTGTGCATAAACCAAATATGTTGCATTGTTTACATGACCAAATGCATCAAGGTCGCCCCAACGGACATACTGTTTGTTTTGAGATCTCATTAACGTGTCAACTTTCGGTATGTCATGCGATGAGGGCGTGATGCTTCAGAACCCAAACGCTCAATCTTATTTGCTTCATAGCTTTCGAAGTTTCCTTCAAACCAGAACCACTTTGCATCACCTTCGTAAGCCAAGATGTGTGTAGCTACACGGTCAAGGAACCAACGATCGTGAGAGATCACAACGGCGCAACCCGGAAATTCCAGCAGCGCGTTTTCAAGTGATCCTAAAGTTTCAACATCAAGGTCGTTTGTTGGCTCATCCAGTAGCAAGAGGTTTCCACCCTGCTTCAGTGTGAGAGCTAAATTCAAACGATTTCGCTCACCACCTGAAAGGATTCCAGCAGCTTTCTGCTGATCTGGGCCCTTAAAACCAAAGCAAGAAACATATGCGCGTGAAGGCATTTCAACTTGGCCGACTTTAATAAAGTCATTGCCATCTGAAACTACTTCCCACAATGATTTCTTAGGATCGATTCCACCACGGCTCTGATCAACATATGAAATCTTTACAGTTTCACCAATTTTAACTGCACCAGAATCTGGCTCTTCCATGCCCATTAAAGTCTTAAACAGCGTTGTTTTACCAGCACCGTTAGGTCCGATGATTCCTACGATTCCGTTACGTGGCAAAGTAAATGAGAGGTCCTCAATAAGAACGCGATCTCCGAAGCCCTTAGTTAAGTTATTAACTTCAATAACAACATTTCCTAGACGAGGGCCAGGTGGAATCTGAATTTCTTCAAAGTCCAACTTACGCATCTTGTCTGCCTCTGCTGCCATTTCTTCATAGCGCGCTAGACGAGCCTTTGACTTTGCTTGGCGACCCTTTGCATTTTGGCGAACCCAGTCCAACTCTTCAGCCAAACGCTTTGCGCGCTTTGCATCTTTCTGACCTTCAACTTTTAGACGTGCCGCTTTTGTTTCCAGGTAAGTCGAATAATTTCCTTCATATGGATATGCACGTCCGCGGTCTAGTTCCAGAATCCACTGTGCAACGTTGTCCAAGAAATATCTATCGTGAGTAATCGCTACAACTGCGCCTGCATACTTGTTTAGGTGCTGTTCTAGCCATAAAACAGATTCTGCATCCAAGTGGTTTGTAGGCTCATCAAGCAGCAATAGATCCGGTGCTTGCAACAACAACTTACACAAAGCCACGCGACGCTTTTCTCCACCAGATAACACAGAAACATCTGCATCTGCAGGTGGGCAACGAAGTGCATCCATTGCTTGTTCTAATTGTGAATCTAATTCCCAAGCATTGCGGTGATCTAACTGCTCTTGCAGCTCTCCCATTTCCGCCAACAACTTGTCGTAATCTGCATCAGGGTTTGCCATCTCGGCGCTGATTTCATCAAAGCGCGCAAGCATCGCAACAGTTTCGGCCACACCCTCTTTAACGTTGTCGATAACATTTTTTGACTCGTTAAGAACTGGCTCTTGTAACAAAATTCCCACTGTGTAGCCAGGGGTCAGATACGCCTCACCATTTGAAGGTTGCTGTAATCCAGCCATGATCTGCAAGACGGTGGACTTACCCGCACCATTGGGTCCAACCACGCCGATTTTGGCGCCTGGATAAAACATGATCGTGACATCATCAAGGATGACCTTGTCACCGTGCGCTTTACGCGCCTTCTTCATCGTATAAATGAACTCAGCCATGGAATGAAACCTTAGTGGTTCATGTCGGTAGACTTGGCATTCGACCCCTACAGGCGCCTGTAGCTCAGTCGGATAGAGCACCCGCCTTCTAAGCGGGTTGTCGCAGGTTCGATTCCTGCCAGGCGCGCATGGCTAATGAACAACCCAATCTGATCTGGATCGACTGCGAAATGACGGGGCTCTCTTTGGAAAAAGATGTCCTGGTCGAAATCGC
>JBJONF010000026.1:0-9222 GCA_046051985.1 Actinomycetota bacterium
CGACTTGCGAACGCGGCTCGTCAGGCCGAAATTACTCAAGAGATCAGTGAAATTGTTGGCGGCGCAGACGCGTTGGCCTCAGCTAGTGCAGGGAGTGAATGATGTCGAACTCAAAAAAGGGCCGCGTAGCTCGCGTAATCGGACCGGTGGTGGATATTGAATTCCCCGCGGATTCAATGCCAGCGATCTTTAACGCGCTACATGTAGAGACAACCATGTCAGGTACTACTCGTACCCTGACACTTGAAGTTGCTCTGCACATCGGAGATAACCTGGTGCGCGCAATCTCGATGCAGCCTACCGACGGTATGGTCCGTGGCGCAGAAGTAACGGACACAGGAACACCGATCTCAGTTCCTGTTGGTGATGTGACAAAGGGCCATGTGTTTAACACACTTGGCGAGTCACTAGATGTTCCAACATCTTCACTCGACATCAAAGAGCGTTGGCCAATCCACCGTGATGCACCAGCATTTGATCAGTTGGAATCAAAGACTGAGATGTTTGAAACCGGAATTAAGGTTATCGATCTACTAACACCTTACGTAAAGGGTGGAAAGATCGGTCTATTCGGTGGTGCAGGTGTTGGTAAGACAGTTTTGATTCAGGAAATGATTTACCGTGTAGCTGAAAACTTCGGTGGTGTATCTGTATTCGCCGGTGTTGGTGAGCGTACTCGTGAAGGTAACGACTTGTTCCTTGAAATGACCGAGACCGGTGTTATCAATAAGACCGCGTTAGTGTTCGGTCAGATGGATGAACCACCTGGAACGCGTCTACGTGTTGCTCTGTCAGCACTAACAATGGCTGAATACTTCCGCGATGTTCAAAAGCAGGACGTACTTCTGTTCATTGACAACATTTTCCGTTTCACACAGGCAGGTTCTGAGGTTTCAACACTTCTAGGCCGTATGCCATCTGCTGTGGGTTACCAGCCAACTTTGGCTGATGAAATGGGTCAGCTACAAGAGCGCATCACATCAACACGTGGTCACTCAATTACATCTATGCAGGCAATTTACGTTCCTGCCGACGATATTACTGACCCAGCGCCACACACTACTTTCGCGCACTTAGATGCAACAACAGTGTTGTCTCGTCCGATTTCAGAGCTTGGTATCTACCCAGCTGTGGATCCGCTTGACTCAACTTCACGCATCTTGGATCCACGCTACATCGGTGAGCACCACTTCCGTGTTGCTAACCGCATCAAGCAGATCTTGCAGCGTTACAAGGATCTGCAGGACATCATTGCAATTCTCGGTATCGATGAATTGTCAGAAGATGACCGCGTACTAGTAGGCCGTGCACGTCGTATCCAGCGCTTCTTGTCACAGAACACATTCGTTGCGAAGGTGTTTACAGGAATCGATGGATCATTCGTTCCACTTTCAGAGACAATCGAAGCATTCGAAGCACTTGCAGATGGAAAGTACGATCACATTCCAGAGCAGGCATTCTTCATGTGCGGTGGTCTTGCAGATGTAGAACGCAACGCAGCCGAACTAGCAGCAAGCTTGGCGAAGTAATCGATCATGACATTTAAAGTCGAACTAGTATCTCCAACTGCGCGGGTATGGTCGGGTGAAGCACAATTTGTTTCAACTCGTACCATCGAAGGTGACATCGGTATTTTGACCGATCACTCTCCGCTCTTTGCAGTACTTGTCGACGGCAAGGTTGTTATCAATGGTACAAACGGGGAAACAACGGAGTTCAACGTCAGCGGTGGCTTTTTGTCTGTCGCGAACAACCGAGTATCAATTCTTACGGAGTCTGTTAACTAAAACCTAAATAAAAAAGTAATTCTCAGCTGCGAAAAGATGAAGAAGCAACTACACACTTTTCTCCGCTAAGAATTACTTTTTTTATGTCGAAAATTACTCTCTGGTGACTTGCGCGCCGAGGCTTTGTAACTGCTCGGCAAAGTTTGGATACCCGCGATCCACGTGGAACGCCTGATCTACAGTGGTTTCACCTTCGGCAACAAGTGCGGCCAAGATTAATCCTGCACCTGCGCGAATATCGTGGGCTTCAACGGGTGCGCCAGATAGCTCTTGTACGCCTGTAATCGATGCATGATGGCCATCTACGCTCACTTGAGCCCCTAAACGGCTCAGTTCATTGACGAACATGAAGCGGGATTCAAAGACATTTTCTGTAACTAAAGAGTGTCCATCGGCGATGGCGTTGAGCGCAATAACCATAGGTAACAGATCTGTTGGGAAACCTGGGTAGGGAAGTGTTGCCACATCAATTGCTTGCGGGCGAACATCCATCTTTACGCGAATTCCATCGGCAGTCGATGTAATGATCGCACCAGCTGAGGCTAACTTTTCTAACGGAAGCTCTAGATGTTCTGGAACAGCGCCATGAATTGTGATGTCACCACGAGTCATTGCCGCCGCAAACGCCCAGGTGCCGGTGATGATTCGATCAGTAATTGTTGTGTGATCGGTTGGTGACAACGTTTCAACACCGGTAATTGTGATTAGAGGTGTACCAAGCCCTTGGATCTTTGCACCCATTGAAATAAGGAATTCACCAAGGTCAACAATGTCTGGTTCGCGCGCGGCGTTATCAATTGTTGTTACACCCTTTGCTAACACCGCAGCTGTCATGATGTTTTCTGTTGCACCCACACTTGGGAAATCAAGTTCAACGGGTGCTCCTGACAAACCATTAGGGGCCTCGGCGATTACATACCCATGTTCAATGTGTGCCTTCGCACCCAGTGATTCCAGACCTTTGATGTGAAAATCTAAACCGCGTGAACCAATTGCATCTCCACCAGGTAGTGCCACATCTGCTTGACCAACGCGTGCAACTAACGGACCAAGAACGTTGATAGATGCGCGCATCTTTCGAACTAAATCGTAATCAGCGCGGTGTGCAGGCTCTTGTGGGACAGTAATTGTGACGGTGTCTGTTCCACGGGTAACGGCACACCCAAGACGGGTTAGAAGGTCGGCCATGATGTCCACATCGGCGATGTCTGGAACATTTCTAATTGTTGTTGTGCCGGCGGCCAGCAATGAGGCTGCCATAAGCTTTAAAACTGAGTTCTTGGCACCTGTTACAGAGACTTCTCCGCGCAGGGAGGTTCCGCCGACTATGCGGAAGCGATCGTGGGATGCCATAGCGGCAGTCTACTTATAGGGTAGGCACATGGTTAATTTAACGCGCATTTACACAAAGACTGGCGATGACGGAACTACATCTCTTGGAGACATGAGCCGTACCTCAAAAAATGACCCACGTCTTGAAGCGTATGCAACCGTTGATGAGGCCAACTCAAGCATCGGCGTTGTTCTTTCAACTGATGGCTTAACCGATGATGTACGAGCACTGCTTGTTCGAATTCAAAACGATCTTTTTGATGTTGGTGCAGATCTATGTACACCAGTTGTTGATGCTCCAGCTTTTGAACCATTGCGAGTTCTAGAGTCGCAGATTAGTTATTTGGAAGAACAGATCGATAAGTACAACGCAGATCTAGAGTCATTGCGTTCATTTGTTCTGCCATCTGGCACACCAGCTGCAGCTCACTTACATGTGGCTCGCACAGTTGTTCGTCGCGCAGAGCGTTGTACCTGGGCCGCTATCCACGCGTTTGGTGGGGGAGTAAATCCACTGACAGCTAAGTATTTAAATCGTTGCTCTGATCTTCTATTTGTTCTTGCACGCTTTGCCAACAAAGAAATTGGCGATCAGCTGTGGGTACCTGGAGCTAATCGCTAAGGAACAATTGTGTAGGTCGTACCGGGAACCTTTTCCTGCGGTGAATCATTTCTACACACTGCTTTGATATTTGAAATTGAGTGGTCTAATTCAATTGGCTCTTGGCTGATAATCAAAATAGTCGCATACTTTTTGGCTGAGGTTTTTCCTACTGTTGTTCGCACAGTCCCAAAGATTTTCTGAGTTGCATCCTCAGTAGATGTTGGGCCTTTAAGGTTTGCAGTTACGACCCACCACACGCAACCAACTGCCGAAGCAACAGTTACCGCTCCACATGCAAATTTCTCGCACACTGGCACGCCATCGATTTTTTCTGCCAAAGCAGTAGTTAGCTTTTTGTCATTAGAAGCCAATCCGACTAACTCTTTGGGAGTTGGAATCTTGGCGTAGGTATTTCCATCTTTGCTCTTAATAAATCCTTTAGGCGGCCAAACAGGCGAAGGTGATGGAGTTATCTTTGCCTTCTTGGTTGCAGCTACTTGTGATGTTTGGGCAGCGTGAGCTCCTGGAGCTAGTAATACCAGCGCCAGAAGCAGTGCGATTGCCTTCTTAATCTCTATCCCACTTGAACTTACGGACACTAAAGAAAATTCCAATAATGAGCCATACAACTAAAACCAAGAAGGTTGTTTGGAGTTCCCACGACTTTGCAACTTCTTGCGATGCAAATGAATCAGGAAGGAAAACTGATCGCATGCCTTGGGTCAGCCACTTCAGCGGAAAGATTGCGGCAACTTGTTGCATCCAGGTTGGCAACTGAGTGAATACAAAGAAGACTCCACTAAAGAACTGCAAGATAATGACAATTGGTGAAACGACTGCAGATGCACCGCGGCCACTCTTTGGAACTATCGAAAATGCGATACCGAGCGCGGTTGAGCAGGCACTGCCTAGCAAAACTAACCAAGTAAAGGTCAACCATTTACCAGAATCTGTTGGCATATCTAAGCCAAAAAAAGCGATGCCAAATCCAAGCAGCAGCAATATTTGAATGACCATGCTGACAAAAATGAGAATAGCTTTACCAATGAAGTAACTAGAGGCTGGCATCGGAGTTCCACGTAAACGCTTAAGCGCACCCAGTTCACGTTCCATAGGAATTGTTATCGCTAAAGCTTGAAAACCAGTGTTAACAAGGCCCGAAGCGATCATTCCAGCGACAAAGTACTGCGAAAAGGTAACTCCAGGTGCGATTGTGTCTTTAAATACCGAACCAAAGATTGCTAGCAAAATGACTGGAAACAACAGAGTAAAGACTACTGATTCGCGCTGGCGTGCAAACTGTCGAATCTCTAGTCCACCACGTCTAATACCTAATTGCAGTGCGCTCGGAATCTTATTCATGAACGCCTCCAATCATTTCAATATAGATATCTTCAAGAGATGGTCGGGAGACAACTAACTCTGGGATCTCACCATTGAATCTGGTGACTAAGGAAGAAACTACTGCGGTTGGGTTATCTGTTTTTTCAGATTTGATCTGATCTCCATCTCGCCATTGAACGGTAGCTTGAGATGTTGCCCTTCCGCCTAAGTCGGCAGGGGTCGAAATCTCCACAATTACACCCCGGTTAATGACAGCAACTCGATCAGCAAGTGCTTCTGCTTCATCCAGATAATGCGTTGTAAGCAGGATAGTTGCACCATCGCTTCGTAAACTCTTAATCAGTGACCAGAAGGCACGGCGGGCTTCAGGGTCAAATCCCGTTGTTGGCTCATCTAAGAAAATTAGCTCAGGGTTTCCAATAATTCCTAGCGCGACATCCAAACGTCTGCGCTGCCCACCTGAAAGGTTGCGAATTAATGAATGCTCTTTTTCCTTTAACCCAACAGAATTAATTACTTCATCAACATCTCGTGGATTTGAATAATAACCATGGAAGTGATTGATGGTTTCAAAGACAGTTAGGTCTCCAGCATCGCCAGATGTTTGTAAAACGATGCCGATTCTGTTGCGCCACTCGCGCGATTGATGTCCCCGCGTATTTGGATCAAATCCTAAAACTGAAACGCTGCCCGAATCGCGGGTTCTAAAGCCTTCCAGAATTTCCACTGTGGTCGTCTTACCTGCACCGTTGGGGCCTAAGATCGAAAAGATCTCGCCTTGCTCGATATTCAGGTCAATGCCACGTACGGCATGGACATCACCGTAACTTTTTGTGAGGCCTTTAACTTCGATGAGGCTCATATGGTTACTTTACTATGCGAAAATACACCTGTGAGCCCGCGTAGAAATTACCCAAAGAAGCGCCAAAAGCCGGAGGAGCCGCGTGAAATCAACATCGCCTCTACAGGTGAGAGCGTTGAAGAACACAGCGATGGGATCTACATTGTTCGACGTTTAACAGGTTCAGGATCTACAAAACCTTATCGTTGCCCAGGGTGCGATCAGATGATTCCTTTAGCTACACCGCATGTTGTTGCTTGGAAAGATTACGATGAAGATGGTCGCCGTCACTGGCATACCGCTTGTTGGGCAAAGAAAGATAAGCGCCGACCTAATACTGAACGAACTAGAAACGCTCCTCGCTTCTAACTACTTTGAGCTTTTAACCTAGGCGGCCCTTTAACAATCGCGCAGCTCTGACAATTAGTCGATCAGTTGCGGCAGTTCGCTTAAAACTTAAAATCTTTAGCGGAAGATTGACCCGAGTTCTTACAACTGTGCGCGCATAGGTATATTCCAGCAAACCTTCAGGCCCATGAATACGTCCATACCCACTGTCCTTAACTCCGCCAAATGGTACTGATGAGATCGCTGCAAAAGAAAAAGTGGAATTAATTGCGACCATTCCGCAATGCAGTTCAGAAGCAATCTTTTTACCTTGACGCTTGGACCAGATATTTGCACCTAATCCGTAGCGTGAATCATTTGCTAATGAGATCGCTTCCTTCATGGACTTAACACGATTGATAATAATGATCGGTCCAAAGGTCTCTTCACGTACTGCCGCAGAATCTTCAGGCACATCAACTAAAATTACTGGTTGTACAAATGGCTCTTGAATAGATTTCAAACTACCGTAGGCAAACTTTCCACCATCTTTGATTGCCGCTTTTACATGAGAAGTAATGACACCAATCTGCGATGGCATTGTCGAAGCTCCATAACTTCCTTCACCTGGCGATCCGGCCTTAAGTGTTGATGCCAGTGCAATAGCTTTTTCAATGAAGATATCTGCAACTTTCTCATCGACATAAACACGCTCTGCGCCAATACAGGATTGACCGGCATTTGCCATTGCCGACCAGATAGTTGCATCTACAGCGCGATCTAAATTGGCATCAGCTGCCACGATTACGGGATCTTTTCCACCACATTCCAGAACTACTGGCGTCATTTGAGTTGCACAGGCTGCAGCAACTAACTTTGCAGTTCGGGTTGACCCAGTAAATGAAAGCTTGTTAATCGCAGATGTACAGAGCGCATTTCCGGTTTCACCTAAGCCAGTAATAGTTGTAAACACACCTGCAAATGGGGCAATCGCATTAAAACTCTCGTGAATCCACATTCCGACACCGGGGGTGTATTCACTTGGTTTGAAAATAACTGTATTGCCGGCAGCAAGTGCGTAAGCGATTGAACCCATAGGAGTAAAAATCGGATAGTTCCATGGGCCGATAACACCTACGACGCCAAGAGGTGAACGCTCAACGGCTGCAGACATATTGGCCATCAAGGCACCTGGTGCACGATGGGATGTGCGCATAATCTCTTCAGCATGACGCGCGGCCCAACCAATGTGGTTAACAGTATTTGCAACCTCTAATCGAGAATCGCTAAGAGGCTTGCCAGTTTCTAAGGAAATCAATTCTGAAATTTGTTCTACATTGTTAATGATGTGTGAGCTCCAGTTGAGCAACACTTTCTTACGGCCGCCAAAACCTAGTTTGATCCATTCATGTGATGCTGAACGAGCCTGATCTACTACAACGCCAACTTCTTTTGCAGACAAGATCGGATAACGTCCCACGATCTGGCCATTAGAAGGGTTAATGGAAGTGAAGGTTTTTGCCATGTCGTAAAGCCTAGTCGTGTATCGGTAGGATTTACAGCATGAGCCAGACGGTACGTCCGAGCAGTATTTTCGATGCTAGACGTACACCTTTTCATGTGGTGACCGAAGATGGCGTTGATTTAATTGGCGAAGTAGCTGCCCCTTTAGGTGCCTCAAGCGGTGCGATTTTGTGTTTACACCCTTTGCCAACTGCTGGCGGAATGATGGATAGTCACATATACAAAAAAGCAGCTAATCGACTTCCAGCAATGTCTGGCATCACAGTTGTTCGTTTCAATACACGAGGCACCACGAGTGAAGCCGGAACCAGTACGGGTCAATTTGATAATGGGGTAGCAGAACATTTTGATGTAGAAGCAATGCTGAGCTACTGCTTTGATACTTTAAAACTAGAAAATGTTTGGGTGACTGGTTGGTCATTTGGAACTGATCTTGCTTTGCAACACGCAAAAGATCCACGACATAAAGGTTTGATTTTGCTCAGCCCACCGCTTCGCACAACTACCAATGCCCAACTTGAATACTGGAATACAGATTCTCGGCCAATCACTGCACTTGTTCCAGAGTTTGATGACTATCTAAAACCAGCGGAGGCTCGCGAGAGATTTGCAATTGTTCCTAAACTAAAAATTGTTGCGATAGATCAAGCCAAGCACCTGTGGGTAGGCGAACCTCATGTAAACAGAGTTCTGTCCGAGATTACTTCGATCGTTAATGGTGTTCCAACAACACTTCCGTTGGAGTTTTAAGCCTTATTTGCCCTTGGGATAACCACTTCATCCAGAATTAGAATGATTGAAGCTGCAACTGGTACTGCAAGTAGTCCGCCCACTAAGCCAAGCAAAGATGAACCGATCAGCGCGGCGATAATTGTTACCGCACCTGGCACAGACAGTGTTCGCTTCATGATGCGCGGTGTAACTACATAGTTTTCAATTTGCACATAGACGACGTAAGCAACGAAAGCGACAATACCGATCACCAATGATTGGGATAGCGCAATCAAAGTAAAGATGCCCGCACCAATGAAGTGTCCAATCAATGGAATAAGGGCTGCGACCAAAACAAACATACCGATCGCGATCGGGGATGGAAGGCCCAGAATCGTTGCAAGAATAGTGACAAACACCGCTGCCATGGCAGCGATCAGAATCTGACTACCAACAAAAGAACCCACGCGCGCGATGATTGCATTTGTCAGTAAACCAACTCGGTCACGACGGCTAGCAGGAACTAGTGAAAGTCCAAGGTTCACTGCTTGTGGCAGTGAGGTGATGAAGTACAGAGTCAGTACCAAAATTGTTAGCGCGGTAAAGAAGCCTGACAGTACAGATTTTCCAACTCCGATGACACCACCAAATGTTGATATCAATAAAGTTCCGTCTGAGGTTACCGATCTCAATCTTTCTTGCAGGGTATCAATTAAGCCATATTGCGTATTGAGTTTGCTGATCGTTTCATT
>JBJONF010000027.1:0-9131 GCA_046051985.1 Actinomycetota bacterium
GTTGTTGTTAAAGAAGATCGTCCAGAAATTCGTGGCATGGTTTACGCCGTTCGCCACCTGATCAAGGTTGAGGAGGTCGAATAAAGATGACACTAAAACTTCATCATCTTCGTCCAGCTCCAGGTGCTAAGAAAGCTAAAACTCGTAAGGGTCGCGGTGAAGCATCAAAGGGTAAGACCGCGGGTCGCGGTGGTAAGGGAACACGTGCTCGTAACACAGTACGTGCAGGTTTCGAAGGTGGTCAGCTACCTCTCGTAATGCGCTTGCCAAAGCTTCGTGGATTTAAGAATCCAGCACGCATTGAGTACCAGGCAGTCAATGTTTCAACAATTAATGCGCTATTCCCTAAGGGTGGCGAAGTAACTGTTGCAGATCTGATTGCAAAGGGTGCTGTTCGCGATAGCTTGCCTGTAAAGGTGCTTGGAAACGGCGAAATTGATGTCAAGGTGAGTGTTACTGCACACGCTTTCTCATCATCTGCTGTAGACAAGATCACTGCAGCCGGCGGCACAACAAACGTTCTCTAATAAGCGAACTTTTTAAGACGAAAGAGACAGAGGAGAAGATAAATGCTTACCGCATTTGCTACCGCTTTTAAGACACCAGATCTACGTAACAAGATCTTCTTTACTCTCTCAATCATGGCTTTGTTCCGCTTTGGTTCACTTGTTCCAACACCTGGTGTTTCATACACAAATGTGAAGGAATGTTTGGCTTCAGCTGAAACCGGTGGATTGTTCGGCTTGATTAACCTATTCAGTGGTGGAGCGCTAATTCAGCTCTCTGTCTTTGCATTAGGAATCATGCCTTACATCACCGCATCGATCATTGTGCAGTTGTTAACTGTTGTAATTCCTCGTTTTGAAACTCTTAAAGCTGAGGGCCAGTCAGGAACTGCAAAGCTAACTCAGTACACACGTTACTTAACAATTGGTTTGGCAATCTTGCAATCAACAGGTTTGATCGCAGTTGCTCGTACACCAGGACGTTTGATCGCAGGTTGCGATCTTGCAATCATCCCTGACACTTCATGGCAGCGCATCATCACAATGATCGTTGTAATGACTGCTGGTACATCAGTTGTTATGTGGCTTGGTGAGCTCATCACAGATCGTGGTGTGGGTAACGGTATGTCAATCTTGATTTTTACATCTATCGCAGCAAGCTTCCCAAGCCAGCTCTGGTCAATTAGATTGCAAAAGGGTCTCTTCGCATTCTTCTTCATCTTGGCTGTCGGTGTTCTCATTGTTGCCGCGGTTGTCTTTGTTGAGCAGGCGCAACGTCGTATTCCAGTTCAATATGCCAAGCGCATGGTTGGACGTCAGGCATATGGTGGAACCAGCACATACATTCCAATCAAGGTAAACCAAGCTGGTGTTATCCCAGTAATTTTCGCATCATCATTGCTGTACATCCCTTCACTGATTGTGAACTTCACAAACAGTCAAGCCGGATGGGCTGTATGGATTAGCCGTAACTTTGTTAAGGGCGATCACATCATTTATGTTGCGACATATGCTGCGCTCATTATTTTCTTCACTTACTTCTATGTTGCAATTACTTTCAACCCAGACGAGGTTGCAGACAACATGAAGAAGTACGGTGGATTCGTTCCAGGTATCCGTGCCGGAAAGCCAACATCTGAGTACTTGCAGTATGTTCTTTCACGTATCACAGCGCCAGGTTCTATGTACCTTGCATTAGTTGCGGTCATCCCAATTGGTGCACTCGTTCTCTTCGGAGCAACACAGAACTTCCCATTTGGTGGAACTGCGATTTTGATCGTTGTTGGTGTTGGTTTGGATACTGCAAAGCAGATTGAATCTCAGCTACAACAGCGTTCATACGAGGGATTCCTTAAGTAATGCGTTTAGTCCTGGTAGGTCCACCAGGTGCTGGCAAGGGAACACAAGCTCAATTCCTAGCCTCGCACTTTTCAATTCCGCACATTTCAACTGGTGACATCTTTCGTGCCAACTTAAAAGCGGGAACAGATTTGGGAAAACAAGCACAGACTTTTATGGACCGCGGAGATTTGGTTCCAGACTCGGTTACAAATGAAATGGTTAAGGATCGCTTAACTCACGATGATGTAGCCAACGGTTTCATTTTGGATGGTTTTCCACGCAACGTCGCACAAGCAGAGGTCTTACGCGCAATTCTTTCTGAAAAGAAGACTCCACTTCATGCAGTTCTAGAGTTTTCAGCACCAGACGCAGAGATAATCGCACGCTTGTTACAGCGTGCGGAGATCGAAAAGCGAGTCGATGATAAGGAAGATGTCATCAAGCGCCGCTTAGAAGTCTATGCAGAACAAACTGCGCCGATTGTTTCCTTCTACCGCAATGAAGGATTACTTATCTCAGTTGGTGCGGTAGGAAATGTTGATGACATTACAGCTAGTGCAATCTCAGCTCTAAGCCGCGTAGCGCAGTAAGTTTTCACTCATGGCTATTCAGGTAAAAACCCTTGACCAACTAAAGACCATGCGTCGTGCAGGTTTAGTTGTGGCTGAAATTCACAAAGCTATCCGCGAAGCAATAAAGCCAGGCATGACAACAAGTGCTCTTGATACCATTGCAGAAGCGGTTATTAAACGCAACGGTGCAACCTCAAACTTCAAGGGATATCACGGCTTTCCCGCAACAATCTGTGTCTCAGTAAATGATGAGATCGTCCACGGAATTCCGGGGGATCGCGTCATCAATGATGGAGATGTTGTCTCAGTTGATTGTGGTGCGATCATCGAAGGCTGGCATGGAGATGCAGCTTTTTCAATTGGCATTGGCGCTGTAGATCCTGAAGATCAAAAGTTAATGGATGTCTGCGAAGAATCAATGTGGCGTGGAATAGCAGCAGGCATGAATGGTGCAAGACTTTCTGATATTGGTTTTGCAATTGAGCAGTACACAAATTCTCAAGGAAAGTATGGAATCTTGCAGGAGTACGGTGGACATGGAATCGGCACAGAGATGCATCAAGAGCCTCATGTTCTAAACTTTGGTAAAGCTGGAAATGGACCAGAGATAGTTCCTGGTTTTGTTTTAGCGATTGAACCAATGATCACTCGTGGTTCTGCTCGCACAAAAGTCTTGGCTGATGATTGGACCGTTGTTTCAGTAGATAAGTCACGTGGTTCACACTTTGAACACACCTATGCGATCCTGCCTGACGGCAAACCATTTGTTTTGACCGCATTTGATGGTGGGAAAGAAGAGCTTGCACGACTGGGGATTGAAGTTTCAGATCTGCTGTAGTTTCAGGATTTTGTTACCTTTTTGAGACCCAAAACTCCTTACATCTGGCTGTCTTAGCGACTAGTTTTTCCCTATCCCTCACCCTCGGGGGCAGGAAAATATGGAGAACTCATCGATGAGAAAGACCTCTTTAATCCGCTTCGCTGTTGTGGCAACTGCAGTTGCTGCACTAGTAAGCACAACACTTCCGGCACAAGCTGCTGTCAAGCCAGCTAGCAAAGCAACAGTTGGTGATGACTGCACAGCAGCATCAGCAGCATCTAAGAAAGTTGCTAGTGGTCGCGGAGTCGAAGGCTCAGATTTAACATGCATGGTTGTACCAACAGGTTCATACAAGGGCCAAACAAAGTGGTGGTACAACGATGTTAAGCCGCTAAAGAATATTGACTGGACTGTTCCAGCTAACCCAGGCGGTTATTCTCTAACAGTTAACGCGATCAGCGACACATTGAAGGCTGAAGGATTGCTCGGCCAGTACACATCAGCATTCAAGCCAGGTGCAGGTGGATCAGTAGGTCTCGGAGCATTCCAAGAGATCAAGGGTAAGCCAGAAGCTGCTCTTGTAACTGGAATTGCAATGACTGGTGGACTGTATTCAAACAAGTCACCACTTAATCTTCTAGCTTCAACACCAATTGCAAAGGTTCTTCGTGAATACAATGCAATTGTTGTTCCAGCTAACTCTAAGTACCGCAACCTTAAGCAGCTTATGGATGATCTCGTTGCAAAGCCAAATAGCGTTGCAATCGCTGGCGGTAGCAAGGGTGGAATCGATCACCAAGTAATTGGGTTACTTGCTCAAACTGCAGGTATCGATCCAACTAAGTTGAACTACGTTGTGTTCTCTGGTGGACCAGAAGTTCTTACTTCAATCCTTAGCGGATCAACACAGGTTGGTATTTCAGGTTCATCTGAATTCAACGCCTTTGTTGCATCAGGTCGAGTACGTGTTCTAGGAGTCTCATCTGCAAAGCCACTTGCTGGTTTCAAGGGACAGACCTTCGTTCGTCAGGGTTACAACCTTGTGTACGGAAACTGGCGTGGAGTAATGGCGCCAGCTGATCTTCCAAAGGCTGATTACACCAACTTCATTAAGGTTATGGACATCATGCATGTTTCACCTTCATGGAAGGAACAGCTCAAGAAGAACAACTGGGATAACGAGTTCGAGGCAGGGGCTAACTTTAAGTCATTCCTCGAGAAGCACATTCCAGAAATCAACAAGCTAATGAAGGGTCTTGGAATCTAATTTGATTCTGAACAAGCTCTCTAAGCAAGGAAAGGGGGAGCTGGCATTTGCCAGCTCCTTCTTCTTGCTTGGAATTTTTGTTGCGTGGAATACCGCAGGAATGAATATTCCTCAAGACAATTCAATTGTTAGCCCACAAACATTTCCATACATGGTCGCAGCTTTTGCTTCTTTAGTTGGCCTTGGATTGATTGTGGATGTATTGCGTGGAAAGCATGGCGTACCTGAAGGAGATGAACCAGGGGATCCGTACACACCACTTAATTGGAAGACCATGGCAATTGTTGCCACCGCTATCGGTATGCATGTTATTTTGCTTGAGACCGCAGGGTATGTAATTGCGGCAACTGTTTGTTTTTGGGGAGTTGCCTACGGTTTTGGTTCTCGCAGAATTCTGAAAGATCTAGTAATTAGTGCACTCTTTGCTGTCATCGTTTATTTTTCATTTAGCAGAGGATTAAACATTAATCTACCTGCAGGTATCTTTGAAGGGATTCTTGGCAATGGGCAATAACTTCGCACTTTTGCTTGATGGGTTCCAAACCGTCTTTACACCAACAAATCTCATGTTTGGCCTCTTGGGTACTTTCTTAGGAACACTTGTAGGAGTGCTCCCTGGAATCGGTCCAGCACTTGCCATTGGTTTATTGCTTCCAATTACCTTAACTGTTAATCCAACTTCAGCATTGATTATGTTTGCCGCTATTTTTTATGGCGCTATGTATGGTGGATCAACAACTTCAATTCTTCTCAATACGCCCGGGGAAAGCGGTTCGGTAATCACCGCCCTTGAAGGCAATAAAATGGCCAAAGCCGGTCGAGCTGGTGCGGCCCTTGCAACAGCAGCTATTGGTTCATTCGTTGCAGGCACGATTGCAACAATTTTGTTGGCATTTGGAGCCCCACTACTAGCTGAATTTGCCCTAACCATTCAGCCTGCGGGCTATTTGTCTTTGATTATTTTAGCTTTTGCAACGGTTGGAACTTTGCTGGGTACGTCACGTATTCGTGGTTTGGTTGCGCTTTCAACCGGTCTTGTTATCGGCCTTATCGGTGCGGATCTGCAATCAGGTGCACTACGCCTTACCTTTGGAAATCTCAATGCAATTGATGGCATTGAAACCGTGACGGTAATTGTTGCGATCTTTGCACTGGGCGAAACCTTGTACTTGGCAAGCCGTCACACAATTGTTAAAGCATCAGTTTTACAGATGAGTGGAAAAGCTTGGATGACGCGTGAAGATTTCAGACGTTCTTGGCGACCATGGCTACGTGGAACAGCAATTGGTTTTCCGTTAGGTGTAATCCCTGCAGGCGGATCTGAAGTTCCAACATTTTTGTCATACGGTGTTGAAAAAGCACTTTCAAAAAACAAAGATGAATTCGGTAAAGGCGCAATTGAAGGTGTGGCTGGCCCAGAAGCAGCTAACAATGCAAATGCCGCAGGTGTTCTGGTTCCAATGCTTGCACTTGGTTTGCCTACATCAGCAACAGCTGCGGTGGTATTAGTTGCTTTCCAATCCTTCAATATTCAGCCAGGTCCAATGCTTTTCCAGACCAATCCTGAAGTTGTGTGGGGACTGATTGCATCACTCTTTGTTGGAAACTTCCTTTTATTAGTTCTTAACCTTCCATTGATTCGTTTTTGGGTATTACTCTTAAAAATTCCTTCACATTATCTGTATGCAGGAATTACTACCTTTGCACTATTGGGTGCATATGCGCTGAATAATTCAACATTTGATTTGCAGGTTGCTTTGGTAGTGGGCGTGATTGGGTTCTTGTTCCGCAGATTTGGCGTACCGATTACTCCATTGATCATCGGCGCAATCCTAGGGCCGCTGTCAGAGCTTTACTTCAAGCGCGCACTGCAGATTAGTCAAGGTGACTGGGGAATATTGGTTGCTGGAACTTTCCCTAAGGTGATTTACGGAATCTTAATCTTGGTGATTATTGGTCCACTTGTCTGGAACTTCAAGAAGACCTTTGCATTAAAGAAATAAATGGCTGAAGACAGGTTACTTCCTTGGGCGAAGCCACTTTTGGTTTCTTCCACACTTACACAAGCCACAATTTACGTTCTTCGCCCGATGATTACATATCGAGCAATCGAACTAGATGCCAATGCTGCACAAATTGGTTTGGTTGCTGCTTTGTACGCGCTCTTTCCAGTTTTACTGGCGCTGCAGTTTGGATCGTGGGTTGGAAAACTTGGTGAAGCCAAATTCATTATTTATGGAACTTTGTCCATGATGGTCACTTCTGTGGCGCTGATTTTTGCAAACAATCTAGTAACTCTTGGCATTGCAACTGCTGCAGCTGGTATCTCACATTTGGCCTGTATGGTCGGCGGCCAATCGATGGTTGCACTACGTGCCCCTCGTGCAAGTTATGACAGGTATTTTGGTTTCTATACATTTAGCGCATCTGTTGGACATATGTTGGGACCAATAATTGCATCGATTGTTGCAGGCTCTAATGGAACTCTTCCTAAGTCCACATCTAACGCCTTCTTGCTCGGGGTAGTTTTAACGATCCTTGCTCTGGTTCCTGTTATCAGATGGAGAAATGAAAGACCTACTGTTGAAGCCAAAGAGAATGCCGACGGTACTTTTAAAGCTGCGGCAAAACTAATTAAGCGCCCAGGAATAATGGCGGCCATTTATATTTCACTAGCTATTTCATCGGTAGCCGATGTTTTAGTTGTTTTCTTGCCATTGTTTGGAACTGAGAACAACTTTTCTCCCTATGCAATTGGAGCAATCCTTTCTATTCGAGCCGGTACAACGATGATGTCTAGGTTTTTCTTGGGCCGACTAAGTCAACGTTTTTCAACATTCCAATTACTGTGGTGGAGCACGATCATTTCAACGTTGTGCTGTGGTGCAATGGCATTTGCGCACACGCCAATTTCATTAGGAGCAATTGTTTTCATTGCAGGTTTTTCACTAGGAGTTGGGCAACCACTGACTATGTCTTTGGTTTCACAAAAGACAGAAAGTAGTGAACGCGCACTTGCAGTTTCTGCCCGTTTGATGGGCAATCGATTTGGCCAATTCCTGGTGCCTGCTACTGCTGGAGGCTTGGCCGCAGCATCCGGGGCAGGGGCTGTATTCATCGGCTTGGCGGTATTGCTGGCCAGCTCGATTTTCAGCGTAAAACGGAACTGATCTGTGGCCTGAATTACAGCCATGTAGTTCAACTATGCCGATTTCCTTTATTTGAGCCTGAGCCCTAAACTACGAGTTCGCTTGTTTCACGCTTAAACAGAAATGTAGGTACAGCTTGGCTAAAAAAGATGGCGCCATCGAAATGGAAGGCACCGTTGCTGAAGCTTTACCTAACGCAATGTTTCGCGTGGAGCTAACTAACGGACACAAAGTCCTCGCTCACATAAGCGGCAAGATGCGAAAGAACTACATTCGTATTCTTCCTGCCGATCGTGTGATCGTTGAAATGAGTCCGTACGACCTAACAAAGGGTCGAATTATTTATCGTTATAAGTAACAAGGGGAGCAATAGACATGAAGGTTAATCCAAGCGTTAAGAAGATTTGCGATAAGTGCAAAGTCATTCGCCGCAAGGGTCGCGTCATGGTTATTTGCGAAAACCTGCGTCACAAGCAACGTCAAGGATAAATAAGCACTAACAAACTCGTAATACGACTTCACGCGAGTGAAGACCTTTGGACTGGTAGGCCAGAGAACAGTATTGCGGAGGACCTCCAGATATAGATAGGTAGATAAATGGCACGTCTAGTCGGTGTCGATCTTCCACGCGAAAAGCGTTTGGAAATCGCACTCACGTACATCTTTGGAATGGGTCTTACCCGTTCACAAAAGACATTAGCTGAAACTGGCATTAGTCCAGACATTCGCGTTAAGGATCTGCAAGAAGCAGATCTCGCAAAGCTTCGCGAATACATCGAAGCAAACTTCAAAATCGAAGGTGACCTTCGTCGTGAAATTTCTGGCGACATTCGTCGCAAGGTTGAAATCCAGAGCTACCAAGGTATTCGTCACCGCAAGGGACTACCTGTACGTGGTCAGCGCACACATACAAATGCGCGCACACGTAAGGGACCTCGTAAGGCAATTGCAGGTAAGAAGAAGGTGACTAAGTAATGGCCGCTCCTAAGTCAAAGACTGCCGCTCCAGCTAAGGGCAAAGTTAAGATTCGTAAGAAAGAAAAGAAAAACATTGCTGTTGGTAAGGCGTTCATTAAGAGCACTTTCAACAACACAATTATTTCTATTACAGACCCAACGGGTGCTGTCATCTCTTGGTCTTCATCAGGTCAGGTTGGTTACAAGGGCTCACGTAAGTCGACTCCATTCGCAGCACAGCTTGCAGCAGAAGCAGCAGCTCGTCGCGCACAGGAGCACGGCTTAAAGAAGGTTGATGTATTTGTTAAGGGACCAGGTTCTGGTCGCGAAACTGCAATCCGTTCATTGCAAGCAGCAGGCCTAGAAGTTGGAGCCATCTCTGATGTAACTCCTGCTCCACACAATGGCTGCCGCCCACCGAAACCACGTCGAGTTTAAGGAAGGAAGAGAATAAATGGCTCGTTATACCGGAGCAGACTGCAAGCGTTGCCGTCGCGAAAAAGTAAAGCTCTTCCTTAAG
>JBJONF010000028.1:0-8298 GCA_046051985.1 Actinomycetota bacterium
GCTGCTCGCTATCCCTTTGAAATTCATGTAGCACCTCTGAACCCTGTTGCAGATTTAACTGAACTCACTGATGCAGATCGAGATGCATTCCCGGAAATCGCACTTGAAGTAACTCGTCGACTCGATGGTGTCTTTGGCATAGAAATGGCCTACATCGCCGCGTGGCATCAAGCACCTGTACGTGTTGGAAGAGATCTTCTTCGCTTACATTGGCAGATTACAAGTGTGAGGCGCGCTCCAGGCAAGTTAAAGTACTTGGCAGGATCTGAATCTGCCATGGGTGCATTCATTATGGATATGCGTCCGGAGCAATCGGCCACAATGCTTCGTGAAGTGGTTTTGTAATGCGCATTCTGGTTACAGGCGGAACTGGCTACATTGGATCCACTGCAGTTGAAATTTTGCTCAGCCAGGGTTTTGAGATCGCAATCCTTGATGACTGCAGCATGGGACATGCCGATACCGTGCCTGCCGGTGTGCGATTTATCGAAGGTTCACTTTTAAATGCTGCGCAAGTTGCTGATGCATTGACTGGGTGTGATGCGGTTATGCATTTTGCTGGTAAATCACTGGTTGGCGAATCAGTGGAAAAGCCCGATCTATATCAATCTGTAAATGTAGATGGAACCCGTATTTTGCTGGATGAAATGCGTAAGCAGTCGATTACAAAGATTGTCTTTTCTTCATCTGCTGCAACCTACGGAGAACCAAAAGTAGTTCCGATTCTTGAAACTGCAGAAACTCAACCTACTAATCCTTATGGTGCTACAAAGCTAGCAATCGATCACATGATTACCGAAGAGGCAGCAAAGCATGCAATCTCTGCAGCATCTCTACGTTACTTCAATGTTGCCGGTGCCCTTAAGGCAGATCGTGGTTGGTTAGCAGAGCGCCACAATCCAGAAACCCATTTAATCCCAAATGTTTTGCGCAGCACCGAAGCCAATCCAGTCAAGATTTTTGGTACTGATTGGCCAACCGCTGATGGCACTTGCGTGCGTGACTACGTTCATGTCATTGACTTGATTGATGCACACATTAAAGCTTTGAAATCGCTAGGCAAACCTGGTCATGAAATTTACAACTTGGGAAGTGGTTCAGGTTATTCAGTTCGGGAAGTAGTACAAGCGACAAGTAAAGCAATTGGGCATCAGATTCCATTTGTAGATTCACCTCGACGTGCCGGAGATCCTGCTGTTCTTATTGCTGATATCTCAAAGGCAAAAAGGTTGCTGGACTGGGCTCCAACCCGTGACATGACAACTATGGTTGCCGATACCTTAAATTCAATGGCGTAACCATGAGCCAGATTGAAAAGAAATTTCTAGAAACCTACGGCGTTGAACCAGATTTAGTGGCTGCTGCACCTGGCCGAGTAAATCTGATCGGTGAGCACATTGATTACAGTGATGGTTTTGTTTTGCCATTTGCTATCAAGGATCGAACTCTGGTTGCGGCCAGAAAACGTAATGATTCGACGGTTCGCATTGCATCTGCACAACGTCGAAACAAGATTGTGACCGTAGATATAAGCACAGTGAAACCAGGATTAAAGGGCGAGTGGGAGCGTTATGCCCTCGGAGTTCTTTGGGCTATGGGTGTTAAAGAGGGTGTTGATTTGTTAATCGATGGCCGAGTCCCTCTTGGTGCCGGCTTATCTTCTTCTGCAGCTCTTGAATGTTCTGTTGCAACAGCGATGAATCACCTTTTTGATTTGGGATTTAACCTTGAAGAATTAGCACGTTTGACTCAAAAAGCCGAAAATCAATATGTAGGAGTTCCCTGCGGAATCATGGATCAATCAGTTTCGTTGATGGCGACTCAGGGTTCGGCCTTGTTACTCGATTGCCGCGATTTATCCACCAAAAATATTCCCTTTGATGTCGCATCAAATGGTTTAGAGCTTTTAATCATTGATACCCAAGCACACCACGCACTAACTGATGGTGGTTATGCAGAGCGTCGAGCATCATGTGAATCCGCAGTTGCCAAACTTGGAATAAAATCTTTACGCGAATTAACTATGGAGCAATTAGAAAAGTCACGTGGATTGCTGACTGAAACCGAATTTGTCCGTGCCCGCCACGCGGTAACAGAAATGAAGCGCGTTCTAGATTGCGTTCAAGCCCTCAGTGATTCAAATTTTGCATTAGTTGGAGAATTAATTAATCAATCCCATGCTTCTTTGCGAAATGACTACACCGTTTCTTGCCCAGAGCTAGAGACAGCAGTTGATGCAGCTTTAGCGGCAGGTGCCTTAGGCTCTCGTATGGTTGGTGGTGGTTTTGGCGGAAGTGCAATCGCACTTATTCAGGCGAGCAAAACAATTGAAACAATCAAAGGAATTGAAAAAGCCTTTTCAAATAAAGGATTTAAAGCGCCGCGCTTTTTTACCTCGTTGCCAAGTCAAGGCGCAGAGCTGATTTCACGTCGTTGATTGCAGCGGGGTAATTGAAAGAACTTCTACCCCACCGATTGCACCTAATACATTCAGAAGATCGGTTGGGTCATTTCCTGGCACTGCAACGGTGATGTCATCGTAACCACGACCATCTTCAGATTTCACAACTGCGAGCGCACGAATATCTCCGCCCGCTGCTCCAATTGCTGACGCCAATAGCCCCAAAGAACCAGGACGATCTGGAAGAGCTACGTTTAGTTGAAATAGTGCCATGGGTTAACAATACCCTGACACTATTTCAGACACGTTACATTAATTAGTTAATCTAGTTAATTAGATGGCGCTGTTCCTAAAGTGACCTTAAAACTCTGTGATCCGCCGGTTGGCAGAGTCACAGTCACAGTGACCGTTGATCCAGGTGCATATGAGCGGATCTTTACAATCGCCCCTACCTGATCTGCAATCTTTACTCCATCGATAGCTGTGATTACTGAGCCTGCAGGTATTCCTGCCTTTTCAGCTCCTTCATTCGGACTCAAGCGACCGATTCGTGCCCCTGTTCCAGTGAAGGTTGAATCAAAGAAAATTCCTAGAACTGGACGCGTTGATTTACCCGTTGCAATTAATTCATCAACAACACGCTTAGCCTCATTGATAGGGATAGCAAATCCAAGTCCAATGCTGCCGCTCGTCCCACCTGAAGACAAAGTAGCGATGGCTGAGTTAACTCCAATGATTCTTCCCTGTGAATCAAGCAGTGCGCCGCCTGAATTACCCGGGTTAATCGCTGCATCTGTTTGAATCGCATTAACGAATGATTCAGATCCGAAAGAACCAGCGGTTACTGGGCGATTTAACGCTGAAACAATTCCACTTGTAACTGTGCTGGCCAAGCCCAATGGAGAACCGATTGCAACAACTGATTCGCCAACACTTATTCTTGAAGAATCTCCAACAGTTACGGTTGGAAGGTTTCCTCGATTGACTTGAAGTACCGCTAAGTCGTAAGCAATATCTCGGCCAACAATCTGCGCAGGAATTGTGTCCCCGCTAAGTAGCTCAACAGTGATGACGCCAGATGTTGCAGCTGATGCGATCACATGGTTATTTGTGACAATAAATGATGAAGTGCGGTCAGATCTATAGACCCAGCCACTTCCGCTTCCTCCGCCAGTTCCGGAGACAACCTTGATGGAAACGACAGATGGCGTCACAAGGGAGGCGATGCCTTTAACATCTGAAGTTGGGGCACCCAGAGTCATCGCTGTGCGAGTTGATGAGCAACCATTTGATCCAGCTAAGTAAATTGCTTGATTACGTTTGTCTACGCACACTTTAATCCCAAGTGGCTCAGATGTGGAAGCAGTTGCAATACCACCAGCCAATGTGGCTCCTGCGATGAAGGCTGCAATAACTTTGATCGATGACTTTTTCATTTGGTACTCCCTTTAACAAGGCAAAGTTTTCATGAGAAACTGAGAGAAAGTTTAAAAACGACTTACTATTTGGTGCAACTTAAGCCAGGACTACCCAACCGCTCTTGATTGCGACCTTAACAGTCGGCAATGGATTTGTTGCAGGACCTGTCACAACTGCGCCCTTTTTAAATGGATCAAAGCTTGCATTGTGAACGGGGCACACAAGTAACTTTTTAGCGCTGAAGTACTTTGTTACTCCACCTTGGTGAGTACAAATTGTTTGATATGCAAAAACGCCGGTCTTGGTACGAAACAGCAGAGCTGGCGCTCCGTTAGCTAATTGGAAAGGGAAGGTTGCGCCCACTTTTACTCGGCTCAAACGGACAATTTGCTTGGTGTTGGCCTCGGCACGAGTTCCGACAAGAGTGGCTGCAACGCTGGCAAATGCCATACGAAGTGCGGAGCGACGTGTGAACTTCACGCTCCCTGACTTGGATTCGAACCAAGAACCTGTCGATTAACAGTCGACTGCTCTGCCGTTGAGCTATCAGGGATTAACGGTGCAAGCGCAAACTCTAGCGCACCCGAGCATAAGGGCAAAAATTAAAGGCTAGCCTGACTAAAGAGAGCCTAGCGCCAGGTCATGAAGAGAACGGCGGGCTGATTCCAGGGCTACTAACTGGGCAAATGCTGCGTTGTATTCGATCTCATTTTCGACGGGGTTGAGGCGTTGTAACGAAGATTTCAGATCTGCAATCGAGCGCGAGATTGCGACCTCACGTAGTCTGGCAACAATACTTGCAACATAAACCTGGGTTGGTTTTCCATCTGCGCGAATTGGTTCAACTGAAAGTTCCATAAACAAAGCTTTGAGGTTTTCATCAGGAATCGCATCTGGTGAAAGTTTTTCAACTGAATCAATTGCAGCACGCATCGCACTGTATGCAGGATGGGTAAAGGCACCAGCTTCAATTGAACTCCATAGTTCACCAGCAAATAATTGTGCCTCTTGCAAGCGGCTCTTTAAAACTTCACGTTCTAGAATCAAGCGAGCTTCATTGGGATCTGGCCTAAAATTGGGTTGCGCGACTTCTTCGTCTACAACTCTTTGCGATTGTTGTGGAATAGATTTTGCACCTTGTGCCACTGCTCGAGTAACGATCTCAACTTCAACACCTAACCAACCGGCAAGCAAACGTGTGTATTCAGGACGCAAAGATTTATCGCGAATCTGTGCAACCAAAGGAGCTGCAGCATTGAGGGCGTTGACTCGCCCTTCTGCAGTATCTAATTTATGATGAGTAAGCTCTGTGCGAATTGCAAACTCAAATAGTGGAACCCGGCGTGCAATCAAATCTCGCAGCGCTAAATCGCCTTTTTCTTGTCGAAGTTCACATGGGTCTAAGCCATCTGGTTCAACCGCCACAAAAGTTTGTGTAACAAATTTTTGGTCCTCACTAAAGGCGCGAAGAGCAGCTTTTTGGCCCGCTGCATCTCCATCGAATGTGAAAATTACTTCGCCGCGAAAGGCATCATCATCCATCAACAATCGGCGCAAAATTCTGATGTGGTCTGCGCCAAAAGCGGTTCCACACGTTGCAACCGCCGTCGTAATTCCAGCTAAATGTGCCGCCATGACATCGGTATATCCCTCGACGATCACTGCTTGGCGCTTTTTAGCGATCTCTTTCTTTGCAACATCTAAGCCATAAAGGACTTGGCTCTTCTTATAAATCGGGGATTCGGAGGAGTTCAAATACTTTGGGCCTTGATCTTCTTCATCACTTGCGAGTTTTCTTGCGCCAAATCCAACAATGTCACCTGAAATATCTTTAATTGGCCACATCAATCGATTGCGGAACTTATCGATCGGACCACGCTGACCCATCTTTGATAGACCAGCTAATTCAAGTTCATCAATGGAATATCCAAGCCCACGCAGATGCTTGGTTAATCCATCCCATTCATCGGGTGAATACCCCACCCCAAATTGCTCACATGCGGCTTTATCAAAGCCTCGCTTAGTTAAAAGTTCACGTCCGTGGGCAGCATTAGGTGATGTGTTTAGCTGCTCTTGATAAAACTTTGCAGCTTCTGCATGTGCTGCAATTAATCGATTACGCGTACCTGATGTGACTACTGGTCCAGATGAAGGTGAATTACTTTCTTCGTATCGCAGGGTGTACCCGATGCGATCTGCCAGGCGTTCGATAGTTTCAGTAAAGGTTAGGTGATCAATCTTCATTAAAAATGCAATGACATCCCCGCCAGTTTGGCAACCAAAGCAATGAAAATACCCCTTGCTTGGTGTTACGTGAAAGGAAGGAGACTTTTCATCGTGGAATGGACATAAACCTTTTTTCTGGCCTCCACCAGCATTTTTTAGTTGAACGTAATCAGCAACTACCTCGTCGATGGGTGCACGATCGCGGATGTAAGCAACATCCTCATCTTTAATGCGACCGTTCATAGCCTCACCTTACCGATTCGCAAGTAAGCGCGCATGAAGAGCGTATGCGCCGGGATCAGTGAGTGCGGCTACCTGGTCAATAATCACGCGCATTTTGGCAATCTGATCAGCGGCTTCATTCCACGGCTTCTGGAAAAATGAATCCATCTCGTGCGGGTACTTCAGAAGCATTTCAACCAAATCTTTAATGATCACATGTTGCTTTGCATAGCGATCTTGGGAATGTGCAGCATTAATCAAGTAATGCCCAGCTATCGCCTTAAGGAAATCCACCTCTATCTTTTGCCCGCGAGGAATTTCTAAATCTGCGCTGTAGCGAGACAAAGGGCCGTCCCCGTGTACTTTTCGCGTTTCTATTTCAGCTGCCAAAACAAAGCGACCGATTAATTGGCTTGTTGAATCCTTAAGCCGGGCCAGACTTCTGTGGCTTCCATCGTAGTAGTGCGGCCAGGCCGACAATGCAGCCAACCGTGCATGCGCATCAATCGCCTCCTGTTCAGTTGCATCACTCTTGTAATCGGTGATCATCACTTTGTACAGATCTGCGAAATCGTTGTTGAAATTCTTTACTGACACTTGCCCAGCAAAAATTGCATCCTCTAAATCATGGACTGAATATGCGCAGTCATCTGACCAATCCATAATCTGGGCTTCGATACATTTCTTTCCGACTGGCGCATCTTTTCTCATCCACGTAAAGATTTCTACATCATCGTCATACACACCGAACTTGCGAGGGTTTTCAGATCGTGGCCATGGGTACTTTGTTGCGCCATCTAATGATGCTCTTGTTAAGTTCAGGCCGATGCTTTTTCCATCCGCATCGACAGTCTTTGCTTCAAGTCGAACCAATAATCTAAAACTCTGCGCGTTGCCTTCAAAGCCACCAAAATCTTTTGCGATGTTAGCAAGGGCTTCTTCTCCGCTGTGGCCAAAAGGTGGGTGTCCCAAATCATGTGACAAGCACGCTGTATCTTGTAGATCTGGATCTGCTCCCAGAGATTCGCCAAGTTCCCGACCAATTTGTGCGCATTCCAATGAATGTGAAAGTCGGGTGCGCTGAAAATCATTTTCCCAAGGAACTGCTACTTGAGTTTTCGCAGCCAGTCTTCTAAGTGATGCTGAATGTATTACGCGTGCACGATCGCGCATGAATTCGGTACGACCTGGACGTTTGGCAGGTTCATCCAGAAACCGTTCTTGATCATGGGCGCTATATGTCACGGTAGTACCTTAGTAACAATGTCGGCACCTGGTAAGTGATCACTTACATGAATGCCGCGACGACCAACAGTTATGTACGCCAAATATGCTGCAGCTTCCCGAATTAGGTAGCGATAACCACTGTTATCCATTGTATTTGGTCCAGTTTGGACAGGTGAACAGGTTGCCAATACACCTTGATCATTAGCCATCTTTATCGCTCGTGCGCAGTGAAAAGGATCGGTAACAATAATGACATCGCTGACATATCGTTTTTTCATTTCTTTGGCATATGCCTTAGTGCTCACTAAAGTATCGCGGCCCTCTTCAATTGCAGTTATCTTTTTGGGAGCAACACCATTGGTACGTAACCAATACTTACCCGAAGCTGCCTCTGTAGTGCGATCCCCTGGCGCTCCTGCACCTACAGTAATAATCCAAGGCGCATATCCAAGATCAAAAATTCTCTTTGCTTCAACTAAACGACCTTCTAGTGCTTCACCTGGTCGTCCGTCTAATTGCGCAGCTCCTAAAACAACAATCACATCTGCTTGACGCACGATTGGATTGTTTGCAGCTCTCCATACCTGCGAGATTCCGTAAGCAGGAGCAATCAATGCCAAAACAACAATCACCGTAATGGTTCGCCGAATCCATCTAAAGAGAAACATCTATCCGCCTGAAAATGCATCCTCTAGTTCAACGTGAACTAGTTCATCTGGATCATTGAGCCAGCCATCAGGCAATGTCGGTGGGCGACCATGACTTGTGCGACCACGTGGTTTTTCACCAACTTCTGTTGGATA
>JBJONF010000029.1:0-7532 GCA_046051985.1 Actinomycetota bacterium
GCACTCCATAGCCATCAACGATTAAACCTCGATTGGCAGGTGAGACAACATCTCGGCTTTGAATACTTAATGCTGCATCTTTGTACTTTGGCCCGGCGGCGACCTGCAAATAAAATAGGCGTCCAAAGAGAGCGGCCATCAGCGAAACGATCAGAATCTGGACCACCATTAAGGCTAGACGTGATCTGCTGTTCATAATGATGACCGCGAATCAAAAATCAAAGCATGCAAACGTGTAAACACTGGCAGCATGATTGGCGATACCAAAAGTGCCCAAATACTCATGCCGAACAATGTAATGATTATCTGACCCAATGAACCGATTGAAACTCCTAGTAAGGCACCGCTTATTAGGTATGCAATTTCTACAAAGAAGTTGGCGACCACGACAAAGAAAACAATTCCCAAGGCGTTTGCATGAATATTGTCATCGCCGTATCCAATGTATGAAATTGCATAACCTGCCAACAGCAAAATCAAAGTCCACTGACCAAAAGGTCCGGTTGCACTTTGCGATAGATCCATAAGAATTCCGGAAGCAAAGCCAATCACTGCGGCTACTTCAGGTTGACTTAAAACCGCCCACGTTAAAGCAAAAATCAGCAGAATTGAAAAGCCACCACCAGGTAAGCGAAACTGCGAAATAACAGCTTCCTGAATCAAAAAGATTAGAAGAAATATCGGGGTTGCGATCGAGATCTGACGTGTAAGCATCGTAATTAATTGTTTGCAGTAGGCGATGGAGTAACAGTGACCGTAACTGTAGGAATAGGTGTCACTTGGGGTTTCCTCGGTACTAAAGAATCACCAGGATTAGATTTAGGTCCACTGACAACAACTGCCACAATTCCAAGAGTTGAAAAGTTTGTGTAGTAACGAATCGTTGCTGTTTGTGCCACAGCACCTGCTGAATTATCTACTTGACTTACATAACCCAAAGGCACGCCTGGAACAAATGGGAAATTAGCAACACTTCCCCGCGCAAGCAGTACATCGCCAACTTTGACTGTGGTCGAATTATCAAGCAATTGCAGGCTTGCTGAACGATTTCCACGACCTGACAGAATGCCGATCTGCTGAGTCCCGGCTATGCGTGCACCAACTTTGAAAGCTGGATCGCTGGCCAATTGAATCAAGGCAGAGTTTGGATACACATCTTTTACTAAACCAGCTAAACCATATTGTGAAAGCACTGTCATATTCTTCTTGATGCCAGCATTGCTTCCAGCATCAATAGTTATCGTCTGCGAAAATGATTGACTTGAACCGTGGCTAATTACCTTGGCATTAAGAATTTTGTAGCCGGCAGTACCTGCTAAATCCAAAATATTTTCAAGTTGCTTCAGCTGGCCGTCAGCATTTTTACGATTGAGCAGCTGAGTCTTTAACTCAGCATTTTCTGCTTCTAGCTTTTCAATTTGGTTACCAGTGCGTCCAAGGTGGGCTACATCAGAGAAAAAGTCTTTGACAGGATTGAGAACGACCGCACCAGCACGCTGGAATGGAGAAAGAACTGTCTGAGTCCCCTGCTTAAAACTTTCGAGGACCTTTACGCCACGAAGGTCTAAGGTAATTAGAAATAACGACGTGACAATCAAGATCACCAACAATAAACGTGCGCGACCCTCACCGCCCTGACGCATTAAAGGTTGGCCTTATCGACGTGGCTCGGAAATTAGAACCTTCTCAAGAGCTTCAAACTCTTCGATGCACTTTCCGGAACCTTCAGCAACAGCATCCAATGGACGTTCTGCAATGTGAATTGGCATTCCGGTTTCTTTGCGAAGGCGCTCATCAAGACCCTTAAGAAGTGCTCCACCACCAGTAAGAACAATTCCGCGATCCATCAAATCTGAAGCAAGCTCTGGTGGAGTCTTATCCAAAGTGCTCTTCACTGCGTTAACAATTGAGTTCACTGGCTCTTCGAGTGCTTTACGAATTTCTGCAGCAGATACAACAATTGTCTTTGGCAGACCTGTTGCTAAATCGCGACCGCGGATTTCTGCATCATTTTCTCCAGCTAGTGGATATGCAGATCCGATTGCCATCTTGATTTCTTCAGCTGTGCGCTCACCCAAAAGTAGCGAGAATTCACGCTTAACCCAGTTAATAATCGATTGATCTAGCTCATCGCCACCTACGCGAATAGATAGTGAAGTTACGATTCCACCGAGTGAAATAACTGCAACTTCAGTTGTTCCGCCACCGATGTCTACAACCATGTTTCCGGTTGGCTCGTGAATTGGAAGACCGGCACCAATTGCTGCTGCCATTGGCTCTTCAATAATGTAAACCTTGCGGGCACCTGCTGCATAACCAGCATCTTTTACCGCGCGCTGTTCAACGCCTGTAATGCCTGAAGGTACGCACACAACGATACGAGGCTTAGCCAAGTAACGACGACGGTGCACTTTTTGAATGAAGTAACGCAACATGCGCTCTGTTGTATCAAAGTCAGCGATCACACCATCCTTAAGCGGACGGATGGCAACGATGTTGCCAGGAGTACGGCCAATCATCTTCTTCGCTTCAATACCAACGGCCAAGATTCCACCGGTGTCTTGATTAACAGCTACTACTGATGGCTCGTTCAAGACAATGCCACGTCCGCGAACATAAACAAGCGTGTTCGCTGTGCCTAGGTCAACGGCCATATCGCGACCGATGAATGACATTCTGCTTCCTTGTGACATCTCTACTCCTTGTGCTTTTTGTTCTTGGGGAATGAATTACTTCGGAAAAAAGATCGCTATTTCACGTGCTGCAGATTCTGGTGAATCTGATCCGTGAACTAGGTTTTGCATAACTTTGGTTCCTTGATCACGAGCTAGATCTCCGCGAATTGTTCCGGGTGCAGCAACTGTTGGATCAGTTACTCCCGCTAGTGAACGGAACCCTTCGATCACGCGATTTCCTGATGCAACGATTGCAACGATTGGTCCTGACATCATGAACTCAACAAGTGGTTCATAAAATGGTTTTCCAACATGTTCGGCGTAATGCTTTTCAAGTAAAGCAGCATCTGCTTGCAACATACGCACCGCATCGATTGCATACCCTTTAGTTTCGATTCGGGAAATAACTTCACCAACTAAACCGCGGCGTACGCCATCAGGCTTAACCAGGATAAGTGTTTTCTCTGTGCTCACGTGCCTAGTCTATTAGGGTTTTTTAGGCTCTGCAGCCAGCAAGGCAGCGCGAGCAGCCTCACCCTTGCGGCCCACGATGATGGCCGCCACCCAAAGACCAATCAAAACCACCCCAATAATGAAGAAGGATGGCTCGACAAAACCAAAAGAGATCATCGCAACCTGCATCAGGGAACCGAACACAAAACCACCCGGACGACGCACAAGGCCAGCTGCAACAAAAAGTAGGAAGGAAACAACGCAGCCATAAATAATTGCGGCCTGAGACTGGTCTTGCATTGCAATCAAAATCGCAAAACCCAAAGTCATACTCTCAGCAATTAAGACCGATGCTCCAAGAACTTTCATTGCGCAAACTTCTTTCTCAAATAGGTGCGAGCTTCGCCAACCGTTACAACAGAACCAGTGACGAGAATTCCAACTGTGTCTTCGCTGAGAGGTCGTATTGAATCGGCAACACCTTTATCAAGAGCTGAGTTTAAATCTGAAACTACAAAGACGCGATCTGAACCAAAAACAGATGATGCGATTTTCTCTAATTCCGAAGCCGCCATTGCACGTGATGAAGAACTCTGGGTCACGATGACATGATCAACGATTGGCTCTAACTCCTGAAAAATTCCCGTTGCATCTTTGTCCCCAAAGACTCCGACAACAGCGATGATTTCGTCAAAATTGAACTCATTAAGCAAAGTATCAGCCAAGGCCTTAGCCCCATGTGGATTATGTGCGGCATCTAAAATCACTGTTGGATTGCGATGAACAACTTCGCAACGGCCTGGCGATGTAACTGCGGCAAACCCTGCGCGAACCGCATCGATATCTAGCGGTTGATCCCCAAAGAAAGCTTCAACTGCCACAAGTGCTGCAGCGGCATTTGCTGCTTGGTGACGCCCGTGTAAGGGCAAGAAAATCTCATCGTATGTCTCATGGATTCCTTGAATTGTAAGTAACTGACCACCCACTGCTACTGCGCGTGAGAGAACTGAAAATTCAACACCTTCTCGAACTACATCTGCACCAACTTCAGCAGCTCTGCGGATCAACTCTTTTGCAGCTTCTGGCTCTTGCTGTGCGAGAACCACAAAACCGCCTTCTTTAATGATTCCAGCCTTGGTAGAAGCGATTTCATGCAAGGTGTGGCCTAGGTATTCCATGTGATCAAAGCCAATCGGCATGATTACAGAAACATCGGCATCGACAACATTTGTCGCATCCCATTCTCCGCCCATGCCAACTTCAATAACTCCGACATCAACTGGATGTTCGGCAAAAGCTGCGAAAGCTAACGCGGTTACTGCTTCAAAGAATGAAATGGGATGCTCAAACTTTGAATCCATTAAATCTAAATAAGCGGCAATATCGTTGTATGAAAAAATCAAATCTTTCGGGTCAATTGGTTGGCCATTGATCGAAATACGTTCGCGATAAGTTTCTAGATGCGGACTTGTAAATCGCCCGGTACGTAAACCATGTGCAAACAGCAACGCATCAACCATGCGGCTAGTCGTTGTCTTGCCATTTGTTCCGCCGATATGAATCGTTGGATATGTCAGCTGGGGTGAACCCAGAATGTCTACAAGGGCTGCAATGCGTTCGGTTGATGGTGCGATACGTGTTTCTGGCCAACGCGCAAGCAAAGCTTGTTCGATCGCGTCTACGCGCTCTTGATCATCTGGTGAAATCATCATCCTTGTGGCAATGCTCCAAGTGCGGCCGTAATGCGTTCAATATCAGCTGTTGTCTTTGCTAGACGTTCGCGAATTTCTACAAGCACATTTTCTGGAGCTTTAGCCATAAAGCCTTGGTTGTTCAGCTTTACTTCAGCGGTTTGCTTATCCTTGCTTGCAGTTGCTAAATCTTTTTCAAGGCGTGCGCGCTCTGCAACAACATCGATTGATCCAGTGAGATCAAATTCGATTGTTACACCTGCCGCTTCGCACTTTGCACTCGGTGTGATCTCGCCTAGTTCCATACGAACCACAAAGGCAACTGCTGATGCGTACTTGGCAATGTCTCCGGTTGCAACGATGCGGCCAGGAAGCTTCAGCGAAGTCTTAATGCCTTGGTCATTACGGAAGCGGCGAACTTCAGTAATGATCTCTTGTAGCTGAGAAACAAGTGATTCGGCCTTCTTATCAAGGTGTGCGGTATTTGCAACTGGCCACTGTGCGACAACCAGAGATTCTCCCCCAGTAAGTGTGGTCCACATTTGTTCGGTAATAAATGGCATTACAGGATGCATTAAGCGGAAAAGTTGATCTAGAACATACCCAAGTACTCGTTTTGTTCCTTCAGCATTTCCTGATGCAAAAGCTTCCTTTGAAAGTTCTAGGTACCAGTCACACAAGTCATCCCACGCAAAGTGGTACATCAATTCGCATGCTCTTGCGTATTCATACTTTTCCAGAAGATCAGTTACCTCTGAAACAGTTTCAGACAAACGGCTCAGGATCCACTTATCAATTGCATTCAGAGATTCCAGCGGCGGTAGATCTCCAGCAACAGTTGCGCCATTCATCATGGCAAAGCGAGTTGCGTTCCATAGCTTTGTTGCAAAGTTACGAGAGCCGCCGATCCAGTCTTCGGCAAGTGCCTGATCGGTACCTGGGTTTGCACCACGTGCCAAAGTGAAGCGCAGCGCGTCCGCGCCATATTTGTCCATGAATTCCAGTGGATCAATAACATTTCCGCGGCTCTTAGACATCTTCTTGCCAAATTGATCACGAACCAAACCGTGCAACATGATTGTTTTAAATGGTGGAACCCCATCCATCGCAAATGTAGACATCATCATCATGCGAACAACCCAGAAGAACAAGATGTCATAACCGGTTACCAACACAGATGTTGGATAGAACTTAGCTAAATCTGCAGACTTTTCTGGCCAACCAAATGTTGAAAATGCCCATTGACCAGATGAGAACCAGGTGTCTAATACATCTAAATCTTGTGTCCAACCAGCAGGTGCGGTTTCATCGTGACCAACAACTTGAACTTCACCATTTGGTCCATACCAAACAGGAATTCGGTGACCCCACCACAACTGACGTGAAATACACCAGTCGTGCATGTTGTCGACCCATTCAAAGTAACGTGGAGCAAGAGCTTCAGGTTCAATCTTTACCACACCACTGCGCACTGCATCTGCTGATGCCTTTGCCATTGGTTCTACCTTTACAAACCACTGCTTAGATAAACGTGGTTCAACAGTTGTATCGCAACGAGAACAATGTCCAACGGCGTGCATGTACGGACGCTTTTCGGCAACGATTCGTCCTTCTGCACGTAACGCTTCAACAACAGCCTTGCGAGCATCAAAACGATCTAAACCATCAAATGCGCTGTTGGTATTAACTACCTTTGCATCTGCATCCAAGATGACAATATTTGGCAAGTTGTGGCGCAGGCCGATTTCAAAGTCATTTACATCATGGGCCGGAGTTACCTTTACCGCACCTGTTCCAAATGCTGGATCAACGTGTTCATCAGCAACGATTGGGATCTGGCGATCAATCAATGGAACCTTTACCATTTTTCCGATCATGTGCGAATAACGCTCATCATCTGGGTTAACAGCAACTGCGGTATCGCCCAACATTGTTTCAGCACGAGTGGTTGCAACAACGATCGCGTTATCACCTTCGCCGTAGCGAATAGAAACTAATTCACCTGCATCATCACTGTGTTCAACTTCGATATCAGATAACGCAGTTAAGCAACGAGGGCACCAGTTAATGATTCGCTCTGCGCGATAAATTAGGCCTGCGTCATACATACGCTTGAAAATTGTTACTACCGCCTTGGACATACCTTCATCCATCGTGAATCGCTCACGGCTCCAGTCAACAGATGAGCCAAGACGCTTCATCTGTTCAAGAATCGCACCGCCTGATTCCTCTTTCCATTCCCAAACTTTTTTCACAAACTCTTCGCGACCTAAATCATGACGTGATTGGCCCGCTGCAGCTAACTGCTTCTCAACAACGTTTTGCGTTGCAATACCTGCGTGATCCATTCCAGGTAACCAAAGAACTTCAAATCCCTGCATTCGTTTCATGCGCGATAAACAATCTTGCAAGGTTTGATCTAGGGCGTGACCAATGTGTAAAACACCTGTCACATTGGGAGGAGGCAGAACAATTGAAAAAGCTTCTTTGCTTGAAGTTGCATCAGCGGTGAAATAACCAGCATCGACCCACTTTTGATACAGCGGGGCCTCAATCTCCTGAGGAGAAAATGTTGAGGCTAATTCGCGGCTAGAAGACATAGTGCGCAGTCTAGATTATGCGCTCTTCTCCTCTTGACCTTTTTGTCCGCGTGAGCGTTTTGGCCCTGTGTGGTTAATCAATGTTGGCGCTCCCCCAGATGTGATGCACTCCT
>JBJONF010000030.1:0-7180 GCA_046051985.1 Actinomycetota bacterium
CTGGAGATCAAACATGGAGCTCGCTGGGAACAGATACCAATTCGCCATATTCGGTATATGTAGATCCGCTGGATTACGAGGGAAAAACGGTAGAAATTAAAGCAACTGCGATGAATTCGAAGGGAGTGAAGTATGAGTTACCAAGTACATCCATCCTTATTCCCGCACCATGATGGAAGCGAACTATATGTAAGTAATGCCGCACCTCGAATCGGCCAGAAAGTTGTCTTAAAGGTTCGAGTCCCGCACTCGTATGCATTTGAAAAAAGCTTTGTCCGAATCTATGAAGATGGTGAGCCACGCAGCTATGAGCTGGTTTTGGCAACAAAGGGCGGTACTGAAGATTGGTACACAGTTGAAGTACCAATCGTAAATACCCACACCTTGTATCGCTTTGTATTTGTATCTAGAGACAGATATGACTGGCTTAATGCTTTTGGCCTCAGCGATCATGATGTTCATACAAATAATGATTTTCAAATCGTTGCAGTGCCTGCAAACCCGGAATGGATAAAGTCCTCGGTTTTCTATCAAATATTTCCTGACCGTTTTGCGAAATCTGCAAACACATACCCAACCCCTGATTGGGCACATCTGCGTGATTGGAATGAACTTCCTCGGGGTCGAAGTGAATTCACAAGTAGCGAACTGTACGGTGGGGATATTCCCGGAGTTGAAGAGCATTTAGATCACATTCATGGTTTAGGCGTTACCGGAATCTACTTCACACCATTTTTCCCATCGAGATCTAACCATCGTTATGACGCCAGTAGCTTTACTGAAGTTGATCCAATTCTTGGCGGAAACAAAGCGCTATTTTCGCTAGTAAAGAAAGCAAACAAAGTTGGAATCCGAATCATGGGCGACTTAACAAGCAACCATTGCGGTGCTGGACATCCATGGCTTGCAAAAGCGAAGAAGAGTAAAAGTGCAAAAGAGCGGTCCTATTTTTATTGGGATAAATCAGTTAAGCACGGCTACGTTGGTTGGTGGGGTTTGGCTTCGCTGCCAAAACTTAACTTCAATTCGGTAGCGCTGAAAAATGAGATGTACAAAGGTAAGAATTCAATAGTTCGCAGTTGGATCTCGCCTAAATTTGGAATGTCTGGTTGGCGTATCGATGTTGGAAACATGACGGGTCGATTAGGCGCTGATGATTTACATGATGATGTGATGCACGGTATTCGTCAGGCCATGAATGAAACGAATTCAGATGCTTGGTTAGTTGCAGAAAATGGCGATTTTGTAGCTAGCGATCTCAATGGCCTTGGTTGGCATGGAGCTATGAATTATCAAGGCTTTATGCGCCCGGTATGGAACTGGCTCAATAGAAATTCTGAAATCGGCGGAGGTTTTCAAGGCCTTCCCTTTGCAATGCCACAAATTTCGGGTCAACAATTAATCAATAGCATGAAGCAGTTCAACGCCTCTGTTCCTTGGCGATCAGTTACTGCAAGCATGGTGCTGCTAGATAGTCATGACACTGCGCGTTTTCGTACAGTGGTAAAAGGTGATGTTGCTTCGCATCTATCAGCAATGACTATGGTCCTAACCTATCCAGGAGTTCCTTCAATATTTGCCGGAGATGAAATAGGTCTTGAAGGTTCGTGGGGAGAGGATGGTCGACGCACCATTAATTGGGAAGATCGCTCACAGTGGGATCACGCATTTATGGGCAATGTTCGCGAACTAATTTCAATCCGAAAGAGCAATGATGCCCTGGTAAATGGTGGCTTACGTTGGATTGCTGCCGAAAAAGATTTCATCCTTTACCTGCGCGAATCCAAGGAACAATCAATTCTGGTTTTTGTTTCCCGCAGCGCAGTCAATGTAAAGATAGATCTAGCTGAATTAGGTCTGCAGGTTTGCAAGACTCTGTATGGGCACGCTGCCAGTGGTTCGAAGTTTGCAGTCAAATCAAAGAGAGCAACACAAGCTATTTGGGAAGTTACGCGCTAAGCCAGAAACGAAGTGGATCATTTAGATATTTAGCCCATGATCTTTCGTTGTGGCCGCTTCGCTTATAAACCTTTGATTCATAATTGCTTGTAAAGCCACGTTCGCGCATTAAAGAATCCACATAGTTTTGAAGTGGGGGATATTCCTTATCTATTCCTTTATCTCCACGGCTCATCCAAATTTTGTGCGTTAACGGCAAAGCTTCGACCATGGATCTAGCAAAGTTTTTATCACTAATGATCCAATGTGGTGACAGAGCAAGCGCGGTTGAAAACTTTTCTGGGTGCTGAATCGCTGCGTACAAAGTTGCTAAACCACCCATACTGGAGCCGATAACAGCAGTTTTTTCGGAAGAGTGGACACCGACAATTGCCGGAACAATTTCACTAAAAATTTGATTTAAATACGAATCTGAATGAAGTGTCATAGTTGGATCATTGATCGCCCAGCGCGGATCAACATATGCATCCGGTGTAAAAAACTTTTCTGGTGCCAAATCCTTTACTCGCCCCCAAGGATTATTTTTAGTCGAGCTATGCCACACCCCAATGATTGTCGGTGGCTTTATACCTGCTTCATTGGCAACATCAATTGCAGCTTGCGCCATTTTCCAGGTTTGTCGACGGTGGGTACTTGTAGTGCCATCAAAGACATTCTGACCATCGTGGGCGATGAGCAGGTGATCGCTTCCGCCACGAGGCTTCCAATAATCCACGATTCGGTCAGCAAAACGGGTGCGCACAACTTCGCCCGGAACTCCTCGGATTTGGAAGCGCTTAATCTCTTGCATGATGATTTAATCATCCCATGTCATCGCCGAAAACATCAATAATCTGGTTTCGTCGTGACCTTCGAATAAATGATCATCCAGCATTGCTAGCAGCAATTGAATCGTCGGATCAAATAATTCCGCTTTTTATTCTTGATAAGACACAAATTAACGAAGCCGGCGCAAAGCTACTGGCATATATGGGTCAATCATTAAGAAGTTTAGATGAATCCCTTGGAAACAAACTCCACATTATTCAGGGTGATCAAGTAGAAGTTTTGACGGCATTGATTAAAAAGTATGGTGTGGAGCAGGTTCACATTTCGGCAGAGTATGAACGATATGGCGCTGCGCGGGATGCTAAAGTTGAAGCCGCTGGAATTACATTAGTTAGAACTGGTAGTCCATACGCGGTTGCACCTGGCCGAGTCTTAAAACCCTCTGATGCAACCCCGTACAAGGTGTACACACCTTTTTACAAAGCCTGGTGCACACATGGTTGGCGCGCTCCCGCGGTTACACCCAAGAAATTTACTTGCGTAGAACCCACCCCTGAATACCGTGCTTTTCCTGATTTCCCAATGCCTGAAGGCGTAAAAGTTATTCCAGCCGGAGAAGTGGCAGCACTTAAGAGATTTAAAGAGTTTACAAAAAATGGATTGGATTCTTACGACGAGAGCAGAAATCTTGCAGCAATCGATGGAACATCCAAGATGAGTACCTATTTAAAGTTTGGTGAAGTGCATCCACGTACCTTGCTTCAAGACCTTGGTGATAGCAAGAGCCATGACACCTTTAGAAAAGAGATTGCTTGGCGCGAATTCTACGCCGATGTTTTGTTTAACAATCCAATGACTGATGTTGAATATTACGCACCAAAGTTTGCTCAAATGCGCTATGACAAACCAGGCAAACAATTTAAGGCTTGGTGTGAAGGTAAAACCGGATTCCCATTCGTGGACGCTGCTATGCGCCAACTTTTGCTCGAAGGGTGGATGCACAATCGAACACGAATGGTTGTCGCTTCATTTTTAGTGAAAGATTTACATCTGGAATGGCAACTGGGAGAACGTTTTTTTGCAGAACATCTCGTTGATTTTGATGTTGCATCAAATGCCCATGGTTGGCAATGGACTGCAGGATCCGGGACGGATGCATCGCCTTATTACCGAGTCTTTAATCCAATTGAACAAGGGCGCCGGTTTGATGAAAACGGCGATTACATTCGCAGATATGTTCCAGAACTTGCTCACCTATCTGCCTCTGAAATTCATGAGCCTTGGTTATTTCTTGATGGATATAGCAAGGGTTACTCCGAACGCATCGTTGATCACGCGACTGAGCGTTTAGAAGCACTCGCGCGATTACAAGAAATTAAAGCTGACAAACCCCCAGCTCCTGACGCTTAGCCGCATACATCGCATTATCCGCTCGAAGCAACAAATCATCTGCTCCATCATTATCTGTAATACCGATGCTGACCCCGATGCTTATTTCATTGCCATCGATAACAAATGGATAAGAAAGCGTGCCCCGTAGGGCTAATGCAATCTCCATTACCGACTCATTAGAACCATCGACCAGTATTCCAAATTCATCACCACCTAATCGTGCAAGCAAAGCGTTACTTGGCAAAGCTCGAGTAAATCGTTGAGCCACCTGCTGCAAGACTTTATCTCCGACTTCATGGCCATAACTGTCGTTTACTGGTTTAAATCCATCCAGATCTAGAAGTAGAAGAGAACCTTTACGCGTGGCAAAACTTTGTATTTCAGAGATCAAACGCCTTCTATTGGGAAGAGTTGTTAAATCATCAGTCCTAGCCAGAACTCTTTCCTGACCAATACTGCGCGCCTGACTTAAAGCGATACTCATTCGTATAAAAGCAAGTGCCAAAGTTCCTATCGCAGGAATCAAAATGAAATGTGGAAAATTAGCCGGCGCTATAGCAAGCAATGCCAGCAGAGTTGCACTTAAGAAAACCGAGATCGTAATTAAGATTGGGTTCACCCCATTTTTAACGTTGTTTTCAGTACTCCGATGCCACGTGCTTTCAGCGATTACAACAAAGGCAAGCAGCCATCCATAGTCAACTAAGGATCCAAAAACGTAGTTCGTATTTAAGTTCTGCCATAAGAAAATAAAATCAGTCGTGGCATAGATGCAGACTCCAATTGTTAAAAGCAATCCACGCACAGAAAAACCTTGCATAACTACTGTGGCGATGATGAAGCACAACAAAACTAAGTCAGCCACTGGATAAATAATTGCCAGAAAAGATTGGTTCACATCACCATCAAAATGGGGAATGACTGGTTGCAGAGCAAAGGCAGCGCCTAAAGTACTTAAACCCAGTCCAACAATTGAGGCATCTGCTAACTCAAGGATTGTCAGCCTTTGTCGGATCGAAATCAGAAATTGCATTCCAAGAAGAGCAAGGGGATAGAAAAGTACGTACAGGGCATCAGAAATGTTTGCTGCAAGGGCCGATAGTTCAATGTAGGAACTCGCGGTTGCCAATATGGAACCTAAACTCCAGATTCCTATAGCTAAGGCGGTCAAAGGTTTAGCCCATTTATTGTTGATTCGGGGTGCGACCATTATTGAAAGCAAGCAAGTGATCGGAATTGCATTGAAGAGAAACAAATCCACCCACATACCTTGAAAGCTTTGGTGCACAAGTAATGCGATCCCAAACAACAGTGGGGCTACAAAACGCAATATGCGCATATATCAAGGATAGGAACACCATGAAGGAATTGGGATAGGGATTCCCTTAGATGCAAAAACCCGCTACCTGTATGGCAGCGGGGTTTTGTAACTTTTTGAGGTTAGAAGCCCTTAGTACAAATGAGCTTTGCGCTCTCGCGAGCATCAGCAACATTTGCTGCAAGTTCTGCTGGCTTGTTAGTTGCAGCAAGCTTGGCCGCTTCTAACTTCTTGATAGTTAGATCGATATTGCGAATCTTGCTTGCATAAGCACGTGTAGCAGATGTCCATGAGCCAACTGCAGTTGTCAAAATCTTCTTGTCTGCCTCAGTCTTTGCGGCAGCTAATTTTGCTTGTGCTGCAATTAAGCGCTTGTTCGCCTCATCCAGCTTTACCTGAATCTCTGCCTTGTTTGCAGTTTCTGTTGTAATACCTAAGTCAATCACAGGAAGCTGGGCTTGAAAGTTCGCTACCGTTGTCACAGCTGCTTTCCCTGCCTTAACCGCATCATTTGCTGCTGTTACACAGTCAAGAGATAACCAGGTAAGTTTCTTACTTGTGCTTAATGGATTTGTTGTGCAACGGTAAGTTCCGCCACTTGTCTTAGTTGTCTGACCTGACTTCTTGCATGCAACACCGTTTGAAATCTTTACAGCTGCATCTGCAGGTACTGCGATCATGACGCCACCGGCGACCACGAGCGCTATAGAAAGTGAAGCGATCTTGCGGAACATGTGTATGCCTTTCCTAGTAATGAGGACATTCTATCGATTAGGCACTTAAAGAAGGCTGATAACCCGCCGTGAGTCCGATAAGTATGACCGTTACTTTCGTTGCTTCGCTCTCATGTTCATGCCAACTTTTCTGACCAGAGTACGTGGCACCAAGGTCTGCACAATAAAAACCAAGAGCTTGTATTGCCAGCCCGGAACGCTCACCGCTTTACCTTTGACCGCGTCACTCCAGGATTGTTCAACCAAGCGATCAGAATTGAGCCACAGGAAGTCAGGAAACCCCTTCATCGACATCTTTCCACGCTGATGAAACTCAGTGCGGGTAAAGCCTGGGCACAGAGCGCTGACCTTTACATTGGTTGCAGATAGTTCTGTATTGAGCGACTCTGAAAGAACTGTCAGGTATGACTTTGATGCGCTGTAACTGCCACCTGCGATGTAACCAGCTACAGATGAAACATTGATGATGATTCCGTTATTTCGCGCCTTCATAAGAGGCAGTGCAACATGCATCAAACGCATAGGAGTTCGAACCAAGACATCCAGCAGTTGCTGTTCAACTTCTAAAGTCGACATCGTGAAAGCTTTACTGGTTCCAAACCCTGCGTTATTAACCAAAACATCAATCTGATTTTCGGCAATGTACTTCTCGACTCTTAGGCATCCTTCATCTGTTGCTAGATCTGCCTGAATCACATGCGTTGAGATTCCAAACTTTGCTTGAAGTGCTGCAGCTCGTTCTTGAAGTCGGGGTAAATCACGCGCTACTAGAACGATGTTGTAATTCTTGGCAGCTAATAAGCGAGAATAACTCTCACCAATGCCTGATGTTGCACCTGTAACTAGAGCCCATGAGTTCATTTGTTTTCCTGTCGAATAATTAGTTCACCAACTGCACCCTTAGGTACAAATGGAGAACGCGGTGCTATTGGTTGAAGCATTTCATACGCGGCACCCTGTGGCGGACGCAAATCTTGCTCACCTTTATTGGGCCAAAAAGATAGCGCGC
>JBJONF010000031.1:0-6953 GCA_046051985.1 Actinomycetota bacterium
CGCGTTGAAATAAAGTTTCAACTGGTTGCCAATTTTCTGGATCTACGCGTTCATCCCATTTCAAGGCATTTAATAATCGCCCGCCACTTCGCGGAACCTGAACGGTGTAACCCAACATTCCGTGAACGCCTGGAAGTTCTCCAGTTGTTAATGTTGCAAGTGAAGTAGCGGTCGTTGAAGGAAACGCGGTTTGAATTTTTCCAAAATTAATCATGCGGCTCATGGTTGGCATAACTTCGGCATACGTAGACAAGGTGTCAAAACCGAATCCATCAATTAGAAATAGCAGTTCGCGCCCCATTGGCGATTGACCCATTGCCAAGTGATCGACGGCACTGTCTAACCCGAGGGAGGAAAAGATGGAAGGAGTTATCTGGGACAAATGCACGTGCTTATCTTCCCACGAGAGTGCACTAGAGTTTGGCTATGGAAAAAGCGATCAAGCTATCGGCTGAAGTTTCTGCTGCCATTAAGGCCGGAAAGCCGATCGTTGCTCTGGAATCAACGATTATTAGCCACGGTTTGCCTCGTCCTTCAAATCTAGTGGTTGCTCTTGAATGTGAACGAATCGTTCGTGATGCGGGTGCGGTTCCAGCCACTATCGCCTTACTTGATGGAAAAATTTTGGTCGGTTTGGAACTTTCCGAACTAGAAGCAATTGCTAACCGTGATGATATTTCTAAGGCTTCTATTCGCGATTTAGCAATAATCGTTGCTCAGGGCAAGAGCGCTGCAACAACAGTTGCTGCAACGGCGCACATTGCAGCATTGGCTGGAATTCATGTCTTTGCAACAGGTGGACTTGGTGGCGTGCACAGAGGAGCAAATGAATCTTTTGATGAATCTGCTGACCTAACCGCCTTAGCAAATGTTGATATGACCATGATTTGTGCAGGAGTGAAATCTATTTTGGATGTGCCAGCAACACTGGAGCGCCTTGAGACTTTGGCGATCAGCCTGGTTGGATACAAAACCAGCGCCTTTCCAGGTTTCTACTTAACTGATTCTGGCTACACCCTTGAACACCGCGTTGATTCCCCAGCCGAAATCGCCGGAATCATCAAGGCACGTGCAGCCGTAGGAACATTAAACAAAGCACTTGTTGTTGCAAACCCAGTTGTGAAAGAGATGAACAAGGCCCGACATGATGAGATTTTGAAATCCGGACTTGAGAAAGCCCAAAAGCAAGGAGTGGTTGGCAAAAATGTAACCCCGTTCTTGCTGGAGCATTTCCACACAACTTCACAAGGTGAATCCCTTGCGATTAACACTGAAATCATTAAGGCGAATTGTTTATTGGGCGCTCAGATTGCAGTGGCGCTTCAATGAAAAAGATTCTATGTATTGGCGATTTAGCGCTGGATGTAATTTCACAATTGAAAGAGCCCATCAATTACGGCAATGACACCGCTAGCAAAATCTCAAGTCACCCCGGTGGTCAGGCAGCAAATGTTGCAACCTGGATTACCCGCACTAATTCCAAGGCGCATTTAGTAGCTCGCACAGGCAATGATCCCGTTGGTTTTGCTTTGATTTCAGATCTAGATAAGTACGGCGTAGAACACCTTAATTTGATGCACAGCGGACGCCCAACCGGTGTTGTTGTGATCTTGGTCGATGCAAATGGTGAGCGAACAATGTTTCCAGACAATGGAGCAAACGCTGACTTAGAAGCATCTGATCTGCCTTCATTAGATGACATCGATGGTGTGTATTTATCAGGATATGCACTTTTGGATTTCCGCAGCCGGGCTGCAGTTCTAGCAATGATTAAGAAAATTAAAGTATCTGGCAAGCCAATCTTTTTTGATCCAACCACAACAGGTGCCATGAAGATTGTTAGCAGAGATGAAGTTCTCTCATGGGTGGCGTTAATGGATGGAATTTTGCTCAATAGCGAAGAGGCCTTGTATCTTGGAGATGCAACTGATGTCGAAACTGCTGAAGAAAATCTTGCAAAGATCACACCGCTCGTTGTCATCAAACTAGGTTCAAAGGGTGCGATGGCAATGAATGGTTCTGAAAAGGCCAAGGTTTCTGCAGTAACAACCAATGTTGTTGACACAACAGGTGCCGGAGACTCATTTGCTGCTGGATTTATTCCGAAGTGGCTAGAAACAAGTGATCTGACTCAAGCTCTTTCTGCAGGTGCCGCATTGGCAGCAAAGTGTGTTTCATCAGTTGGGGCGCGCCCTCCCCTAAATTAAGCCTGACTCTTGGCAGAATGCCCCAATGGCAACTGCGAAGACTCCCGCGAAATCTGCGGCAAAAGGTAAGAAACCCGCTGGACCAAAGCCCGGTGAATATCCAGGAAAGATCGTCGACATCGATGTTTCCAAAGAGGTTTCAGAATCTTTTCTTGAGTACGCATACTCCGTAATTTATTCACGCGCACTTCCTGATGCACGCGATGGTTTGAAGCCAGTTCATCGCCGCATTCTTCATCAGATGGCAGATATGGGTCTTCGTCCAGAACGTGGACATGTAAAGAGTGCTCGTGTTGTTGGTGAAGTAATGGGTAAGTTGCACCCACACGGTGATGGTGCAATTTATGATGCTTTAGTTCGTATGGCACAAAGTTTCTCAATGGGATTGCCATTAATTGATGGTCACGGAAACTTCGGTTCATTAGATGCAGGCCCTGCAGCTATGCGTTACACCGAAGCCCGTTTGGCACCGGCTGCAATGTCGATGGTTGCCGAAGCTGATGAAGACACAGTTGATTTTGGCCCTAACTATGACGGCGCACTTTCAGAACCAATTGTTCTACCAGCGGCTTATCCAAACCTTCTCGTTAATGGTGGCTCTGGAATTGCCGTGGGTATGGCAACCAACATGGCTCCACATAACTTGAGCGAAGTTATCGCTGCAACAAAGTTTCTGATTGAAAATCCAGCAGCAACAGTTAAGCAGTTGATGAAGTTTGTTCCGGGACCAGATTTTCCAACAGGTGGAGAAATTGTTGGACTAGATGGTGTTCGTGAAGCGTATGCAACGGGCAAGGGATCGTTTAAGGTCCGTGCAACTGTAGAGATTGAAAAAGTTACCTCTCGCAAGATGGGTATCGTTATCAAAGAGCTTCCGTACACAATCGGACCTGAAAAGGTTGTGGAACGTATCGCAGCCCTGGTGAAGGCTAAGAAGATTCAGGGAATCAGCGACATCATCGATCTTTCTGATGGCCAGACCGGCACAAATGTTGTCATTGAAATTAAGAATGGTTTTGAGCCGGAAGAGGTTCTGGAAAAGCTATATGCGCTGACTCCTATGGAAGATGCCTTTGCTATTAATGCCGTTGCCTTGGTGAAGGGACGTCCACAAACCCTAGGTCTCAAAGAATTGCTTCGAGTATTCATCGATCACCGCATCGAAGTTGTACGTCGTCGCTCAGAGTTCCGCAAAGCAAAAGCAGAAGGCCGATTAGGTTTAGTTGATGGTTTGCTCAAGGCAATCATTGATATCGACAAGGTCATCAAGATCATCCGCGGTAGCGATGATGCAGCCGCAGCTAAAGATAAGTTGATCAAAGACTTTAAGTTAAATGATGAACAGGCAACATACATTTTGGATATGCCACTTCGTCGTTTGACGAAGATGAGCAAGATCGAACTAGAAACAGAGCAAAAAGAACTTAAGACCACAATCGCTGCGCTGACTAAGTTGCTCAAGAGCGAAGATGCAATCAAAGCTCAGGTTTCAGATGAATTAACCGCAGTTGGAAAGTCATATGCAGCACCTCGTCGTACTCGAATTGGTGCTGCTTAAACCCAGCCGATAGACTTGGGTGTGATTTCAACCCAAGCGCTCGAATTACGTGCAGGTGCTCGCCTTCTTGTTAAAGGCGTAACTGTTCGCATCAATAGCGGTGACCGCATTGGTTTTGTTGGTCGAAATGGTGCTGGTAAATCAACCCTTGCAAAAGTATTAGCTGGTGAAACTATGCCGGCAGGTGGCGCGGTTAATCGCACTGGAAAAATTGGTTACCTTCCGCAGGACCCACGTACTGGCGATGAACCAGGAACAGTGATTGATCGAATTCTTTCAGCTCGTGATTTAGATCAGATCGCATCTCGCATGCGTTCAGTTGAAGAAGAAATGGCAACAGCCCAAGGTGAAGCGTTAGAAAAAGCGATGGAACGGTATGGCCGCGTTGAAGCTGAATTTTCTGCCGCCGGTGGTTATGCAGCAACTGCTGAAGCAGAAGCGATTGCAACATCACTTGGCGTATCCGAAGCGGTCTTTGCCAATGAATTAGCAACGCTTTCAGGTGGTCAGCGCCGCCGAATCGAATTAGCTCGCATTCTTTTTAGTGGCGCAGAAACCCTTTTGCTGGATGAGCCGACTAACCACTTGGATGCTGATTCCATTATGTGGCTGCGTGAATTTTTATCAAAGTATTCAGGTGGTTTGGTAATCATCTCTCACGATGTGAACTTGATTGAAACCGTTGTAAACAAGGTTTTCTACTTAGATGCCAACCGTAACTGCATCGATGTCTACAACCTTGGTTGGAAGGCATACCTGCTGCAGCGCGAACAGGATGAGCACCGCCGTAAGAAGGAACGTGCAAATGCTGAAAAGCGCGCAGAGATTTTGCAGAAGCAGGGTGAAAAGATGCGTGCAAAGGCATCGAAAGCAACTGCTGCACAAGGCATGTTGCGCCGTGCTGAAAAACTTAGAAGTGGTTTGGATGATGTTCGAGTCGCTGACAAGGTTGCCAAGCTGCGCTTTCCTACCCCTGCCCCATGTGGCAAGACTCCGCTTTCAGGTGAAGAGCTTTCAAAGAATTATGGTTCCCTTGAAATCTTTACCGATGTTTCTTGTGTGATTGATAAGGGTTCACGTGTTGTAATTCTTGGTCTTAACGGTGCTGGAAAGACAACGTTGCTTCGAATTTTGGCTGGCGAACTTGAATCAGATACTGGAAAAGTTGAACACGGTCACGGCCTCAAGATCGGCTATTACGCCCAGGAGCATGAATCACTTGATTTCGAACGCACCATCTTAGAAAACATGATGTCTGCTACCCCAGATATTCGAGAACCAGAAGCACGCAATACTTTAGGTTCATTCTTATTCGTTGGCGATGATGTTCATAAACCGGTAAAGGTGTTATCTGGTGGCGAGCGAACTCGTTTAGCACTAGCTGTCCTGGTTGTATCGGCGGCAAATGTTTTGCTACTTGATGAGCCAACTAACAACTTAGATCCAGCATCTCGTGCTGAAATTCTTGGCGCCCTGGCTGAATATCAAGGTTCAGTAATCATGGTTTCTCACGATGAAGGCGCGGTACAAGCGCTAAAGCCAGAACGTGTGATCTTGTTGCCAGATGGCGATGAGGATTTGTGGAAAGAGGAGTACTTCGACTTAGTCGCTATTGACTAAGGCTTGCTAATTTTTACTGTGTCTCCATTTTGGTCACGGGAGACAACTTCAATTCTTAACCCCTCAACTGTAATTACGTCGCCCACGCGGAGTGCTGCATCAACAAATTGTGAGTCAGTTGAACCGGAGCGACGTTGAACTTTCCATCCACCCTTGATAGTTGGAATAGTCATGTCGACTGTATAAACAAGTGAACCCTCTTGAGATGGGGTTAAGACATCTAAACCTTCATTTCGTCGTGACTCAATCACCAGAATCTTTGAGCTTGAAAGTCTTACGACAACCGCCTTGGTTAGATCGTTAACCCTTGCTATTGGATTGATTAACTGGGTGACGCCCGTTGAATTCAAATCAGCAGCGTTAATACAATTGATTTGAGAATCAGTCAACCACCCCATTAAATAACGATTCCATGAGTTCAACTCAATTGCTCCTAGAGACCAATTGTTAGACATTAAATCCCACGTTCCGTAGACCGCATCACCTGGGCTCACATACAAATCATGTAATCCAAATAGATGTCCGGTCTCATGTGCAATCCATTTCCAAGGGGTGCCTGTTGCAAGGTTCTCCCACGCATCAGCACCTGACAAAGTTATGTTCGTAACTGGGCCATCATTAGTTGCTATCCCAGCTGAATTAAGCGGGCCGGCTGGTCCGTAGGCGATAGAACTTCGCGGAATTTCGCGAGGACTTAATACGTAGACAACATCAAACTGTGAAAAATCAACAAGCGGATCTGCTGTTTCTAGAGCCAACTTCCAGTATGAATACGGGTCTCCTTGACTCCAATTGCCCAATTTATGAAAAGTTGAACTAACTGGCATGCGTACCCAATCTTTGAGAATTTGGTACTCGAACTTAACTTTATTTCCAGACATCTTGTAATAGAAAACATTCATGCCATCTGTCATGGGCGTAAATTCCTCGGCCGGTGGCCTTTTACCTGCAACATCTGCGAAGTCAACGGGAATAATTAGCGCTTTGATTATCCCGAAACTTGGAAGACGCCCTGGTGCTTTTGGAAAACCTACCTGCATCTCAGGATTCTTTGTTTGATCCAGTAGCTGACACTGAGTGGTTGGCACAAACCTATTTGCTGCAATGTTTTGAACTAAATCAACCGTCACTGTGAAGAATCCAGCGGCATTAGAGATCATACCTGGGAAAGAAAGGTTTCCAGATGTACTTACAGCAGCTGAGTAGCGCTTTCGAAGGTACTGAGCTGTGTTGGGCTCCACTACATCGAATAGATATGACCCTGCAATTAAATTTGCGTAAAAACTACCGTCAGAATTAGCTGGAAAAAATTTCCAATCTGAACCGGAAAGTTGAATCCAAACTCCTGGTGAACCAGCTTTTGATTTACTATCACTTGGATTGTAAATCCATAATTTTACGTTGGTTCCAGCAGGTGGCGCTTGCACAGAAACTGGAAGATCAAAACTTTGTTCTAACTTTGAAGGGGTTCCGCCAGAGCCACCGGTATACACAGATATACCTTTTACGGGAGGCGCAATCACGCCTTGTGGCGTTGGAGTTGGAGTTGGCGTTGGAGTTGGAGTTGG
>JBJONF010000032.1:0-6757 GCA_046051985.1 Actinomycetota bacterium
AGCTAACCCGCGAAGTTGTTGCCGATGGCGATGAACCATTTATCTTGCACCCAGGTGAATTTGTTTTGGCAAGCACCTACGAAGTCATCACATTGCCCGATGACATTGCAGGTCGCCTTGAAGGAAAATCATCCCTTGGTCGCCTTGGTTTGCTCACACACAGCACCGCAGGTTTTATCGATCCAGGTTTTAGCGGACACATCACCCTTGAGCTTTCAAACGTTGCCAACTTGCCAGTCAAACTGTTTGCCGGAATGAAGATCGGTCAACTATGTCTCATCAAACTCTCATCTCCTGCTGAGCATCCTTACGGCAGCGAGAAGTACGGTTCACGCTACCAAGGTCAGCGCGGCCCAACCCCAAGCCGTTCATTCTTAAACTTCCACCGTTCGAAAATAAACTAATCCCGCGGGAATGAACCCGCAGAAAGCGCGGTTTAATTAGGTATGGAACTCATCATTGGTTTAGCAGCAATTGCGCTCATCGCTGTCTTTTTTGTCGCTCAATACAACCGCCTAGTTACTCTCAACATCACTGTTGATGAAGCTTGGGCGCAGATTGAGGTCCAACTAAAGCGCCGTGCTGATTTGATTCCTAACTTGGTGGAAACCGTTAAGGGATATGCAAAGCATGAGCAATCAACTTTTGATGCAGTTGTAACTGCACGCGCAAAGGCAACAACAGCAACAACAGTTGCAGATACTGCAGCCGCAGATGGAATGTTGACCCAAGCACTTCGTGGTTTGCTCGCAGTTGCTGAGGCCTACCCAGATCTCAAGGCATCTACTAACTTTTTATCACTACAAGAAGAACTTGCAACAACTGAAAACAAAGTTGCGTTCTCGCGTCAGTTCTACAATGACAATGTGCGCTCGCTCAATACCGCTGTTAAAACCATCCCGAGCAGCTTCTTTGCAGGGTTTGCAAAGGTTTCAGAGCGCGAATTTTATGAGGTTGAAGATCCACAAGATCGTAACGTTCCAAACGTTTCATTCAACTAAGAGCATCTGAATGAACTTTAGAACGATGCAAGCGGCTAACCGCCGCAAAACTTTTGGTTTGCTCATGGGTATGGGCGCATTGATGTGGTGTGTTGTTTACGCCGCGCTTTCATACTTTGGCGGAACCGGTGCTGGCATTGTTCCTATTGCAGTTGGTATTTCATTGATTTCAGTGTGGGGCTCTTACTATGGCTCAGACAAATTAGTGTTAACGATGACTGGCGCAAAGTTGATTCAAGAATCAGATAACCCCAAGTTATTCGATTTGATTCACGAGGTAATCATTGCATCGGGTTTGCCAATGCCAAAAGTAGCCATAGTCATTGATGATGCACCCAATGCCTTTGCAACTGGGCGCGACCCAGATCATGCGCTGATTGCATTTACTACTGGAATTTTAGATGTGATGGATCGCGATCAACTACAAGGTGTGATCGCACACGAGCTTGCCCACGTTGCCAACCGAGACACCCTAGTCAGCGCAGTTGCGGCAACTACCGCGGGGGCGATTGCAATCGTTTCCGACATGTTGACCCGCATGATGTTTTTTGGTGGACGCCGAGACCGCGACAGCAACGCAAATCCAATTGCACTAGTTATCTCATTAGTAATTTTGATCATGGCTCCACTTGCTGCCGTGATGTTGAAATCTGCAATTTCTCGCAAGCGTGAATCATTAGCTGATGCAACCGCAGTTTCATTTACACGTAACCCTGCAGGCTTGCGTTCTGCGCTAGAAGTTCTTGCAGCAGATTCAACCGTTGTACAGCAGCGATCAACTGCAGTTGCTCATATTTGGATTGAATCGCCACTGGATTCAAAATCTGTCTCAAAGATGTTTTCTACCCACCCACCGATTCAAGAACGTATCGCCGTCCTGAAATCTATGGAGTCCCTAGGTTAATTAGACCAGCGTTAATTTTTGAAATGAAGCGTGAAAGTGGCGCCTTTTCCAAGCTCTGAAGCCACTGTTACATCGCCTCCGTGGGCACGCATAACCGCGTCAACAATTGAAAGCCCTAAACCACTTCCATCTTTGCTGTTGCGTTGGCGGGAAGCATCAACGCGGTAAAAACGCTCAAAGATGCGCGCCTGATCTTCGGCGGATAAGCCAGGACCGTTATCTGCAATGGTTACAAATGAATCGGCACCTTCTTTAAATGCAGAAACTGTGATCGCAGTACCTGCAGGTGTGTGTGCACGCGCATTAGCGAGCAAATTCGTTACAACTTGATAAATCTTGTCAGCATCACCTTTTGTGGTTACGCCTGCAGAAATATTTGATGTAATCACATGATCTGGCCCGGCAACTTGTGCCGAAGCAACTGCTTCTTGCAACAATGCACTGAGATCAACATCGGCAATAACAAGTTCGCGAGACTGATCCATACGCGCGAGCATCAATAAATCTTCCACCAAATAACCCATACGCATTGATTCTTTTTCGATGCGCGAAATTAATTCATTAGTTTTTTCACCTTCAGGAACTGCCCCTTGTCGGTGCAGCTCTGCAAAACCACGAATTGCTGTTAATGGTGTGCGCAGCTCGTGGCTAGCATCTGCAACAAAGCGACGCAACTTATCTTCACTTTGCATTCGTGCATCAAAGGCTTCTTCAATACGTGAAAGCATTATGTTCAGCGATGTACTTAAACGCCCAACTTCGGTATCTGGTTCAAAGTTATCAAGACGGGCGGATAAATCACCAGCTGCGATTTTTTCAGCGGTTTCTTCAATTCTTTCAAGTGGTCGCATACCCACTTTAATTACTTGGCGGGATGCGAAAGCAAGAAAGAGCAGAACTAAACCACCGATAATTAAGAAGACAACAGCGATTTGATGTGTTGTCTTATCGTAATCAACTAAGGATTGAGCAACAATTACCGAACCTAAAGAAGAAGGTAGAACAGTTGTCGCGACACGAAAATCTGCACCAGGTGCTTCGATCGTGAAAGGTTTACTTCCATATTCGGCCACCTGCCCAGGCAGCAAACCCTTCACATAATCAGTGATTTGATTGGAGTTAAAGTCACCACCTAAACCACCGACTAGGTTTCCAAATGGGTCTAAAACCGTTACAGAGATAGAAGTTGGAACACGATTTAGCGGAGTAATTGCTTGTGCCGAGCGTTGTTCTTCATCATCTGCATCACGTGCAATTCCGGCACGATCGAGACGCTCTTGCGTTCCGGCAACGACACTGAGTAACTGATCATCAACTTGATTGATCAAATAATCACGAAGTAAAGCTTGAGATCCAACACCTGCACCCACAAACCCAATCGCAGAAAGGACTAGTACTCCGATCGTTAATCGATTTCGAAGACTTGAATTCGCCCAATCATTATTGAGTTTGCGTGATCTCATTGACTACTTAGGCGGCATCCGCAATCGATAACCAACTCCACGGACTGTGTGAATTAGTGGTGGCTCAAAGGCGTCAACCTTTTTGCGCAAGTATGAAATATAAGTTTCAACAATTCCCATGTCTCCACGAAAGTCGTACTGCCATACGTGATCAAGGATCTGCGCCTTTGATACAACGCGGTCCGCATTAATGATTAAGTAACGCAGTAAAGCAAATTCGGTTGGTGAAAGATCTAATAGCTCACCAGCACGGCGAACTTCGTGCGTTGCCTCATCTAATTCAAGATCTGCAAAGCGCATCTTTTCATCATCTATTTCAATTTGATCCACACCTGTGCGGCGGAGAAGTGCGCGCAAACGTGCAACAAGTTCCTCTAATGAAAATGGCTTAGTCATGTAATCATCGCCGCCAAGAGTTAAACCCTTAACTTTGTCTTCCATGCCATCTTTAGCGGTTAGAAACAGAACTCCTGTATCAACACCTTCATTACGAATCTTCTTGCACACTTCAAAACCATCTAGATCAGGCAACATCACATCAAGAACCATCGCATGTGGCTTGAAATCTTCAGCTACACGTAGTGCTTCTGCACCATTGGCCGCAGTGCGGACATCAAAGCCCACAAAACGCAGGCTTGTAGAAATCAGTTCGCTGATGCTTGCTTCGTCATCAACAACGAGAATGCGCTGGCTGTTCTTTTCTAATGTTGTAGGCATGACTAGAGAATGCTCTCACAACCTGAGTCTTTCCTGAGAAAGAGTGGAATTTACGCCTAATTTTGCCTGGAGTTACTCCTGTTTAACAGAGCGCAGCAGAACCTGAGCAACATCTAAGACCTCAACGGCAGACTCCTTGGCGTTCATTCCATCGCTGGTCATCACGCGGCAGAAGGGACAGGCCACAGCCAATTCAGTCGCACCCGTTGCGATCGCTTCTTCAACACGGTTGATGTTGATGCGTGTGCCAATTTTTTCTTCCATCCACATACGTCCGCCACCAGCGCCACAACAAAATGATCGTTCCTTATTACGTGGCATTTCAGTGAGCTCAACACCAGTTGCTTCCAGAATTTCACGTGGAGGTTGGTAGATCTCGTTGTGACGACCCAAGTAGCAAGGATCATGGAAAGTCATTGCAGTATGTGACATCTTGATTGGCAGCAAACGCTTTTCACGTAGCAATTGATTGAGCAGCTGCGTGTGGTGAACCATTTCAAGTTCATACCCTTGCTGACCATAATCGCGACCGATTGTCGTAAAGCAATGTGGGCAGGTGACAACAACTTTTTTCTTACCCTTTGGTCGATTACCAAATGTTTCTTTAAAGGTTTCGATGTTTTCACGGGCAAGAATTTGATACAGGAATTCATTACCGGCACGACGTGCAGGATCTCCGGTACAAGTTTCTTTCTTACCAAGAACTGCAAAATTAACACCGGCCATATACAAAAGTTCTGCTACAGCTTTTGTTGTCTTCTTTGCGCGCTCTTCATAAGCTCCGGCGCAACCAACCCAGAACAAGTATTCAACCTCTTCAGGTAATTCACCTTCAACAACATTTACCGGGAAATCACATTCGGCGATCCAGGCTTCGCGATCTGCGCGGTTAGCACCCCAAGGGTTACCAGCCTTTTCCAGATTTCTAAATGTTCCACCAAGCTCTGTTGGAAATTCTGATTCAACTAGAACCTGGAAACGACGCATGTTTACGATGTGATCAACATGTTCGATATCTACTGGGCATTCGTTCACACATGCACCGCATGTCGTGCATGACCACAAAACATCCAAACTAATCGGTGAATTCTCACCAACAAGGGCTTCATTTTCAACGGTCTTAGCGAAAGCATGATCGCGCATAGCCATGATTAAAAGCTTTGGTGACAATGGTTTTTCAGTGTGCCAAGCAGGGCACTGTGATTGGCAACGACCACATTCGGTACATGTGGACATATCCAACAGACCCTTCCAAGAAATGTCTGCGCGTGTTCCTAAACCAAAGACATCATCTTCTTTCGGATCTTCAAAATCAATCTCTTTACCGTGTGACATCATTACTGGAAGCGCACCAAGTGAAGACTTTCCATCGGCGTTACGGCGGAAGAAAATGTTAAATGGTGCCAAGAAACGGTGCCAAGCAATACCCATTCGCAGATTCAGAGCAATGACGATAAACCAAGCCATCGAACCAACAATCTTGATGGTTGCAACGATCTGAATCCAATTTTCCAGCTGCGTCAAAGTCATTGACTTAAACATCGCAGCGATAAACCAGGTGGTAATGAAGTGGCGGTTCCACGATGAGTATTCAGAGATCGCACCTTCAAGTCCGCGCAATGCGATGACACAAAACACGATCAGCAAAATTGTGGCTTCAACGTAATACGCCTTGCCATTTCCAGAACCAGCAAAACGTGAACGCTTGTTTGTGCGAAGTGTTACTTGGCGAATTCCAATCAGTGCAACGATTGATATACCTGTTGCCCAAGCAACTAATTCGGTTAAGTATTCATAGACCCAGAAGTGTCCAATAAATGGCAGCGCAAAATATGGATCAATCAATTGTCCGTATGCGGTAACCAAAGTTCCAAACAGGGCGAAGAATCCGACCATTACAAACCAGTGTGCTAATCCAACAACTGAAAAGTTAAACATCTTTGTATGACCAAAGATCTCGCTAAATGCCATCTTGAAACGCTGCGCCTTATCGTTGCCACGCGTTGAATCCGGTTGACCCTTCTTGTAGATACCAATCAGCTTCTTGGTGCGAACAGCTAAAAGGACCAAGGCGAAAATAGTGATGCCGTAGGACAGGCCTGCGAGTGCGAGGTTCATGGAGAAAGGGTATGTCCGAGCGGACCGATTGCGCAGCCTGGTCCGAGGTTCCAGGCCAAGAAAACCTCTTCGGGAATAAGTTCTTTAATCGTGTGGTTCCCCTAAGTGAAACCTGAGTCGCGACGACTCAACCTTTTGAGTATGATCGACTCAGGTTCAGCAATCCTCGACCCTAAATCAGGCTCGAGCGGGACAAAAGGAGCACACACAATGGCTAGAGCAGTCGGAATCGACCTCGGTACAACTAACAGCTGCGTATCCGTTCTTGAAGGTGGCGAGCCAACAGTTATCGCCAACGCAGAAGGCGCACGCACAACACCATCGATCGTGGCTTTTGCTAAAAACGGCGAAGTCCTTGTTGGTGAGGTTGCAAAGCGTCAATCAGTGACAAACGTTGAACGCACTATCCGTTCCGTAAAGCGTCACATGGGTACTAACTGGACCATCGATATCGATGGCAAGAAGTACACATCACAAGAAATTTCAGCACGCGTTTTGCAAAAGTTAAAGCGCGATGCAGAGGCATATTTGGGCGAGACAGTAACGGATGCAGT
>JBJONF010000033.1:0-6144 GCA_046051985.1 Actinomycetota bacterium
CTAAGAAAGCGCGCAGAGCATGGATTGGATTTGTACTTTCCTTCTTTGTCATCGCAGACCATTGTTTATAAGGGAATGCTTACAACTGGTCAATTAGAAGAATTCTTCCCAGAACTTTCTGATGAGCGTGTTGTTTCACCCCTTGCTTTAGTTCACTCACGCTTTTCCACCAACACTTTTCCGTCATGGCCACTAGCGCACCCTTATCGATTCATTGCCCACAATGGAGAAATCAATACCGTTAAGGGAAACCGTAATTGGATGCGCGCCCGCGAGTCATTGCTGCAAAGCGATCTGATTCCCGGTGATCTTAAGCGGCTGTTTCCTATCGTTGAAATGTCAGGTTCAGATTCAGCATCATTTGATGAAGTTCTAGAACTTTTGTATTTGGGTGGACGTTCACTTCCACATGCAGTTCTAATGATGATTCCAGAAGCGTGGGAAAACCATGCAACCATGCCGCAGAACCGTCGCGATTTCTATGCTTTCCATTCATCAATGATGGAGCCTTGGGATGGACCAGCGTGCGTAACTTTCACTGATGGACATCAAGTAGGTGCGGTGCTAGACAGAAATGGTTTACGTCCATCTCGTTACTGGGTTACAAAAGATGGCTTAGTTGTTTTAGCGTCCGAAGTTGGTGTACTAGATATTCCTGCAGAAAACGTTGAACGTAAGGGTCGCCTGCAACCAGGCAAGATGTTCTTGGTTGATATTGAACAAGGCCGAATCATCGAAGATGGTGAAATCAAAGATGGTTTAGCAAATGCGGCTCCATATGGTGATTGGCTGCATGCAGGAATTGTTAAGTTAAGCGAGCTTCCATCACGTGAACACATTGTGTACCCACACTCTTCAGTTGTTCGACGCCAACGAGCTTTTGGTTACACCGAAGAAGATTTACGTATTTTGGTGACACCCATGGCAAAGAACGGCATGGAGCCACTGGGATCAATGGGAACTGACACTCCCATTGCGGCACTTTCCGATAAGCCACGATTGATCTTTGATTACTTCTCACAACTCTTTGCGCAAGTGACAAATCCTCCACTAGATGCGATTCGTGAAGAGCTAGTAACAAGCCTTGGAACCTCTATGGGTCCTGAACATAACCTTTTGGATCCCGGCCCAAGTAGTTGTCGCCAGATTTCGTTAGCTTTCCCAGTCATTGATAATGATGAACTAGCAAAGATTATTCACGTTAACGCTGATGGTGATTATCCAGGTCTAAGTGCTCACGTGGTCCGAGGGTTGTTTAGCATCGCAGATGGTGGAGACTCACTTCGCGAACGTTTGACCGAAATCAGAGCAGAGGTTTCGCAAGCCATTAAAGATGGTGCGCACATTATTGTTTTGTCAGACCGCGATGGTGATGCTGAAAACGCACCGATTCCATCATTGCTACTTACCTCTGCAGTTCATCACCATTTGATTCGTGAAAAGACTCGCACCAGTGTTGGTTTAGTTGTTGAAGCTGGCGATGTGCGAGAAGTTCACCATGTAGCTCTTCTTATTGGCTACGGAGCAGCGTGCGTCAATCCATACCTTGCAATGGAATCTGCTGAAGACCTAGTTCTTCAAGGAGTTATTACTGGAATCACTCCGGAAAAGGCTGTGAAGAATTTAATTAAGAGCCTTGGCAAGGGTGTTCTAAAGGTCATGTCAAAAATGGGCATTAGCACCATTGCTTCATATACAGGTGCACAAGTGTTTGAAGCTATTGGGCTTTCGCAAGAAGTTGTTGACGAATACTTTGTAGGTACAACATCTCGTCTGGGTGGAGTCTCTCTTGATGTAATTGCGCAAGAGACAATCGCGCGCCATCACATTGCTTATCCACCTGGGGGAGAAGTGCCAGGAACAAAGCGTTTGCCTATTGGCGGGGAATACCAGTGGCGCCGCGAAGGTGAACCACATTTGTTTGACCCAGAGACCGTATTTACTTTGCAGCATTCAACACGCAATAAGCGTTATGACATTTTCAAGCGCTACACCGATCGTGTTAATGAACAAAGCACACGTTTGATGACCCTGCGCGGATTGTTCCAGTTCAGAGATGGAGTCAATCCACCTATCTCTATCGATGAGGTAGAGCCAATTAGCCAGATCGTAAAGCGGTTTTCAACTGGTGCGATGTCTTACGGTTCGATCTCAGCTGAAGCGCACGAAACTTTGGCGATTGCCATGAACCGACTTGGCGGAAAATCAAATACAGGCGAAGGCGGCGAAGAGGTAGAACGTAACATCCCGATGGCAAACGGAGATTCAAAGCGTTCTGCAATCAAGCAAGTTGCATCAGGTCGTTTCGGTGTCACAAGTAATTACCTGGTCAACAGTGATGACATCCAGATCAAAATATCTCAAGGCGCAAAGCCAGGAGAAGGTGGACAGTTACCAGGTAACAAGGTCTATCCGTGGATTGCAAAAGCTCGTTTTTCAACTCCGGGTGTGGGATTGATTTCACCACCTCCGCATCACGATATTTATTCGATTGAAGATCTTGCACAGCTGATTCACGACCTCAAGAACGCAAACAAAAACGCACGAGTACACGTGAAGTTGGTTGCCGAAGTTGGCGTAGGAACAGTTGCAGCAGGAGTTTCAAAAGCACACGCTGATGTTGTTTTGATCTCCGGACATGATGGTGGAACTGGTGCATCTCCACTGACTTCGCTTAAGCATGCAGGTGCGCCATGGGAACTTGGTCTTGCTGAAACTCAACAAACCCTGTTGCTCAATGGTTTGCGCGATCGGATTGTGGTTCAAGCAGATGGTCAACTAAAGACTGGTCGCGATGTTGTAATTGCAGCTTTGCTTGGCGCTGAAGAGTATGGATTTGCAACTGCGCCACTTGTTGTCTCAGGTTGCATCATGATGCGCGTGTGCCACTTGGACACTTGCCCCGTAGGTGTCGCGTCACAAAATCCAGAGCTTCGTAAAAACTTTACGGGCAAGCCTGAATTTGTGGAAACTTTTTTTGAATATATCGCCGAGGAGATTAGAGAAATTTTGGCTCAGCTTGGCTTCCGCACTTTGCAAGAAGCCATTGGACATGTTGAGGTCTTGGATACGCGCAAGGCGGTTGATCACTGGAAGGCAGCTGGCTTAAACCTCGAGCCTTTGTTAGTCCGACCAGATGTAGATAGTGCATTGCACAACACGACTACGCAGGATCACGGATTAGATGCTGCGCTAGATAATCAACTGATTGAGCTCGCTCAACCAGCATTAACTAAGGGTGAATCGGTAAAGATTGATCTGCCTGTGCGAAACGTAAATCGCACCGTCGGAACAATGTTAGGTGCCGAAGTCACACGCAAGTACGGCGCAGATGGATTACCTGCTGGAACAATCGATGTCACATTGCATGGCTCTGCAGGTCAATCACTAGGTGCGTTTATTCCAAGAGGCATTGCAATTCGTTTGTACGGTGATTCCAATGACTACGTCGGAAAGGGAATCTCGGGTGGACGTGTTGTCGTTCGTCCAGATGTGAAAGCAACTTTCCCTTCCCAGGACAATGTAATTGCAGGAAACGTTATTGGTTACGGTGCTACCGCTGGTGAAATCTTTATTCGCGGAATCGTCGGCGAACGTTTCTGTGTCCGTAACTCAGGCGCACTTGCAATTGTCGAAGGCATCGGAGACCACGGTTGTGAATACATGACCGGCGGAACAGTTGTTGTTTTGGGTCGCACTGGCCGAAACTTTGCTGCAGGCATGTCAGGTGGACGAGCATTTGTTTTGGATCTTGATGCGGCCAATGTCAATGCTGACATGGTTGATGTGCTGGCAGTACCTGATGATCAAAAAGAGATTTTGAAAGACCACATCTCAAAGTACTTTGCCGAAACTGGATCTGAAATTGCAAACGCACTTTTGAAGGATTGGGAGAAGAGCTTGGCTCGAATCTCATTGATTATGCCGCGTGACTATGCGCGAGTGCTTGCCGCAATGGAGCGAGCAACTCGTGAAGGTCTACCGGTTGATGCACTAGTGATGGAGGTTGCAGCAAATGGCTGATCCAAAAGGTTTTATGACTACGCCTCGCGAAACTCCGAAGCGCCGTCCAGTTGATGTACGAATTAAAGACTGGCGCGAAGTGTATGAGCCGCAAAGCATGGAGCATTTACAAAAGCAGGCTGGCCGCTGCATGGATTGTGGAATTCCTTTCTGCCACAACGGTTGCCCACTCGGCAATCTAATTCCCGAATGGAACGATCTGATGTACCGCGGGGATACAAATGAGGCAATTGATCGCTTGCATGCGACAAATAACTTTCCTGAATTCACTGGGCGTCTTTGCCCGGCACCATGTGAAACCGCTTGTGTTGTCGGCATTAACCGCGATGCAGTAACAATTAAGCAGATTGAACTACGCACTGTTGAAGAAGCTTTTGGTGCAGGAAACGTTAAGCCTTTAGCGCCAGATCGCCTTACTGGAAAAACAGTGGCAGTTATTGGCTCTGGTCCGGCAGGTCTTGCCGCTGCGCAACAGCTGACTCGCGCTGGCCACACCGTTGCTGTCTATGAGCGCGCCGACAAGATCGGTGGATTGTTACGTTACGGAATTCCAGAGTTCAAGATGGAAAAGCACATTCTTGATCGCCGATTAGAACAGATGGAAAAAGAGGGAACCCGTTTTCGCCCAGGTGTTGATGTTGGAAATGAATTAACTGGCTCTGACCTGCGTAAGAAATATGACGCAGTTGTTTTGGCAGTTGGATCAACGCAGTGGCGTGATCTTTCAATTAAGGGTCGCGAACTTAAGGGTATTTACCAAGCTATGGAATTTCTGCCTTGGGGAAACAAGCAAGCATTAGGAGAAATTGAAGTTTCACCGATTAATGTGGCAGGAAAGCATGTTGTCATTCTTGGTGGAGGAGATACTGGAGCAGATTGCTTAGGAACATCTGTTCGACAAGGTGCAGCAAGTGTTACTCAACTTGAAATCATGCCGCGTCCAACTGATGAACGTCCGTCAGGTCAACCTTGGCCGACCTACCCCATGATTTATCGAGTATCTAGCGCACACGAAGAAGAAGATAATCGTATGTTCGCAGTGAGCACAGAAGAGTTCTTGGGAGATGAGCAAGGCAACTTGCGCGCACTCAAGATTGTTGAAACCCAATTCGTTAATGGAAAATTCGAACCGGTTGCTGGATCTGAAAAAGAGATTCCATGTGATTTTGTATTTATGGCCATGGGCTTTACTGGTCCTGAAAAATCATCATTGATTACGCAATTAGAGGTACAGCTAGATGATCGCGGAAACATCAAACGCGACAAAGATTTCCAAACAACTGAAGAAGGAATCTTCGTCGCAGGTGATGCTGGTCGAGGTCAATCATTGATCGTGTGGGCTATTGCTGAAGGTCGAAGTGCAGCATCATCAGTTGATAGATACCTCACTGGACGTACACAACTTCCTTCTCCGATAGCGCCAACTGACCGTCCTCTGATGGTTTAAGGTTGGCACATGCGTAGAGCAAAAATTGTGTGCACGATGGGTCCTGCAGTTGAGTCACCCGAAAAGGTCAAGGAGCTCATCGAGGCCGGAATGAATATGGCCCGCTTAAACCTTTCTCATGGTGGGTATGAAGAGCACCAAACCCGACTTGATCGCGTGCGCGATGCGGCAAAAGCTGCTGGAAAGCCAATTGCAATTCTGGTTGATCTGCAAGGTCCAAAAATTCGTCTTGCACGCTTTGCAAACGGTCCCCACGAATTAGAACGTGGCGATATTTTCACAATTACAACCGATGAAGTTGAAGGCACCAAGGATCGCGTTGGCACCACCTACAAAGGCTTACCGGGGGATTGCAAGCCGGGAGATCGCATCCTGATTGATGATGGAAAAGTAACTGTTGAAGTTGTAGAAGTTAAGGGCAACGATGTAGTCACAAAAGTTATTCAGCCAGGTGCGGTCAGTAACAGCAAGGGCATTAACTTGCCAGGTGTAGCGGTCTCAGTACCTGCTCTTTCTGAAAAAGATAAAGAAGATCTGCGCTGGGGAATGAAAGCTGGTGCAGATTTTATTGCACTTTCCTTCGTTAGAAACGCAGCAGACATTAATGATGTCCACGCCATCATGGATGAAATTGGTTTTCGCATTCCGGTAATTGCAAAGATTGAAAAGCCACA
>JBJONF010000034.1:0-5660 GCA_046051985.1 Actinomycetota bacterium
GTTTCTGCGGTTGTCTTTGAAATCTCTTCTGCCTTGAAAGAAATGGTTTTTGTAATGCCAAGCTTTTGCGCAATTGCATTGTTGCGATCTCTAGATTCGGGTCGAACATCAATTCCTGTCACAACAACTGGAATTCCAGAGTTCACCAAAAACTGATGGGCTGCAAAGGTTAAATATGCATGGCCACAACCAAGGTCAGTTATCCGAAGTGGTTGCGCCGTTGTTGGCTTGTCAATCTGACCTGCTTCAATTGCTGCGTTTAACGCTGGTGATAACAAGCGTAAGAATTCTTCCACTTGTTTGTATTTATCTTGGCGAGAAGGCTTGATAACACCCTTTGCATCAGCAATTCCAACTTCTCGCAAGAAAGGATCATTGGAATCTAGCAATCTATCTTTCTTCTTATCGTGAGCCAGATTTTGTTCAGAATTGCGTTTTTCGGTATACACCTGGGCATCCCCACTCTTAGTCACTCTTATCGAATACGCCTGGCTAGTGCTCTCGACCATAATGTTTGCATACCCACTATCTAGAAGTTGATCTACTTCCAACACAGTAGGTAATAGGTTTTTTGTCGTAGTTGTCCGTCCATCATTTTGCATCAGCTGCAGATGTCGGACACCTTTGATCTCAACCAAGCGAATATCTACTCGCTCAAATTCAACGGTCATATTTCTGCGACGCCCAGATAAAACGGCACGGACAAACGTGGTTGTATCTAGAATCTTTAAGGCAGCCTCTTGGAATGCCTCTTCGCGGGTAATTTGCATCGCTTTAAGTGTAACGGCTTGTATAAACGTTATAAAAGCGAAACATACAAGGGTTACTTACATCCTTTTTACATTGTCCGAAGATTGTCTTATCCGTAGCCTGACACCATGAAAGCCTCACCGTGGTGGAAGCAAGCAACCATCTATCAAATCTACCCACGGTCCTTTTTTGACAGCAACGGGGATGGAGAAGGTGATCTGCCGGGAATTATTTCCAAGCTGCACTATGTTCAAGAACTTGGTGTTGATGCAATCTGGTTGAGCCCCTTTTACACATCGCCAAATAAAGATGGCGGGTACGACGTTGCCGACCCTCGTGATGTTGATCCCCGCTTTGGAAATCTTGCTGATGCCAAGAAACTGATTGATGTTGCACATTCATTAGGCTTAAAAGTAATTATTGATGTTGTCCCTAACCATTTTTCCGATCAACACATTTGGTTCCAGCAAGCACTCAAAGCTGGACGAGGTTCACCTGAACGGGATCGCTTTCATTTTCATGAACCAAATGCTGATGGAACACCACCTAACAATTGGATCTCACTTTTTGGCGGGCCTTCATGGACGCAAGTAGAAGATGGCCAGTATTACCTACATCTCTTTGATTCTTCACAACCTGATCTCAATTGGGACAACCCTGAAGTCGTCAGTGATTACGAAGTTACATTACGCTTTTGGTTAGATCTTGGTGTTGATGGTTTTCGTATTGATGTTGCTCATGGCTTGGTAAAAGAGAATTTGCTTACTAATCATCCGAATCCTCAGGGAATTAGTGATGCGCTGCGACTAGATGTTTCTATGGATCCTGAAATTAGGTATGCCCTACTTCCAACGGTTCCTTACTTTGATCGCCAAGGTGTTCATGAAATTTATCGCCAATGGCGCAAACTTTTTGATTCATACAAAGATCGCGAAATTATGGCCGTTGCCGAAGCCTGGGTGCACCCCCCAGTAAATGCAACGCGATATGTCCGAAGTGATGAGCTGCATCAAGTCTTTAACTTTGATTTGTTAGATGCGCCTTTCACAGCTGATTTTCTATATGGCGTCGTAACCCGTTCAATTGATTTGATGGACAGCGTTGGAGCTCTTCCTACTTGGGCCTTGAGTAACCATGACTCACCACGAGTGGCTTCACGTATCGGTGAAGTGCAGGCGCGAGCACTTGCTTTATTTGTTTTAGCGCTGCCAGGTTCTTGTTATGTCTTTGCCGGACAAGAATTGGGTCTACCTGATGGAGAAATTCCAGATAGCTCACGGCAAGATCCAATTTATTTCAGAACCAAGGGTGCGCAAAAAGGTCGAGATGGTGCACGTGTTCCACTTCCTTGGAGCGGTGAATCAGCTCCTTTTGGTTTCACAACTGGAACACCATGGTTGCCATTGACAGATAAGTGGAAAGATTTAACTGTTGAAAAACAGAACACTGACCCGAAGAGCACTCTCAATCTTTATCGCACCGTATTAAAACTTCGTGCTGATCATCTAATTGAACAAGGCTCTATCACCTGGCTTGAATCACCAGAACATGGATCAAAGAGTGATTCATTGCTTGCATTCCGCCGTGGCAATGTCTCTATCTATATGAATCTGTCCGATACCGCTATTGAGGTGGAAATCACTGGAAAGTTGCTCATTGTGAGCGCAGGAACTGTTGATGCTCGAGATGGAAAGTTAACAATCCCGCCAATTTCAACCATCTGGGTACATCACTAACTGACAGAATACTGCCATGGAATCAACGACCACATGGCTACTTACTCTTGGAATCCTTGCCCTTGTAATTGTCCTTGACTTAGCTGTTGCGATTATTCGTCGAAATAAAGAAACAACGATGACTGAGGCTGGAATCTGGACAGTCATCTATGTAACTGCAGCGATTGTTTTTGGCATCTTGATGCCCAATTGGACAACTGATGTGAATGCTCAGAAGGAGTTCTTTGCAGGTTGGTTAACCGAGTACGCACTGTCAGTCGACAACATCTTCGTTTTCGTCATCATTTTAAGTCGCTTACAAGTTGAAAAGACTAAGCAACAATTAGTTCTATTGCTCGGAATCATCATCGCCTTGTTGCTGCGCGGTGGCTTTATTGCTGCAGGTAGCGCGATCATTGAAAAGTTCTCAGGCGCATTCTTTGTCTTCGGCGCTTTTCTCGTGTTTACCGCATACCGACTTCTTGTCGAAGATGATGCTGAAGAGGAATGGAAAGAGGATCGATTCATTACTTTCTTGCGATCTAAGGGTGCAACAACTTTCTTTATCGCTCTTGTCTCCTTAGGCTTTACCGACCTGGTATTTGCTCTGGATTCCATTCCGGCAATCTTTGGTATTACCCGCGATCCATATATCGTCGTGTGTGCAAATATCTTTGCATTGATGGGGCTTCGTCAGCTGTACTTCTTATTACAAGGTTTATTGCAACGCTTGGTTTACCTGTCCAAGGGGCTTTCTTTCATTTTGGCATTTATTGGGTTCAAAATGTTTATCGAAGCTTTCCATGGCATTGGAATTCACGAAATCGCTGGATTCAAACTTCCGCACGTGCCTATCGAAGTCAGCCTCTTGGTCATCGTTGCAGCGTTAACAGTGACCGCAATAGCAAGCCTTACAGCAACTCGTAAAGATGGAAGCGAGATCGTTTAGATCTCAGTTTTCATCTTTCGTACAGTTAAACGGTCGTAATCCTTTGACTTCTCGTGGATCTTTCGAATCTGCAAAGCAAAAGCTTTAATCGCAGTATCAAAAGCTGCTAAATCATTGAACTCTGCAGCTTCTGCTCTAATTAATGGTCCTGAACCATGTGAGGTTAGAACTACTTTGTGTTTGTGTTTGCCTTGATGAGGGTTTGCCTCGTGTAAAACTTCAACTTCGACGCGATCGATAACAACACTAAATCGCTCCATGCTGTTGAGTTTTTCAGTTGCGATATCTTTAAAATCTTCTGCTAAATCTGCATTGCGTGTATGAATTTGTATCTTCATACTAAAAGGGTAGTACTAAGACCACCGCTGTCGCTAGAGCTGCTAGCAGAAAAGATTTACCTAAGATGACAAGTGCGGTCTTTCGATCTGCAGCTCTGTCTCCCTTGCTAGCAACGCGCTTAATATCACCCATCTTGCCCACATTAAATGTTCCAGCAAAACCGTAAGCCAGACAGAACTTAGAACGCGACTGAACAAAACCAACTGATGCAACCATCAGTGGAAAGAAGATACCAAGACGTGCTGCAGTTGGAGTTTCAACTGTACTAAATGCAAGCAGAGTTGTAACTGAGAAAAATAAACCAACAAGAGCGACTAATTGCCTTTTACGAACTTCACCTTTACCAATGTTGCAGGTGCCTGGAATATATTCAATATCAGGCATCTTCAAACTCATCTTCATCAACCCAGGTGTCAGCTACTGATTCATCCTGATGTTCTACCCATGATAAAAATGATGCCACTGCCTGAAAGGCCAGCACAGTTACAGTCAATGCTGCAACGGTTCGACGAATGGCTTTGAACATAGGTTAAAAATACTCTCTATTGCTGAAAATTTCTCTACAAAGTACCGAGAGCTTGCTCGATGTCCTGCCAAAGATCATCCACGTGCTCGCATCCGACTGACATTCGGATCAACTGCTCAGGAACCGATGGGCTTTCCAATGCCCAGCGACGGCGACGCTCCCACAGTGATTCAACGCCTCCAAGGCTTGTTGCATGGGCGATCAAACGTGATGATTCACAAACTTTTTCTGCCTGCGCAGCATTTCCATCAACTTCGAAAGAAATGACAGCACCAAAACCTGGGTAACGCACTTTGGTGATCTTTGCGTGGTTTTGCAATCGTGTAACCAAAGTCTTTGCATTGGCTTCAGCAGCTCTAAAGCGAACCGGAAAAGTTCGAATTCCGCGAAGTGCAAGCCAGGCTTCGAATGGTCCAGGAATAGAACCGTTGAATCGACGTGATTCTTCTAAACGCTTAAACAATGCGGAATCAGAGGTCGATAGCGATCCAAGAACAACATCACTGTGGCCAGCCAGAAACTTTGTAACTGAATGCATAACAATGTCAGCACCCATAGACAATGGCTTTTGAACTAGTGGAGTTGCAAAGGTGTTGTCTACACCTACTCCGATATTTTGTTTCTTTGCTGCAGCAATAAGCGCCGGTAGATCAGCAATATCAAGACAAGGATTTGTTGGCGACTCTAGCCACAACAGCGCTGCGCCTTTCATTGCCGCAATAACTTCTTCTGTGTTAGTAACTTCAACAAAGCGAACTTCTAATCGACCGGATGCATGATGTTGGTTGAGCAATCCCATGGTTCCGCTGTAACCCTGATTAGATGCAACTACAGGTGCACCAATTGGCAATATTGAAAAGACCGCACTGATCGCCGCCATTCCAGATGAGAAGGAAAGTGTTTGTCCGCCCTCAAGTTCTGAAATTGCAGATTCTAATGCGGTCCAACTTTCATTACCGTAACGTCCATAACCAACTGGACCACCTGCATGATAAGTAGATGAAAAAACGAGTGGAGGATTCAAGGAAGCATCAGGTGCAACTTCGGGACGGCCTGCTGTGATCGCCGATGTTTCTGGATGAAGACTCATGACGTCAGTCTAATTGTTAGAAAGGATTGCCATGGCCGCATTATGGCCAGGAATCCCGCTAACTCCCCCGCCCCTCGCAGCACCTGCTCCACAAATGAAGATACGAGGGTCGTCTGTTTCGACACCCCACGAAGGCGGCGTTCCATCCTCGCGAAAAGGCATGGATAAATCAGTGTGGAAGATATTGCCGCGTGGAAGCGCAATAGCTTCTTCAATATCAAGCGGGGTTTTAACTTCAATTGCTGCGATCACATCTTCAATAGGTTCTGCCAAATAATCATTAAGTGAATC
>JBJONF010000035.1:0-5214 GCA_046051985.1 Actinomycetota bacterium
AGATTGCAAAGATTGCAGCGAAAACAACTTCCATGGTCAAAATAACTGCGACTTTGGTTGCGCTCATATGAGCCTGAGACCAAGTTTGAACTATGAAGGCAATCGCAGTTGCAAAGACCGCCGTAAAGATAACGACTGCCCACACTCCAGAATCTGGAGGTGCTGAATACCCACCAGGAATAGATGCAATACCCGATAACAGCGCACACATCGTTAATTGAACAACTGTCATTGCATACACATCGCGACCCGATGACCACTTACTCAAAGCAATAATGTGAGCAGCAAACAAAAAGGCACTGGCTAAAACAAACATTTCGCCAATGCCAACCGAGAATCCTCGGATAGACAACAATCCCAAGCCAACTGTTGCCACCATGATGCACAGCCAGACAAAGCGAGTTATTTTCTCTTTCAGCACAAGCCAAGCCAGAACTGGCGTAAGGACAACATACAAGCCAGTAATAAATCCGGTAATTGCTGCACCCGTTCGTTCCAGTCCTAGGGTTTGAGTGATGTAGCCCAAACCTAAAAAGATGCCCGCTAAAGATCCCCGCTGCAGTAAATCCTTATTGAAATGCTTAATGGTTTGCGGGCGAATCAATAGCATGACCAGAACAGCTAAGGCAAAGCGAGAGAAAAGAAAGTTATTAACGCTTTGTCTTTGGATTGCATCCTTCATGACGATGAAGGAAAACCCCCACGCCGCAGATACTGATAACAAGGCCCACGGGGCAAGTTTTAACTGAAGTTGATGACGCGCAGTCATTAGCCGCGCAGTTTCTTCAGTAACGCGACCTCTTTGCCATGTTCTAGCTCCATGCCCGGAGTTTCAAGAATTAATGGTGCGTTGGCCACTGCCGGATGTGCAAGCAGTTCTTTAAACGGATCGACACCAATGTGGCCATCACCAATGTTTTGATGGCGATCCTTTAACGCTCCGCACACATCCATCGAATCGTTTGCATGGATCAATTGGAAACGTTCGATTCCTGCAACTTCAACCAGTAGATCAATAGTTGCGGTCATTCCACCTTTGATTGAAATGTCATGGCCTGCAGCAAATACATGGCAGGTATCCAGACAAATTCCAACCTTGGGATGGTATTCAAGAGCTTTCAGATACATCTCAAGATCATCAAGCTTCTTAACAAGACTTTGCCCTTGCCCTGCAGTTGGTTCTAGTAACAAGTACGGTGCATCATCACCGAGCGCGTTCAAAATCGGCATCATGCCTTCGTGTATTTGCTTCCAAGCCTTTTCAACATTGTTAACATCGACTGCAGAACCGGTGTGAATAACCACGCCCAGTGCGCCAATTTCTGAACCACGCTGCAATGAATACTGTGTTGAAGCTAATGAATTTAAGTAAGTTGCCTCTGTTGGTGAACCCAAGTTAATCAAAAACGGTGCGTGCACATAAGTTTCGATATCTAACTCTGCAGCCTTGATTTTGAAAGCCTCATCGAGTTCAGGTTTAGCCTCGGGCATCGCCCACGTTCTAGGACTTGATGCAAAAACCTGAATCGCTTCTGCACCAATTTCTTGTGCATAAGCGATTGATCTTTTAGCCATTCCGCCAGTAGTAGGGGTGTGGGCGCCGATGCGTGGCTTTTTTACTGGTGCAGGCATTGGCTTACCCTACGGTAATTGTCACCAAGCTGCCACGCTTTACCTTGGTGTTGACTGCAGGTGAAACTTTCTTAACCACTTTTTTCTTATTGTTGCCAATGGAGACAACCTTTACCTTCAGTCCAAGTGATTCAAGCATCTGCTGCGCATCTTTTGCATTCATGGTGATCACAGTTTTTGGAATAACTGTGTATCGAGGACCCTTTGAAATAAGAATCGAAACCTTGCCGCCCTTATCGGCCGTGGCTCCACCTGCTGGGATCTGCGAAATTACTGCTAGTTCTGGGACAGTTTCGCTGTATTCATAGCCAGCTTCAACTGAGAAGCCAGCTTCTGTTAATTCATTTAATGCTTGCTCGCCACTCTTTCCAAGATATGAAGCAAGTGCGATTTGTTCGATTCCCTTTGAGACTAACAAATCGACTTTGGTATCGCGTTTAACTGAAGTACCAGATTCAGGCGTTGATGAAATTACGAATCCCTTAGGGATTTTGGAGTTGTAAACTTCATTGACTGACCCCACAAGAAGTGGATATTTCTTAAGCGCATTTTGTGCAGCTTCAGGTGTTAAACCAGTCGTCATTGGTATTTCGTATCGCTCTGGACCTTTTGAAAGAACTAATTTAACTGTCCCGCCAGCGTCAACTTTTCCACCGCCTGCGGGAATACTTTCAATGATTTTGCCTTTAGAAATCTCTTCATCAAATCGTTTTTCGAGAATCACGGCGTTAAGACCTAAAGGGAAGATAACACTTGTCGCTTCATCAAAGGTTGCACCGACAGTTGATGGAACCACAACGCGAGAACCGGGACCAACCAAAGTCCACCAGCCTCCAACGCCAAGTGCGATAGCCAGAATCAAAGCCACTTTACGATTGCGACGTACACGCTTGCTTGCGCGCTGTTTCTTTTCTTCCTTGCGCCGAATCTCTTTGGTTGATTCAACAACTGGGACAGATATCTCGGCCGGTGTTTCTTCCTTAACCTTCTTGCGTGGTTTTTCTTTAATAGGCTCTACAGGTAGGTCTAAACCTAAATCCATCTGATTCTTTCGCGGATCTAGATCCACCTGGATCAGCTGCAACTTATCCAGAAATTCTCCAGCGGTACGAGGTCGTTCATCGGGGTTCTTGGCGGTAGAACTTGCAATCAGATCATCCAAAGTTTGGGGAATCTCTTTGCGCTTGCTGCGCAAACGCGGGATCTCTTCATTTACATGCATATATGCAATTTGAATAGGGGAGTCCGCCGAAAATGGCTTTTCGCCAGTGAGCATTTCATAAGCAACAATTCCAGCTGCATAGACATCGCTTCGGGAATCTGCAATGCCACGTTGAACTTGTTCCGGTGAAAGATAAGAAACGCTTCCCAAAATCACACTAGATTCTGCCGTCATCGTCGAACCAATAAGTTCGCCTCGAGCTAAACCAAAATCAGCAATCTTTACTCGACCTTCTTTAGAGATCAAGATATTTTCAGGTTTGATATCACGATGAACAATGCCCAAGGCATGTGCGGCAGCAAGTGCGCTGAGGATGGGAGTTAGATAATTAATCGCATCTTTAACTTCAAAACGACCGCGCTCGTTCAGATATTCGCGCAGGGTATGTCCTTCAATCAGCTCCATAACCAAGAAGACCGCTGGAATACCATTTTGATTCCAACCTTGATCTTGTACGGCAACAATATTGGGGTGTGACAAAGCAGCAGCAGCTTTGGCCTCTTTTATAAATCGCGAAACAAAGGCCTCATCTTGTGCAAGATGAGGATGCATGATTTTGACCGCAACTTTTCGATCAAGTCGGGTGTCGATGGCTTCATAGATAGAAGCCATTCCACCATTGGCAACCTGACGTATTAATTGGTAGCGCCCATCAATGAGCTCTCCGGTCAGATCAGACATGTGCAGATTTTAAGGAGCACGCGGTGCTCTGCCCTTAAGGGCGCGCCCAAAATAGCTATGAAGTAATTTTAATCTCGCAATTTTCTCGAGTTTGATCCTTGGCAAAGTGAATAGATTGTTGGATTTGCCATTGACGCATTTCCTTTTCAATGTGAGCACCATCTCGAGCTAGAACCCTTTGCAATCCAGTTTCTTCATCGATATCAAGCCAATACGTTGTTGCACCTGCCTCTCGCACAACTTTTTGAGCAGCGCCCACACCTTCAAGAATCAAATAATCAGTAGGCACAATTATCTCTTCACGATCAAATTTCATGAGTTGCCAATTGAAAAACTTTACTGTGCACTCTTTCCCGTCTAGATGTGCCGAAGTAATCTCGCCCAAGATTTGAGTTAGCGCACCACCAAGTGCGCCTTCCCAACCGTCATAAAGGTCATCCATATGAATTGTACGAACCGTTGAATGTGCAGAGAATTCAGCCTCTAAATGTGCAGCAAGAGTTGTTTTTCCAGCACCTGCAGGCCCATCAATTGATAAGAGAGTCACGCCAACGCTTCCAGCCGAGAATTGCAACTATTGCAAATACCGCATAAAGAATGGCGGTAAACCAATATCCAAGTGAAAGGTACTGCGCAGTTGCAACAACGTTGACGATGAGCCATAGCACCCACGTCTCATACTTTTCGTAGATCATCAATAGTTGTGCAACAAGAGAACCAATCAGAATAAAGGCATCAGTCCAAGTCGCAGCAGCACCAATGTCTGCAAGAACAGGTGATAAAACAGCAACGCTTACTAGAGTTCCAATAGCAATTCTGATTCGGTTTCTGGTTGAAATGGTGCCAGGGACCGCACCAGTTGGAGCCCACCCAAACCATCCATAAATTGCTGCGCCAATAAAGATGATTTGCAAGAACGCACTTGCAAAAAGTTCAACTTGATAAAAGAAAACGCCGTACAGACTGCTGCTTAAAACCCACCAAGGCCAGGTGATTCTTTTTCCGGTTGTCCCGAGATACACACCAATAAATGAAGCGATCGCAGCAACAAATTCCAAAATGGAGACTTCATAGCCCCAGGCTGTAAATAAAGTGGTTGACATGATTAATTCCTTTCCGCATCCGCATTACCGGATGGGTCAATCGGTCGGTCTGAATTTCAGACCCTCTCAGCCTTGTGGGCTCCCGTAGTGATTACTTTAGCGTGAAACTAGCAGGCGCTTGATGAACGCGCCACCGGCAACACGAATCCTTCGCGCCGTTGAAGTCTTGGCGCGGTGATTAAAGATGTCATAGCCAATATTTTCGACCTCATCGACAATTCCACAATACAAAATACTTGCCGCTTCAATACATGGGCGACTTGATGGTTCCAGCATTTTGATTCCGGCAGCAGCTTCAGCTTGCAATTCACGCACGCGAGCAATTTGGAACTTCAGTGCTTCGATGATTTCAGGAGTAAGTACTCGCTCCTCTAGCATTTCGCGGGTAACACCAAACTGCCCTAACTCTTTCAGCGGCAGATACACACGACCACGATCTAGGTCTTCATCTACATCTCTAATGAAGTTGGCTAATTGAAAAGCAATACCTAGCTTTTCGGCGGCTCCAAAAGCATCGTTGTGAAGTGGTCCAAGGATTGGAACCATTTCAAGTCCGATAACAGCGGCCGACCCATA
>JBJONF010000036.1:0-4638 GCA_046051985.1 Actinomycetota bacterium
CGCTAGCTGCCAAAACTTGGGCGCGTAGTCCGTAGGCGATTGCAAGAGCGGCTAGGGAAATTCCTAGAACGATGTATGCATATGTCAGATTGGATCCGGTTACTTGGACCAGTGATACGGTGCTTGAAGCACGCATAGGTTCTCCTCCGTTGGAGTTCGTGGCGCCCTTTATGAAGGTTCAGGCGCGAGACTGACGAAGTGTAAGCGCAGATACCCTCAATCGGGCAAATTCATACTTATCTATTACGTAACACCGGGCGGGATCCGAGGGCCATTACAAGGGCCAGAACCGCCGGTACCAGCATCGCCCAGCGCAGGCCGATGGCATCGCCCAGGAAGCCCAGGGTTGGCGGGCCGACCAGGAAGCCGAAGTATGCGATGCCCGAAACCATGGCCACGCCTTCAGATGGAGCGAACTGACCTTCGAAGCGGGTCTTTGCGATTTCGCCAGCTTGAGAAAAGAGCATTGGAATAACAGTTGATAAACCAATTCCTGCAGCAAGCCAACCAAAAATAACTCCGCCCATTCCACCAACTAATAGACCACCACCTAAACCGATGCCTGCGATTAATCCGCCGCCAACAATTAAGTTCATTGGGCCGTACTTGCTTGCTGCGCGGTCACCGAACAAACGACCGATCACCATCGCCGCCGAGAAACAAATGTATGGCAAGGTAGAAACAAACGGAGTTGCATCAAAAGTATCGCGGGCCAGGATTGCGCCCCAGTCACCGGCTGAGCCTTCACCAATTGCCGCACACAAACCAAGCAGACCGACAATTAAAAATAGTTTTGGTTTCTTGATCTTCTTCTTGCCCTCAATTGGGTGTTGATCCAGGGATGCAGGTAAGAACCAGTTGCGGACACAGAAATTTGCAAGGAAAACTAGCATTGCAATAAATGCAACATGGCGCATTAAATCAATATTGTGTTGTGAAAACCATGCACCAACAACTCCGCCGCCTAGAGCACCAAGTGAGAACATTGCATGGAATGTGCTCATGTATCGCTTATCTGCTTCATGTTCTAAAACAATTGCGTGCGAATTCATGGCGACATCTTGCACGGCAAGGCAAGCACCAAGAACTAAGAAGGTTAAACACAAAGTGATGTAGTTGTTTGCTGTTCCAACTAGCAGAATTGCTCCCCCTAGAGCATATGTTGCATAAAAGGTAACTGGTGCGCTTCCGCGTTTAGCTGATTGTTTTCCGGAAAAGCCAAGACCTACTAGTACACCTATTGATACGACCAATAAAGCAAAGCCAAGCGCGCTGTTAGATAGACCAAATTCTTCTTTAATATCTGCAATACGCGAATAAAAGGTGCCGGCCATCGAACCATTGATAATGAAGGCTGTCGTAATTGCTATGCGGGCCTTTGAATATTGGCTTAGTTGGCTCATTTCGAAAGTCTACTGACAATTGGCGTTAATCCCTTTAGGCTTTAGGTATGGCTACTTTTCCAAAGGATTTTATCTGGGGCGCTGCAACATCTTCTTATCAAATTGAAGGTGCAGCCAATGTTGATGGACGCGGTCCATCGATTTGGGACACTTTTTGTAAAACTCCGGGCAAGGTAGCAAAGGGTGACACCGGTGATGTGGCTAATGATCACTATCACCGATACCCAGAAGATATTGCGATCATGAAAGAACTTGGCTTACAGGGATACCGTTTTTCTTTCGCCTGGCCACGTATGTTTCCGCAGGGCGATAGCGTCCGCGAAGAACGTGGCTTTGATTTTTACGATCGTTTAATTGATGGCTTGCTTGAAGCAGGTATTGAACCACTAGCAACTTTGTACCACTGGGATTTGCCACAAGCTTTGCAAGATAAGGGTGGTTGGGTAAATCGAGACATCGTTAATTACTTTGCAGATTATTCAACCGCTGTTGTAGAACGCTTTGGAGATCGCGTTAAGAAGTTTTCACCGATCAATGAACCATGGGTAGTTGCGTGGTTGGGTCATGGAATCGGAATCCATGCACCTGGAATTTTAGATCGTCGTTCAGCTTTTGCTGCAGCCCACCACACAGTGCTAACACATGCTGCATCTACCAATGCGATGCGTGCGGTACGCAGTGACATTTTGACGGGACCAGTTCTTAATCAAGCAAACCATGTCGCCGATGACCCAAGTGATCCTACACAAGCACATGCTGCAGCAATTGCTGATGCGCATCAAAATCGTTTCTGGATGGATGCGATTATGTATGGTACATATCCGCAGATTCTGATTGATAACTATGGTGATGAACTGACATCTGTTATCAAAGATGGCGATATGCAAGCTGCGCAAGTGAAGAATGATTTCATCGGCATCAACTATTACTTTGATAATCGCATCGGAAAATCCTTGGGTGGAAAGCCTGAATGGCACTCTATTTCAGGGCTTTTTGATCTAGATATCGATGAAACACCTAAGGGTCCGTTGACCGATATGGGTTGGCCGTTAACTCCATCTGGTTTAGAAAACTTGTTGGTCCGTTGGCACAAGGAACATGGCGACAAATTGCCACCACTTTTCATCACTGAAAATGGTGCTGCCTACGATGATGGCCCAGATACAACAGGTCGCGTAGCTGATCAGCGACGCATTGATTACTTGCAAACGCACTTAAAGGCTGTTTCTAATGCGATTGCACAAGGATCACCAGTTAAGGGTTATTACCAGTGGTCCTTAATGGATAACTTCGAATGGGCACTTGGTTATGACAAGCGATTTGGTATTGTCCATGTTGATTTTGAAACGCAAAAGCGAATCATTAAGGATTCTGGTTATTGGTACCGCGATCAGATCAAAAACAACGGCGCAGATATTTAGATTATTTTACTGAGCCCGCAAGAAGTCCGCGGACGAAGTAACGCTGTAATGAGAAGAACACTATTAGCGGAATCGCAATGGTGATGAATGCACCAGCTGATAGCTGCGTGTATCCAGAACCGTACTGACCAACCAAAGATGCCAACTTGCTGTTAAGCGGTGCGACTTCTTCGGTGCCTGAAGCAAATGTCAGCGCAACTAGTAAGTCATTCCATACCCACAAGAACTGGAAGATCGCAATTGATGCAATGCCAGGAATTGAAAGAGGAAGAACGATTCGGCGGAAAATAGTGAAGTGGTTTGCGCCATCAACGTGTGCAGCTTCCATCAAATCTCGTGGCAAATTAGAGATGAAGTTGTGCAATAAGTAGATAGCAAGTGGCAAGGCAAACATTGTGTGAGGTAACCAAATGCCCGCGAAATCTCCGGCAATGCCTAGGGCTGGGAAGATCTGTACCGAACCGATGTGCGCGCCGCCTGTGAAGAGCAATAGCAGTGGAACTAAAGACATCTGCAAAGGCACGATTTGTAGGGCGAAAATAGAGAAAAACAGGAAGTTGCTGCCGCGGAAGCGAATCCATGCCAAGGCATAGGCAGCCATGGTTGCGATCACTATCGGGAAGATTGTTGCGGGCAAAGTAATAACTATTGAGTTAATAAAGTAAGGAAGCACACCAGTACTTAAGGATGCGGTTCCATCTCCCAAGAAGACACCTTTGTAATTTTCAAGAGTGAAGTCTGGGTTAAGCAGCGATGTCCACCAGGCCTCACCAAGGATGTTTTCATTGGTCTTGAAAGAGGTAACAAGTAATCCAAGGGTTGGAACGGTCCAAATAATGGTGATAATCCAAACAACTGTTGTGGCGATCTTACTTGAGAAGATCTTGCGGCCAGAATTGTGCTCTGCAAGTTTTTTACTCAATTGTGCGCACGCTCCTTTCGCAAGGATTGAATGTTGTAGATAAGAATTGGTGTCACCAATAAGAAGAGAACAACAGCTAGGGCTGAACCCTTACCTTGATCAAATTGAACGAAGGTTTGTGAATACATTTCGTTTGCGAGCACGTTGGTACTGAAGTTTCCACCGGTCATTGTGCGAACAATGTCGAAGACCTTTAGCGCGCCAACAACACCGGTTGCAAGGACCACGATGAAGGTTCCCTTAACCATTGGAAAAGTGATGTTGCGGAATAAGCGCCAACCGTGTGCGCCATCTAGAGCTGATGCCTCGACGATATCTGAAGGTACGCCCTTGATTGCCGCAGACAAGATCACCATTCCGAACCCCATTTGGGTCCAGACGTAGATGATCATTAACAAGAAAGTATTAAGCGGCTTTGAAAGCATCCAGTCACTTGGTGTCATTCCGAAGAATTCAACAATTGAACTGAGTAAACCGATTTGAACATCGCCTGGTTCGTTAAATTCGTAAACGAACTTGAAGATGATTGATGCGCCCACAAATGAGATTGCCATAGGCATGAAAAGTAGCGATTTTGGGATGGATTCATGCTTAATGCGATCCAGCATGATCGCAAGCAAAAGGCCTAGAGCTGCAGTAAATAGAGGAACAACCAAGATCCACAAAATGGTGTTGATCATGATTACTTTGATGTTTGGATCTTCAAGCATCCATTGATAATTACCCAAACCAATAAATTCATTTGAATCTGGGTTCATAAAGCTAAAGAGAATTGTTCGAATTCCTGGAATTACAAGTCCAGCAAGAAGTAAAACAAGTGCGGGTCCTAAGAGAATAACTAACGCTAAGGGGCGAGCTTTTTTACCATTTGCACGACCGGCAATTGCAAAGA
>JBJONF010000037.1:0-4193 GCA_046051985.1 Actinomycetota bacterium
AGTTCACCAACTGCACCCTTAGGTACAAATGGAGAACGCGGTGCTATTGGTTGAAGCATTTCATACGCGGCACCCTGTGGCGGACGCAAATCTTGCTCACCTTTATTGGGCCAAAAAGATAGCGCGCGCTCAGCTTGCGCGGTGATTGTAAGAGATGGATTAACTCCAAGATTTGCAGTAATTGTTGAGCCATCAACAATATGTAGCGTCGGATAATTCCATGCTCGATGATAAGGATCTACGACACCGTGTGAGGCATCTGGACCAATGACACAACCTCCAACAAAGTGGGCAGTAAATGGAGCATCAATCAAATCTCCAACATGCCCACCTGCAATGCCGCCATGTTTTTCTGCAATTCGACGCACCACTTCATTAGCTGCCGGAATATAAGTTGCATTGGGATGATCGGGATCATTTGTAGACGTTAAATGCCAACCAAACCAACTGCGCTTTGGTTTCACAGAAATGTATGAATCAACATTTTGCATAGTCAGTGCAATTACAGTCCGCTCGCTCCATTTGCGAACATCAAGAACTCTTTTCAACAAATAAGGGTTAGCAAAAAATGCTTTCCACCATTGCTTACGACGAATTTTCGATGAGCTGCCATCAGTCATAATTGTTTGAAGTAATCCCATTAAGTTGCTGCCCTTGCCATAACGAACAGGTTCTATATGAGTATGTTCATCTGGGAAGAATGAAGATGTGATTGCACTTCCTTGACTAAAATCAATATCTGAATTATTCATAAGTGCCCCAGTTAGCGCTTCGCTATTTGTTCGCGAGAGATCACCTAATCGATCGGACAGTAAAGGTAAAACTCCAGCATCCTTCATCTTATGAAGTAGTTTTTGGGTGTTGTAGGTACCAGCAGCAACTATTACATCATTGGCGAAGAAACTCTTACCCCTTGATCCAAATGGATCATTTGTCTTAGTCGTTGTGATCTTCCAACGCCCATCTTCAAGTTGCTCAATTTTTGTCGCGGTCGTCATTGGGAAAACTTTTGCGCCAGCAGATTCGGCGAGACCTAAGTAATTCTTTGGCAAAGTATTTTTTGCGTTGAATTGGCAGCCTGTCATACAAGAACCACATTGCACACAACCATTTCGATCTGGTCCAACTCCACCGAAGAATGGATCTTTAGCAGGTATTCCTTTTCCTTCACCAAAGAAAACACCAAGCGGTGCCATTTGGAAGGTATGACCAACACCCATTTCAATTGCAGCATCCTTCATTGCTTGATCACTATTTGAAAAATAAGGGTTCTCGGTTACACCCAACATTCGGCGAGCTTGATCAAACCAAGGTTCAAGCTCATTCTTCCAATTAGTAATTGATGCCCACTGTTTGTCGTTGAAGTAATCATCACCAGGCTGGTACAAGGTGTTGGCATAGACCAGTGATCCACCACCAACTCCTGCACCGCTTAAGACCAAAACATCCGGCAGAGCATGAATTCGTTGAATTCCATACAATCCAAGTTTTGGAGCGAAGAGAAACTTATTGATCCGCCAAGAAGTCTTTGGAAAATCCTTATCTTCAAAACGACGTCCAGCTTCAAGAACTGCTACTGAATAACCTTTTTCACGCAATCGAAGCGCAGAGACCGAACCACCAAAACCGGATCCGATCACTACGACATCGAATGAGTTATTCATTTAATCACACAGCAATTCCTGAAGGGTCTTCGTCGCGAATCTTCCATTCAGTTCCATAAGAAGGCAGTAAGTCCAAGAATGGCTTTGCATCAAACCATTCTGGCCCGACAACTCCTTCTGGCTTCCAAATGCCCTTATGAATCAATTCCATTGCAATAACTGGATTAATTGCAGTCTGCCAAACAACGGCTTGATCACCGTATTCAGCCATCGACCACTCGTTATCGACAACGTTATACATGTAACAAGCGTAAGGCTTTCCTTCTTTGTTTAAGCCTTTAACCAGCGCGCCTGCACATGTTTTGCCCTTCATGCGTGAACCAAGGGTTGCTGGATCTGGCAGAGCGGCAGCAAGTAGATCGCGAGGTGAAACCTGAATGCCTTGTACATCTACAAAGTCCTTGCGATCCATTCCCAACATATGAATAGTCTTCAAAGTTGTAATGAACTGAGCACCAAGACCGTACTTAAAGTTAACCTTCTTAGCGTCAACTTTCTGGGGGATGAGCACAACTTCTTCGTGCTCAACATTTACGCACTCCACAGGTCCGATTCCTTCAGGGAAATCAAATACTTCGATTTCGCTAAATGGTTCAGTTGTGTACCAACCGCGTCCATCTTCCCAAACTAGTGGTGGATTTAAACACTCTTCAATAGTTGTCCAGATTGAAAATGATGGAGCAAAGTCGTAGCCCTCAACAGTTAAATTAGAACCATCAAAGATCGTAAATGAATCGATACGGCTAAACAAATGATCTTCGGCGTAGCGCGCAAAAACATCGCTCATGCCTGGCTCGATTCCCATTCCGACAAGTGCGTAAATCTGACGCTCTCCCCAGTTCCAGTCACGTGCAAACTGTTCATCGCCAAGCTTCACGCCGGTTTCGGTGTTTGGGTAGTGAGGATGTGGACGAGATAGCGACATCGCCATGTCGATGTAATTTGTATTTTCGATTTCACATGAAAGGAAAATTGGCATAACAAAACGTGGATCAACGGCATTGATTACAACATCAGGCTTTACCTTGCGAATCAACGCACGGATGTCTTCCAGTTCGGCGGCATTCACCTCCGCTGCTGAAAATCGTGCATCCTTGACTCGGCTTACTGCTTCTTCCGCGCGTGACAGAGTTCGATCAGCGACAACCATCTCAGTAATAAATGATTTACGTGATGCGATATTGACGATAGCTCTGCCAACTCCGCCCGCGCCTATAACTAGCGCCTTCATTGTTGGCCTCTCATGAGGGAATAACTTCCTTTTCGTTAGATTGGAGAGTCTACCCGTGCCCTTTATTCATGACAAGATTGGGCATTATTACTTACGTTATAAGTAAGGATTGGTCCCCGTAGCTCAGTGGATAGAGCAACCGCCTCCTAAGCGGTAGGTCGCAGGTTCAACTCCCGCCGGGGACACACGATTCTTAAGTTTAAGAAAAAACTACTGTTCTTTTTCCCACGATAAAGATCTTGTCATCAGCGTATAGCTTTACCGCTTTTGCTAAAACACGACGTTCGATATCGCGACCAATTGCAATTAACTCTTCTGCAGAAGCGTTGTGGGTTACATGAGCTACATCTTGTTCAATGATTGGACCTTCATCTAAATCACTTGTTACAAAGTGTGCAGATGCACCAATAATTTTTACGCCACGCTCATGAGCTTGGTGATAAGGCTTAGCTCCTTTAAACCCAGGCAAGAAGGAGTGGTGGATGTTGATAATTTTTCCTGGCATTGTGTTGCAGAAATCTGAGGAAAGAATCTGCATATAACGAGCAAGTACAACGAAATCAATTTTCAGTTCGTCAATCTTCTTCAAAATTTCTGCCTCTTGTGCTGCCTTTGTATCTGCAGTGACCGGCAAGAATAGGAATTTAACTCCGTGGGATTCAACTAGAGAACGAAGATCTTCTCGGTTTGAAATAACCAAAGGAATTTCAACGTTGAGTTCGCTCAACTCTTCAAGGTACAAAAGATCACGCAAGCAATGGCTTTCTGTCGTGACCATTACTAGAGCGCGAGGTTTTTGTGCAGTTGGGCGAATGTGCAAAGAAGGGCTGAATTTTGAAAGTCCTTCATTTAAACTTTTGCGTGCGCCATCGATACCTTGTGAGGTTTCAAAGCGAGTACGCATAACAAACTGATTAGTTGTTGGATCGGTGAACTGCTGGTTCTCAATAATGTTTCCGCCACAGTTAAGAACAGCAGAGGTCATCGCATGAACGATGCCAGGCTGATCTGCACATTGCAGGGAAGCGATTAAATCCATGGACTAAGGGTACGCGAGATTAGTGGTGCAAGGTAAATCGCTGCATCCACTTTGGTGCCCACCAGTTGTTTTCACCAAATAGACGCATCAAAGCTGGAACCAATAGGCCGCGAACAATCGTTGCATCCAACATAACCGCTAGAGCAACACCAAAGCCCATCGTCTTAATTGATGTGACTCCACTAGTAACGAATGCACCGAAGACCACTGCTAGCAAGACTGCTGCAGCAGTAATGATTCGCGCAGATCTCTGCAGGCC
>JBJONF010000038.1:0-4188 GCA_046051985.1 Actinomycetota bacterium
CACGTGTTGTAGACCTTGCCTCTGATGATGCAACGCAAGGCAATGAAGAAAACGCATTTACATTAAAGGCATCTGAAGAAGATGACGCACCTGCACAGACAGTTATGACCGCTGGCGCGACAGCAGATCCTGTGAAGGATTATTTAAAGCAGATTGGCCGCGTAGCGCTGCTTAATGCAGAGCTTGAAGTAGAGCTTGCTACACGCGTAGAAGTTGGTCTTTTCGCTGAAGAAAAGCTCAAGCACGAAAAGAAGCTTGACAAGAAGTACAAGCGCGAACTTGAATGGCTTGTTGAAGATGGAAAGCGCGCAAAGAATCACTTGCTCGAAGCAAACCTTCGTCTTGTTGTATCTCTTGCAAAGCGTTATACCGGTCGTGGAATGTTGTTCTTGGACTTGATCCAGGAAGGTAACTTGGGACTTATTCGTGCGGTTGAAAAGTTCGACTACACAAAGGGTTACAAGTTCTCTACTTATGCCACATGGTGGATCCGCCAGGCGATCACACGTGCGATGGCTGACCAGGCTCGTACGATCCGTATTCCGGTTCACATGGTTGAAGTTATTAATAAGTTGGCCCGTGTACAGCGCCAGATGCTTCAGGATCTTGGTCGCGAACCGACCCCTGAAGAGCTAGCTAAGGAACTTGATATGACACCTGAAAAGGTGGTCGAAGTTCAAAAGTACGGTCGCGAGCCAATCTCACTTCACACACCATTGGGTGAAGAAGGAGATTCTGAATTCGGTGATTTGATTGAAGACTCTGAAGCGGTTGTTCCAGCTGATGCGGTTTCATTTACGTTACTGCAAGAGCAGTTGCACTCAGTTCTAGACACTTTGTCAGAGCGTGAAGCAGGCGTTGTTGCAATGCGATTTGGTTTAACTGATGGACAGCCGAAGACACTTGATGAGATCGGAAAGGTTTACGGAGTAACTCGTGAACGTATTCGTCAGATCGAATCAAAGACAATGTCAAAGCTTCGTCACCCATCACGTAGCCAGGTTTTACGCGACTACCTAGATTAAGAATTGATTAGGTAAAAGTGGAGAACAATAAGGTTTTCATTAATCCAAAGAGTGGATCTATTCGCTTAACTGGAACGGTGGACATTGTTGATGCTGATGGCAATGTCATTGAAACAATTGAAAACCCAAAGTTTTGTGGTTGTGGCCACTCACAAGAAAAGCCCTTCTGCGATGGTTCGCATAAGGGCTTTCTCGATAAGAAAGATTAGTTTTTAGATTCGATTAACTTTTCAGTTTCATCTTGAATCTTTGCAGCAATTGGCTTTAGCTTTTCAGCGTATTCCTTGCCGTGGTGAGCGCAAAACATTAGTTCGCCACCGTTTAGAAGCACTGCACGGACATAAGCCTGTGCGCCACAACGATCGCAACGATCAAGGGCGTTAAGAGGTACTGATTCAAGCAATAACTGTTCGGTCATTTCTCTCTCCGTTTCCGTTTACTTCTATGGAACAGGAAACCACATTTATTTATTCCCCGCTCGTTAATATTGATTTAACTTCACTAATTAACACTGAATTAACGCTGAGAGTCGACAATTTCCAGTATTTGAGATGTATTCGGCGCGCTTACGCCTGAAAATGGGGTGAGACGGATAATCTTTCGCCCCATGGCCGAGAAAGATGCAATCGCGACCCCTTTGCAAGATAGCTATACGGCAAAAGACCTAGCAGTCCTTGAAGGCCTGGATGCGGTTCGCAAACGCCCCGGAATGTATATCGGTTCAACCGATTCACGTGGCCTTATGCATTGCTTGTGGGAAATCATCGATAACTCAGTAGATGAATCCTTGGCCGGTCACTGTAAGAAAATTGAAATTAATCTTGAATCTGATGGTTCCGTTGAAGTCCATGATGATGGTCGCGGAATTCCAGTTGATAAAGAACCTAAGACTGGTTTAACAGGTGTCGAAGTTGTTCTTACAAAACTTCATGCTGGTGGAAAGTTTGGCGGCGGATCCTACGCAGCATCAGGTGGTCTGCACGGTGTGGGTGCATCTGTTGTAAACGCCCTTGCATCTCGTTTAGATGTTGAAGTTGATCGTGATGGAAAAATTTATTGGATGTCATTCCAACGCGGAACTGCTGGCATCTTTGATGGTGATGGACCTAAGGCACCATTTGAACCAAAGTCAGGTCTGCGCGTCATTGGAAAGATTTCTTCAAAGATCACCGGAACACGTATCAAGTGGTGGAGTGATCGCCAGATTTTCCTTAAGGAAGCCGAACTAGATTTGGAAGACATTTACGCTCGTGCGCGCCAGACTTCGTATTTAGTTCCAGGATTGACGCTGATTGTTAATGACAATCGCACCAAGACTAAGACTTCAGAAACCTTCTTCCATAAGAGCGGTATCACTGAATACTGTAATTACTTGCAGCCAGATGAAGCTGTGGGCGACGTTATTCGTATTTACGGTACTGGGCATTACCAAGAGACTGTTCCGGTCCTTGATGACAAGGGACATATGGTTTCAACTGAAGTAGAGCGCGACATGGAAGTTGATATCGCGATGAAGTGGGGTAATGGTTTTGAGACCACCCAGCGCTCATTTGTAAATATTATTGCCACCCCCAAGGGTGGAACCCACGTTCTTGGTTTTGAACGCGCACTGGTCAAGGTTGTTAATGAAGCTTTGCGATCAACTAAGACTTTGTCTAACAAAGAAATCGATGTCATCAAGGATGACGTACTCGAAGGTTTAACCGCGGTCGTAACAGTTCGCATGTCTGAACCGCAGTTTGAAGGCCAGACTAAGGAAGTTTTGGGAACTGCAGCTGCAACCCGAATCGTTTCCGCAGTTGTTGCGGACAAGATGAAAGAGTATTTCAACACCACAAAGCGCATCGACAAAGCTAATGGTCGCCTTGTTCTGGAAAAAATTGCTGCCGCATCTCGCACACGCATTAGTGCACGTGCTCATAAAGATTTGCAGCGCCGCAAGAACGCACTTGAATCATCATCTCTTCCTACAAAGCTCTCAGATTGCCGCTCAGAGGATGTAACACGTACTGAATTGTTCATCGTCGAAGGTGATTCGGCACTTGGTACAACAAAGGCTGCTCGTAATAGCGAGTTCCAAGCGATCTTGCCGATTCGCGGAAAAATTCTTAATGTTCAGAAGGCATCACTGTCACAGATGCTTGAAGATAAAGAGTGTGGCTCGATTATTCAGGTAATCGGTGCGGGCTCTGGTAAATCTTTTGAATTAGATGAAGCGCGTTATGGCCGCATTATTTTGATGTCAGATGCTGACGTTGACGGCGCCCACATTCGTTGTTTGTTGCTGACCCTGATGTATCGCTACATGCGCCCACTGATTGATTCAGGCCGCGTATTTGCAGCGATTCCACCTCTGCACCGCATCGAAGTAATGGGCGGGGGAGGCAAGAAGGGTGATTACATCTACACATACAGTGATGATGAGATGAAGAAAGTCACTGCAGATCTTAAGAAGAACGGTAAGCGCTGGAAGGAACCAATTCAGCGCTACAAAGGCCTGGGCGAAATGGATGCAGATCAGTTGCGTGAAACCACAATGGATCCAGATGCTCGTACCCTTCGTCGCATTACTGTCTCAGATGCAGCAGCTTCAGAGGCAATGTTTGAACTGCTGATGGGTAGCGATGTTGCACCACGTAAAGAATTCATTGCTAACGCGGAAATCGACCGCGATCACATCGACGCTTAGTCCAAGGTAGGGATTTCCTACCCTCCTCTTGAATTACCCGCAGCGATCAATACGATTGCCTAGTGCGTAAATCGATCACAGTGATGTTTGTTTCATTTGTGCTGGCATTGTCATCAACCACGATTGCAGTAGCTGTATCACCAGCTACTGGAAAATCTTGTAGCAAGTTTGGACAAAAACAAAATTTTAAATCAAAACAATTTACCTGCATAAAATCTGGCAAGAAACTTGTATGGAGTAAACCAGTACCTATTTCGCCAACGCCAACGCCAACTCCAACTCCAACTCCAACGCCAACTCCAACTCCAACGCCGACTCCAACGCCAACGCCAACTCCAACTCCAACTCCAACTCCAACTCCAACGCCAACTCCAACTCCAACGCCACAAGGCGTGATTGCGCCTCCCGTAAAAGGTATATCTGTGTATACCGGTGGCTCTGGCGGAACCCCTTCAAAGTTAGAACAAAGTTTTG
>JBJONF010000039.1:0-3982 GCA_046051985.1 Actinomycetota bacterium
CGAGGTCCAAGGGTTACCTTGACCGCATCAGCCAAGATATTCATGCCGCGTTCTAAACCGCGACGTGCTTCTTCATTAAAGGCAATCTGCTTTGCCATGAGTTGTGCTCCTTGTATCTAGTCCTGCGTTAAGCGGGGTGTTTTATCACTCACACCCCGAGAGTGCTAACGCCAAATCTAGAGCCTTTATTTGGCAGGCGCAAAACGAGGGGGTTGAAGAAGGAACTAGCGGGCTACACGTGTGGCCATACGGGCTTCACGCAGGCGGCGAAGGCGCTTAACTAGCATTGGTGAGGCAGCTAAAGCGTCATCGCGGTCGATCAAATCATTTAGTAGTTGGTAGTAACGAGGGGCGTTCAGGTCAAAGAGCTCCTTGATTGCAGCCTCTTTTGCTCCGGCATAACGCCACCAATTGCCTTCAAAATCCAGGATACGAACTTCGAGGTCGCTCAGGCCAGTATTGATCGCTGACTCTTCTTGTGCGGACATGGGGGAAATCTTATGTCAGGGTGCTGCAAATGTGTGGGATTTAGAGCCTGTTAAGGATCAGCTCAATATCTGTGATTTTCGTCCAAGGGTTCACGATTGCAAAGCGCAAAATTGGTTGCCCGTGATGTGAAGATGGTGGAATAAATCCGACCTGATCTTCTAATAGTTGATCGCTCCACTTTTGATAATCAGCAGCCGTCCATCCTTTTCGAGTAAAGGCAACAATAGAAAGTTCTGGTTCACATAACAGTTCAAGGTTTGGATGGTTACGAACTAATTCGGCAGCTTGTTGTGCGACAGTCAATGTTTGTTCCATGGCTTCTGCATATGCATCTGTTCCGTGGGCTGCAAGTGAAAACCAAAATGGTAAACCACGAGTTCTGCGGGTCAAATTGATCGCGTAATCAGATGGTGACCAATTGTCATCTTTTAAGGTATCCAAATACGAAGCATGTTGTGAATGTGCTTGTTTAGCTAATTCAGGATTGCGATACACAAGTGCACAAGCATCGTATGGTGCAAATAGCCACTTATGAGGATCAACTATAAAGGAATCTGCATTTTCGATTCCATCAAAATCTTTTCTCACAGATGGGGCACATAACGCTGCTAAGCCATAAGCACCATCGACATGGAACCAAATACCACGATCGTGCGCAGCTTTACCTAAACCCTTTAAGTCATCAATAATTCCAAGATTTGTTGTTCCAGATGTTGCAACCACTGCAAAGACCCGATTATTTGTTGTTGCATGCAAGTTATCAACAGCTTGGGCAACGGTGGAACCTTGCAATTTTCCATTTGAATCAACAGGAATCTTGAGGATATCGACATCCATCACATTTGCAGCCGATGCAATTGATGAATGCGCTTCTTCGCTGCAGGCAATTACCCAACGGCCAACGGATGTGTGTGTTTTGCGTGCCTCGGCACGTGCAACAACAAGTGCTGAGAGATTTCCAATTGTTCCGCCTTGAACAAACACACCACCTGCAGTAGCAGGCAATCCTGCTAAATCAATCAGCCACTGAATTGCTTGGTTTTCGGCAAAGACCGCACCCGCTCCTTCTTGCCAGGATCCCCCGTACAACGCGCTGGCACCAACAACTAAATCAAAAAGGTTGGCGTACTCGCTAGGTGCCGATGGGATGAAGGCCAGGTTGCGCGGATGGTCGGTCGAAATACATGCCTTAGCTAAAACATTTGTAAAAACTGCCAGTGCTTCATGCCCGCCCAAACCTTTGGCGGTAATTGTGTTACCAACTTGCTGAAACAAGTCTTCGGCAGAACGTGGACCATCTAATGGTGGATCATCTTTTAAACGTTCCAGGCTGTACTTCAAAATCTCTGCAGCAAGTTCTTCTACTGCAGGGGTGAACTCATGCATTGATTCTGGCCTTCTTAACAATATTTCTGATCATCGTTGGAAAAACAAATAGATGTAGCGGAGAAATTGCATACCAATACAGCTGTCCACCTAAGCCACGTGGATTAAATGTCGCCTCTTGCACAATCTTGGTCTTTCCATTTTCGCGAGTAACCGTGAATTCAAGCCATGCTTTTCCGGGCAACACCATTTCGGCGTACAGCTTTAATCTGCGACCTGGTTCAAGTTCTTCAACCCGCCAAAAATCTAAACTCTCGCCAACGCGCAAGAAATCTGGGTCACGGCGACCACGACGTAATCCAACGCCACCTACTAAGAAGCGATCTAATACACCGCGGGCCCACCATAAGAAATCTGAACCAAACCAACCATTGTCGCCACCGATGCGTTCGACTTGTCGCCAAACATTTTCGGCTGGGACATCGGTAATTTTTTCACGGCGATCGCGCAAAACCATTTCGCCAGCCCAATCAGGATCACCTTGCGCCTTTTGCCATGGCGCAGTTGGCATCGTTGCATCAGACCAACGTGTTTCAACGTTGTGGGTTGTGATCTTTGACAGCGCTAATGAAATCGCGTTTTCTACATCAATTAAGCCCTCAGCTGGCTTTGGAATCAATGCATCAATACTTTTTGCAGGATCTGCAACTACTTCACTAATCAACGAACCAACAAGGGGCCTTGCTAACGCCGTTGGAACAGGTGTAACTAAACCAATCCATAAGCTAGATAAACCTGGGGTCAATACTGGAACCCGAATAATCCAACGTTTTTTCAATCCAGATAGCTTGGCAAACTTTTGCATCATGTCGGCATATGACAAGACTTCGGGGCCACCAATATCAAATACTTTATTAACCGGCTTTTCTAAGTGTGCCGCACCCTTTAGGTAATACAAGACATCGCGAATTGCTATTGGGTGGGTCTTGTTCATCACCCATTTAGGTGTTGTCATGATAGGCAGACGATGCGTTAGGTGGCGAAGCATCTCAAAGCTGGCAGAGCCTGAACCAATAATGATTCCTGCCCGAAGCTCTAGGACTGCCACAGATGTTGAAGCTAGAGATTTTCCGGTCATCTCGCGGGATGCAAGGTGCTTACTGATGTTTTCATCATTTGCAATTCCACCCAAATAAATAATTTGTGAAACCCCTGATTGTTCTGCGGCTTTGGCAAAGTTGCGTGCCATTGCACTTTCGATCTCATCAAAGTGAGGTCCCAGATTAATTGAGTGCAGAAGATAAAAAGCTGTGTGAACACCCTCTAGAGCGCGCACTAGATCATCGAAATTTTCGGCACTGCCTTCGCAGATTTCTACCTGAGTCGCCCACGGCTGGCCCATAATTTTATTTTTATCGCGCACCAATATTCGAACATCTTCTTTTTCATCGATAAGTGCGCGAGCTAGTCGACCTCCAACATAGCCAGATGCACCTGTTACCAGGAACTTGCGGTGTCGAAGAGGCGGGTTCATGCGCTGAAGCCTAGACTTAACCCATGCAAAAGACATCTCAAAAGCCCCGTGTAGTAATTCTGGGGGCAGGCTTCGGCGGACTTACCGCAGCACGCAAGATGGCTAGTTTTGCCGATGTCACTGTGGTCGATCGCCACAACTTCCAAACATTTTTGCCGCTGCTGTACCAGGTTTCTACCGCGGGCCTAGCTGCAGATCACGTTGCCCACCCAGTCCGTGGTGCGCTGCGAAAAACTGGAGTTCAATTTCGAATGGGAACTCCGCTGTCTATTGACCACAAAAACAAAAATGTGAAATTAGATAGCAGTGAGGTTTTGGATTTTGATTATCTAGTCGTGGCGTTGGGATCAGCAACGGCTGATTTTGGTATCCCTGGTGTCACTGAACACGCGCTAGGAATGAAGAGCGTCCATGAAGCGCTAGCGATTCGCGCCGAAGTACTGCGACGTTTCGAAGATCTGTGCCGTTTTCAAGATGACACCCTATTTTCAATTTCTGTCGTTGGCGGCGGTCCAACTGGTGTTGAAATGGCGGGAGCATTTGCCGAACTTGTTCGTGGTCCACTGAAGCATGATCAAGCAAATGCAGCAGCACATATAAAAATTAATTTAATCGAAGCCGGTCCCCGAATCC
>JBJONF010000040.1:0-3647 GCA_046051985.1 Actinomycetota bacterium
GTTGAGTGATAACCGTTGCTGTATTGCCTTGGAAGTGATTGGGAGCTGGGATTGATTCCCCTCGGCTCACAACCATGCGTAAACCCGTGCGATTGCTCGGATCTACATCCCGATCAATGCGGAACAGGGTTACTGGTCCGGTCTTGAGCGGAAAATTACCTGCAACGCCAAGTTTGCGATTGCAGTGTGTTGATTGGGTTGCACTCTTTGGATCAGCTGCAAGTTTTGTCGCGGCAGAACCACAATGCCATAAACGAACTAGGCCTTTTGAAGCATCTAGATCAACAATGTCTACAAGATAGTTTTCATCTGACCCTAGAGCTTCGCACATCATCATTGTTACTGCACCTAGAACGTCACGTTCACATGTCGTTACCGTGCCACGATCTGCAAGACGGCCTAGAGATGAACAAATACAAGCTCCCATTTCAGTTGGGAATTCTGGCCAGCAACGAATTGCAATTGCATCTAGCAGCTCATCTTCGCGCCACTTATCTAGTGCAACTTCTACTCCGTAAACCTTTTTGGCTTCTTCTACATTGACTGATGAAAGAGAAGGCTGCGCAGCAAGTGCTCCTGCATAGGCTAATTCGCGTGCTTCTTCTTTAACTTCTGAAATCTTTCCGAAAGCATCATCAATAGTTATCTGACGAATATCCAAACCAAAAAGCGAACGGATTTGCTGTGCATCATAAACACACGGAGTAAAACCAATTGGAGCTTCACCAACTGCGCCAATTTTCTTACCCTTCATCCAATCAAAAGCTTTTTGTGCATCAGCTTCACTACCAAGTTCACCAGTAATATTTTGTGGAGTTGTTGCTTCTGGCAATTTTCCTGCGAGCGCATCTTTAATCGCTGCACGTACCTGTGGCTCATCAGCGTTTCCATGAATATGGCGAATAGATTGCCCAACATTCATTAAGGCATGTGCTGCAAGATTAACTCCGCACATTGAATTAAGTTTTAAACGTTCGCCGACTTCGCCGGGTTCGCGCATCGACCATCCAAGTACAGGTCCCTTAACTTTTCCAAGTAGCTCCACCGCCGGAGATGCATCAGAAAATGAGGCCATAAATAAAATATGCAGGTCGGCTTCAGGAAGAGTTACAGCAGCAACATCTTCAACCGTCATCACTAGATCTGTGGGTCCAACAACTGTGGCGCCTAGCTCGGTGAGCAAAGTGCGAGCGGAATCAAAGTTGGCTTGGGCGCAGACGAGGTCGAAGGTAGGGCGCGCTAGTGCGACGAGAGCAACGGTGCTCATTAAACCTCCAGTGGTAAGACCTCTTGGCAGAGCGTGCCACTGGATTAGGTGCGAGTCAATGTTGAAAGGGGGTTTTTGCGCTTCGTTATAGGACTGTGATGGGCGGTTACTTCTGCAGTAGAAAGGCTCTGGTCCGACCATTGACCTGGAAAGTGGGCCAATCAGGGTCCAATGAGAGCATTTTTACGCCTGAAGTCGTAGCCACGATGGTGTCTTCGGCCTTCCAGCCTTTGCCCGTTGGATTCCAAGCAATGGGTTGGTTCGGCGCAATCAAGCGTGAGCTGGTTTGGTTTGCCGGCCAGTCTCGTGGCAGGAAGCCAGTCGGGCCCCCTTGGTGATGCTTGGTCCACTCATCGGCATCAAAGCCATTAGCTGGATAAGCCGCAATAGCTGCATTGATTGGATCTGAAAATGGTGCACCGACAACTGTTGCATCGAGCAAAGCTGCTTCAACTTTAAAGATAGATGTGTAATCCGCGACCATCTGATCAGTTACTTCACCGAAAGCAACAATGCGAGTAACAGATGCGATTAAACCTTTGCGCTTTGCACAAATTGAAGCTGACACGCGATTGCCGACCACTGCATCCGTTGGTAGCGCGTGTCTGAATTTGTGTACTCGATCTTGACCCGCAACGCCTAAGAATGCAATTTCTAAATCTGCTTGCCATAAAGAGTGCGTAATCAAACCTGCAACATCAATTTCACGATCTGAACTTTCAACCTGCTTCATAGCATTACCTAAAGCAACTGCTGCATCTACGCAGATTTCTTTGAATCGCTCAAGGTCAGATTCAATGAGTGATGCGCGAATCATTTCAACTTCGGTACCCAAATCTATGCGGTCTGCACCTGGTTGATCACTTCCGACTTTTGGTCCATTTGGAAGCATTGGATCGCGACCTTCAGACCACTTAATTGTTTTTACGGACACTTCGCTAGGAAGTTCTTCAGCGATTAATCGTGGTGCTTCAACAACATTAGTAATTGCTGTTGCTGAATCCTGCGTGATGATTAAATCAAAACAAGCCATATCAATTGTTGTCGGCACATGAGCCCGGCCAGCGATCGCCCAGGCAAGGTTTGGATTACGGCGCAATACAAATGCATCAAGGCCCTTGGCCTTCATTAGCTCGCGAAGTGGCTGCAGGCGTTGATTAAATGCGCTCATAAGCCGATGCTACAGGCGTCCGGCTTGATGAACCCGCTTTAGGAACTCTTGAGTCTTTGGATTCTGAGGATTGTGCAATACCTGCTCGGCGGTCCCACGTTCGACAATACTGCCTGATTCTAAGAAACAAACTTCATCTGCAACTTGAGTAGCAAATCCCATTTCATGGGTTGCAAGAACCATGGTCATCCCATCACTTTTTAAATCACGTACGGCGCTTAAAACTTCATTTACCAAAACAGGGTCTAGTGCAGATGTAACCTCATCAAGGAGCAACAATCGAGGGCTAACTGCTAATGAGCGAATAATTGCGACGCGTTGCTGCTGGCCGCCACTAAGGCGATCTGGATACTGATCAGCTTTATCGGCCAGATCAAAACGCTTCAGTAAATGCATTGCGTGCGAATTAGCTTCATCTTTGCTTTTGCCATGCACCTTGATCGGCGACAAGGTGATGTTTTCTAAAACTGTTTTGTGTGGGAACAAGTTGAAGGATTGAAACACCATTCCAAGTCGACGACGAACTTCGTCAACATCTATTAGTGGGTCTGAAATTTCCGCACCATCTAGAAAAATCTGCCCATCATCTATTGACTCCAGCAAGTTGATGCAGCGTAACAATGTTGATTTTCCTGATCCAGATGCACCAATCAAAACCGTTGCAGTGTGTTCTGGAACAGTCAGTGATAGATCATTAAGGACAAGTTCGCTACCAAAAGATTTGCGAATGTTTACAAGCTCTAAGACATTACTCATTAGATCGCACCTTCAGAGTTCTGAGCGCTAGTGCGTTGTCTAATTGCACGATCTGTATAGCGGGTCATTGGAATAGTGATGAGCAAGAACAAGATCGCTGCCACAACATATGGAGTGTAATTAAAGGTGCGGCTGGCATTGATTTGAGCTGCACGTACGGCGTCTGTCACACCCAATATTGAAACCAGACCGGTGTCCTTTAACAGCGAGACAAAGTCATTAAGCAGTGGTGGAACTACTCGGCGAATTGCTTGAGGTAGAACAACAAAGCGCATTGTTTGCCCAGAAGTTAAACCTAGAGAACGTGCTGCTGCGCGCTGGCTTGAGTGAATGGATAAAATTCCGCTTCGAATTACTTCGGCGACGTATGCAGAGTAAGTAAGTACTACTGCAACTGTTCCCAAGAAAATCACATTGCTTGAAACACCTTTAAGTCCAAGTGCTGGAACTCCG
>JBJONF010000041.1:0-3522 GCA_046051985.1 Actinomycetota bacterium
TTGAAAAGGTTTTGGATCTGCCTAAGCTGCGCAAGCAGGCTGAAGAGTTAGAGGTAGAAGCGGGAGTCCCGAATCTTTGGGATGACCCAGAGGCGGCGCAAAAGATTACAAGCCGCTTATCTCGTGTGCAATCAGAGATCGCAAAGTTATCCGGACTGCGCCAGCGCGTGGAAGATCTACCGATCCTTTTTGAATTGGCGGCAGGTGAGCCTGGTGGAATTTCAGATGCTGAGAAAGAACTGGATGTGGTTAAGAAATCTGTCAGCGAACTTGAAGTCCAAACCTTATTAAATGGTGAATACGATGATCGTGATGCTTTGATCACTATTCGTTCCGAAGCTGGTGGTGTAGAAGCTGCTGACTGGGCTGAAATGATTATGCGAATGTATTTGCGCTACTGCGAACGTCACTCCTTCAAAGTAGATGTACTTGAAACTTCGTATGCAGAAGAGGCAGGAATCAAATCAACAACATTTAAAGTTTCAGCACCGTATGCCTATGGAACCTTGTCGGTAGAACAGGGAACACATCGTTTAGTTCGCATTTCACCTTTTGATAGCCAAAGCCGACGCCACACCTCATTTGCTGGTGTTGAAGTTGTTCCAGTAGTTGAACAAAGTGATCACATTGAAATTGATGAAAAAGAGATTCGTGTTGATGTTTATCGCTCATCAGGCCCTGGTGGCCAAGGCGTGAACACCACTGACTCTGCGGTGCGATTAACCCATATTCCAACTGGGATTGTGGTCTCATGCCAAAACGAACGTTCGCAGATTCAAAATAAAGCAACAGCTATGGCTGTGTTGCAATCAAAGCTGTTAGAGCGTCGCCGCCAAGAAGAGCAGGCAAAGATCAATGCATTGAAGGGCGATAACTCAGGTTCTTGGGGAAATCAGATGCGTTCCTATGTATTAGCGCCGTATCAAATGGTGAAGGATCTGCGCACTGATTATGAAACAGGAAATACATCTGCAGTATTAAATGGTGAAATCGATGAATTCATCGAAGCCGGAATTCGCTGGCGCCGCAGTTCGTAATTCCTGAGAATTCTTGCAATTCTTACCTTCGAAAATTATCGTGCAGCGCGATTTTCGAGCAATCTCACATTTTATTCAGGCTCAAACTCGCGTTAGAACCGAGGTTTTCCGCCTGCCTTCCATAAACTAAGCGCAGGTCGAAGGTGGTTCCCCGAAATCCACCCCGCAGATGCAATGGGAGATTCAATGATTCGCTTTGAGAATGTCACCAAGATTTATCCAGGTCAGGAGCGCCCAGCTCTTGATTCTGTGAATCTTGAAATCGTTAAGGGCGAGTTTGTTTTCCTTGTCGGTCTTTCAGGTTCTGGTAAGTCAACTTTCTTGCGTTTAGTTCTTCGCGAAGAGCGCCCAACTTCAGGTGCGATCCATGTTGCCGGCAAAGATCTTGGCACATTGTCTAAGCACAAAGTTCCAGAGCTGCGACGTTCTGTTGGAACTGTTTTCCAGGATTTCCGCTTGCTGCCAAATAAGACGATTACAGAAAACGTTGCCTTTACTTTGCACGTTCTTGGATATTCACAAAAAGAGATTGACCGCGAAGTTCCAGAGGTTCTAGAGCTAGTTGGTTTGGAAGATAAAGCAGATCGTTTGCCCTCAGAGATTTCAGGTGGAGAACAACAGCGCGTGGCTATTGCTCGCGCATATGTAAGCCGCCCGCCAATTCTGATTGCCGATGAGCCAACAGGAAACCTTGACCCAGCAACTTCTGTGGGAATTATGAAATTACTTGATCGGATTAATCGCGAAGGCACTACAGTTTTGATGGCAACACACGATGCTGGCATCGTGGATCAAATGCGCAAGCGCGTTATCGAACTAGATGGTGGACATGTAATCCGCGATCAAGTTCGAGGCGTTTACGGGTACACGGGTTAAGGGCGGGGAGAGAGAACATGCGCGCACGGTTTCTTCTAAGTGAGGTCCGGATTGGGCTTCGTCGTAACTTAACTATGACCTTTGCTGTGGTTGTGACTACAGCAATTTCCTTGTCGTTGCTCGGTATAGGTCTTCTTGCAAATGCACAGGTCGGTGCAATGAAGGATTATTGGTATGACAAGATTGAAGTATCTGTGTTTCTTTGCGGAAATCTTTCAGATTCACCATCTTGTGCAGCAGGTGCAGTAAGTGCGAATCAACGTTTATCTATTCAGCAAGATCTACAAGAGATGAGCGTTGTCGACAGCGTCTTTTATGAATCGCGATCAGAAGCATTTGTTCGCTTCCAGGAGCGTTTCAAAGATTCAGCAATTGCTCAAAATGTAACTGCAGATCAGTTACCAGAATCTTTCAGAGTGAAGTTGAAGGACCCAGAGCAATTCGCCGTAATTGTTAGTGCATTTAGCGGTCGCCCCGGTGTTGATGTTGTGCAAGATCAGCGAGCGATTCTCGAGAAGTTCTTCCAACTATTAGCTGTCCTTCGAAACGCTGCATTAGCAGTTGGTTTGGCATCAGTTCTTACGGCAGCCCTTTTGATTTCTAACACCTTACGGATCGCTGCATTTAACCGCCGCCGTGAAACAGGTGTAATGAAACTTGTGGGTGCATCATCGTGGTCAATTCAACTTCCATTCTTGCTCGAAGGTGTTATCTCCGCAGTTATCGGTTGGGGATTAGCAACGGGCTTGCTGGCAGGTTTGAAGAGCGTTGTTGATTCAAATGTTGCGCCACTTTTATCCTTCACCAACTTCTTTGGTTGGCGCGAGGTCTGGGTTTCATCAGCGTACTTGCTTGCCACAGGCTTAGTAGTTTCAATCCTGGCCTCAGTAATTACGCTTCGCCGCTACCTTAAGGTTTAATTTACTTATTGAGGGGTGGTGATGCGGCATGGTTAAAGAGATCGGCCGCAAGGTCATTGCTCAAAACAAGAAGGCACGTCACGATTACGCAATCTCAGATGTTCTGGAGTGTGGATTAGTTCTGACAGGTACTGAAGTTAAATCACTTCGTGCAGGACGTGCATCTCTGATTGATGGTTTTGCCATGATTAATGATGGCGAACTATGGCTGATGGGTGTTCATATTCCTGAATACACCGAAGGAACGTGGACTAATCACACGCCTCGACGCGATCGCAAACTACTTGTTCACAAACAAGAGCTGCGCAAACTAGCGGCAAAGTTAAAGGATTCAGGCACGACTTTGGTTCCGCTCCAGTTGTATTTCAAGGACGGAAAAGCCAAGGTCGAGATCGCTGTTGCCAAGGGTAAAAAGGCTCATGACAAGCGCGAAGCGATTAAAGAACGTGAGGCTGACCGTGAAGTTTCACGCGTTGTTTCCCGTTCAATGAGCGGTAAGGCTTCAAAAGCTGCATCCAAATACGAGGATTAACGCTTTCCTGCTTCTCTGATTTACACTTATCTTACCGCCGCTTCGATACCTCAATTTTTGAGGCACAGTCGCGACGGCGCAGAAAGTAGGAATTAAAGGTTCTTGCTTTTTGTTCTAGTAATTGACAATTAAATAGGGAAAAGAAATACGTTTCTTT
>JBJONF010000042.1:0-3258 GCA_046051985.1 Actinomycetota bacterium
ATCAATGGCTCTCGAACGCGCGGGTCGCTCACGATATTTACATAGTTTTCAAACCAAATAGGTGCTCGCCAACCTGGCTCTAAAATTGCGCTCTCATCATCTACTAACGCATAGTTTCCGCGGCCATTGTCGCTATAAATTGCCCCTGTTAATAGATTCCTGAACTGATCAGTTTCGGGTACATATTCCAAGATTTGTTGGGAAACAACACCGGCTTCAAAACCTTCAAGTGCGATGAAGTATTGATCATCAAATACGAAGCGAGTCCCGGTGAACTCCTTATCTGCGGTTGCAAATTCAGAGTCATTCAATGGTGTGAAGTTAGGAGCTTCTACCGCTACACCAAATTCATTAAGAGTCAATGATGATGCAACTAATGGAATTCGTGATTCCAGGGTAGAAATAAAGTACTCAGGGGTATTGATATCCGAAGCCAAAATCGCAGGCTCGCCATCGTATCTACCCAATTTAATATCAAAGCTAAGCCCTGATGGCGCAGCTTCGATTGCGCGAACTTTGATCTGAACAATTGCTTCTTCTTTTGAAATGATGTTTCCGGTTTTGTAATTAAACCCAGACATCGTCACCGTATACAAAATTGGCCCAATGACAAAAGCCGTCAACAAAAGAATTCCTGGAATAAAGAATTTAAGTGGAACTGAAATCTTACTTAAATAGGTCAAAGCTAGAAGCAGGACTGCGATCGCTAAAAAAGCCGCGATTACATATTCCCTTTGAGCAAAAGCACTCTGTGCAAGAAGCAGAAGAATTGAAGCAAACAGGGTCACAACAATTACCTTCAGTAAGAGGGCAACTTTGCCTCTTATTAAGTAAGTCATGTGAATTCCTGTCGTTAACTATTCAATGTTAGAAAATGAGTGATGCGGGCGAATTATCGCCCGCATCACTCATTTCACCCTCATTTAAAACTTAATTTGATTGAATCAAATTAATTAGAGATCGCCCTTGCCACCATCGGTGTTAGTGCGCCAGATTGATGCAAGCTTTGATGCTTCTTTAACTGCATCCTTGCCATCAATTAGAACAGCTGTCCAGTAAGCAGGTGCTGAATCCCAGTAGTTAGCGCCACCCTTGTTGCTGTTTAGGAATGCGCCGATCTGTGGAATTCCAGCTAGAGATGCGGCTGAACCGAATCCACGCTGTGCAGCTGAAACTGTTGCATCTGCTTGTGCGCCCTTTTCTGCAGGTGGACGCTTCTCAAATGCCTGGTAACGAACTTGACCATCAGTTGATGCGAAGAAGTTAGTTAGAAGTGACTTAGCACCTGACTCAACACCATGCTTTGCAGCAAATGTTGTTAGAAGCGCGCCGCTAACTGATCCGAACATCTTTCCGTATGTGCCTTCTGCAACACCAGGAACTGGCATTAGGTTCATTGTGAATCCCTTTGCTACGTAATCTGCCCACTCCCAGTTACCAATAACTGCGTAAGGAACAGTTCCTGCAAGGAAGTTGTCCTTGCAACCTGTATCTGTTGCTGGGAAGAAACCGTTGCTCTTCTTGCCATCCATTAGGTAAGTACGAACGTTCTTACCAAATGTTGTTGCACTGAATCCGCGGCCGTATACAACTCCACCACGTGAGTTGAATTGGTATGCATCTGCGCCGAGTGCTGAGAATACTGAGTGAGCTCCCCATGACATTCCGCCGCCTGCAATACATAGACCAGCCTTCAAGCCCTTAGAAGCCTTGAGTGACTTGTAGTTTGAAACCATTTCACCAAATGTCTTTGGTGCAGTTGAAACAAGCTTGGTGTTGTAGATCATTGCAACGTTGTTGATGTCTACAGGAACTCCGTACAGCTTGCCCTTGTATGTAAGGTCAACGAACTGTGTCTGGTTGAAGCGAGCCTTAACAGCTGCTGTAAGTGTGAGTGGAGCAAGCTTTCCGCTCTTCGCACCTGTTGGTACCCAGTCATTTCCGCCAACAACAATATCTGGACCTGATGCATCAGTTGCTTTATCGAAAGCATCCTTGAGTGCATCAAAGCTTGAGAATGTAACTACCTTTACGGTGAAACCTGGAACCCAGTCACCCTTTGCTGCAATTACCTTTGCAAGGTTTGGCCCGCGAGATTCATCTGCCCAGACAACGATCTGAGTATTTGCACTTGCTGATGGTGCTACAAGTGTTGAAACCGCAAGCGCGAATGCTGCAAGAACGCCAGCAAATCCGAAACGCTTTGTGTTCATTTATATCCTCCATGGATGGAATTCGCGCACACGAGGGCATGCGCTGTTGGGGTAATTCCACTCTTTTGTGCGTAGGTAAGCAAACCAAACACCAACTTTTTCACGCTTTTGGCCGGTCATTTATCCGATTGTTATAAAGGTGGCCCCTTGCATAAGCCCTTGCAGAGGCGGCCCGAAAACTCGCTCATGGACCCAAAGTGGGGTTCGATAGGGGTATGGCCGATGAAATTGTCACCCGCGATGAGATCCGTGCGATGCGTCGTTCATATAGTGATGCCGGTTTAGAAACTCTGCCTAGTAATCCATTTGAAGCTTTTGCATCGTGGTTAAAAGATGCACATGAAAACCCCGTCATTGTTGAAGCAAATGCAATGGTGCTGTCAACGGTTACTGCAGATTCGCAAATCAATACGCGCACTGTTTTGTTGAAAGATATTTCAGATGGTGGATTTACTTTCTTTACTAATTACCAATCTCGCAAAGCACATGGAATTGAATTAAATCCAAATGTTTCATTGCTCTTTCCTTGGTATGCAATGGAACGCCAAGTTTCAATTAGCGGAGTTGCGGAAAAGGTTTCTGCGCAAGAATCAGATGACTACTTTGCAACTAGACCCTGGGGTTCACAAATTGGTGCTTGGGCAAGTGCGCAGTCATCACACCTTGCATCGCGCGAAGAATTAGAACAACGCTATGCAGGTGCTGCCGAAAAATGGCCTGAAGGAAGCGCGGTTCCACGTCCTGCACATTGGGGCGGATACCGAGTGACACCGCTTCACATCGAATTTTGGCAGGGCCGATACTCGCGGCTGCATGATCGATTGCGTTATGAGAGGACCGCCACAAGCGGTGATTGGGAACTCTCTCGGTACTACCCGTAGTCTTAGCCCATGAGCATCATCATTCCTTCAGAGTTAAAGCCAGTAGATGGACGTTTTGGTTGCGGTCCATCAAAGATTCGTCCAGAAGCATTAGCTGCATTGTCAGCAAGTGGAAATTCGATACTGGGAACTTCGCACCGACAAAAGCCGGTGAAGAATGTTGT
>JBJONF010000043.1:0-3159 GCA_046051985.1 Actinomycetota bacterium
GATTAACTGCAAGTTGGTCTGTTGACGCTTAAGTTCTGATAAAAGAACCGCTGCGATTTCAGGATCCTGCGAGGTTAAAAGGTTGAAATCTGGGCCATAGAAGGTTTCGGACATGGCTAAACCCTATAGGGCAAGCGGGTTAAATTCCTGTTGCACCCGGAACGATGGCTTGAATCTCTGCAAGTGAGATAGCCCCCTCGCGCAGGTAGCGCACACCCGTCTCATCAGCCTCAATCACCGTAGAAATTGGGCCCTTACGAAGATTTCCATTATCAAACTTCAGCGCTACATCTGATTCAAGCACCCACACATCACCTAATGATTTTGGTGCAGGCATGCCTTTACGTGCCGCACTTGCAACTGCAAGTGGACCAGTTTGTGACACCAAAGCTTTTGCAAACTTAGCTTTAGGAATTCGAATACTGACGCGATCTAGTTGATTGTTATCACCAAGATCCCAGCTAAGTCCAAGTTGTGGTCGCAGATTGAGTGACAACATTCCGGGCCAAAACTTTTTCATTAAAGCTTTAATTTCAGGAGTTGTCTCGCGAATAATTCCATCAGTAGTTTTAACGCTTCCAACAATTATTTGGGCTGCGGTAAACAAAGGATCTCCACGCAAAACATGCATCGCGCGAACCGCGTCTTGCCTAAAAGCATCGCAAACAAATGCATAGCTATGTTCCATCGGAATAACGATGATGTATCCATCAGCGATTGCTTTAGCAGCCTTGTTAACGTGACGAGAAAGTTCGCCTTTCTTCAAGTCAATCTCTTTAGCCATGGCTACCTCCTCACCGCACTAGTCCAACGTGGTCGACCTACTAGGTCATCATGCAGGGCAACCTCTGAAAAATCTACTGACAGCGCTGCAGCAATGGCAGAGCCTTGCTCTTCTGTGTGTTCAATAACTAAAACTCCCCCGGGCTTTAACAGCCGAGCGGCCGCGGTAATAAATTGTTGCGGAATTTCCATTCCGGTTGGGCCGCCAAACAAAGCAATGTGAGGCTCAAAACCTGCAACATCTCGGGGTAGCTCTTGTGAATCTGGAACATACGGTGGGTTTGCAATAACAACATCGCACTTAATCCCTGGTAACACATCTGCAACATCGCCTTCGACAACCCGCACATTTTCAGCGATTACTGAGACATTTTTCTTAAGCCAGAAAATTGCTTCTGGACTTTTTTCTACTGCGATTACTCGCGTTGTTGGTGCTTCTGTTGCGATTGCTAGTGACAACGCACCAGAACCTGCTCCTAAATCAATAACACTAACTGGCGCTGGCAAGTTTTCGATGTGCTGTAAAACTGCTTCTACCAATAGTTCAGATTCTGGGCGTGGCACCAGGACTCCTGGGCCAACTTCAATGTTTAAGTATCTAAATCCGGCTGTGCCAGTTAAATATTGCAACGGTTCAAAGTTCAGGCGGCGATCTAATAGATCGTAAAACTGTTCCTCTAAAACATCTTTGTCTTCGATGCCCAATAAAGTTGATTCAGTCATAACGGGGTTATGAAGATCCATACGGGTTAGACCTAGAACATGTGCAAGTAAATGCTCGGCATCAACTTCAGAAATACCAGATTCAGCTAACTGCGATTTAGCATCGCGCAGAATCTCCCTAACGTTCATTGACTGCCGATCATGTTAGTTAGCGTTGGCCAAACGTGCTGCTTTGTCAGCATCTAGCAAAGTTTGAATCATGTCATCTAAATCGCCATTCAGGACTGCATCCAAGTTGTTTGCCTTGTAATTAACACGGTGATCACTGATGCGGTTTTCTGGAAAATTGTAGGTACGGATTCGCTCTGAACGATCCACAGTTCGAACCTGGCTCTTACGCTCTGCAGAGGCAATTGCTTCCGCCTTTTCTTGAGCATCAGCCAGTAGACGAGCACGCAAGATTCGCAACGCAGATTCCTTGTTTTGTAGCTGGCTCTTCTCGTTCTGACACGACACAACAATTCCAGTTGGAACGTGAGTTAAACGCACCGCAGAATCGGTTGTATTTACAGACTGTCCGCCAGGTCCTGATGAGCGATACACATCAACGCGTACGTCATTCATATTTAGCTCGACATCTACTTCTTCTGCTTCAGGCAAAATCAAAACACCAGCTGCGGATGTATGGATACGTCCCTGGCTTTCAGTTTCAGGCACGCGCTGCACACGGTGTACACCGCCTTCAAACTTCAGGCGCGCATACGGTGATTCGCCAGGTGCTGCAGTTCCCTTTGATTTAACAGCAACGGAAATGTCTTTGTATCCACCCATTTCACTTTCGGTGGCATCAATAATTTCAACTTTCCAGTTGTGCTTTTCTGCATATCGCATGTACATACGCAATAGATCGCCAGCAAATAGCGCTGATTCATCTCCGCCAGCACCTGCTTTAACTTCCAAAATAACATCACGATCATCATTGGGATCACGTGGCAACAACAACTCTTCTAACTTTTCAGCAGCGGCATCACGGGCAGCTTCTAGCGCTGGGATCTCGGCAGCAAATTCAGGATCAACATCTGCTAGTTCAGCTGCAGCTAAAAGATCATCCTCTGATGATTTCCAGGCTTTGAAACCTGCAACTACTGGACCCAACTGCGCATAGCGACGTCCAAGTTTGCGAGCATTTGCTTGATCTTCATGGATAGAAGGATCAGCCATCTTTTCTTCAAGTTCGGCATATTCGCGCACCATTTCATGTGCTGATGCAAAGCGATCATTGCTCATCGACTGCTCCTTTCTATCTCGTAATCATTACTGAATTAAACCTTGGGAAATAAAAAAACCGCGACCGCAACCGTTAAGGCTGCGATGCGGTTTTTTAAAAAAGCTAGTTGGCCGAAGAGTTGTTCTGCTTCTTAGCGGCATTACCGAAGCGCTCTTCGAACTTAGCCACGCGACCACCAGTATCAAGGATGCGCTGCTTACCTGTGTAGAACGGGTGGCATACAGAACAAACTTCAACGTAGATAGATCCGCTAGCAACTGTTGAACGAGTTACAAACTTCTCGCCGCAACCACAAGTCACTTGGGTCTCTTTGTACTCTGGGTGGATCTCTGGCTTCATGGTTATTCCTTTTTTCGTGTTTGGGTCCTGCTCCTATTAATAGGTATCAGGTGAACCAAACGGACGGTTAACAGACCCCAAGGGTA
>JBJONF010000044.1:0-3091 GCA_046051985.1 Actinomycetota bacterium
CAAACCAATTAGCTATTCGTATGTTGGTCGCTCCTGGTGAAGAGTTAATCGCAGAAACCAATAGTCACATTGTGCGTGCTGAACTTGGTGCTGCAGCGGTGTTTAGTGGAATTACCACACGTACTTTTCCAGCAAAAAATGGTTTGTTAAAGGCCTCTGATGCCCTTGAAATTGCTCGTCCCAATAGCGGCCCATACTTGGTATCAACAACTGCGATCGCGGTTGAAAATACCCACAATTTTGGTGGCGGAACTGTTCAACCAATTTCAGAGATCGCCGCATTGCGCAAAGGTGCCGATGAGCTAGGGCTAGCACTTCATCTTGATGGTGCTCGAATCTGGAACGCACATATTACTTCCGGTGTTTCCTTTACTGAATACGGCAAATACTTCGACACGATTTCAGTATGTTTATCAAAAGGATTAGGCGCACCTGTTGGTTCGCTAATGCTTTCAACAAAAGAGCGGATAGCAAAAGCTCGCGTCTGGCGTAAGCGTTACGGCGCAGGAATGCGTCAGATCGGATTGCTGGCCGCAGGTGCGCATTACGCACTTGATAACAACATAAATCGTTTATCCGAAGATCACCGTCGCGCTCAAGAATTAGCACGAGCAATCGCAGCAATAGATTCTTCTTTGATTGATCCAACAAATGTTCATACAAACATTGTTGGTTTAGACCTGGCTGGACTTCCTATTACTGCCGCAGAGCTTGCTGCGCGTTGCAAGGAAGCTGGTTTATGGATTAGCGCCCTTGGTCCAAAGTATGCACGGCTAGTTACTCATTTAGATTTTGATGATGTGCAATGTGCCGAAGCAATAGAAATCTTAAAGAAAGCCCTCGTGGCTTAAGAGCCACTGCTTTTTATCAACACCGTACGCATAATTTCCTAACGCTCCCCCAGTTTTTACAACGCGGTGGCAGGGAACAACAAGCATGATCGCATTGTTTGCACAGGCGCTTCCCGCAGCTCTTACGGCAGCAGGGCTTCCGGCTTTTTCAGCCAAGTCGGCATAGGACAAAGTCTTACCCGGTGCAATCTTTCGCATCGCTTTCCACGCAGCTTGTGAAAATGCAGCTCCTGGTTGTCTGACTTTGATACCGCTCAGCGCAGTTAAGTCTCCATCGAAGTAATCATGAATCAGATCTGAAATTACAGGAATAGATTTCACAATCTTCACATCACGACCAGCTTTAAAGGCCGAAACAGTTGAAAGATTTGCGCCAATTAGAATTTGATCATCGGCCAATAAATTGAGGGTACCAACAGGTGTCTTGTGAGAAGTTATGAAAAGTGGCACAGGCCAAAATTAGCGATCGCGCAACATTTCAGCAACTAAAAAAGCAAGCTCTAGCGATTGAGCATGATTAAGGCGTGGATCGCACGCAGTTTCATACCGTGAAGCCAAGTCTTCGTGTGAAATCTGTTCGCCTCCGCCAACGCACTCGGTCACGTCATCACCGGTTAGTTCGATGTGAACTCCGCCAGGATGTGTCCCTAGTGCTTTGTGAACTTCAAAAAATCCCTTTACCTCATCCATAACATCATCAAAGCTACGGGTTTTGTATCCAGATGGTGCTTCGTAGGTATTGCCATGCATTGGATCGCACACCCACAGCACCTTCGCACCAGACTTTGTTACACCATCAACTAGGGCCGGCAAGATTTCACGAATGTTTTTCGCACCCATACGAGTAATAAATGTAATGCGACCAGGCTCACGGTTTGGATCTAACTTATCGATTAATGCAAGTGCATCGTCAACTGTGGATTTTGGTCCAAGTTTGATTCCGATTGGATTGCGAACCTTTGATGCGAAATCAACGTGAGCGCCATCTAATTGACGGGTACGTTCACCAATCCAGATGAAGTGTCCTGAAACATCGTAGGCATCACCAGTGCGTGAATCAATACGTGTTAACGCCTTTTCGTATTCCATAATCAACGCTTCGTGGCTGGCAAAGAAATCAACTGACTTGAAGCTTTCAGGATCAACTCCTGCAGATTTCATGAACGCTAAAGCGCGACCGATTTCATCAGCCATCTTTTCGTAGCGATCCCCAACCTTTGAATCACGAATAAAGCCTTTGTTCCATTCATGTACCTGTCGAAGATCGGCAAAACCGCCTTGTGTAAATGCACGAACCAAATTAAGTGTGGCTGCAGATGTGTTGTACACGCGAACCAAACGCATTGGATCTGGCGTACGTGCCTTTTCCGTAAATTCAATGTCATTAACCGCGTCTCCGCGGTATGCGGGAAGTGTTACATCGCCGCGAGTTTCAAAATCACTTGATCGTGGCTTTGCAAACTGCCCTGCCATACGGCCCACCTTGATTACCGGCAAGCTTGAGTAGTACTGCAAAACTGCCGCCATTTGAAGAATTGTTTTAATACGATTTCGAATTGAATCTGCCGTAGCTGAAACAAAAGTTTCTGCACAGTCGCCCCCTTGTAACCAAAATGCTTTACCTTCTGCAGCTAACGCGATTCGAGCTTTGAGATCATCACATTCACCAGCAAAGACAAGAGGTGGCAGCGCTTTGAGCTCTGCAACAGCAGCTTTAACTTGTGGACCATCTGGTCCACCTGGCCATGTTGGTTGCTGAGCAGCAACGAGGCCAGGTGTGAACAGATTTTCTAACTTAGTGCTCGAATTCGAGTTCATTGGAGAAGTGTAGAGAGTTCAAAGGTCATTGCGCGGGGCAATTATCCGAAGAAGATCTCTGATTCCTTGTATAGCTCCAAAGGCACGGTCTTTAGCTTTTCAGTCGCAGATGCCAACGGCACACGAGCGATATTTGTACCGTGCAGAGCAACCATCTTGCCCCAGTCACCTTCGTGAGCTGCAGTGATCGCATGTAGACCAAAGCGAGTAGCAAGAACACGGTCAAATGCTGTTGGAGTTCCACCACGTTGAATGTGACCCAATACAGATGTACGTGCTTCCTTGCCCGTCTTCTCTTCAATCTGACCAGCTAACCAATCACCAATACCTGAAAGCTTTGGGTGGCCAAATGAATCAAGGGTTTGATCCTTAACCATCATGTCGCCATCTTGAGGAATTGCACCTTCTGCAATAACGATGAT
>JBJONF010000045.1:0-3058 GCA_046051985.1 Actinomycetota bacterium
GGCGGTCCAACTGGTGTTGAAATGGCGGGAGCATTTGCCGAACTTGTTCGTGGTCCACTGAAGCATGATCAAGCAAATGCAGCAGCACATATAAAAATTAATTTAATCGAAGCCGGTCCCCGAATCCTGCCAATGTTTTCTGAAAAGCTTTCTGCCCACGGTAAAAAAGATCTAGAAAAGCTTGGCGTAACTGTGTACTTAAACACCGCCGTTAAAGAGATCAAACCACGCATGATCGAAGTCAGCGATGGAAGCCAGATCCCTTCAGAGGTAACAATCTGGGCCGCCGGTGTAAAGGGTGAACCAACGGGTGCAAAGTTGAATTTGCCTCTGATTAATACACGTATCGATGTGGAAAATACTTTGCAGGTTAAGAATTACCCACACATCTTTGCGATCGGTGACATCGCAGGTTTTATTGGAGACAACGGCCGCATGTTGCCGATGGTTGCACCTGTTGCCATGCAACAAGGCCGACATGTTGCAAAGCAGATCAAGAGCCTTGCCGCAGGTACAGAATTAAAGCCTTTCAAGTACATCGATAAAGGGTCTATGGCAACCATCGGTCGCCACAAAGCAATTGTAGAAGTCAAAAATCTGCGCATGACTGGAATTCCGGCTTGGTATGCCTGGCTGTGGTTGCACCTGTTTTATCTATTAGGTGGACGTAACAAGATCGGCACTATGGCTGACTGGACCTATAACTATTTAACATTTGATCGCGGTAATCGTCACATCATGGATTCGCAGTAGTGCCCGAATATTTAAAGGTCGATGGCCATGACGTGTACTGCTACGAATGGGATAACGATGGCGAAGCAGTTGTTTTACTGCATGGTGGTTTAAGCAAAACCGCTAGTTGGGATTACTTATTAGTTCCTGCACTTGAAGATGATTTTCATGTCTTTGCTTATGATCGAACTGCGCACGGCTTTACTGCAGATCGCACTGGCAGCTTGCACTTTGAATACCAAACACGTGAAGCAATTGCGTATCTAGAAACAATTGTAAAAGAACCTGCACATTTAGTTGGGTATTCAGATGGCGCAGTCATTGCACTGATGGTTGCAATTGCACGTCCAGATCTTGTTAAGTCAATTGTTTCAGTTGGTGGCAATTTCCATCATTCAGGTGTTGATTACGAAATGGGCGAACCATCGGTTTCTGAAGAAGATTTAGCTGAGTACACCTTAGTTTCACCTGATGCACCACATACCTTGCTAGAAAAAGTAACTCGCATGTTTAAAATTTGGGACACTGAGCCTGATATTTCAAAAAAACAGTTGTCAGAGATTCAATGTCCGGTGCTTGTTGTTTCCGGCGATGATGACATGATCACTTTGAAGCACACTCAAGAGCTATATGAATCTTTGGCACTTGGCCAGTTAGCGGTTTTGCCCGGAACGTCTCACGCATTGGTTAAGGAAAAGCCAGAACTTTTCAACGCATTGATGCTGCAGTTTCTTGAGGATTTGAGTTATCCAGTAACGATGGTCCCGAACCGAAGAATTAACCAGAGCCCCCCGTCAGGATTGAACTGACGACCTGCGCATTACAAGTGCGCTGCTCTACCACTGAGCTAGAGAGGCCTGCTTTCGAGTCACCCCGAATACAGCAGCCGTAATTATGGCAGACATGAGCCACAACGCAAAAACAAGAGATCCTTTTGCCAATCAAGGGCTTAATGAGAGACTTCCCCACGTGATTAGCAACTATTGGATGAGCCCCGAGACCACTTCTGTTAACCGTTTGCCGATGCTCAATATTGAGCACTTTGAGCAGATCTCTTTAGATGGAACTTGGCGCTTCCAGTTGTTACATAAGCCAACTGAAAAATTAGGTAAGCGCTGGGCATCGATTCCGGTTCCTGGTTTGTGGACGATGCAGGAAACTTCGGATGTATTTTTTGATAAACCGATTTATACAAACACGCAAATGCCATTTGCCCAGATGCCTCCCTTTGTTCCAGAAGAAAATCCACATGGCGTATATGAGCGAGATTTTGATCTTCCAAAGAGCTGGGCAGGAAAGCGCGTAGTTCTACAACTTGGTGGCTACGAATCAGTTGCTTTAATTTACATCAACGGTATTGAAGTTGGCTTGACTAAGGATTCACGTCTTGCTGCAGAATTTGATATCACACAATTTGTACATAGTGGTAACAACGTTGTGCGAATCGATATTACTAAATGGTCTGATGCAACCTTTATCGAAGACCAAGATCAATGGTGGCATGGTGGAATCACTCGTTCGGTAAAGCTGTATGCGACTAACAAAGTCTTTATTGAGACGTTCAAAACTGTCACAGGTTTAGAAAAAGACGGAACCACTGGAACTTTGTCGATCGAAGCAGATCTGAATTCTCTGGATAACTTATCAACTGATAGTTACACATTGCGTGCTTCGATCAGCGAATTACCTAAAGTAAAGAGTGCCAATCTTTCCAAGACAGTTAAAAACTTCACTTCACCAATTTGGACAGAGCGAGATGCAGAGCTAAAAAAGCGCAGCGATGATTACTTCCATGGAAAGTATTGGCACGGAAATCTGCCGGCAGATGCCAAGGCTGCGATTATGGAAAATGAGCCATGGCCACATGGAAAAGTTGTGCTCCAGACCAGAATTCCAAAGGTAAATCCTTGGTCGGCTGAAGCCCCTAATTTATACACCCTGCACATTGAATTACTCGATCCAAGCGGTCAGGTAATCGAAGTTTCTCAGCAGCGAATTGGTTTCCGATCAATACTTATTAAGGGTCAAGATTTCTTAGTTAATGGTCAGCCGATTATTTTCTACGGAATCAACCGACATGATTTCAATCGCTATACAGGTCGCGCACTAACTCGTGATGACATGCGCCAGGATCTATTAGAACTAAAGCGCTGGAACTTCAATGCGGTGCGTACTTCACACTATCCAAATGATGCGGCGTTCTTGGATCTTTGCGATGAACTTGGTTTTTATGTTGTTGGCGAAGCAAACATCGAATCCCATGCTTTCATTTCATCCATTTGTGATGACACCCGCTACCTAACCGCCTTCGTTGATCGTGTTGGTC